>JBJOKE010000018.1:0-175767 GCA_046046245.1 Pseudomonadota bacterium | reverse complement strand
GCGATGGCGGCGGCGCCCGGCGCGACGGCGCGGGTGGCCCGCCGTCGGGCGGCAGCCCTGCGCGACGTGCGCCCTCGGGCGCACGTCGGCGCACCGACTGACGGCGGGGCGCACGTACAATCGGTCGGACCCCCGTGCGGAGTCCGATCATCGCCCGGCCGATCTCGCTCTTCCTCGACGTCGACGGCACGCTCCTCGACTTCGCGTCGCACCCCGACGCGGTCCGGGTGGCGCCGTCGCTCGTCGCGCTGCTCCACGACCTGCACCGTGCGAGCGGCGGCTCGCTGGCCCTCGTCAGCGGCCGCTCGATCGACGCGCTCGACCGGCTGTTCGCGCCCTTCCGAGGCGTCGCCGTCGGCCTGCACGGCCTGGAGGTCCGCCGCGACCCGCGCGCCGAGCCCGAGCGCGCGCACGCCGAGCGCGCACCTCGCGCGCTGCGCGACGCCATCGAGACCGAGGCGCGCACGCACGGCGCGACCCTGGTCGAGGACAAGGGCGCCGCGATCGCGGTGCACCACCGGCTCGCCGCACCTGCGATGCAGGCGCTGCGCCGCGCGCTCGAGCGCGCCTGCACGGCGCACGACCCGCGCTTCGTCGTGATGCGCGGCCGCCGCGTGCTGGAGGTCAAGCCGCAGGCGGCGACGAAGGCCCGCGGCATCGACGCGCTGATGGCGCACCCCCCCTTCGCCGGCAGCCTGCCGATCGCCTTCGGCGACGACGTCACCGACCTCGACATGTTCGAGGCCATCCGCCGCCACCGCGGCACCGCGGTGGCGGTCGGGCCGCGGATCGCCGACAGCGGCGACCTGCGGCTCGACGCGCCCGGCGAGAGCCTCGCGCTGCTGGGCGAACTGCGCGATGCGCTCGCCGACGGCGCGGACGCGAACCGGATCGGCGACATGCTGAGGACCCGAGCCCATGCCTGAGCCCTCGCCCGACGAGGACCGCCGCGACCACGTCGTGCTGGTCGGCGACATCGGCGGCACCTATGCGCGCTTCGCGCTCGCCCGCGACGGCCGGCTGCTGACCGAGCCGCGCCGCGTCGAGCGCGCCCGCTCGCGCGACCTCGCGTCGGCCTGCCGCGAGCACCTCGACGGCCACGGCGGCGGGCTGCGGATCGACGGCGCCGCGATCGCCGCGGCCGGCCGCGTGCAGGACGGCCGGATCGCGATGACCAATGCCGACTGGTCGGTGGACGCGGCCGCACTCGCCGGCGAGCTCGGCCTGCGCGCGCGCCGCGTGTCGGTGCTCAACGACTTCGGCGCGCTCGCCTGGTCGCTGCCCTCGCTCGCCGCCGCCGAGCTGCAGCCGGCGCCGGGCGGCGCGGCGGCGCTCGCCGGCCGCGGCGTGCCGGTCGCCGCGGCCGACGGCCACCGCGTGGTGCTCGGCCCGGGCAGCGGGCTCGGCGTGGCCGCGCTGCTGCGCACCGCGCACGGCTGGCAGCCGCTCGCGACCGAGGGCGGCCACGCGAGCGCGGCCCCCGAGACGCCGCTGGAGCGGCTCGCGGTCGAGATCGCGGCGCGGCGCTTCGGACGCGCGTCCTGGGAACGCCTGCTGTCGGGTCCCGGGCTCGCGCTGCTGCACGAGGCGGCGTGCGTCGAGTCCGGCCGCGCCTGCCGCGACGTCGACGCGGCGGCCACGCTCGAGGCCTGCGCCCGCGGCGACGCCGACGCGCTCCGCGCGGCGCGCGCGTTCCTCGATCTGCTGGGCGCGTATGCCGGCGACCTCGCGCTGCTGTTCGACGCGACCGGCGGCGTGGTGATCGGCGGCGGCATCGTCCCGCGGATCGCCGGGCAGCTGCCGCTCGACGCACTGCGGACGCGCTTCGAGGCGAAGGGCCGCTTCGCCGGCTGGCTCGCCACGGTGCCGCTCGGCGTGCTCGCATCGCCCTTCGCCGCGCTCCGGGGCGCGGCCCTCGCCTACCTCGGCTGACCCGCGCGGCGACCCGCCGCGCCCGCCGCGCCGCCACGGGAGCACCGATGCCAGAGACCGCCCGCCCTGCGTCAGACGCCGCGACCGTGGGGGCCGATCGGCACGCCGTGCCGGCCCGTGCGTCGCTCGACCTCGGCCTGATCGGCAACGCCCGCACCGCCGCGCTCGTCGATCCGCAGGCCGGCATCGTCTGGTGGTGCCACCCGCGCTTCGACGGCGACCCGGTCTGCAGCGCACTGCTGTCGGGCGACGCGCGGCCCGCTCACGGCTTCGTCGACGTCCGGATCGAGCGGCAGGCGACGGCGCGGCAGACCTACATGACGAACACGCCGATCCTGGTGACCACGCTCGTCGACGACGACGGCGGCGAGGTCGAGGTGATCGACTTCGCCCCGCGCTTCCACCGGTACGGCCGCATGTTCAATCCGGCGATGCTGGTGAGGATCGTGCGCCGCGTCTCGGGCCGGCCGCGGCTGATCGTCCGCGCGCGACTCGCCTGCGGATACGGCGCGCGCCCCGCCGAGCGCGTGGTCGGCACCCACCACATCCGCTTCCTGCACGGCGACGGCGCGATCCGGTTGACCACCGACGTGCCGATCACTCAGGTCGTCGAGGAGCGCGCGTTCTTCGCGAACGGCTCGGTCACGCTGCTGTTCGGCATCGACGAGACCCTGGGCGACGCGCCCGGCGAGGTCGGCCGGACGTTCCTCGAGGAGACGCGCTCGTACTGGCTGCGCTGGGTCCGCAACCTCGCCGTGCCCTTCGAATGGCAGGACGTGGTGATCCGCGCCGCGATCACGCTGAAGCTCAACGCGTTCGACGACACCGGCGCGATCGTCGCGGCGGTGACGACGTCGATCCCGGAGGCCGCGGCCAGCGGCCGCAACTGGGACTACCGCTACTGCTGGCTGCGCGACGCCTACTTCGTCGTCAACGTGCTGAACCGGCTCGGCGCGACCGGCACGATGCAGCGTTACCTGAACTACATCCTCGACGTGGTGGCCGACGCCGGCGCCGGCCCGCTGCAGCCGGTCTACGGCATCAGCGGCGAGGCGGTGCTCGAGGAGTCCGTCGCGCCGTCGCTGCCGGGCTACCGCGGGATGGGGCCGGTGCGCGTGGGCAACGCCGCCTATGTCCAGGTCCAGCACGACGTCTACGGCGAGGCCGTGCTCGCCGCCGCGCACGCGTTCTTCGACCGGCGGCTCGAGCACACCGCGGACGCGCGGATCTTCGCCGAGCTGGAGAAGCTCGGCGATCGCGCGGTCGCCCACCACCAGGACCCGGACGCGGGGCTCTGGGAGCTGCGCGGCAGCCGCCGGGTGCACACCTTCTCGAGCCTGATGTGCTGGGCGGCCTGCGACCGGCTCGCGCGGATCGCAGCGCAGCTCGACCTCGAGTCGCGCCGCGCGCACTGGGCCGCGCACGCCGCGCGGATCCACGCGACGATCTGCGAGCGCGCGTGGAACCCCGCGCTGCAGGCCTTCGCCTCGACCTTCGGCGGCGACCGGCTCGACGCGAGCCTGCTGCTGCTCGCCGAACTGCAGTTCCTGCCGGCCTCCGACCCGCGCTTCGCGTCGACGGTCCGCGCGATCGAGTCGCGGCTGCGCCGCGGCGACTTCCTGCTGCGCTACGACGAGCAGGACGACTTCGGCTGTCCGGAGACCGCGTTCCTCGTCTGCACGCAGTGGTGGGTGCTGGCCCTCGCCGCGCTCGGCGAGACCGATCGCGCGCGGGCGATCTTCGAGCGGCTGCTCGCGATCCGCAGCCCGCTCGGGCTGCTGTCGGAGGACGTGGACCCGACCACCGGAGAGCTGTGGGGCAACTGCCCGCAGACCTACACGATGGTCGGACTGATCCAGTGCGCGATGCGCCTCTCGCGTCCCTGGGAGGACGCCTACTGAGAGGCCTGGCGCGGCCGCACGCCGCGCACGACGACGGCGTGGGTGCCGAGCCGTGCCCGCATCGCCGTGCTCAACGAGGCCACCGCGACCTCGGCGCGCGCGTCGCCGCACATGAACGCGTCGACCGCCGCCAGCCCGTGCTCGGGCCAGGTGTGGATCGACAGGTGGGACTCGGCGAGGAGCAGGACGCCGGTCACGCCGCCTTCGCCGCCGAAGCGGTGGAAGTGGGCGGCGACGATCCGCGCACGCGCCGCATCCGCCGCCGCGCGCATCAGCGCCTCGATCCGTGCCGCGTCGCGCAGCAGGGCGGGATCGACGTCGTGCAGGTCGGCGATCACGTGCGTCGGGCGCGCGCCGTCACTTGTGTCCGGTGCCACCCGACCAGCCTCCCCCCGAGCCGCCGCCGCTGCGCCAGCTCGAGCCGCCGCTGCCCCCGCGCATGCCCGCCTCGTCGCTGTAGACGACCAGCGTGTAGACGCCGATCACCACGCAGGCGTAGATGACGTAGAGCACGCGCCACATCGCGTCAGTCCGTGTCCTTCGTCAGCCGCAGCGGCGCCCACAGCGCGACCAGCGCGATCACGCCCGCCAGCACCAGGTCTTCGAAGTCGCCGAAGACCAGCGCGGGCAGCGAGAGCACGCCGAGCACCACGGTGAAGAGCCAGGCGAGGTCGCGCACGCCGCGACCCCGGCGCCGGGCGACGCCCGGACCGGCGGCCGCGGCCGCGGGCCGCGCGCCCGCCGGCGCGGCGGCCTTGCCGAAGGCCTTCGCGATCGCGTCGCCGGACACCTCCGCAGCGAGCGACCAGGTGGCCTCGGTGTCGGTCTTCTCGAGCGTCAGCGTCCGCGACGAGTCGCCGCCGCGCGGCGCGAAGTCGACCACCGACGCCCGGTCGCCGACCTTCGGCCGCCAGTTGAAGCTGCCGGCGACCCAGGTCGTGGTCGCCACGTAGGCGTCGCGCCGCAGCCAGGCCTCGCCGCGCAGCTTCGCCGCGCCGCCGGCGGTGTCGGGCAGCTCGTTCAGCACCTCGACCCACTGCAGCCGACCCTCGACCAGCACCAGCCAGCGGAAGCCCGCCTTCGGCGACCACAGCAGGTACTCCTGCCACTCCTTCGGATCCTCGGGCGTGCGGCGCGCGAGCACGCCGATCACCGTCCAGCGCTCGCCGGCCTGCTCGCCGGCGTCGCCGAGCTCGAGCCAGGTCGGGCGCTGCGCGCGGTCGGCACGCTCGACCTCGACGGCCAGGCCCCCGGCCCCGCCGGTGAGCTCGGACTTGCACTGCCGGCAGGTGACGTTCGCGGCCAGCTTCGGCACGTAGCGCACCGGCGCGCCGCAGGACGGACAGGACAGCGTCCGCAGCCCCTCGTCGATCGCGCCGGCGGCCTCCTCGACCGCCGCCACCGTGCGCAGCCCGGTCGGCCGCAGCGCGTCGAGCTCGACCGCGCGGCCCGCGAAGCGCACGGGCGGCGTGCCGTCGGACCAGTCGAGGGTCATCAGCCGGTCGTCGCGGCGCAGGTCGACGACCTTCGCCTCCCAGCGGCTGTCGACCGGGAACGGCAGCTCGCCCTCGGCCGCCGTGCAGCGCGCGGTGCGCCGGTCGGTGACGGTCCAGCGCTCGCCGCCGATCATGGCCGGCGTCCCGGGCGACAGCGCATCCCAGCCGGGCGCTGCCGGCTCGCGGCCGCGGTCGAAGGTCACGGCGTACTGTCCGCTCGCCTCGCTGAGCCAGCCGGTGCTGCCGTCGTCGAACAGCACGTACCACTCGTTCCAGGCGCCGTCGTCGTAGCGCAGCTGGATACGACCGACGACCGAGAAGCCGGCGTCGTCGAAGCGGCCACCGGTGCCGATCTGCACGCGCGCGTGGTCCTCGAGCAGCTCGCCCTGGACGCCGATCCGCTCGAGCACCTCGGCCCGGCGGACGAGGGTGCTCCTGCAGAACCCGCAGACGGCGGTCGTCGAGGTGCTCGCGCGCAGCGAGACCTTCGCGCCGCAGGCCGGGCACTGCGCGGAGAACATCGGCGCGCGCGCCCGGTCAGCCGATCAGCTTCTTCAGGATCTCGGCCTTCGCGCCGTCGAAGTCGGCCTGACTGATCAGCCCGCGGTCGAGCAGGCCCTTGAGCTTCCCGAGGCGGTCCTCCGGCGACTCGGCTGCGGCACCGGCGGCCGCAGCCCCTGCCCCGGCGGCGGCGCCGACCCCGCCTGCGGCCGGCGCGGCCGCCCCGCCCATGCCCATCGCCTGCCCCATCGCCGCGCCGATCGCGGCTCCGGCGCCGAGCTGTGCACCCAGACCGCCCAGCCCGCCCTCGTTGCCGGCGGCGATCGGGATCGCGTTCGCCGTCTGGAACTTCGCATAGGCGTCGAGGTTCCCGGCCATGCCCATCGCGATCCGCTTGTCGAGGGCCTCCTGAAGCGGCTCGGGCAGGCTGATCGACTGGATGTTGAAGCTGTCGAGCGCGAGGCCGATCGACTCGAACATCGGCGCGACCTCCTTGGCGATCGCCTGCGCGAGCAGCGTCTGGTTCGCCGCCATGTCGAGGAAGGGCACGCCCGAGTTGCCGACCGCGGCCGCGAGGCTCGCGAGCACGTGGCCGTCGAGCTGCTCGTCGAGATCGTCGACCACCACCTGCGCGCGGTTGCCGGCGACCTCGGTGAAGAACTTCCTCGGATCGGCGACGCGGTACGCATAGAGCCCGAACGCCCGCATCCGCACCATCCCGAAGTCCTTGTCGCGGACCGAGATCGCCTGCGGCGTGCCCCAGCGCCGGCCGATCTGCTGACGGGTGGAGAAGAAGTAGACGTCGGACTTGAACGGGGACTCGAAGAGCTTGTCCCAGTTCTTCAGGTAGGTGAGGACCGGCAGCGTCTGCGTGGTCAGCGTGTAGCGGCCGGGGGCGAAGACGTCGGCGACCTTGCCCTCGTTGACGAAGACCGCGGCCTGCGCCTCGCGGACGGTCAGCGAGCCGCCGTACTGGATCTCCTGGTCGGCCATGGGGAAGCGCCACATCAGCACCCCGTCGGGCTGCTCGGCCCACTGCAGGATGTCGATGAACTGCTTCCTGATGAAGTCACCGAGGGCCATGACGTGCTCCTGGAGAGAGGGGGGATGGGAGGGGACGAGGCTCAGAACACGCAGGCCGCGTTGATCAGGCCCGCGCACAGCGCGGCCGCGCCGCCGAGGGTGCCGACGGCGACGTTGCCGGACTCGAGCGCGCCCTTCAGGTTGGAGAACGTCCGCTCCAGCACCGCGTAGACCAGCAACTGGACGAACAGCGCCGCCAGGCTCCAGCCGACGAAGCTGCCGTAGTGCGCGTGGGTCAGGATGCCGGACGCGATGGTGGCGGTGAAGCCGAGCATCGCGCCGGAGAAGAAGACCGCGACCGCGACGTTGCCCTCGCGGATCTGGCGGCGCTCTTCGTACGGCGTGAGGCGGGTGTAGACGACGAAGAACGCGGCGAGCAGTGCCAGCCCGGTGAGCAGGTAGGCGGTGTAGCCGATCACGAGTTCCGAGACCCGCCCTTCGTCCATCGTCAGCGCTCCGTTCGACGCGAGGCCGCCGCCGGGAGCCGGCGCGGCGCGAACCGATCATAATCGAAGCGTCCACGCGTCCGCCATGACACACGACCGGCTGCTGATCCTGTCCGTCTTCGTCGTCGCCTCCTGCGGCCTCGCCTACGAGCTGGTCGCCGGCGCGCTCGCGAGCTATCTGCTCGGCGACTCGGTGCTGCAGTTCTCGACGATCATCGGCACCTACCTGTTCGCGATGGGCATCGGCGCGCACCTGTCGAAGTACGTCCGCGACCGAGACGTGCTCGCCCGCTTCGTCGAGATCGAGCTGCTGGTCGCGCTGGTGGGCGGCGTGTCGGCGGCGCTGCTGTTCGTCGTCTTCGCCTGGGCCGGCAGCCCGTTCCGCGTCGTGCTCTACGCGATGGTGCTGATAATCGGCACCCTGGTCGGCATGGAGATCCCGCTGGTGATGCGGGTGCTCGATGCGCGGCGCGCCGCCTTCGCCGAGATCGTCTCGCGGGTGCTGACCTTCGACTACCTCGGCGCGCTCGCGGTCTCGCTGCTGTTCCCGCTGGTGCTCGCGCCCCGGCTCGGGCTCGCCCGCACCGCGCTGCTCTTCGGGCTGCTCAACGCCGCCGTGGCGCTCTGGGTCGCGCGTCGCTTCCGGGCCGAGCTGCCGCAGTGGCGCACGCTGGTGCTCAAGGGCTGCGGGGTCGCGGCGGTGCTCGCGCTCGGCATGGCGGGCTCGGACCGGCTGATCGGCTGGGCCGAGCGCGGGCTCTTCGGCGACGAGATCGTCCATGCCCGCTCGTCGAGCTACCAGCGGATGGTGGTCACGCGCTGGAAGGACGACCTGCGGCTCTACCTGAACGGCAACCTGCAGTTCTCGTCGCGCGACGAGCACCGCTACCACGAGGCGCTGGTGCTGCCCGCGATGGAGAACCACCCGGCGCCGCGCCGCGTGCTGATCCTGGGCGGCGGCGACGGGCTTGCGGCACGCGAGGCATTGCGGTATCCGACGGTGGAGCGGATCACGCTGGTGGACCTCGACGCCGCGATGACCGACCTCTTCTCGAACGCGCCCGACCTCGTCGCGCTGAACGGCGGCTCGCTGCGCGATGCGCGGGTGACGGTGGTCAACCGCGACGCGTTCGTCTGGCTCGAGACCGCCGACGACGCGCCCTACGACGTCGCGATCGTCGATCTGCCCGACCCGACCAACCACGCGCTCGGCAAGCTCTACTCGGTGCCGTTCTACGCGCGGCTGAAGCAGGTGCTGACGCCGCGGGCGCAGGTCGCGATCCAGGCGGCCTCGCCGTGGTTCGCGCCGCACGCGTACTGGTCGGTGGTCGCGACGCTGAAGGAGGCCGGCTATTCGACGGTGCCCTACCACGCGCACGTGCCCTCGTTCGGCGAATGGGGCTTCGTCGCCGCCTCGCCGCAGGCGGGTTTCGTGCCGCCGACCGCGTACCGCGTGCCGACCCGCTTCCTCGACGCGACCACCACCGCGCAGATGTTCGCGTTCCCCCCCGACATGGGGCCGCGCGCGGTGGAGCCCAACTGGCTGAACACGCAGCGGCTGGTCCAGTACTTCCATGACGACTGGTCGCGCGTGGCGCGCTGAGCGCCGCGCGTGGCTGCGCGCCGCGGGCGTCGCAGCCGGGCTCGGCGCGCTGGGGCCGGCGATGGGCGGCTGCGCGCGCCGGCCGTTCTGGGTGCCACCGCCGGTGAGCGTCGACGCGCCGGGGCGGGCGATCGGCCATGCGCTGCGCGAGCGCTGGCGGGCCGGCGCGCCGGGCTATGCCGACTGGCGCTCGGCACCGGAACGGCGCGTCGACGTCGCGATCGTCGGCGCCGGCGTCGCCGGCCTCGGCTGCGCGTGGCGGCTGCACCGCGCGGGGCTGCGCGACGTCTGGGTGCTGGCCGGGCCCGAGCCGCTCGGCAACGCGGCCGGCCTGTCGCTCGCCGGCACCGGCTGCCCGACCGGCGCCCACTACCTGCCGCTGCCCTCGATCGAGTCGACGCACGTCCGCGAACTGCTCGCCGACGCGGGCGTGCTGCGCGAGGGCATCGGCGACGAGGCGCCGCTCTACGACGAGCGGGCGCTGGTGCACGCGCCCGCGCATCGGCTGCTGGTCGACGACCTCTGGCAGCCGGGACCGCTGCCCGAGCTGTCGGGCGACGCGCGCACGCAGGCCGAGGGCTTCCTCGCCGAGGTCGCGCGGCTCGGCGACGAGCGCGGCGGCGACGGCCGGCGCGCGTTCGTCGTGCCGGTGACCGCGTCCTCGCGCGACGCGGCGAGTCGTGCGCTCGACCGGCTCGCCGCGTCGGCCTGGCTCGACGCGCGCGGCTGGACCGCGGCGCCGCTGCGCGCCTGGCTCGACTACGTGACCCGCGACGAGTTCGGCGCGACGCCCGACGAGGTCTCGGCCTGGGCGCTCGCGCACTACTTCGCCGCCCGCCGCGGCCGCGCACGCAACGCCGAGCCGGGCGCGGTGCTGACCTGGGCCGACGGACTCGCGCCGCTCGCCCGCCACCTGATGAGACCGGTCGCCGACGCGGGGCAGGTGCTGCCGGTGTCGGTCGAGCGGATCGAGCGCACCGCCGACGGGCTGCGCTGCTGGGCATGGTCGCACGGCGGTCCGTCGGGCACGGGACCGCTCGGCGAACCGGTGGTGATCCGCGCGCGCCGCGTCGTCGTCGCGACGCCGCTCGCGGTGGCCGCGCGGATCGTGCCCGAGCTCGCCGACGCATGGCCGGCCGCGCCGCCGCCGCGCCGCGCGCCCTGGACGGTCGCGAACGTGGTGTTCCGCCGCGCGCCCGAGGAACG
Source organism: Pseudomonadota bacterium (assembly GCA_046046245.1). GTDB lineage: Bacteria > Pseudomonadota > Gammaproteobacteria > Burkholderiales > Burkholderiaceae_E > UBA4615. The sequence goes on along the minus strand of JBJOKE010000018.1, from coordinate 165,599 downwards.
GCACGCCGGCGGCGAGGACGAGCTCGCCTGGGACAACGTCGTCCACGGCAGCCCGGCGCTCGGCTTCGTCCACGCGCGGCACCAGGAGATCGGTCTCGATCCGTCGGGCCCCACGGTGATGACGGCCTACCGCGCCTACGCCCCCGCGGACCGGGACGCGCGCGCCGAGCTCGAGCGACTCGCCGCGGCGGGCGCGCCCTCCGACGCGCGCGCCTGGCTCGGGCTCGTCGGCCTCGACCTCGAGCGCGCCTACGGCTCGCGGATCTGGCGCGAGGTGCTCGGCGTGCGCGTCACGGTCCGCGGTCACGGCATGGCCGCCCCGGCGCCGGGCGTGCTCGACGACGCGCGACTGCGCGCGCTTCGCGACGGCGACGGCGCGCTGCGCCTCGCGCACTCCGACCTGTCCGGCTACTCGGTGTTCGAGGAGGCGCTGTGGTGGGGCGTGCGCGCGGCCGACGCGATCGCGGACGGCGGCTGAGCGCTCAGGCAGCGAGATCGCGACGTTCCTGGGCCGCGGTCCGCAGGCGCAGCCGCTGGCGCTGCCGCACCCGCGCCGCGTCCATCAGCATCCGGCCGGCCCAGCGGTAGACGTTGTTCTCCTTGACCGTCCGGCGCATCAGCCGCATCCGCTCGCGGCGCTCGTCGCGGTCCATCCGCAGCGCCGTGCGGATCGCAGCCGCCGTCTCGGCGATATCGAAGGGATTGACCAGCAGCGCCTCGATCAGCTCGCGCGAGGCGCCCGCGAAGGTCGACAGGATCAGCACGCCGTCGTCGTCGTCGCGGGCGGCGACGAACTCCTTGGCCACCAGGTTCATCCCGTCGTGCAGGCTGTTGACCAGGCAGAAGTCGGCCGCGCGGTAGAGCTCGAAGACCTGCACCGGCTCCTGGTGCTCGCCGATCAGCACGATCGGCTTCCAGGCATCGGTGCCGAAACGCGCGTTGATCCGCGCGGCGGTCTCCTCGGTCTCCTGCTTCAGCAGCCGGTAGGCGGGCAGCTTGCCGCGCGTGGGCGCGGCCACCTGCAGCAGCGTGACCCGGCCGACCAGCGCGGGCTCCTGCGCGAGCAGCAGCTCGATCGCGAGGAAGCGCTCGACGATGCCCTTGGTGAAGTCCCAGCGCTCGACGCCCACGCCGATGCGCACGTCGTCGGCCAGCCCGTGGCGCGCACGGACCGCGCGCGCGCAGTCGGGCGCGGGCGGCACCGCGTCGAGCCAGCGCGGCGGCCACTCGATCGAGATCGGATAGGGCGCCACGCGGCAGACGTGCCCCTGGATCGTCACCGTCATGTGCTCGCGGTCGATCTGGCACTCGACGTGGCGGTCCACGGTCTCGAGGAAGTTCTGGCAGTGGTGGCGGGTGTGGAAGCCGAGGATGTCGGCCCGCAGCATCCCGGTCAGCAGCGCCTCCTTCCACGGGCACACCCCGAAGGTCTCGGCGTTCGGCCAGGGGATGTGCCAGAACAGCACGATCGTCGCACCGGGGATCCGCTGGCGGACCATCGCGGGCAGCAGCGCGAAGTGGTAGTCCTGGACGAAGACCACCGGATGGTCGGTCCGCGCCTCCTTCGTCACCACCTCGGCGAACTTGCGATTCACCGCCTGGTACTGCCGCCAGTCCGTCTCCCTGAACGAGGGCCGGACGTAGGCCAGGTGGCACAGCGGCCACAGCCCCTCGTTCGAGAAGCCGAAGTAGAAGCCCTCCTCCTCCTCGGCGCTCAGCCAGACGCGGCGCAGCGTGTAGGCCGGGTCGGAGGGCGGCACGCCGACCCGGTCGTGCAGGTCGACGACGTCGCGGTCGGCGCTGCCCGAGCCGTGCGCGACCCAGACGCCCGAGCAGGCGCGGATGATCGGCTCGAGCGCGGTCACCATGCCGCTGGCCGGCACCTGGACCACCGGCCGGCCGTCGGCACCGCGGTTGTGGATGTAGGGCTCGCGGTTCGAGACCACGATCATCTGCGGCGAGCCGAGGCCGGTGCGGACCACGTGCGCGAGCGCCTCGGGCGTCCAGTTCTCGCGGTAGTCGATCTCCAGCCGCTGGTCGTGCTCGATCTCGCGAAGCACCTGCCGCACCTGCGACAGGATCGGCGCGCTGGTGTGTCCCTCGGCGTCGTCGAGGAAGCGGCGCGCGCGGATGTCGCGCACCAGCAGCGTGCCCCAGCGCCGGATCATCAGCCAGGCGGCGAACACCGACAGCGTCGCCAGCACCAGCGCCGACATCACGCCGAAGGCGATCAGGTAGTCGCGCGCCTTCGTGTAGCGGCGGTCGATGAACGACATGTCGTGCACCAGCAGCACCACCGCCGACTGGCCGTCGGCCGCGGTCAGCTCGTGGCGGGCGACGTGCACCGTGCCCTGCGGCGTGCGCAGCACGCGGCTCGCGGGTTCGCCGCCGAGCGCGGCGAGCGCGCAGCCGACCTGAGCGGGCGTGCGGTCGGTCTGGTGGATCGTCGAGCCGTCGGGCCGGCAGGCGAGCACCGCGAGCAGCCGCTCGTCCTCGGTGACCTTCGACAGGTAGCGCCGCAGCCGCGGCAGCTCGGATCGGTCGAGCAGCGTGGGCAGGGTCTCGCCCATCGTGTTCATGACCACCTTCGCCCGCATGTCGACGTCGGTGCGGAACCACTCGGTGAGCATCCGCTCCACGTAGGGCACCGCGATCCAGGCGCCGACCGACAGCGCGACCAGCACGGGCACGGCGAATCGCCAGAACAGGGTCCTCAGCATCGTCGGACTCCCCTGGGGCGGTCGGAGGAACAGGATACGCGCACTCGCCGTGCCTTCCTCGGAAAACGGGACGGCCCGGCTCGAGGCAATCGCCGTGCCCGTCACGCTTCGTAGGACAATCGACGCCCACCTTTCCGGAGACTCGCGATGCAGTACCGCAAGCTCGGCCGCAGCGGCGTGTCGGTGTCGACGCTGTGCCTCGGCACGATGATGTTCGGCGACCGCACCACCGAGGCCGATTCGATCGAGATCGTCGCCGCCTGCCGCGACGCCGGCGTCAACTTCATCGACACCGCCGACGTCTACTCGCTCGGCGAGTCCGAGCGCATCACCGGCCGCGCGATCGCCGCCGACCGCCACCGCTGGGTGCTGGCCACCAAGGTCGGCAACCCGATGGGCGCGGACCCGAACCAGCGCGGGCTGTCGCGCCGATGGCTCGCGCAGGCGATCGACGCGTCGCTCGCGCGGCTGGGCACCGATCACGTCGACGTCTGGTACCTGCACAAGGAGGACCACGACACGCCGCTCGACGAGACGGTCCGCGGCGTCGGCGACGCGATCCGCGCGGGCAAGGTCCGCTACCTCGGCGTCTCGAACCACCGCGCCTGGCGGATCGCCGAGATCGTCGCGCTCTGCCGCGACGAGGGCATTCCCGCGCCCGCCGTCTGCCAACCCTACTACAACGCGTTCAACCGGATGCCCGAGGTCGAGGTGCTGCCCGCCTGCGGCCGCTACGGCATCGGCGTCGCACCCTATTCGCCGATCGCCCGCGGCGTGCTCGCGGGCAAGTACCGGCCGGGCGAGCCGCCGCCGGAGGGCTCGCGCGCCGCGCGCAACGACCGCCGGATCATGCAGACCGAGTGGCGCGAGGAGTCGCTGGTGCTCGCGCAGCGGGTGGCCGAGCACGCCCTCGCGCGCGGCGTCACGCCCTCGCAGTTCGCGGTCGCCTGGGTCCTGAACAACCGGCTGGTCACCTCGGCGATCGTCGGGCCGCGCACGCTCGAGCAGATGCGCGAGTACCTCGACGGCGCGGACGTCGCGCTGTCGGCCGAGGACGAGGCGCTGATCGACGGCATGGTCGCCACCGGCCACCCGAGCACGCCGGGCTACAACGACCCGGCGTATCCGCTCGAGGGCCGCGTCCCGCACTCGGGCTGAGGCGCGCGGCCCCGGGATCCGGCCCTTCGGGACCTCGGGGCCGTCGGGTGGTGGGGGACCGGCCGGCATGGGACAATGCCGGGTTGTCCCCATCTCGCGACCTCGCGTCAGTCGCCCCCTCGTGACCGCACCGATCCTGCTGCTCGTCCTGCTGTGCCTGGTGGCCGTCCTCGTGGGCGCCTACGTGCTGTGGCCGCTGCTGCGCGGCCCGTCGCGCGCGGCCCTGGCCGAGGCCGATGCTGCCGCGACCGCCCGCGCGGTGCTGCGCGAGCGGCGCCGCGAACTCGAGGCGGCGCTCGCGCACCTTCCCGCCGACGCGCCCGAGCGGCGGGCGGCACTCGCCGAGTTCGCCGACCAGGCCGACGCCGAGCTGGTCCCGGCCGGTCCGGCCGCCCCGCCCGCTGCCGACGCACGGTCGCCGCGTCGGCCCTGGGCCGCGGCCGCGCTCGCGGCGGTGCTGGTGGTGCCGACGTTCGGCCTGTACCTCCTCGCCGGCGCGCCCCAGGCGGCCTCGCCCGAGATGCGTGCCGCGGGCCGCGAGCCGGCGACGCTCGAGGAACTCGTGGCCGATCTGCGGGCACGGCTGGCGCAGGCGCCGAAGGACGTCGACGCCTGGCGTCTGCTCGGCCGGGCCGAGCTCGCGCGCGGCCGGGCCGACGAGGCCCGTGACGCCTACGAGCGGGCGATGGCGCTCGCGCCCGACGACGCGCAGGTCAAGGTCGACTATGCCGACGCGCTCGCGCAGACGCAGGGCGCGGTGCTGGAGGGCCGGCCGATCGAGCTGGTGCGCCAGGCGCTCGCGATCGACGCGCGCAATCCGAAGGCGCTGGCGCTGGCCGGCGCCTACGAGGTCGGCCGCAACGATTACCCGGCCGCGATCTCGCTCTGGACCCGGCTGCTGGAGGTGCTGCCGGCGGACTCGGAACAGGCGCGCCAGGTCGCCGGGTTCGTCGCCGACCTGAAGGCGGGGCGCCCGCCGCGGGTCGGTCCGCGCGAGGATGCGGCGGCCGCCGGCGCGGCCGGCGGCGGCCCGGTCGCGGGCGGGTCGCCCACCGGCCCCGGCGCGCCCGCCGTGCCCGGCGCGGGCGCCGCGGACCCCGCCGCGTCGGCGAAGGCCGCGCTGCGCGGCCGGATCGAGCTCGAGTCGAGGATCGCATCGAAGCTCGACCGGCAGGCCACGGTGTTCGTCGTCGCGCGCACGCTCGACGCCGACGGCCGCCCCGCGGGCCCGCCGGTGGCGGTGCTGCGCGCCCGCGGCGCCGACCTGCCGATGGACTTCGTCCTCGACGACACGCTCGCGATGGCGCCGATGGCGCGGCTGTCCGCCGTGCCCGCCGGCACCCGCGTCGTCGTCCTCGCGCGCGTCTCGCGCAGCGGCGAGGCCGCGGCGCGCGCCGGCGACCTGCAGGGCGCGTCGGCGCCGGTCGCCCCCGGTGCGACCGGCGTGCGCGTGCTGATCGACACGGTGGTCGATTGACCGCGCTCGCGTTCGACGGGCTGCGCGGCGACGGCCTCGCGCTGTCGCGCGGCGAGCGGCGGCTGTTCGCCGGCCTGTCGTTCGCGGCGTCGGCCGGCGACCTGCTGCTGCTGGTCGGCCCGAACGGCTCCGGCAAGAGCAGCCTGCTGCGCGGCCTGCTCGGGCTGGCCCCGCTCGCGGCCGGCACCCTGTCGACGGGCACGCCGGCGCGCCCGCTGCGGCCCCGCGACCTCTGTCCGACCGCGCTCTACCAGGGCCACGCGGCCGGGGCCAAGGGCGAGCTGACCGCGGTCGAGAACCTCGCGCTGTCGGCCGCGCTCGACGGCACCGCCGCGGCCGACGACGCGCCCGCGCTGCGCGACGCGCTCGCCGAGGTCGGCCTCTCGCGGCAGCGCGACATCGAGACCCGACGGCTGTCGCAGGGCCAGCGCCAGCGGCTCGCGCTGGCCCGCTTCGCGCTCGCGCTGCACGCGCCGGTGCGGCCGCTGTGGCTGATGGACGAGCCGAGCGCGGCGCTCGACCGCGACGGCGCCGAACTGCTCGCGCGGATGCTGGCCGCCCACCTCGCGCGCGGCGGCGCCGCGATCGTCGCGACCCACCTGCCCGTCCGCCCGGACGCCGGCCGGGTCGCCGAGCTGCGGATCGACGACTTCGCGCCGCGCCGCGCGCGGGCGTCCGACGCTGCGAACGCCGGGCGGGCCCACGAGGCCGCGGCCGGACCCGGCGTGCCGCGATGACCGGGCTCGGCACCTTCGGCTGGGCACTGCGCCGCGACCTGAAGCTCGCGCTTCGCCGGCGCAGCGACGCGCTGAACGTGCTCGGCTTCTTCGCGCTCGCCTGCTCGATGTTCCCGCTCGCGGTCGGTCCGCAGCGCGAGTGGCTGACCCGGATCGGTCCGGGCGTGATCTGGGTCGCGGCGCTGCTCGCGGCGATGCTCGCGCTGCCTCGCCTGTTCGAGCACGACCACGCCGACGGCACGCTCGATGCGATGATCGCCAGCGGCCGGTCGCTGCCGCTGCTGGTGGCGGGCAAGCTGCTCGCGGCCTGGCTGGTCACCGGCCTGCCGCTGATCCTGCTCACGCCGGTGCTCGCGGTCGCGTTCTCGCTGCCCGGCGACGTACTGCCGACGATGCTCGCCTCGCTGCTGCTCGGCACGCCGATCCTGCTGGGCATCGGTGCGATCGCGGGTGCGCTGACGCTGGGGCTGAAGGCCGGCCCCACCCTGGTCACGCTGCTCTGCCTGCCGCTCTACGTGCCGGTGCTGGTGTTCGGCGCCGGCTCGGTCGAGGCGCAGGCGGCGGGGATGTCCCCGTCGGCCCATCTCGCGCTGCTGGCCGCTGGTATGCTGACGGTCGCGCTCGCCGCCCCCCCGGTGGCCGCCCAGGCGCTGCGCATCTCGGTCGAATGACCCCGACCCCGGCATGAACCTCTTTCGCTTCGCCGCCCCGCAGACCTTCTATCCGCTCGCCGGCCGGCTCGCGCCGTGGTTCGCCGCGGCGGCGGTCGCGTTCGCCGCGGCGGGGCTCTGGATCGGCTTCGGCATCGCGCCCACCGACTTCCAGCAGGGCGAGGTCTACCGGATCATCTTCATCCACGTGCCCTCGGCCTGGATGGCGATGTTCGTCTACCTGGTGATGGCGGGCTACGCGGTCTTCACCCTCGGGTTCCGCACGCGGCTGTCGGCGATGATGTGCCGCGCGCTCGCGCCCACCGGCGCGCTGATGGCCGCGATCTCGCTGTGGACCGGCGCGATCTGGGGCCGCCCGACCTGGGGCACCTACTGGGTCTGGGACGCCCGCCTGACCTCGACGCTCATCCTGCTGTTCCTCTACCTCGGCTACATCGCCCTGGTCGCCGCGATCGAGGACGAGCAGCGCGCCGACCGCGCGGGCGCGCTGCTGCTGCTGGTCGGCGTCGTCAACGTGCCGATCATCTACTTCTCGGTGCGGTGGTGGAACACGCTGCACCAGGGTGCGAGCGTGAGCCTGACGGCCGCGCCCAGGATGGCCACGACGATGCTCACCGGCATGCTGCTGATGAGCCTCGCGGCCTGGATGTACGCGATCGCGGCGGCGCTGCACCGCGTCCGCTCGATCATCCTCGAGCGCGAGCGGCATGCCCGCTGGGTGCGTCAGCTCTTCGCCTGAGCCGCGACCCACGCCATGGCCGATCTGCACTGGACCTTCATCGCCGTCGCCTACGGCCTCACCGCGGCCGCGATCGTCGCCGAGCTGTTCGCGCTGTGGTCGCGCCGCCGCAAGGCGATCGCGCGCATCCGCCGCGAGCGCGACCTCGACGAGGACGAGCGCGGCGCCTGAACGCAGCCCCACCCCACCCCTTCGCAGCACCCCGATGAACGCCGCCACGCCCGCCGCCCCACGCGGCCTCACGTCCCGCCAGAAGCGCTTCGCCTGGATCGCCGTCGGCCTCGCCGTGCTGTCGGTGGCCGTGGGCCTGGTCCTCTATGCGCTGCGCTCGAACATCGTCTTCTTCTTCACGCCCACCCAGATCGCCAAGAACGAGGCGCCCCAGGGACGCGCGTTCCGCGTGGGCGGGCTGGTCGAGCCGGGCAGCCTCAAGCGCGACGGCATCGACGTGGCCTTCCGCGTGACCGACGGCGCGAAGGCCATCGACGTCACCTACCGCGGCACGCTGCCCGACCTCTTCAAGGAGGGCAAGGGCGTGGTCGCGCAGGGCGCGCTCGGACCGGACGGCGTCTTCAAGGCCTCCGAGGTGCTGGCCAAGCACGACGAGAACTACATGCCGCCGGAGGCCGCCGAGGCGCTCAAGCAGGCGGGCCACCCGATGCAGTCGGGAACGGTGCAGGCGAAATGACCGGCGAGCTCGGACACTTCGCCCTCTGGCTCGCGCTCGCGGTCTCGCTGGTGCAGTCGGTCGCCGGCCTGCTCGGCGCGCAGCGCGCCGACACGGCGTGGATGCGCACCGGCTTCAACGCGGCGAACGCGCAGTTCGCGCTGGTCGCCCTCGCCTGGGGCACCCTGGCCGCATCCTTCGTCTCGAACGACTTCACGCTGGTCAACGTCGCGAACAACTCGAACTCGCAGCTGCCCGTCGAGTACCGCTTCGCCGCGAGCTGGGGCTCGCACGAGGGCTCGCTGCTGATGTGGGCGCTGATGCTGGCGGGCTGGACCGCGGCGGTGAACGCGTTCGGCTCGACGCTGCCCGCGGTGTTCCGCGCGCGGGTGATCGGCGTGCTCGGGCTGGTGGCGATCGGCTTCCTCGCGTTCATGCTGTTCACCTCGAATCCGTTCCTGCGGCAGTTCCCTCCGCCCGCCGACGGCCGCGACCTGAACCCGCTGCTGCAGGACCCGGGCATGGTGATCCACCCGCCGATGCTCTACATGGGCTACGTGGGTTTCTCCGTCGCGTTCGCCTTCGCGATCGCCGCGATGCTGGGCGGCCGCGTGGACGCGGCGTGGACGCGCTGGGCGCGCCCCTGGACCACCGCGGCCTGGTGCTTCCTCACGATGGGCATCGCGCTCGGCAGCGCCTGGGCCTACTACGAGCTCGGCTGGGGGGGCTGGTGGTTCTGGGATCCGGTGGAGAATGCGTCGTTCATGCCGTGGCTGGTCGGCACCGCGCTGATCCACTCGCTGATCGTCACCGAGCGGCGCGGCGCGTTCAAGGCCTGGACGCTGCTTCTCGCGATCGCGGCGTTCAGCCTGTCGCTGCTGGGCACGTTCCTCGTGCGCTCGGGCGTGCTGACCTCGGTGCACGCCTTCGCCACCGACCCGACCCGCGGCGTCTTCATCCTCGCCTTCCTCTGCGTGGCCGTCGGCGGCTCGCTGGTGCTGTTCGCCATCCGCGGACCGGGCGTGACCGGCAACGTCGCGCCGGTGTCGTTCTCGGCGAGCTCGCGCGAGGGCTACCTGCTCGCGAACAACCTGCTGATGGCCACCGCCGCCGGCTCGGTGCTGCTGGGGACGATGTACCCGCTGGTGCTCGACACGCTCGAGCTCGGCAAGATCTCGGTCGGCCCGCCGTACTTCGAGGCGGTGTTCTTCCCGCTGATGGCGCCGGCCGCGTTCCTGATGGGCATCGGACCGATCGCGCGCTGGCGCGACGCGCCGCTGCCCGAACTCGCGGTGCGGCTGAAGTGGGCGTTCGGCATCGCGGTCGCGGCGACCGTGCTCGTCGCGCTGACCTCGGGCCGCTTCGGCAGCGAGGCCGGCGGCTCGACCCTCGGGACCGTGGCCTTCGCCACCGGCGTCTTCCTCGGGCTGTGGCTGATCGCCGCGAGCCTCGTCGCGATCCACGACCGCGCGTCGCAGGTGAAGGCACCGGGCTGGGGCGCGCGGCTGCGCGCGCTGCCGGGCGGCTTCTGGGGCATGATCCTCGCGCACGCGGGCGTCGGCGTCTTCTGCATCGGCGTGGCCTGCGTGAAGACGCTGGAGATCGAGGTCGACGCGGCGCTCGGCCCGGGCCAGGTGGTCACCGTCCGCGACTACGAACTGCGGCTCACCGACCTCGCCGAGGTCGCCGGCCCCAACTACCGCGCGATCCGCGCACGCGTGCAGGTCTCCCGGGACGGCCGCGCGCTCTTCGACCTGCTGCCCGAGAAGCGCTTCTACAAGACCACGCAGATGGTGATGACCGAGGCGGCGATCGACTCGGGCCTCACGCGCGATCTCTACGTGTCGCTGGGCGAGCAGCTGCCCGACGGCCGCTGGACCGTGAAGACCTGGGTGAAGCCCTTCGTCGACTGGATCTGGGCCGGCTGCTTCATGATGGCGATCGGCGGCTTCGTCGCCATCTCCGACCGCCGCTACCGCGCGGCCCGCGGCGCGGGTGCCGCAGCGCGCGGCGCGACGGCGCCCGCCTGACGGAGCGCGTCCGGCGATGCGCACGCTGAAGTACCTGATCCCCGCGATCCTGTTCGTGGTGCTCGCCGCCTTCCTGCTGCGCGGGCTGTCGAAGGACCCGCGCGAGATCCCGTCGCCGCTGATCGGCAAGCCGGCGCCCGCGTTCACGCTGCCGCTCCTGGAGCGGCCCGCCGAGACCTGGCAGCCGCAGGCGATGGCCGGCAGGGTCTGGCTGCTCAACGTGTTCGCGTCATGGTGCGTGCCCTGCCTGGTCGAGCATCCGGAGCTGCTGAAGCTGCACAGGCAGGGCGTGCTGCCGATCGTGGGCTTCAACTACAAGGACGAGCCGGGCGCGGCCACCGGCTGGCTCGCGAAGCACGGCAATCCCTACCAGGTGGTCGTCGCCGACCGGCCCGGCGCCGCCGCGCTCGACTACGGCGTCTACGGCGTGCCCGAGACCTTCCTCGTCGACCGCGCGGGCGTGATCCGCTTCAAGCACGTCGGGCCGCTGACGCCCGAGGTCGTCGCCGGCAGGCTGCTGCCGCTGGTGAAGGAGCTGTCGAGGTGAGGGTCGCCGCGCGCCTGCGCGCAGCGGCCGGCGCACTGCTGCTCGGCGTGGCGCTGGGTGCACCCGCGGGCGCCGCCGCGCAGTCCTCGCCCGCCCCCTCGGGCCTGCCGCCCGAGCAGGCCGAGCAGCTGCTGCGCAGCGAGCGCTTCCGGCACCTCGCCACCGAGCTGCGCTGCCTCGTCTGCCAGAACCAGACCCTCGCCGACTCGAACGCGGACCTCGCGATCGACCTGCGCAACGAGGTGCTGCGACAGATGGCCTCGGGCAAGGACGATGCACAGATCAAGGCGCACCTGGTCGACCGCTACGGCGAGTTCGTGCTCTACCGGCCGGTGCTGTCGGCACGCAACCTCGCGCTCTGGGGCGGACCCGCGGTGCTGCTCGCGATCGGCGTGGCGGTGCTCTGGCGGCTGAGCCGCCGGCCGAAGGCGACGACCGCGACGGCACCGGGCGCGGCCGATCTCGACGCACGGCTCGCGCGCGTCGACCGACTGCTCGACGGCGACGAGCCCGGCGGACGCTGAGCCGAGCCCGGCGCGCGTCGCCGCGCGCGGCGACCGCCCCGCCGCGACGCGGACGATCAGCGCCCGGTCGCGATCCGGAAGAGCCCGTGCGCCGCGCATTCCGCGTCGGCGCGGACGAACGCGGCCGGCAGCCGCTCGCGCCGGGCCGCGGGCAGCGCCGCGAGCACCGTCGGCAGGGCGCGCTCGTAGAGCGCGGCGAGCGTCGGATCGGCGACGAGCACCAGCGGCAGCACGCGGTCGGCATCGGGCTCGCCGAACGGCCCGGACAGCGCCTGACGCAGCTCGGTGCCGAGCAGCCAGCCCGACAGCCGGGAGCGTTCGCACGCGCCGTCACCGCCGCGGCCCACGACCCGCGCGCGAAAGCCGAAGAGCGCATGCAGCCACGCGCCGTCCGCGCCCGCCTCGAGCGATGAGGCGACGCCCGCGTCGAAGGCCGGGCCGTCCAGTGGCGCCGGACCGCCGAAGGCCTTGGCGAGGCTGCCGTGCGAGCCCAGCAGGTCGAACAGCTCGCCGGTGAACCAGGTGCCGAACGCGTCGACGACGCCGCCGCGCAGCCGCAGCCACTTCGCGTGCGTGCCCGGCATGCAGAGCAGTCCGTCGTCGAGCCCGGTGCCGAGCGCCTGCGTCTCCTCGCCGCGCAGCACGTCGGGCTCGCGCGTGCGCAGCCCGCCGACGATCGCGAGCGGCCGGCCGAGCGAGGTCGGTACCCGCACGAGGCGGTCGCGGATCGCGCCGACGCCGGCCGGCAGGTCCACGTACGGCGCCTCGACCCAGGCGCCGCGAGCGCCGACCATGCCGCAGGCGAGCAGGGGCGCACCCGGGCGCGCGCGGGCCCAGTCCCCCACCGCATCGGCGAGCGTCGCATCGAAGCGATCGGCCGGCAGCCCGATCGCGCCGTGCCCGTTCGCGCGCCGGTCACGGACCGTGCCGTCGGCGTCGATCAGCCACGCACGCATCCGAGACGAACCCCAGTCGATCGCGATCACGCCGTCGCGTCCCGCAGCGTCCGCCATCTCCGCCCTCCGTTCGATGACCGGCGATGGTACCCCGCGTCCGGCGGCACGGCACGGCACGGCACGGTGCGTTGACACCCGCGTCGCGCGCGGTGTCTCATCGACCGATGCCGGATACGACGCGTTGAGCTGGGACGTCACCCTCGCGGTGCTCATCGCCGCGGCGATCCACGCGGGCTGGAACGCGATGGTCAAGCGCGGCCGGGATCCGCTGCTCGAGACCACGCTGGTCCACGCCTCGGTGGCGCTGCCCGCGCTGCTCGCAGTCGCGCTCGTGCCGCTGCCCGGACCGCAGGCCGCGCTGTGCCTCGCGGCCTCCACCTGCGTGCACTGCGTCTACTACCACGCGCTCGCGGCGGCCTACCGCAGCGGCGATCTGAGCTTCGCGTATCCGATCATGCGGGGCAGCGCGCCGATGTTCACCGCACTGCTAGGCGTCGTGCTGCTCGACGAGTCGCTCGCGCCGCTGGGCTGGCTGGGCATCGCCGCGGTCTGCGCGGGCGTGCTCGCGATCGGGCTCGCGAGCGCACGCGGCGTCGATCCGGCCGCGCGCCGACGCTCGCTCGGCTGGGCGCTGCTGACGGCCGCGACGATCGTCGCCTACACGCTGATCGATTCGACCGGCGCGCGCAGCGCGCCGACCGCGTGGTCCTACGTCGCCTGGCTCGCGCTGGTCCAGGGGCCGGCGATGGCTGCGGTCGTCGGCCTGCAGCGGGGACGCGCGCTGGTCGACTACGCGCGCGAGCGCGGTCTCGTGCCGATGGCCGCGGGCATCGCGTCGATGCTCGCCTACGGCATCGCGCTGTGGGCGATGACACGTGCGCCAGTCGCGCTGGTCGCGGCCCTGCGCGAGTCCTCGGTGCTGTTCGCGCTGCTGATCGCGCGCGCGATGCTGGGAGAGCGCTTCGGCGCGCCGCGCTGGGCGGGCGCCGCCTCGATCGTCGCGGGCGTGGTGGCCCTCAGGCTCGCCTGAGTCGCAGGGCGCGCAGGCGCCGGAATGAAAAACGCCCCTTTTCCAGGGGCGTCTCGCTGCGGTCGCTCGGTACGCCCGGAGGCGGCCGGCGAGCGGGGCTCACTTGGCCTTCTTCTTGTTCACGGCGGCCTTGAAGGCGGCACCGGCGGAGAACTTCGGAACGGTCGCGGCGGCGATCTTGATCTTCTCGCCCGTGCGCGGGTTCTTGCCCGTGCGGGCCGCACGCTTGCTCGAGTAGAACGTGCCGAAGCCGACGAGGGTCACCCGGTCGCCCTTGGTCACGGCCTTCTCGATCGCCGTGACGACGGCGTTCAGCGCGCGCTCGGCAGCCGCCTTGCTGATGTCCGCCTCGGCGGACACGGTCTCGATCAGTTCACTCTTGTTCATTAGCGACCTCCGTCGAATCTCTGGAATGGGGGGTGTCTCGTGCGGTCTGCGATGTCGAAGTCGGGCCGTGACGAAGGCCGTGCCACTCCCTCTGGCGCCCGATCGACCGGCGATTCTACAGATGCCGGGCGAGGGAGCCTACTTCCGGACGCATTTTCGCACAAGGATGTCCTTGACATGCGGGTTTACGGGGGACCCGCTCACACGGGCACAATGTCGGCACGACGAGTACGACACCCTGCGATGAACGCCTCACGGTCCCTCCATCCCGACTCGCTCCTGCTGCACGCCGACGAGGGCCTGCACGACGGGACCTCGGTCACGCCGCCGATCCCGTGGACGGCGACGTTCTCCGCCGAGGACGCCGAGGCGTTCGTGAGGATGGCCTCCGAGCCGCGCCATCCGCGCTACTACACGCGCTACGGCAATCCGCTGCACGCGCGTGTCGCACGGATCGTCGCGGACCTGGAGGGCGCGGCCACGGGGCTCGTCGCGGCGAGCGGCATGGGCGCGATCTCGACGGTGGCGTTCGGGCTGCTGCGCGCCGGCGACCGCGTCGTCGCGCAGCGCAACCACTACATGGGCACGACGAAGCTGCTGTCCGACGTGCTCGGGCGCTTCGGCGTCGCGGCCGAGTTCGTCGAACAGACCGACACCGATGCGTTCGCGCGCGCGCTCGAGCGACCCGCGGCGATGGTGATGCTCGAGTCGCCGACGAATCCCGACTGCAGCCTGACCGACCTCGCCGCGGTCGCGCGGCTCGCGCGCGCCGCGGGCGCGACCGTCGTCGTGGACAACACCTTCGCGACGCCGCTGAACCAGCGTCCGCTCGAGCAGGGCGCGCACCTCGTCGTTCACAGCGCGACGAAGTACCTCGGCGGACACCACGACCTCACGGCCGGCGTCGTCGTCGGCGACGACGCGACGATCGAGCGGCTCTGGTCCACGCAGATCGTGCTCGGCGCGACGCTCTCGCCGATGGACGCGTGGCTGCTGCTGCGCGGGCTGCGCACGCTGTCGGTCCGCGTGCGGCGGATCAACGAGACCGCCCTCGAGGTCGCCCGCGCGCTCGCCGCGCACCCCGCGGTCGAGTCGGTCTCGTATCCCGGGCTGCCTTCGCATCCGCAGCACGCGCTCGCATGCCGGCAGATGCGCGGCTTCGGGGGCGTGATGGGGCTGCGGCTGCGGGCGGACTACGCCGGCACCGCGCGCTTCGTGGCCGGGCTCGCGCTGCCGCGGCATGCGGTGAGCCTGGGCGGGGTCGAGTCGCTGATCGTCCACGCGGCGGCGATGTGGGCCGGCACGCTCGACGAGGCGGGCATGCGACTCGCGGGGATCGAGCCGAACCAGGTCAGGCTGTCGATCGGCCTCGAACATCCGCAGGATCTGGTCGCCGACCTGACGCGCGGGCTCGACGCGCTCCGGGCAGCGCCCTGACGGACGTCACGAGCGGCGCGCATCGCGCGTGACCGGGGACCCCGGACGGCGCGGCCCTGCCGGTCGCGCGGCCTCGCGGGCCCCGGCCTCGCGATCCTCGGGCCTCGCCCGGCCGAACGTTTCGGATCGTTGCGTCCCGCGCGATCGTCTCCGAGGCGTCGCCGGTATGGCGGAATGCCACCTCTTTCCGGGTAGACTTCGGGTCCCATGGCCCCGCCCCCCCCGTCGTCGCGTTCGCGCATCGCGTCAGCGAAGCCATTGCCGATGCTCGTCGGTGCGCTCGCGGCCGCCGTGCTCGCGGCCTGCGGCGGGGGCTCGGGTGGCAGCGGCGGCCCGGATGGCAACGGGTCGACCCCGGTCGATCCCAAGACCGTGTCGGCCGGACCCGGCTGCGAACTCAGCTACACCCTCACCCAGTCGCCGGTCCTGACCGGCGCCGACCCGCTGCTCGTCCAGCAGTGGCACCTGCGGAACACCGGGCAGTCGGGCGGCGTCGCCGGCGAGGACCTTCGCGCGCTCGACGCGTGGGCCCTGACCCGGGGCGCGGGCGTGCGCGTCGCCGTCGTCGACGACGCGATCGAGATCGTGCATCCCGACCTGCTGCCGAACCTGATCGCGGACGCGAGCCGCAGCTACCGGGCGGGCAATCGCGGCAGCGCCTGGCCGCTGCCCTGCACCGCCGCGGTCGACGCCTCCGGCGATCCCGTCGACGGACACGGCACCGCGGTCGCGGGCCTGGTCCTCGGCCGCGACGACAACGCCTTGGGCATCGCCGGCGTCGCGCCGCGCGCGTCGCTGGTCGCGTTCGATGCGCTGGCCAGCGGCCAGGACGCCGACATCGCCGACGCGCTGCTGCGCGACAACACCGCGAACGCCATCTACCAGAACAGCTGGGGCGCGCCCGACGACGGCTCGCTGCACGCCGCGCCGCAGGCCTTCGCGGCCGCGATCCGCAGCGGCATCGTGTCCGGGCGCGGCGGCCTCGGCTCGCTCTTCGTCTTCCCCGGCGGCAACGGCGGCTGCTTCGCGCGGGAGAAGGACAGCGGCCTGTGCCAGGTCGACAACGCCAACTTCGACGGCTTCGTGACCCCGCTGGGCGTGGTCGCGGTCTGCGCGGTCGACCACGCCGGGAAGCGGCCATGGTACGGCGAGCCGGGCGCGAACCTGCTCGTCTGCGGCCCGTCCTCGGGCAACGCGAAGGACGTGGTCACCACGACGCTGAAGGGCGCGTGGCGCGGCGACTTCAGCGGCACCTCGGCGAGCACGCCGATGGTCTCCGGCGTGATCGCGCTGATGCTGGCGGCCAACCCCGACCTCAGCTGGCGCGACGTCCGCTGGATCCTCGCGCAGACCGCGCGCCGGAACGACCCGACCGACCCGGGCTGGGAGCCGGCCGCGGTCGGCCCCGGCTTCAACCACCACTACGGATTCGGCACGGTCGACGCGCGCGCGGCCGTCGCGGCATCGGCGGGCTGGACCTCGGTGGGCGGCCGGGCCGCGATGAAGACCTGCGCGCTGCCGGAACGGGTGGTCGGCGCGACGCTGCCCGACCCGGACCGCGACGGCACGCTGTCGCCCGTCACCGATGCGATCGACGTCGCCGCCGCCGGCTGCGGCATCACCCAGGTGGAATACGTCGAGGTCCGCTTCACGTC
The DNA here is from genome assembly GCA_046046245.1 of Pseudomonadota bacterium. Lineage (GTDB taxonomy): Bacteria > Pseudomonadota > Gammaproteobacteria > Burkholderiales > Burkholderiaceae_E > UBA4615. Next base: position 148,864 of record JBJOKE010000018.1, on the reverse strand, counting down.
GACGCACACCTATTCGGGCGACCTGCGGATCCGTCTCGGCAGCCCGCTGCAGCGCACGAGCCGACTCGCCGAGCCGCGGATCTGCAACCGCAGCACCGCCGACTTCGACAGGTGCGGCGGCTTCGACGGCTGGACCTTCGGTTCGTCGCGCCACCTCGGCGAGCCCGCCGCGGGCCGCTGGACCCTCGAGGTCGTCGACACCGTGCGCGGCGACGTCGGACGCCTCGAGCGCTGGAGCCTGACCCTCCATGGCCGCTGACCGCTCCCCGCTGCCCGCGCTGGCGCTGGCGCTCGCGCTCGCGCTCGGCGTGCCCGCCGCGGCCGGCGCGGCGGCCCCGGATCCGTCCCCGCCGCTGGTGTCCAAGCCCGCCCGGACCGCCGTCGCCAAGGCCGCCGCGGCGCCGACGCTCGGCTGGCACGACGGCGCCGTGCGCCGCCCGCTGGTGCCCGACCCGACGCTGGAGGCCGACTTCACGCCGCGCGCCGACGGCATCCCGGGCGTGCTGCGCCCGGCGGGCTCGGCGCCGCGCGGCGCGTCGGCGATGGTCTCGCCGGTGTACCGCGACGACGCCGGCCGTGCGCGGGCCCTGCCCGGCGGCGTGCTGGTCGTGCTGCGCGCCCCGGCCACCGAGGACGAGGGCCGCGCACGGATCGAGCGCGCCGGCGCGAAGCCGGTCCGACGGCTGTCGGAGACGCTGTGGCTGGTCGAGGGCCCGGTCGGGCAGGGCTCGCTCGAGCTCGCCGAGCGGCTGCACGGCAGCGGGGGCTTCGAGTCCGCACAGCCCAACTGGTGGGTCGAGCGCACGCTGAAGTGAGAGACCCGGCCGGGTCGTCCTCCCGGCCGAGCACCGCGACCTCGCCGCATCGGTGCCCAGGGGGCGCCGCGGTCCGCCGATCCCGGCGGGCACGGGGGCCCCGGGCCCTGCCCGATCGAGCCGATACAATCGGCCGAGCCACCCGAAGGACCCCCTCCCCATGCGTACCGACCAGCCCGTCGCCGTCCGGCGGCTCGACTACGTCCCGCCCGACCACGAGATCGACCGGATCGCCCTGCGGGTGGAGCTCGACCCGCAGCGCACCGTGGTGAGCGCCCGGCTGGCGGTGCGACGGCGCGACGGCGCCCCGGCCGACGCGCCGCTGCGGCTCGACGGCGAGGCGCTCGAGCTGCTGTCGGCCGAGATCGACGGGGTGGCGGTCGAGGCCGCGCGGCTGCACGCGTCACCCGAGGGCCTGCGGATCGACGGGGTGCCTGCGGCCTTCGAGCTGGCGACCCGGGTGGCGATCTCGCCGGCCTCGAACACGGAGCTGATGGGGCTCTACGTCTCGAACGGCAACTACTTCACGCAGTGCGAGGCGCAGGGGTTCCGACGGATCACCTTCTTCCCGGACCGCCCCGACGTGATGGCGCGCTACGAGGTCGAGCTGGTGGCCGACGCGGCCCGCTGCCCGGTGCTGCTGTCGAACGGCAACCTCGTCGAGCAGGGGCCGCTGCCCGACGGCCGCCACCGCGCGAAGTGGGTCGATCCGTTCCCCAAGCCCTGCTACCTGTTCGCGCTGGTCGCCGGCAACCTGGTCGCCCAGGAGGCGCGCATCGTCACCGCCTCGGGCCGCGACGCACTGCTGCAGGTCTGGGTCGAGCCCGGCAACCTCGACCGCACCGACCACGCGATGCAGTCGCTGATCCGCTCGATCCGCTGGGACGAGCGTCGCTTCGGGCTGGAGCTCGACCTCGACCGCTTCATGATCGTCGCGGTCGGCGACTTCAACATGGGCGCGATGGAGAACAAGGGGCTGAACATCTTCAACACGAAGTACGTGTTCGCGCATCCGCGGATCGCCACCGATACCGACTTCGCGAACGTCGAGTCGGTGGTCGCGCACGAGTACTTCCACAACTGGACCGGCAATCGCGTGACCTGCCGCGACTGGTTCCAGCTGACGCTGAAGGAGGGGCTGACGGTCTTCCGCGACCAGGAGTTCTCGGCCGACACGATGGCCGAGGCCGCGCCCGACGAGGCCGGGGCGCGCAGCGCGCGTGCGGTCAAGCGGATCGACGACGTCCGCGTGCTGCGCAGCCTGCAGTTCGCCGAGGACGCGGGCCCGATGGCCCACCCGATCCGCCCCGACGCCTACCAGGCGATCGACAACTTCTACACCGTCACCATCTACGAGAAGGGGGCCGAGGTCATCCGGATGCTGCAGACCCTGGTGGGTCGCGACGGCTTCGCGAAGGGCATGGCGCTGTACTTCGAGCGGCACGACGGCCAGGCGGTGACCTGCGAGGACTTCGTCGCCGCGATCGCCGACGCGAACGGTCGCGACCTGCAGCCGTTCCGACGCTGGTACGCGCAGGCCGGCACGCCGCGGCTGCGCGCCGAGGGCCGCTGGGACGAGGCCGCGAAGCGCTACGAGCTCGAGCTGTCGCAGTGGTGCCCGCCCTCGCCCGGGCAGCCGCGGAAGACGCCCTTCCACATCCCGGTGTCGGTGGGCCTGCTCGGCTCCGACGGCCGGGAGCTCGCGACCGCGACGCTCGAGCTGACCGGGGAGCGGCAGGTCTTCGCGTTCGACGGCATCGATCCCGGCCCCGCGGCGGACGGCCGTCGCTTCGTCGTGCCCTCGCTGCTGCGCGACTTCTCGGCGCCGGTGATCCTCGAGCACGACGCCGACGACGCCGCGCTCGCGTTCCTGCTCGCGCACGACACCGACGCGTTCAACCGCTGGGAGGCATCGCAGCGGCTCGCGGTCTCGGCGATCCTGCGCACGCTGCGCGGCGAGCCGGTCGCGCGGGCCGCCGCCGCCCTGGTCGACGCGCTCGGCCGCGCGCTCGCCGATGCGTCGCTCGACCCGGCCCTGCGCGATCAGCTGCTGGGCCTGCCCTCGGAGGGCTTCGTCGCCGAGCAGCTGCAGGTGGTCGACCCGGTCGCGCTGCGCGCGGCGCGCAACGCGGTCCGCGACGCGCTGGCGCGCGGCCTGGCGACGACGCTGCACGCGATCCGCGACGCGCTGCGCCCGACCGGTCCCTATTCTCCAGACGCCGCGTCCGCCGGCCGGCGCGCGCTGCGCAACAGCGCGCTCGCGCTGCTGGTGGAGGCAGGCGTCGACGGCGCGGACGCGCTGGCCGCCGCGCAGATCGCCGACACCGACAACATGACCGACCGCCTCGCGGCGCTCGCCGCGCTCGTGCAGTCGGCGTCGCCGCGGCGCGAGGCCGCGCTCGCCGACTACGCGCGCGAGTTCGCCGACGAGCCGCTCGCGATGGACAAGTGGTTCGTGCTGCAGGCGACGATGCACCGGCAGCCCGGCGACGCGCCGGTCATCGAGCGCGTGCGCGCGCTGACCGCGCACCCGGCGTTCTCGATCCGCAATCCCAACAAGGTCCGCTCGCTGGTCACCGCGTTCTGCACCGGCAACCTCGCCGAGTTCCACGCGGTCGACGGCTCGGGCTACGCGTTCTGGGCCGAGCAGGTGCTGGCGCTCGACGGCCTGAACCCGCAGGTGGCCTCGCGGCTCGCGCGCGCGATGGACCGTTGGCGCAAGTTCGAGCCGGCGCGGCAGGCGGCGATGCGGGCGGCGATCGAACGGGTCGCGTCGCAGGCCCGCTCGCCCGACGTGCGCGAGATCGTCGGCAAGGCGCTCGCCTGAACGACCGCTTCGGACGGCAGGCGAGCCCGGCGACCGGGCCCGGGGCGTCCGCCACGGGCCCGGTCGGCCACCCGGCGCTGATCTGCCGCACCAGGCGCATCGGCTCACGCCGGTCGGTCGAGCACGATATCGAAGCGGATCAGTTCGGCCTGTGCGACCACCGCACCGCCGACGGCGTCCGCGAGCCGGCGGATCGAAGCAGACCGCATCAGTTCGGCATGCAGGAACCCGAACAGCGTCCGCCTGTAGCCACCCGGGCGAATCGTCCGGTACGCGTACCAGCCGTCGGTATCGATGTCGCCTTCTCCGTGGCCACGGAGGGCCGGGTCCGGGCGGCCGTGACCGGGCGTTTCGGCCGGATGGTAGTCGTAGCGACAAGTCCGCGCTCGTGGCGGCCCTGATCGACCGACACGAGTCGGCGCTCGCGGCCAGCATCGAGTCCTGCGTGGCCGCGCATCGGGATCGGTCGCTGCGGGAGGCACTGCTGGAACGGGTGGACATCGGCATCGCCCAGCAGTACGCCCGTCCGTTGCTGGCCGCGGCACTCGATCACGAGGAAGCGCGCCTGCCGCTGGGGCCGCGGCTGCGCGGAGACGAGAAGCGGATCGGCATCGCGGTGACGACACTGCTGCAGCGCCATGCGTCGGAGCTCGCCGCGCCGCTCCAGCCGAGTGATGTGCAGGACATCTTCGTCATCGCCAAGGCGATGATCGAAGCGGACGCCTCGGCGGGCCGAACGCCCCCGGCCGATCTGCGCGATCGCGTCGCCCGCGCCCTGTCGGGCTACCTGAAGACCCCGCCTGCTGCCGGCGGTACGCCCGCCGAGGGCGGATGGAACGCATCCGTCGGCACAACGCCTGGAGCGGGTCGCCACAGGCGATCGGCAGGGTCGCCCGCTCGGGCGATCGATGCCGGCGATTCGGCATCGATCGCCGCCGTGGTGTCGCGTGGCCGCATCGTGGCGCTCGTCACGGCCCGCCCCCGCCGGGGTCCGTAGAATGTCGGTCCCGACGCGGAGAACCTCCATGGCCAAGCAGATCAGCCTGTCGCAGTACCTGATCGAGAAGCAGCGCGAGAAGAACCTGATCCCGGCGGAGCTGCGGCTGCTGCTCGAGGTGGTGGCGCGCGCCTGCAAGCGGATCAGCTACGCGGTCGGCAAGGGCGCGCTGACCGGGGTGCTGGGGGCGGCCGGCTCGGACAACGTCCAGGGCGAGGCCCAGCAGAAGCTCGACGTGATCGCCAACGAGACGCTGCTCGAGGCCAACGAGTGGGGCGGCCACCTCGCGGCGATGGCCTCCGAGGAGATGGACCATCCCTACCCGATCCCGAACCGCTATCCGAAGGGCGAGTTCCTGCTGCTGTTCGACCCGCTCGACGGCTCGTCGAACATCGACGTCAACGTGTCGATCGGGACGATCTTCTCGGTGCTGCGCCTGCCCGAGGGCGTGAAGGAGCCGCAGGAGGATCACTTCCTGCAGCCGGGCACGAAGCAGCTCGCCGCCGGCTACGCGGTCTACGGGCCGTCGACGCTGCTGGTGCTGACGGTGGGCGACGGCGTGGCCTGCTTCACGCTCGATCGCGAGACCGGCTCGTGGTGGCTGACCGCCGACGGCATCCGGATCCCCGAGGACACCAAGGAATTCGCGATCAACGCGTCGAACGCGCGTCACTGGTTCGAGCCGGTGCAGCGCTACGTCGCCGACCTGACCGCGGGCCGGACCGGGCCGCTCGCGAAGGACTACAACATGCGCTGGGTCGCGTCGATGGTCGCGGACGTGCACCGGATCATGACCCGCGGCGGCATCTTCATGTACCCGGCCGACCGCCGCGAGCCGGACAAGCCGGGCAAGCTGCGGCTGATGTACGAGGCCAACCCGATGAGCTTCCTGGTCGAGCAGGCGGGCGGGATGGCCACCAACGGCCGCCAGCGGATCCTGGAGATCCAGCCGTCGAAGCTGCACGAACGGGTGGCGGTGTTCCTCGGCTCGAGGAACGAGGTGGCGCGGGCGACGGGGTATCACGAGGGGCATTGAGGGCGCGGGCCCGTATCCGATCGGGCGCGCCGCATCGCCGGTAACCGGCGCGCGCTGAAGCGCGCGGGACACGACACGACGGAAAGGGGAAGACGTTCCCGCGGGAACGTCGCCCGCTCAGCGGGTGGGCGCTGCGGCGCTCCGACGCGGGGCCTGCGTCTTCGCCCGCCCCCGCAGCATCGCCGCCACCGCGTCCGCCGCTGCCGCGAACCCCATCGCCGCGGTGACCATCACCACGCTGCCGTAGCCCGCGCAGGCGAGCGGCATCCCCGCCTCGCCCGGGGACTCGGGCCGCGCGCCGCCGGCCGGCGCCGGCGACCAGATCGCCTCGACGTCGAAGCGGGCGCCCTTCTCGCGCGGAAAGCCGTGGTCGCGGCGCAGCCGCGCGCGCACCGAGGCGAGCAGCGCGTCGCCCTTCGCGTCGGCCACGTCCGAGCGGCGCAGCGCGAGCGGATCGAGCCGGCCGCCCGCGCCGCCGCAGACCACCACCGGCACGCCGTGCGCGACGCAGTGCGCGATCAGCGCGGCCTTCGCGCGCGGCGCGTCGATCGCGTCGATCACCACGTCGGCCCCGGCCGGCACGATCGCCGCGACGTTCTCCACGGTGACGAAGTCGTCGATGCGTTCGACGACGGTATCGGGCGAGATGTCGGCGATGCGCGCCGCCATCACGTCGACCTTCGCCGCGCCCAGCGTCGAGCCGAGCGCATGCACCTGCCGGTTCACGTTCGACTCGGCGACATGATCCAGGTCGATCAGCGTGAGCCGACCGACGCCGCATCGCGCGAGCGCCTCGGCGGCCCAGGAACCCACGCCGCCGACACCCACGACGACCGCGTGCGCGGCCGCGATCCGCGCCGCCCCCGCGGCGCCGTGAGCGCGCGCGACGCCGCCGAAGCGGCGCGACGCGGTGTCGTCGCCAGGCAGCGCGCAGTCAGCGGCATCGACGGACGCGGCGATCGCGTCGGGCGTACCGCGGGCCCCGCCCTCCTCGGCCTGCGCCCCCGCCGCGCGCCCCTCGATCGCCGCCATCCTCAGGGCAGCAGCACCGTCGAGCCGGTGGTCTTGCGGCCCTCGAGGTCGCGGTGCGCCTGCGCGGCATCGGCGAGCGGATAGCGCTGGTCGATCTCGATCTTCACCTTGCCCGACGAGACCATCTTCATCAGGTCGCCGGCGATCTCGAGCAGGTTCGCGCGCTTCTCGGTATGCGGCATCAGCGACGGACGCGTGATGTAGAGCGTGCCCTTCAGCGCGGTCAGCGGCATCGGCGGCACCGGGCCCGATGCGTTGCCGAAGCTCACCATCAGGCCGTAGGGCTGCAGCGAGTCGAGCGAGGCCTGGAAGGTGTCCTTGCCGACCGAGTCGTAGACCACCGGCACCATCGCACCCTTCGTGATCTCGCGCACGCGCTCGGCGACGTTCTCCTCGCGGTAGAGGATCACGTGGTCGGCGCCCCACTTCTTCGCGAGCTCGGCCTTCTCCTTCGAGCCCGCCGTGCCGATGACGGTGACGCCGAGCGCCTTCGCCCACTGCATCGCGATCAGGCCCACGCCGCCGGCGGCCGCGTGGAACAGGATGGTCTGGCCCTTCTGGAGCGTGTACGTGCGGCGGAACAGGTACTGGACCGTCATGCCCTTGAGCATCATCGCCGCGCCGACCTCGAAGGGGATCTTCGAGGGCAGCTTGACCAGCCGGTGCGCCGGCATGTTGCGCACCTCGCTGTACGAGCCCTGCGGGCCACCCGCGTAGGCGACGCGGTCGCCGGGCTTCACGTCGGTCACGCCCTCGCCGACCGCGACGACCTCGCCCGCGCCCTCGGTGCCGAGGCCGGAGGGCAGCGGCGACGCGTAGAGGCCGCTGCGCACGTAGCAGTCGATGAAGTTCAGGCCGACGGCATGGTGCTTGACCTGGGCCTCGCCGGGGCCGGGGGCACCGACCTCGACGTCGACGTACTGCAGCACTTCGGGACCGCCGTTCTGCGTGAAGCGGATGGCCTTGGGCATGATGTCTCCGGGGTTCGCGGATGGGGTGTTCTGAGGGAGGGGCCGTGCGCCGCGCGGCCGCCGCGACGAGTATAGCCACCGGGCACCCGCTCGGCCGGAGCGCCCGGGCGGTGTGGCAGGATACGGAAGACCCCGATCCCGGCGCACGAGACGGCGCCCTCCCCCGTGACGCAGACCGCCCCGACCGACAGGCTCGACGTGCTCGCCCTCGGCGAGCCGATGATCGAGTTCAACCAGACCACGCCCGGCCGGCCGGAATTCCTGCAGGGGTTCGGCGGCGACACCTCGAACGCGGCGATCGCCGCGGCCCGCAGCGGCGCGCGCGCCGGCTACTGGACGCGGCTCGGCGACGACGCGTTCGGGGCGATGCTGCGCGCGCTGTGGGCCTCCGAAGGGGTCGACGCGTCGGCGGTGCCGTCGGACCCGTCCGCGCACACCGCGGTCTACTTCGTCACCCACGGGCCGCAGGGCCACGCGTTCTCGTACCTGCGTGCGGGCTCGGCCGCGAGCCGGATGACCCCCGCGGACGTGCCCCTCGATCTCGTGCGCCGCGCGCGCATCCTGCAGGCCTCGGGGATCAGCCTCGCGATCTCGGCGAGCGCCTGCGACGCGGTGCTGCACGCCTTCGGGGCCGCGCGCGCGGCGGGCGTGCGCACGGCCTTCGACTCGAACCTGCGCCTGAAGCTCTGGCCGCTCGCGCGGGCCCGCGCGATGATCGGCGCGGCCGCCGGCCTCGCCGACGTGTTCTTCCCGAGCCTGGACGACGTGACGGTGCTCTCGGGGCTGACCGACCCCGACGCGATCGTCGACTGGAGCCACCGGCTGGGCGCGAAGTCGGTGCTGCTCAAGCTGGGCGCCGAGGGCGTGCTCGCGAGCGACGGCACGCGGCGCGAGCGGATCCCGGGCTTGAGGGTGGACGCGGTCGACGCGACCGGCGCCGGCGACTGCTTCTGCGGTGCCTGCCTCGCGCGGCTCGCGGCCGGCGATTCGCTGTGGGACGCGGCCCGCTACGCGAATGCCGCGGCCGCGCTCAGCACGACCGGCTGGGGCGCGGTCGCGCCGCTGCCGCGCCCGGAGGCGGTGCGGGCGCTGATCGCCCGCGGCTGAGCCCGCCCGGTGCGCGGCCTCAGTACGTCCCCGGATACGCCCCGCCGTCGAGCAGCACGTTCTGCCCGGTGAAGTACGAGGCCTGCGCGCTGCACATGAACGCGCAGAACTCGCCGAACTCCTGCGCGTTGCCGAAGCGCCTCGCCGGGATGCCGAGCTGACGCTGCGCGTGGACCTCGTCGAACGGCCTGCCGAGCTTCGCCGCCGTGGTCTCGGTGGTCTTGCGCAGCCGGTCGGTGTCGAACTGGCCGGGCAGCAGGTTGTTGATCGTCACGCCGTGCTCGACCGTCTTGCGCGCCAGCCCGGCGACGAAGCCGGTGAGGCCGCTGCGCGCGCCGTTGGACAGCCCGAGGATGTCGATCGGCGCCTTCACCGAGCTCGAGGTGATGTTGACGATCCGGCCGAAGCGGCGCGCCATCATCCCGTCGACCGTCGCCTTGATCAGCTCGATCGGGGTCAGCATGTTCGCGTCGATCGCGGCGATCCAGTGCTCGCGCGTCCAGTCGCGGAAGTCGCCCGGCGGCGGGCCGCCGGCGTTGTTGACCAGGATGTCTACCTGCGGGCAGGCGGCGAGCGCCTCGGCGCGGCCGGCCCCGGTGGTGATGTCGCAGGCGACCGCGACGACGGTCACCCCCGTCTCGGCGCCGATCCGCTTCGCGGCTTCGGCGAGCGGTGCGGCCGTGCGCGCGTTGATCACCAGGTTCACGCCTTCGCCGGCCAGCGCGCGCGCGCAGCCGTAGCCCAGGCCCTTGCTCGCGCCGCACACCAGTGCCCAGCGCCCCGCGATGCCGAGGTCCATCGTGTCTCGTCTCCTTGAGTGGTCTCGTGAGGCCGGGCCGCCGATCGGGCCCGGCCGGGGAACTCAGCGGCGGCGCCCCTTGGACGCGCCGCCCAGCAGCGTGCCGAGCACGCCGCGCACCAGCTCGCGGCCGGCCGTGGTGGCCATCGAGCGCGCCGCGCTCTTGGCCGCTGCCTCGAGGACCGAATCGCCGCGGCCCTTGGCGCCGCCGCCGCCCAGCAGGCCGCCGAGCATGTCGGTCCAGCTGCCGCCGCCGTCGCCGGCCGGTGCGGCGGTGCCGCCACCCGCCGCGGCGCCGCCACGCCCCTGCGACGGCGTCGTGCCGCCGCCCGCGCGCCCCTTCAGCCGCTCGTAGGCCGACTCGCGATCCACCGCCTCGTCATAGACGCCGGCCACGATCGAGTTCGCGATCAGCGCCTTCCGCTCCTCCGGCGTGGCCGGCCCGATCCGCGTGCCGGGCGGCACGACGAACGCACGCTCGACCACGTTCGGGCGGCCCTTCTCGTCGAGGAACGACACCAGCGCCTCGCCGACCCCGAGCTCGGTGATCGCGGTCTCGGCGTCGAACCTCGGGTTGGCGCGCATCGTGGTGGCCGCCGCCTTCACCGCCTTCTGGTCGCGCGGCGTGAAGGCCCGCAGCGCGTGCTGGACGCGGTTGCCGAGCTGGCCGAGCACCGTGTCGGGGATGTCGAGCGGGTTCTGGGTCACGAAGTAGACGCCCACGCCCTTCGAGCGCACCAGCCGCACCACCTGCTCGACCTTCTCGAGCAGCGGCTTCGGCGCGTCGGTGAACAGCAGGTGCGCCTCGTCGAAGAAGAACACCAGCTTCGGCTTGTCGCGGTCGCCGACCTCGGGCAGCTTCTCGAACAGTTCCGAGAGCAGCCACAGCAGGAAGGTCGCGTAGAGCCGCGGCGCGTTCATCAGCCTGTCGGCCGCGAGGATGTTGACGATGCCGCGACCCTGGGCATCGGTCTGCAGCAGGTCGTCGAAGTTCAGCATCGGCTCGCCGAGGAACCTGTCCGCGCCCTGGTTCTCGAGCGTCAGCAGCCCGCGCTGGATCGCGCCGATCGAGGCGGCCGAGATGTTGCCGTACTCGGTCGTGAACTGCTTCGCGTTGTCGCCCACGTGCTGGAGCATCGCGCGCAGGTCCTTGGCGTCCAGCAGCAGCAGCCCGGCGTCGTCGGCGATCCGGAACACCAGGTTCAGCACGCCTTCCTGCGTCTCGTTCAGGCTCAGCATCCGCGCGAGCAGCATCGGGCCGAGATCCGACACCGTGGCGCGCATCGGGTGGCCCTGCTCGCCGAAGACGTCCCACGGCGTGGTGGGCAGGCCGGCGAAGACCGGCTCGGGCACGCCGAGCCGCTCCAGCCGCTCCTTCAGCTTCGGGTTCATCGCCCCCGGCTGGGACAGGCCGGTCAGGTCCCCCTTGACGTCGGCCATGAACACCGGCACGCCGATGTTCGAGAATCGCTCGGCCATGACCTGAAGGGTCACGGTCTTGCCGGTGCCGGTGGCGCCGGTGATCAGCCCGTGTCGATTGGCGAGCGCCGGCAGCAGCGCGAGGTCCGTGTCGGCGTGGCGGGCGATGACGAGCGGCTCGGGCATGGGGCCTCGATGTTAAAATGGTCGTTTCTTCGTCGGCATTGCAGCATGTCGGCGTGGGGCCGGCAAGTTTCCGGGGGTGAACCCCGGCCGGCGTCGCGACCGTTCAGCCGGCACCATCCAGCACGGGGTCGATCCAGTCATGGCCGGGCATTCCAAGTGGGCCAACATCCAGCATAGAAAGGGCCGCCAGGACGAGAAGCGCGGCAAGCTCTTCACGCGGCTGATCAAGGAGATCACGGTCGCGGCGAAGCTCGGCGGCGGCGACCCCGGCTCCAACCCGCGCCTGCGTCTGGCGATGGAGAAGGCGTCCGACGCCAACATGCCCAAGGACACCGTCCAGCGGGCGATCCAGAAGGGCGTCGGCGGCCTCGAGGGCGTGAACTACGAGGAGATCCGCTACGAGGGCTACGGCATCGCGGGAGCCGCGGTCATCGTCGACGTGATGACCGACAACCGCACCCGCACGGTCGCCGAGGTCCGGCACGCCTTCTCCAAGTACGGCGGCAACCTCGGCACCGACGGCTCGGTGGCCTTTCTCTTCAAGCACTGCGGCCAGTTCGTGTTCGCGCCAGGCACGTCCGAGGACAAGGTCATGGAGGTCGCGATCGAGGCCGGCGCCGACGACGTCGCGAGCGACGAGGACGGCTCGATCGAGGTGCTGTGCGCCCCGAACGACTTCTCGCAGGTCAAGGCCGCGCTCGAGGCCGCCGGCCTGAAGGCCGAGATCGCCGAGATCACGATGAAGCCGATGACCGAGACCGCGCTCGAGGGCGAGGACGCTGCGCGGATGCAGAAGCTTCTCGACGTGATCGAGAACCTGGACGACGTCCAGGAGGTCTTCACGAACGCGGTGCTGCCCGCATGAAGATCCTCGTCGTCGGCTCCGGCGGCCGCGAGCACGCGATCGCCTGGCGGCTCGCGCAGTCCGGGCGGGTGCAGGTGGTCTACGTGGCGCCGGGCAACGGCGGCACCGCGCGCGAGCGCAACCTGCAGAACGTCCCGATCACCAACCTCGAGACGCTGGCCGCGTTCGCCGAGCGGGAGGGCGTGGCCTTCACCGTGGTGGGCCCCGAGGCACCGCTCGCCGCGGGCATCGTCGACCTGTTCCGCGCCAGGGGCCTGAAGATCTTCGGGCCGACGCAGGCGGCCGCGCAGCTCGAGTCCTCGAAGGACTTCGCCAAGGCGTTCATGAAGCGCCACGGCATCCCGACGGCCGACTACCGGACCTTCACCGACGCCGCCGCCGCGCATGCGCACGTCGACGCCAAGGGCGCGCCGATCGTCATCAAGGCCGACGGACTCGCCGCCGGCAAGGGCGTGATCGTGGCGCTGACGCTCGCCGAGGCACACGCCGCGATCGACGACATGCTGGTCGGCAACCGGATGGGCGCGGCCGGCTCGCGCGTCGTCATCGAGGAGTTCCTGCAGGGCGAGGAAGCGAGCTTCATCGTGCTGTGCGACGGCCGGAACGTGCTCGCGCTCGCGTCCAGCCAGGACCACAAGCGGCTGAAGGACGGCGACGTCGGTCCGAACACCGGCGGCATGGGCGCCTATTCGCCCGCGCCGGTGGTCACGCCCGAGGTCCATGCGCGCGTGCTGCGCGAGATCATCGTGCCCACCGTTCAGGGCATGGCCGCCGACGGGATCCCCTACACCGGGTTCCTCTACGCGGGCCTGATGATCGACGCCCAGGGCCGCGCGAAGACGATCGAGTTCAACTGCCGCCTCGGCGATCCCGAGACGCAGCCGATCATGGCGCGGATCAAGAGCGACCTCACCGAGGTCTTCGAGCACGCGATCGCCGGCACGCTCGACCGCGCCGAGATCGACTGGGACCGCCGGACCGCGCTCGGCGTGGTGCTCGCCGCGCAGGGCTATCCCGAGGCCCCGCGGCGCGGCGACGCGATCGAGGGCCTGGGCCCGCGCGCATCGGTGTCCGACGACTGCCTGGTCTTCCACGCCGGCACCACGCTGGTCGACGGCGTCGTGCGCACCGACGGCGGCCGCGTGCTGTGCGTGACCGCGCTCGGCGACTCGGTGAAGATCGCGCAGTCGCGCGCCTACGCCGTCGTCGACGGCATCCGCTTCGACGGCCTGCAGTACCGCCGCGACATCGGCCACCGCGCGCTGTCGCGCAGGCCCCCGGCACCGAAGCGCGGCTGAAGACCGCGTCGGGCCCCGCATGCGCTCAGGGAGGAGCGACCCGATGGACGACCGCAGCACCCCCCACGACGCGGTCGACACCGCGGCCGTCAAGACCTACCTGCAGGGCCTGCAGGACCGGATCGTCGCCGGCCTCGAGGCGCTCGACGGCCAGCCCTTCCTCACCGACGCCTGGCAGCGACCCGAGGGCGGCGGCGGCCGCAGCCGCGTGCTCGAGGAGGGCCGCGTGTTCGAGCGCGCCGGCGTGCTGTTCTCGCACGTGACGGGCGACCGGCTGCCGCCGTCGGCCTCCGCGCACCGGCAGGGCATCGCCGGCCGCTCGTACGAGGCGATGGGCGTGTCGCTGGTGCTGCACCCGCGCAACCCCTACGTGCCCACGGTGCACCTGAACGTGCGCTGCTTCGTCGCCGCGCCGCACGCGGGTGCCGCGCCGGGCACGCCCGAGGGCGAGCCCGTCTGGTGGTTCGGCGGCGGCATGGACCTGACGCCCTACTACGGCTTCGAGCCCGACGCGGTCCGCTTCCACACGGTCTGCAGGCAGGCGCTCGCGCCCTTCGGCGCCGACCTGCATCCGCGCTTCAAGAAGTGGTGCGACGAGTACTTCTTCCTGAAGCACCGCAACGAGCCGCGCGGCATCGGCGGCATCTTCTACGACGACTTCTCCGAGCTCGGCTTCGAGCGCTCGTTCGCGATGACCCGCTCGGTCGGCGACGCCTTCCTCGAGGCCTACGGCCCGATCGTCTCGGCCCGCAAGGACAGGCCCTACGGCGAGCGCGAGCGCGACTTCCAGGCCTACCGTCGCGGCCGCTACGTCGAGTTCAACCTGGTGTTCGACCGCGGCACGCTGTTCGGGCTGCAGTCGGGCGGCCGCACCGAGTCGATCCTGTGCTCGATGCCGCCGGTCGTGAAGTGGCGCTACATGTGGACGCCCGAGCCGGGCTCGCCCGAGGCGGCGCTCCACACCGACTTCCTGCGTCCGCGGGACTGGGTCTGAGCGGCGCGGCGATGTCGACGCGCCGCCGGATCGGCTTCGTCGGCGGCACCTTCGACCCGCCGCACGTCGGCCACCTCGCGCTCGCGAGGGCGGCGCGCGACGCGTACGCGCTCGACGAGCTGCGGCTCGCGCCGACCGGCCGCTCCTGGCAGAAGGATGCCGCCGGCGCGAGTTCGCCGCAGCGGCTCGAGATGACGCGACGGCTGGTGCAGGACCTGCCGGCCGCCGAACGGATCGTCGTCGACGACCGCGAGGTGCGCCGCGACGGACCGACCTACACCGTGGACACGCTGCGCGAGCTGCGCGCCGAGCTCGGCCCGGAGCCGGCGCTGGTCTGGGTGATCGGCAGCGACCAGCTGCGCAACCTGCACACCTGGCACCGCTGGCACGAGCTCTTCGAGCATGCGCACCTGGCCGCCACCCAGCGCGAGCGCGTGCCGCTGTCGGACCTGCCGGCCGAGGTCGAGGCCGAGCTCGCCGCACGCGGCCGACCCGCGCTGCCCGACGCGCCCGCGGGGTCGATCGTGCTGTTCACCATGCCGCCGGTCGCGGTCTCGGCCACCGCGCTGCGCGCCCAGCTGGAGCGCGGCGAGCGGCCGGACGGCCTGTCGTCCCCGGCGGTTCTCGACTATATTGGCCTGAACCGGCTGTATCGACGGCCCTGAGGAACCCCATCGGATGGATCTGAAGACACTGCAGCGCCTGGTGATCGACGCCCTCGAGGACGTGAAGGCCCAGGACATCCTGGTCTTCAACACCACCGAGCTGACCAGCCTCTTCGACCGGGTCGTCATCGCCAGCGGCACCTCGAACCGCCAGACCCGCGCGCTCGCGGCCAGCGTGCGCGACAAGGTCAAGGAACGCGGCGGCGACGTGATCTCGGTCGAGGGCGAGGACACCGGCGAGTGGGTGCTGGTGGACCTGGGCGACGTGGTCGTCCACATCATGCAGCCCAACATCCGCGCCTACTACAAGCTCGAGGAGATCTGGGGCGGCAAGCCCGTCCGGGTCAAGCTCGCCGCGAGCGGCGCCGGCCGCGCGGCCGCCTGAGCCGCACCGCCCTTCCCTCCGGACGATGCTGCTGCGCGTGATCGCGGTCGGCACGAAGGTGCCCGACTGGGTCGACGCGGCCGTCGACACCTACGCGCGACGGATGCCGCCCGAGCTGCGCGTCGACTGGAAGCCGGTCAAGGCCGAGCCGCGCGAATCGGGTGGCGGCGCCGCGCGCTGCATGGCGCGCGAGGCGCAGCGGATCCGGGACGCGCTGCCCGCGGGCGCGCGGCTGGTGGTGCTCGACGAGCGCGGCGCCGACCTGAGCAGCGCGCGGCTCGCCGAGCGGCTGCTCGCCTGGCAGCGCGACGCGCGGCCGGTGGCGATCGTGATCGGCGGACCCGACGGCATCGACCCCGAGCTGAAGGCGCAGGCCGACGAGTCGCTGCGCCTGTCCTCGCTCACGCTGCCGCACGCGCTCGTGCGCCCGCTGCTCGCCGAGCAGCTGTACCGCGCGTGGACGATCGCGGGCGGCCATCCCTACCATCGCGAATGACCGACGGACCTGCCCTTCCCGAGCCGCCCTTCGTCTGGCTCGCATCGCAGAGCCCGCGCCGCCAGGAGCTGCTGCGGCAGGTCGGCCTGCGCTTCGCGCTGCTGCTGCCCGGCCCCGACGAGGACGCCGAGGCCCTCGAGGCGACGCGGCCGCACGAGTCGCCGACGCAATACGTCGAGCGGGTGACGCTCGCGAAGGCCGCGGCCGCGCGCGAGCGGCTCGCCGCGCGCGGCGGGCCGGACGCGCCGATCCTGGTGGCCGACACCACGGTGGCGGTGGGCGGCACCATCCTCGGCAAGCCGGCGGACGACGACGACGCGCGCCGCATGCTGCGCCTGCTGTCGGGCCGCGGCCACCGCGTGCTGACCGCGGTGGCGGTGGTGCGGCGCTCGCGGATCGAGCACCGCGTGCAGGTCTCGCGGGTCTGGTTCGCACGGCTGTCGGCGGCCGACGTCGATGCCTACGTCGCCAGCGGCGAGCCGCGCGGCAAGGCCGGCGCCTATGCGATCCAGGGCGCGGCGGCCGCCTTCGTGCGCCGGATCGAGGGCAGTCACTCCGGTATCATGGGCCTGCCCCTGCACGAGACCACGACGCTGCTGCGAGCCGAGAGGCTGGCATCGCGGCGCCTCGATACACCGGCCGCGCCCGCATCGCGGCCCGCCCCGGACGAGGCCCGATGACCGAAGACATCCTGGTGAACGTCACGCCCTTCGAGGCGCGCGTGGCGCTCGTCCAGCAGGGCGCCGTGCAGGAGCTGCACCTCGAGCGGGTCGCCACCCGCGGGCTGGTCGGCAACGTCTACCTCGGCAAGGTCTCGCGCGTGCTGCCCGGCATGCAGTCCGCCTTCATCGACATCGGCCTCGACCGCGCGGCCTTCCTGCACGTCGCCGACCTCTGGCAGTCGCGCGGCTCGGAGCGCCCGCTGCCGATCGAGAAGCTGCTCTACGAGAGCCAGCCGCTGCTGGTGCAGGTCATCAAGGACCCGATCGGCACCAAGGGCGCGCGGCTGTCCACGCAGGTCAGCATCGCCGGACGGCTGCTCGTCTACCTGCCGCAGGACCCGCACATCGGCGTCTCGCAGCGCATCGGCAGCGAGGCCGAGCGCGCCGCGCTGCGCGAGAAGATCCAGCGGCTGATGCCCGCCGACGAGAAGGGCGGCTTCATCATCCGCACGATGGCCGAGGACGCCGACGAGGCCGCCCTCGGTGCCGACATCGAATACCTGAGGAAGCGCTGGCGGCAGATCCTCGACGGCAGCAAGGCACGCACCGCGCCCGTGCTGCTCTACCAGGAGCTGAGCCTGATCCAGCGCGTGCTGCGCGACCTGGCCACCGAACAGACCGGCGGGGTCGTCGTCGATTCGCCGGCCGCGCTCGAGGAGCTGCAGGAGTTCGCGCGGACCTACATGCCGGCGCTCGCCGGCAAGCTGCGCCGCTACGGCGGCGAGCGGCCGCTGTTCGACCTGCACGGCGTCGAGGAGGAGCTCGAGCGTGCGCTCGCGCGGCGCGTGGACCTGAAGTCCGGCGGCTACCTGATCATCGACCAGACCGAGGCGATGACCACGATCGACGTCAACACCGGCGGCTACGTCGGCGGCCGGAACTTCGACGACACGATCTTCCGCACCAACCTCGAGGCCGCGCACGCGATCGCCCGCCAGCTGCGGGTGCGCAACCTCGGCGGCATCATCATCATCGACTTCATCGACATGGGCAGCGCCGAGCATCGCGACGCGGTGCTGGCCGAGCTGCGGCGCGCGCTCGCCCGCGATCGCACGAAGTCCTCGGTGAACGGCTTCACCGCGCTCGGGCTCGTCGAGATGACCCGCAAGCGCACCCGCGAGTCGCTCGCGCACGTGCTGTGCGAGCCCTGCGCGACCTGCGGCGGCAAGGGCGAGACGAAGACGGCGCGCACCGTCTGCTACGGGATCATGCGCGAGATCCAGCGCGAGGCCCGCCAGTTCAATCCCAAGGAATTCCGCATCCTCGCGTCGCAGGCGGTGATCGACCTCTTCCTGGAGGAGGAGTCGCAGCACCTCGCCGCGCTCGGCGACACGATCGGCAAGCCGATCTCGCTGCAGGTCGAGGGGCTCTACACGCAGGAACAGTACGACATCATCCTGATGTAGCCCCGCGGCGATGGCGTCGCGGCGGGTCGCCCTGCGCGGCCCGATCCCCACCGGATGCCCGCCGCCCGGCACGCCGGCCCATCGGCCGGAAGGAGCGCCACGATGACACGCCGCCCTCGGACGACCGCCCTCACCGCGATGATCACCGACGCCGCGGCCGGTCCGATCGGCGAGACCCGCGGACCCCGCCCGAGCGGCGCGGCCCGCGCGGCACGCCACGGCGACGGGCAGCGCGCGCTCGACGTGGTCCTCTACGGTGCGACCGGCTTCGTCGGCCGGCAGACGGTCGCGTACTTCGCCGAACACGCGCACGGGCTGCGCTGGGCGCTCGCCGGCCGCTCGGCCGAGCGGCTCGAGCGGGTCCGCGAGCAGGCGGGCCCCGGCGCCGCGCAGGCCGCGATCGTCGTCGCGGACGCGGACGACGCGCCTGCGCTGGACGCGCTCGCCGCGCGCACGCGCGTCGTGCTCAGCACCGCCGGCCCCTTCGCGCGCCACGGCGACGCGCTCGTCGACGCGTGCGTCGCGCACGGCACCCACTACGTCGACATCACCGGCGAGACGCCGTGGGTGCGCCGCCTGATCGACCGCCACCATGCCCGCGCCGCGGCCGACGGCACGCGGATCGTGCCCTGCTGCGGCTTCGATTCGGTACCCTCGGACCTCGGCGCATGGCTGGTCGCGCACGCGCTGCGCGACGGGCACGGCGAGGCCTGCGTCGAGGTGAAGGCGCGCTTCTCGCTGCGCGGCGGCGTCAACGGCGGCACCCTCGCGTCGGCGCTCGGCATCTTCGACGCCGGCGACGAGGACGCATTCGACGAGCCCTTCCTGCTGTCGCCCCAGGACGCGGTGCCCGCGGACGCCGACCGCCACCTCGATCCGCGCTGGCCGCGCCGCGACGCCGACTTCGGCGGCTGGATCGGTCCGTTCTTCATGGGGCCGGTGAACACCCGTGTGGTCCGACGCAGCGCGGCGCTGCTCGCGGCCGCCGGAGACGAGGCCTACGCGCCGGGCTTCGCCTACCAGGAATGGCTGAAGCTCGGCCGCGGGCCGCTGGCCGCCGCCGCGGGCGGGGCGATGGCGGTGGGCGCCGGCGCGGCGCGTGTCGGGCTCGCGGCACCGTCGATCCGCGGGCTCGCACGCCGGCTGCTGCCCGCGCCGGGCGAGGGCCCGTCGGAGCGCGCGATGGACGAGGGCCGGTTCCGCTGCGAGCTCGTGGCGCGCGGCGAGCGCGGCACGATCCTGCGCGGGCGGGTCGCCGGCCGTGGCGACCCCGGCAACCGCGCGACCACGGTCTTCGTCTGCGAGGCCGCGCTCGCGCTCGCGACGAACGCGGACGCGCCGGCCCGGTCCGGTGCGCTGCCCGCCTCGGCCGGCGGCGTGCTGACCCCGGCGACCGCGCTCGGCGCGCCCTATGCGCGCCGGCTCGTCGACGCCGGAATGGATATCCGACCGCTGCCCGGGGACGAGGGTTCGTGGGCATACTGACGCCCCCCGGACCGACCCACGAGAGACCCGCCACGATGGATACGCTGCCGACGTCCCCCGCCCCGATCCGCGTCGCCGACGCATCGCCGACGCGACCGACCCGCCGCTCGCTGCTGCGCGCCGCTGCCGTCGCGCCCGCGCTCGCGCTGCCCGCGTTCGCGCGCGCCCAGCAGAACGGCGGCTCGGCGACCTTCACGCCGCAGGTCGGCCAGCAGGGCAAGGACGTGATCTGGGTGCCGACCCCCGACGCGCTCGTGAACCGGATGCTGACGATGGCGCAGGTCACGCCGAACGACTTCGTCGTGGACCTGGGCTCGGGCGACGGCAAGATCGTCATCGCCGCCGCGCGCGACTTCAAGGCGCGCGCGCTCGGCGTCGAGTTCAACCCGGAGATGGTCGGCCTCGCGCGCCGCAACGCCGAGAAGGCCGGCGTCGCGAACCTCGCGCGCTTCGAGCAGGGCGACATCTTCGCGTTCGACTACTCGGCCGCGACCGTCGTCACGATGTACCTGCTGCCCGGCCTGAACCTGAAGCTGCGGCCCACGCTGCTGAAGATGAAGCCCGGCACGCGCCTGGTCACGCACCAGTTCACGATGGGCTCGTGGGAGGCCGACGACAGCTCGACCGTCGACGGTCGCCCCGGCTACCTGTGGATCGTGCCGGCCGCGGTGGGCGGCGGCTGGAAGCTGACCACCAGCGACGCACGCGGCTCCGGCGAGGTGAACCTTCAGTTCACCCAGGTCTTCCAGCAGGTGACCGGCACCGTGCGGATGCCGACGATGGAATCGCGGCTGCGCAACGTCCGCCTGACCGGCGACCGGCTGAGCTTCGACATGATGGACGACCGCGGCGCGCTGCGCAGCTACGACGGCCGCGTGGCCGGCGAGAAGATCGAGGGCACGACCCGCGGCACCGACGGCGCCACCGGCAGCTTCGCCGCGCAGCGCACCGGCATCGCGCCGCCGGTCGACGGCGGGCGCGAGTGATGCGCTGACGGTCCCGGGCGGGGCGAGGCGCCCTCAGGCGCCCGGCGGCGCCGGCACCGGTCCGAGCGCCGCCTCGATCGACAGGCCGATGCCGAGCAGCCTGCGGTCGCTGCCGAGCGGCCCGTCGATCTCCAGCCCCCACGGCAGGCCGCCGTCGACGAGGCCTGCCGGCATCGACAGCCCCGGCAGGCCCGCGTTGCTCGCGGGGCCGGTGTTGCGGATGAAGCTGCCGAAGGTGTCGACCTCGATGCCGCCGTCGATCGTGGTCGTGCCCGAGCCGCGGACCTCGTCGATCTCGACGGCGGCCAGCATCGTCGTCGGGAACAGCAGGGCGTCGAGTCGATGGTCGGCGAAGGTCCGCGCGTAGAGCGCCTGCAGCGCGGGCCGGTGCACCCGCATCGCCTCCGGGTACTGCGCGCCGAACGCGTCGGCGAGGATCGCGTCGAACGCGCCGCGAACGTCCGGGCTCGCGACCGCGGCCGCGATCGATTCGAGCGTGACGGTCTCGGCGAGCCCGCTCGCCGCGAGGTAGGCGGGGATGTCCTCGCGCGGCTCGTGCAGCGCGACCACGAAGGACACCCGCTCGTCCATCGGGAAGAGATCGGGGATCGACAGGTCGACGAGCACCGCGCCCGCCGCCTCGAGCCGCGCGCGCGCGGCGGCCGCGGCCCGCGCGACACGGGCCTCGAGGCCCGACCAGCATTGCGCGGGCACGCCGAGCCGCAGGCCCGCGAGCGGCACCGGTTCGGCGACCGGCGTGCCGGTGATCACCGCGTCGAGCAACGCGACGTCGGCGACCGTACGGCCCATCGGCCCCACGGTGTCCCGGGTGCGGCTGATCGGCACGACCGCGCCGTCGTCGTGATAGCGGCGCTGCGGGCCGCCGTCGCCCACCGACGGCCGCAGCCCCGCGATGCCGCAGAGCGCCGCCGGCACGCGCGTCGAGCCTCCGGTGTCGCTGCCGAGACCGCAGGTCGCCACGCGCGCGGCGATCGCCGCCGCGGTGCCGCCCGACGAGCCGCCCGGGATCCGCGTGCGGTCGTAGGGATTGCGCACGGGGCCGGCGAAGGGCGCGAGGTTCGTGCTGGTGATGCCGAACGCGAGCTCGTGCAGGTTGGTCTTGCCGAGCACGATCGCACCGGCCTCGACGAGCCTGCGCGCCGAGGGCGCGGTGTTCGACGGCCGTGCGTCGCGCAGCGCGGGCGTGCCGCCGGTGGTGGGCAGGCCGTCGAGGTTGATGTTGTCCTTGACGACGACCGGCAGGCCGGCGAGCGCCGGCAGCACCTCGCCCGCGGCGCGGGCCGCGTCGATCCGGTCGGCAGCCGCGAGCGCGCCGGCCTCGTCGACGACGACGAACGCATTCAGGTCGGCGCAGGCGCGCGCGCGCTCGAGCGCGGCGCGGACCAGCGCGCGCGCGGTGACGGCGCCCGCGCGGACCGCGGCGACGGCCTCGGCGGCGGACAGCGAGAGGACGGGATCGACGGGCATGGCGGCTCCGGTGGGCGGATCGACGGGGGGCGCGGGCGCGCCTCGGGGCCCGTCAGGCCTTGCGTTCGCGCGGCACGCGCCCCATGAGGTAGAACTCGGGATTGGGCATCATCCCGGTGGCGTTCGCAAGCCGGTTCGACATCGCGAAGAACGCCGCGATCGACGCGATGTCCCAGGCATCCTCGTCGGAGAAGCCGTGGGCGTGCAGCTCGCGGAAGTCGTGGTCGTCGATCGCGCGCGAGTCGAGCGCCACCTTCATCGCGAACGCGATCATCGCGTGCTGGCGCGGGGTGAGCGGCGCCTTGCGCCAGTTGGTCGCGAGCTGGTCGGCGATCAGCGGATTCTTCTCGTGGATCCGCAGGATCGCGCCGTGCGCGACGACGCAGTAGAGGCAGTCGTTCGCGCCGCTGGTGGCGACCACGATCATCTCGCGCTCGCCCTTGGTCAGCGCGCCCTCCTTCAGCATCAGCGCGTCGTGGTAGCCGACGAACGCCCGGAACTCCGCGGGCCGCCGGGCGAGCTTGAGGAAGACGTTCGGCACGAAGCCGGCCTTCTCCTGGACCTCGAGCAGCTTCGTGCGGATGTCGTCGGGCAGCGCGTCGAGCGCGGGCAGCGGGTAGCGGTCGGTCTGCATGCGGGGCTCCGGCGGAGAAGGACGTCGGCCGGGAGCCTACACGATCGTCCGGCGCGGCCCGGCGCGCCGCACCGCGGCCGCGGAACCGACCGCGCCGCGTCAGGACCGCCAGCTCGGCGGCGGCGGCGGCGGCGTGCCGGGCGGCGGCACGGGCACGGCGGCCGGCGCGGCCGGCGCGCCGCGCGGCGGTACGGCGCCCGACGGCGCGGCAGCGCCCACCCCCGGTGGCGGCGCCGGCGGCGCGCCCGCGGGCGGCGGCGGCACCCCGGGCGGCAGCTGCGTCGGCCGCGCGGCCGCGGCGGGCGGCGCATCGGGTCGGAAGCTGCCCTCGACCACCGGCACCTTGTGCCCGCTCGCGTACATGCACTGGATGTAGGCATGGTCGTAACGGCGCTGCGTGGCGCCGGCCGAGCCGTAGGCCGAACTCGAGCCGATCGCCGAGCCGGCGATCAGCCCCGTGCCCGCGCCGACGCCCGCGCCCTGCGAGCCGCCGATCGCGGCGCCGGCGATCGCGCCGATCGCGGCGCCCGCGACCGCGCCGCCGGCGATGGTGTCGTTGGCGGCGCGCTGCGCCGACTGGCCGCCGATCCGCTCGGTCGCGAAGCGGCGGCAGGCGTCGTCATCGGTCCGGAACTGGGCGAACGAGCGGCCCGTGCCGGGCAGGGCCATGGTGCTGGGACCGTCGGGGATCACCGCGCAGCCGGCCAGGCCGGCGAGCAGCACGGTCGCCGCGAGCGCGCGGCGGCGGGACGGGATGGCGAGGGGATTCATCGTGCGGCTCCATTCATTGCGCGGCGGCGCGCGGCGGCACCGCCTGCCAGCCCTGCGGGCAATCCGAGACCTCGGGATACCAGCCCTGCGACTCGGCGCACCAGTACCAGAACCCGGCGGCCGGCTGGGCCGGCTCCGCGGGACGCTCGATGTAGACGGTGGGCGGCGGCGGCGTCACCACGACCGGCGGCGACACCACCACCGGCGGGTACGGCCGCCAGAACGGGTCGTACCAGCCCGGCCCCCAGTAGGGCCGGTAGTACGGTGCGCCGATCACCACGTCGACGCCCACGTGCGGCCGCGGCGGGTGGTAGACCGGCGGGCGGATCACCGGCGGCGGCACGTAGATGCTGCCGCCGGGGGGCAGGTAGGCCCCGGCGCCCGGGCCGGGTCGGATCACGGGCGGCGGCGCCACCGACGGCGGCGGCGAGATCGCCCCCGGCGGTGGCCCCGACGGCGCCGGCATGCCCGGCGGCCGCGCGGTGCCGTAGAACCGGTTCGGCGCCGGCTTCTGCACGACCGGCGCCTCCGCCGCCGCAGTACCGGCCACCATCGCCAGCGCGGCCGCGGCGATCGCCCGTTCGAGGATTCCCATCGTTCGCTCCTGCGGTCCCGCACGCGCGGCACCCGTCATCCTGTGTCGAGGGCGCGGGCCCCCTGTCGGCCCAACGGCGGGGCGACCGCCTGCGACGACGGTCGAAACAAACCGTTGCATCTCGGCGCCTCGGCTATCATCGCCGCGCCCATGAAGATCACCGTCGTCGTCTCGGCCTACAACAACTGGGTGGCGCTCGACCGCACGCTGCTCGGCTTGCGTTGCCAGACGCTCGCGCCGGTCGAGCTCTGGATCGCCGAGGACTCGCACTTCGACGAGGTCGCGGCCACGGTGGCCAAGCACCGGGCGCTCGCGCCCTGGCCGATCCGGCACATCACGCAGGAAAACCGCGGCTACCGCAAGCCGATCATGATGAATCGCGCGTTCGCCGAGGCGGCCGGCGACTTCATCGTGTTCACCGATGCCGACTGCGTGCCGCGGGGCGATCTCCTCGCCGCCTATGCGCGGCTCGCGCGCCCCGGGATCTTCCTCGCCGGCGGCAGCCACCTGTCGATCCCCGAGGCGTTCCACCGCGAGCGGATGACCGACGACGACGTGGTCTCGCAGCGGGTGTTCGACCACGGCTGGCTCGCCTCGCAGGGCATCGCGCTGTCGCGCTGGCGGCTGACGCGGTCGCGCCCGCTCGCGCGGACCCTCGACCTGCTGACCGCGCGCAACTCGCTGAACGGCGCGAATACCGGCGCGTGGAAGGCCGACATCCTGAAGGTCGGCGGCTACGACGAGACGATGGGCTACGGCGGCGAGGACCGGAACTTCGGCTACCGGATGAACAATGCCGGCGTGCGCGGCGTGCGCGCTCGGCACAGTCTCGTGTGGCTGCACCTGGACCACAGGCGCGGCTACGTCGACCCGGCGCTCAAGCAGGCGAACCTCGACTGGAACCGCGAGGTGAAGCGACAGCGGCTGGTGTGGCCGCGCCTGACCTCGATCCCGAAGCCGGCGGCCGGCTGAGCGACCGCGCCTCGCGTCCGGGCCGCGACCCTCGCCTCGCCCGCCCCGCTCAGGCCGCGAACGACGCCTCGCCCGCCGCGTGCAGCCGCGCATACAGGCCGCCGCGCGCGAGCAGTTCCTCGTGCGTGCCCCGCTCCACGATCCGCCCCTCGGTCATCACGAGGATCCGGTCGGCGTTGACGATCGTCGACAGGCGGTGCGCGATCACCAGCGTGGTCCGGTCGCGCATCAGTGTCTCGAGCGCCGCCTGCACCGCGCGCTCCGACTCGTTGTCGAGCGCCGAGGTCGCCTCGTCGAGCAGGAGCACCGGCGCGTCCTTCAGGATCGCGCGCGCGATCGACAGCCGCTGGCGCTGCCCGCCCGAGAGCCGGATGCCGTTGTCGCCGATCACCGTGTCGAGCCCCTCGGGCAGCGACGCGACGAACTCCGCGAGGTGCGCCGCGCGCAGCGCCGCCTCGATCCGATCGCGCGACGCACCGCGCTGCGCGCCGTAGGCGACGTTGGCCGCGATCGTGTCGTTGAAGAGCATCACCTGCTGGCTGACCCAGGCGACCTGGGACCGCAGGCTGTCGAGCCTCAGGTCCTCGATCGGGATGCCGTCGAGCAGGATGCGTCCGGAACTCGCCGAATGGAAGCGAGGAATCAGGTTCGCGAGCGAGGTCTTGCCGCCGCCCGACGGGCCGACCAGCGCGACGGTCTCGCCGGGCGACACGACGAGGTCGATGTCCGCGAGCGCCGGGCGCTCGGCACCCGGATAGCGGAAACCCACGCGCTCGAAGGCGAGCTCGCCGCGTGCACGCTCGATCCGGCGCGTGCCCGCGTCGGGCTCGACCGGCTCGTCGACGAAGTCGAACACCACCTCGGCCGCGGCGAGCGCGCGCTGCAGGTCGCCGTTGACGTTGGCGAGGTGCTTGAGCGGCGCGAGCAGCATCAGCATCGCGGTGAGGAAGCCGACGAAGCCGCCGGCGGTGGTCTGCTCGGCGCGTGCCTGGATCAGCACGACCACCACCACGACGCCGACCGCGACCGCCGCCGCGAGCTGCGTCATCGGGACGATCGTGCCGCTCGCCACCGTCATGCGCCGCGCGAAGTTGCGCAGCCGCTCGTTGGCCTGCTCGAAGCGCGACTTCTCCTGGTCCTGACCGCCGTAGACCTTGATGACCGGGTTGCAGCGGATCGCCTCCTCGACCACCGCGGTCATCTCGCCGGTGTAGCGCATCTGCTCGGACGACAGCCGCCGCATCCGCTTCGAGAAGGCCGAGACCATCGCGGCGACGATCGGGATCAGCACGACCACCACCAGCGTGAGCCGCCAGTTGAGGTACAGCAGCCAGGCCATCAGCCCGACGATGACCGCGCTGTCGCGGACCAGCACGACGACGACGCCGGTCAGCGTGTTGGTGACGTTGTTGACGTCGTTCACCAGCTTGGCGATCAGCAGGCCCGCCGACTCGCGCGCGAAGAAGCCCGCGGGCAACTCGGCGAGCCGCGCGAACATGTCGCGGCGCAGCTCCGAGAGCACGCGCTGGCCGACCCAGGACATCGCGAAGCTCATCGTGAAGGTCGCGATGCCGCGGACCACGAAGAGGCCGACGATGGCGCCGGGCAGCGCCCACAGCATCCAGTCCTCGACGTTCCCGAGCGCGGTGTCGAGCATGTAGGTGAAGAGCGCGGGCAGCACCGGTTCGGTGGCCGCGGTGCCGATCATCCCGAGCACGCCGAGCGCGAACACCTTCCAGTGCGGGCGCACGTAACCGAGCACCCGGCGGATCAGCTCGCGGTCGCGGCGGCGACGCGCGGCGCTCGCCGCATCAGCCATACCGCAGCTCGACGCCCTCGGGCGACAGCCACTGGCGCAGCTCGACGAGCAGCGCCTCGTCCGGACGCACGCGCCACGCGTCGCCCAGCCGCACCGCGCAGCGCGCGCGGCCGTTGTGGTAGTGGATCTCGATCGGGCAGCCGCGCGGCGGGGTCGGCACGAGGTCGTCGTCCTCGGCCGAGAAGACGCCGTCGTTCGGCACATCCATCGCCTGCCGCGCGCGGTAGGGCTCGAGCAGCGCACGCAGCCGCGCGCCGTCGGAGCCGCCGTTCATCCGCAGCAGCAGCATCCGCGCATGCTCCTGGCGCGCGCGCGTCAGGTCGAGCACCCGCTCTGCGCTGATCCGGAACCCGCCGCTGTAGTCGTCCTTCGAGACCTTGCCGTGGACGACGAGCAGCTCGTCCTCCTTCAGCACCGAGCGCGCCTGCTCGTAGAGCTCGTTGAAGATCGCGATCTCGACGGCGGCGCTCGCGTCGTCGAGGCCCAGCCGGACCATCTTGCCGCGCTTGGTCATGCCGACCTGCAGCGAGGTCACGATGCCGGCGACCGTGACGGGCACCGAGCCGTAGGCCGACTCGGCGATCCGCGGCAGGTCGACGAGCTTCGTCTTCACGAACCGGCGGACCTCGGCCTCGTGGCCCTTGAACAGGTGGCCGCTCAGGTAGAAGCCGAGCGCGGTCTTCTCCTCCTGCAGCCGCCGTCGGTCGTCCCACGCGGGGGCGACCAGCCACTGCGGCGCGATCGCATCGTTCCCGTCGTCGCCGCCGAAGAGGCTCACCTGGTTCGCGTTGGCCGCCGCCTGCTCGGCCGCCTCCATCGCCTGAGGGACGTTGGCGACCAGCCTCGCGCGGTCGGGGTCGAGCGCGTCGAACGCACCCGCGCGGACCAGTGCCTCGATCGTGCGGCGGTTGACCACGCGACGGTCGATCCGCGCGCAGAAGTCGAAGAGATCGGTGAACGGCCGCTCCTCGCGGGCGCGCAGGATCTCGAGCACCGCGTTCTCGCCGGTGCCCTTGATGCCGCCCAGCCCGTAGCGGATGGTCCTCGCGTCGACCGGATCGAAGCGGTAGACCGAGCGGTTGATGTCCGGCCCGAGGACCTTGACGGCGTTGTCCTGCGCATCCTTGACGAAGATCTGGACCTTGTCGGTGTCGTCCATGTCGGACGACAGCGTCGCGGCCATGAACTCCGCCGGATAGTGCGCCTTCAGCCAGGCGGTGTGATAGGTGACGACCGCGTAGGCGGCGGTGTGCGACTTGTTGAAGCCGTACTCCGCGAACTTCTCCATCAGGTCGAAGAGCTGGGTCGCGAGGTCGGGGTCGTGGCCCTTGCGCTTCGCGCCCTCGTTGAAGAGGGCGCGCTGCTGCGCCATCTCCTCGGCCTTCTTCTTGCCCATCGCCCGGCGCAGCAGGTCGGCGCCGCCCAGCGTGTAGCCGGCGATGATCTGCGCGATCTGCATCACCTGCTCCTGGTAGACGATGACCCCGTAGGTCGGCTCCAGGCACTGCTGCAGGTCCGGATGGAAGTAGTCGATCTTCTGCTGGCCCTTCTTCCGGAGGATGAAGTCGTCGACCATGCCCGAGCCGAGCGGGCCGGGACGGTAGAGCGCCAGCACCGCGATGATGTCCTCGAAGCGATCGGGCTGCAGCTTCTTCAGCAGCTTCTTCATCCCGTCGCCCTCGACCTGGAAGATCGCCGTGGTGTTGGCGTCCTTCAGGACCTGGTAGGCCTTCGGGTCATCGAAGGCGAGGGTCGCGAGATCGAGGTCGCGGTCCGGGTCGTTGCGGTTGATGTAGTCGACCGCGAGCTGGATGATCGTGAGGTTGCGCAGGCCCAGGAAGTCGAACTTCACCAGGCCCACCGCCTCGACGTCGTCCTTGTCGTACTGGGCGACCACGGAATCCGTGCCGGGCGCCTGGTAGAGCGGGCAGAAGTCGGTGAGCCTGCCGGGCGCGATCAGCACGCCGCCGGCGTGCATGCCGATGTTGCGGGTCAGGTCCTCGAGCGGCTCGGCGACCGCGAGCAGCTCGCGGACCTCCTCCTCCTTGCGCTCGCGCTCGGCGAACTGCGGCTCGGCCTCGCGGGCCTTCGCGAGCGACAGCGGCTTGGCCTGCACGATCGGGATCAGCTTGGAGAGCTGGTCGCAGAAGGTGTAGGGCATGTCGAGCACGCGGCCGGCGTCGCGGATCACCGCCTTCGAGGCCATGGTGCCGAAGGTGGCGATCTGCGAGACCGCCTGCGCGCCGTACTTCCGGCGCACGTACTCGATGACCTTCCAGCGGTTGTCCTGGCAGAAGTCGATGTCGAAGTCGGGCATCGACACCCGCTCGGGGTTCAGGAAGCGCTCGAACAGCAGTGCGTACGGCAGCGGGTCGAGGTCGGTGATGCCGAGCGCGTAGGCAACGAGCGAGCCCGCGCCCGAGCCCCTGCCCGGGCCCACCGGCACGCCGTTGTGCTTCGCCCAGACGATGAAGTCGGCCACGATCAGGAAGTAGCCGGGGAAGCCCATCTGGATGATGGTCTCGCACTCGGTCCTCAACCGCGACTCGTAGCGCGGGCGCTCGGCCTCGCGCTTCGCCGGATCGGGGTAGCGCTTCGCGAGGCGCGCCTCGAGGCCCTCGGCGGCGAGCCGGCGCAGGTAGTCGTCGATCGACAGGCCGTCGGGCGTCGGGAAGTCCGGCAGCTGCGGCTTGCCGAGCACCATCGTCAGGCTGCATCGGCGCGCGATCTCGACGGTGTTGGCCACCGCCTCGGGCAGGTCGGCGAAGAGCTCGACCATGTCGGCCTGCGGCCTGAACCACTGCTGCTCGGTGAAGCGGCGCACGCGGCGCGGGTTCGCGAGCATCTCGCCGTCGGCGATGCAGACCCGCGCCTCGTGCGCGCGGTAGTCGTCGGGCTGCAGGAACTGCACCGGGTGCGTGGCGACCACCGGCAGCCCGAGGCGCGCGGCGAGCGTGGCGGCGGCTCGCACCTGCGGCTCGGCCTCGGCGTGGCCGCTGCGCTGCAGCTCGATGTAGTAGGCGTCGGGGAAGCGGCGCGCCCAGTCGCGGGCCAGGGCCTCGGCCGCGTCGGTGCTGCCGGCGAGCAGCGCCTGGCCGACGTCGCCCGCGTGTGCGCCCGAGAGCGCGATCAGCCCGTGATGCCCGGCGGGCCCGCGGTGCAGGCCGTCGAACCACTCGCGGCGCAGCTCGCCGCGGCCGCGGTACTCGTTCTCGATCCACGCCCGCGACAGCAGCTCGCACAGGTTCAGGTAGCCGGTGCGGTCGCGGACCAGCAGCAGCAGCCGGTGCGGTCGATCGCGCTCGGCATCGTTCGTGACCCAGGCGTCGACGCCGAGGATCGGCTTGATGCCCTTGCCGCGCGCCGCGCGGTAGAACTTGATCCAGCCGAAGACGTTGGCCGAGTCGGCGAGCGCGAGCGCGGCCTGCCCGTCCTTCGCGGCCGCGGCGACCAGCGCGTCGATCCGCACGATCGAGTCGCTGACCGAGTATTCGGAATGGACGCGAAGGTGGACGAAGCGGGGCGCCGGCATGGCGGCATTCTACCGCCGGGGGCGTCCGGCCCCGCTCGGGTCGGGCCCGTATAATCCGCGGCCTGTCATGCCCCCGCAGCGCCGCCTCCGCCGCGCGTCCGGCGACCGCGCGTTCGCGCGCCGCCCCGACGCCTCCGTCCGCCGACCGTCCGCGCCCCGCCTCCAGCGGCATGGCGTGCGGAGGCGCGCGTGAGCGCCGCGGGCGGGCGATCGACGGCCGCGTCGCCGTCGCGCGCCGCACACCGCCGCGCGCTGTGGACGATGGTGCTGTGCACGGTCCTCTGGAGCGTCGCCGGCGTCGCGACCCGCCACCTCGAGCACGCCGAGGGCTTCGAGGTCTCGTTCTGGAGATCGGCGTTCTGCGCGGCCTGGATCGTCGGCGTGCTCGTGCTCCGGCATCGCGGCGGCTGGCTCGCGCCGATCGCGGCCATCGGTCCGGTCGGCTTCGCGAGCGCGGCGATGTGGGCGGTGATGTTCACCTGCTTCATGGTCGCGCTGACGATGACCACGGTGGCGAACGTGCTGGTGGTGATGGCCGCCTCGCCCCTGCTCGCGGCGCTGCTCGGCCTCGCGGTGCTGCGCGAGCCGGTGCTGCCGCGCACCTGGGGGGCGATCGCGATCGCCGCCGCGGGCATCGTCTGGATGGTCCGCGACGGGCTCGATCGCAGCGGGCTCGCGGGGATGGCCGTCGCGTTCGCGGTGCCGGTCGCCTCGGCGGTCAACATCGTGCTGCTCAAGCGGACCGGCGCGAAGGTCGACCTCGGACCGGCGGTGCTGGTGGGCGCGGTGGTGTCGGCGGCGATCTGCCTGCCGCTCGGCTGGCCGCTGACGGCCAGCGCGCCCGACCTCGC
This sequence comes from Pseudomonadota bacterium, assembly GCA_046046245.1. GTDB lineage: Bacteria > Pseudomonadota > Gammaproteobacteria > Burkholderiales > Burkholderiaceae_E > UBA4615. The sequence goes on along the minus strand of JBJOKE010000018.1, from coordinate 117,711 downwards.
GATCCTCGCGGGGCTCGGCGTGCTCCAGCTCGCCGTGCCCTGCCTGATCATGGTCAGGGTGGCCCGCGACCTCGCGCCGCACGAGATCGCGCTGCTCGGGCTGCTGGAGGTGGTGCTGGGACCGCTGTGGGCGTGGGTCGGCGCCGGCGAGGCGCCGACCGAGAGCACGCTGCAGGGCGGCGTGCTGGTGCTGGCCGCGCTGCTGCTGAACGAGCTGGTGGGGATGCGGGAGAAGCGGGCCTAGCGCTTCACGCCGCCCGAGCCGCCCCACCCGCGAGCGGGTCGGTCACTTCTCGACGAACGCCCGCTCGATCACGTAGTCGCCCGGCACGCCTGCCGACGGCGATATCGAGAAGCCGCGCGCGTCCAGCAGCGCGCGGGTGTCGGCGAGCATCGCGGGGCTGCCGCAGATCATCGCGCGATCGGTCGCCGGCGACATCGGCGGCAGGCCGAGGTCCTGCGTCAGCTTGTCGCTGGCGATCAGGTCGGTGATCCGCCCGCGGTTGCGGAACGGCTCGCGGGTGACCGTCGGGTAGTAGAGCAGCTTCTCCTGCACCAGCTCGCCGAAGAACTCGTTGCCCGGCAGCTCGGTCTGCAGGTACTCGGAATACGCGAGCTCGCTGACTTCGCGCACGCCGTGCACCAGGATCACCTTCTCGAAGCGTTCGTAGGTCTCCGGGTCGCGGACGATCGACATGAACGGGGCCAGCCCGGTGCCGGTGCCGAACAGGTACAGGTGCTTGCCGGGCTTCAGGTCGTCGATGACCAGGGTGCCGGTCGGCTTGCGGCTCACCAGCACGGTGTCGCCGGGCTTCAGGTGCTGCAGCCGCGAGGTCAGCGGACCGTTCGGCACCTTGATGCTGAGGAACTCGAGGCTCTCCTCGTAGTTCGCGCTGGCCACGCTGTAGGCGCGCATCAGCGGCTTGCCGTCCACCTGCAGCCCGAGCATCACGAAGTGCCCGTTGCGGAAGCGCAGCGACGGGTCACGCGTTGTCCTGAAGCTGAACAGCGACTCGTTCCAGTGATGGACGTCGAGGACGGTTTCGGTGTTGAACGCGGACATGACGGGGCCGATGCGCGGTTCTGGCGACGCGGCATCGTACCCGCGCGTCGCGGCCGGTGGAAATGACCTGGATCAATGAGCACAGGCGACGGTGGCATGAGGGCCACGGATCGCGGCCGGGCGACCCCTCGTGCGCCGGCATCGGCGATTCCGGAACGGCGGGACGGGCCCTCGGCCCGCCCCGGGCCGCTCAGCGTCGCAGCCGCTTCGCCTGCTCGGCGATCCGCCTGCCGTACGAGCGCGCGGTATCGAGGTCGCCCTTCGGCGGCGACTGCTCGGGCGGCACGTTGTCGGCCTGCGCCATCACGCCGATCGACGAGCCGAGCCGGTTCAGTTCGTCCGGATGGCCGGGCGTGCGCGGCGGCATCAGCCCGGTGCCCACCCAGACCATCGAGTGCTGCATGGCCAGCGTGACGAAGTAGACCAGGGTCGACGACTTGTCCCCGCTCATGTTCAGCGAGCAGGTGAAGCCGCCGGCGAGCTTGTCCTTCCAGCCCTGGCTGAACCAGACCTTGGCCGAGGCGTCGGCGAACGCCTTGAACGGCGCCGACGGGCCGCCCATGTAGGTCGGCGCGCCGAAGACGATCGCGTCGGCCGCGGCGAGCTCGGCCCACTGGGCATCAGCGACGGCGGTCACGTCGAGCAGGCCGGCCTCGGTGCCGGGCACGGAGGCCGCGCCCTCGCGGACCGCCTCGGCGACCCGCTTCGTGTGGCCGTAGCCGGAGTGGAAGGCGACGACGAGCTTCACCATGATGCCCCCCTCAGGCCTGACGGGCGAGCTTCGCCGCGATCGTCGCGACGTGCCGGCCCTGGAACTTCGCGCCCTCGAGCTCGACCGCCGACGGCATCCGGCTGCCGTCGCCGCCGGTGATGGTCGAGGCTCCGTACGGCGAGCCGCCCTTGATCTCGTCGAGTCCGGTCTGGCCCGCGAACGAATACGGCAGCCCGGCGATCACCATCCCGTGGTGCATCAGCGTCGGGATGAAGGTGAGGATCGTCGACTCCTGGCCGCCGTGCTGGGTCGCGGTGGAGGTGAACACCGAGCCCACCTTGCCGATCAGCCGGCCCTGGGCCCAGAGGCCACCGGTCTGGTCGAGGAAGTTGCGCATCTGCGCGGCCATGTTGCCGAAGCGGGTCGGCGTGCCGAACAGGATCGCGTCGTAGTCGGCCAGCTCGTCGACGGTGGCGACCGGCGCGGCCTGCTCGAGCTTGATGCCCGACTTGCGCGCGATCTCCTCGGGCACGAGCTCGGGCACCCGCTTGATGCTCACCTGCGCGCCGGTCTCGCGGGCGCCCTCGGCGACGGCGTTCGCCATCGTCTCGATGTGGCCGTAGGACGAGTAGTACAGGACGAGGACCTTGGTCATGTCGGCGTTTCTTTCGGTGGGTGGAAGGGGTGAGGCCGCGCGGTCAGGCGAGGTCGAAGACCAGCACCTCGGCGCGCTCGCCGCCGTCGATCTCGACGGCCGGTTCGCCGACCAGCTTCAGCGCGTCGCCCGCCGCGAGCGCGTGGCCGTTGACGGTCGCGCGGCCGCGCGCGACGTGGACGTAGGCGCGACGGCCGGGGTCCAGCACGAGGCGTGCCCGTTCGTCGCGGTCGAAGAGCCCGGCATAGAGGCGCGCCTGCTGGTGGATCGTGACGGAACCGTCGGCGCCGTCGGGCGAGGCCACGAGCCGCAGCCGACCGCGCTTGTCGGCCTCGTCGAAGCGCTTCTCCTCGTAGCCGGGCGCGATGCCGCGGCGCTCGGGCTCGATCCAGATCTGCAGGAAGTGCGTCGGCGCGTCCTGCTGGTGGTTGAACTCCGAGTGCAGCACGCCGGTGCCGGCGCTCATCCGCTGGACGTCGCCGGGCCGGATCACCGACCCGTTGCCCATGCTGTCCTTGTGCGCGAGCGCGCCGTCGAGCACGTAGCTGACGATCTCCATGTCGCGGTGGCCGTGCGTGCCGAAGCCGGTGCCTGCGGCGACGCGGTCCTCGTTGATCACGCGCAGCGCGCCGAAGCCCATGTGTGCCGGGTCGTGGTAGCCGGCGAACGAGAAGCTGTGCCAGGAATCGAGCCAGCCGTGCTGGGCGTGGCCGCGTTCGGCGGCGGGTCGCAGTTCGATCATCGCGTCCTCGGTGTCCGGGGTGGTCGGCGGTTGCGGGGCCCAGTGTGCGGCGCCGGCCGGCCCGCCGACGGGCTATGATTCCGACTGGGTGTTCAAATTTTTTGATCCCATGCCGCTGACGCTGGAAGCCCTCGAGACCGTCGACACCATCGCCCGCAAGGGCAGCTTCGCCGCCGCGGCCGCCGCGCTCGGCAAGGTGCCCTCGGCGCTGACCTACACGGTGCGCAAGCTCGAGGACGAGCTCGACGTCCTGCTCTTCGACCGCCGCGGCCCGCGCGCGCAGCTGACCGCCGCCGGCCGCGTGCTGCTCGAGGACGGCCGCGGGCTGCTGCGCTCGGCCGACGCGCTCGCGCGCCGGGTGCGGCGCGTGGCCAGTGGCTGGGAGACCGAGCTGCGGATCGCGGTGGACGCGATCGTCGACTTCGGCCGGCTGCGGCCGATCCTCGAGGACTTCTACCGGCTCGGCGCGCCGACCCGGCTGCGCTTCTCGCAGGAGGTGCTCGATGGGGCCTGGGAGGCGCTGCTCCAGGGTCGCGCGGAGCTGGTGATCGGCGCGTCGCACGAGGCGCCGAGCCCGGCGATCGCGTCGACGCAGTTCTCGCTGCGGCCGATGGGGCGCGTGACCTGGGTGTTCTGCGTCGCGCCCCACCATCCGCTCGCGCGGATGGACGAGCCGATTCCCGACGAGGCGCTGCTCGCGCACCGCGCGGTGGCGCTCGCCGACACCGCACGGCTGCAGGCCACCCGCAGCAGCGGCCTGCTGTCCGGCCAGGAGACGCTCACCGTGGCCACGCTGGAGCAGAAGGTCGCGATGCAGGTCGCGGGCCTGGGCGTGGGCTGGCTGCCCGAACCCTTCGCGCGGCCGCAGCTCGCCTGCGGACGGCTGGTCGCGCGGCGCACGGCGGAGCCGCGGCCGCCGGTGATGCTGCACTACGCGTGGCGACGCGCGGCCCCGGGCCAGGCGCTGAAGGGGTGGCTCGCGCGGCTCGACCCGCCGCGGGTGCGGGCGCTGCTGATCGACGGGCCGCAGGCGGCGCCGCTGCCCGAGACGAGGCCCGCCGCGCCCCCGCCCGCGGCGACCGCGCGGCGTGCCCGTCCGGACCGCACGCGATGAGCGCCGGCTACGTCGGCCGCTTCGCGCCCTCCCCCACCGGCCCGCTGCATGCCGGCTCGATCGTCGCCGCGCTCGCCTCCTGGCTCGACGCGCGCGCCCATGGCGGCCGCTGGCTCGTGCGCATCGAGGACCTCGATCCGCCGCGCGAGGCGCCCGGCGCGACCGCGTCGATCCTCGGGACGCTCGCGCGGCTCGGCCTGCACGCGGACGCCGAGCCGCTGCACCAGTCGGCGCGTACGGATCGCTACGCGGACGCGCTGCGCACCCTGGTCGACCGGGGTCTCGCCTACCCCTGCGCGTGCACGCGCCGCGAGATCGCCGACTCGCGGCTGCGCACGGGCCCCGAGCCGGCCCGTCACGGCGAGCTCGTCTATCCGGGCACGTGCCGCGCGGGCCTGGCGCCGGGCCGCACCGCGCGGGCGTGGCGGCTTCGCGTGCCCGAGGGCACGGTGAGCTTCGACGATCGCCGGCTCGGCCGGCAGTCGCAGGACGTTGCGCGCGAGGTCGGCGACTTCGTGCTGAAGCGCGCCGACGGCCTGTGGGCCTACCAGCTCGCGGTGGTGGTCGACGATGCCGCGCAGGGTGTGACCGACGTGGTCCGCGGCGCGGACCTGCTCGGCTCGACGGCGCGGCAGATCGTGCTCGCGCGGGCACTCGGCATGCCCTCCCCGCGCTGGCTGCACGTGCCGGTGGTGGCCGCGGCCGACGGCGAGAAGCTGTCGAAGCAGAACGGCGCGACGCCGATCGACGCGGCGCGGCCGCTCCCGGCGCTCGGCGACGCGATGCGGCACCTCGGGTTCGAGCCACCTGCCGACGCGCCGCTCGACGCGTGGCTCGCTGAGGCCGTCCGGCGCTGGGCCGCGCGCTTCGGGCCGATCGGCGCCGGCGGCCCGTCGCTCAGGGCTTCCTGAGCCCGCCGCCCAGCAGCGCGGCGACCGGCCGCGCGGCGCGGCGCGGGCCGGTGCGCGGCGGCTCGGACACCGGGGCCGGCACGCCGCCGGCGGTCGCGGTGGCCGGCTCGTCGCTCGGCTCGTAGGGCTTCGAGAAGAACGGGTCGTCCGACAGGCGCGGCGCCACGGGCACCGTCGGGCGCGCGCGCGCCGGACGGTCGTCGTCGCGCTCGCGCGCGCGGCGCGGCCGCTCCTCGTCGCGCTCGGCGCGTTCGCCGCGCGCAGGACGCTCGCCGCGCTCCGGCCGCTCGCCGCTCGCCTCGCGCCGCAGGCCGGGGGGCGCCGCGTCGACGGCGAGGTCCTCGACCGGCAGCTTGAGCCGGGTGAGCTTCTCGATGTCGGCGAGCAGGCGGTCATCGTTGCTGCCGCTCATCAGCGACAGCGCGATGCCCGACGCGCCGGCGCGGCCGGTACGGCCGATCCGGTGGACGTAGTCCTCGGGCGAGTACGGCAGGTCGTAGTTGATGACGGCAGGCAGCTCGACGATGTCGAGGCCGCGCGCGGCCACGTCGGTGGCCACCAGAACGGTCACGCGGCCGGCCTTGAAGTCGTCGAGCGTCTTCAGCCGCTCCTGCTGCGACTTGTCGCCGTGGATCGCCGCGGCGTTCAGGCCGTCCTTCTCGAGCTGCCGCGCGAGCCGGCCCGCGCCGATCTTCGTGTTCGAGAACACGATGACCTGGGAGATCGCGTTGTCGCGGATCAGCTTCGCGACGGCCGCACGCTTGTGCTCGGGCGTGGCCACGCGATAGACGCTCTGCGTGACGGTCTCGGCCAGCGCGTTGCGCCGCGCGACCTCGATCAGCTGCGGCGAGTTCAGGAAGCTCTCGGCGAGCTTGCGGATCTCGCCGGAGAAGGTCGCCGAGAACATCAGGTTCTGGCGGTCCTTGTTCAGCAGGTTGATGATCCGCTGGATGTCCGGCAGGAAGCCCATGTCGAGCATCCGGTCGGCCTCGTCGAGCACGAGGATCTGCACCTGCGACAGGTTCGTCGTCTTCTGCTCGACGTGGTCGAGCAGCCGCCCCGGCGTCGCGATCAGCACCTCGCAGCCGTTGCGCAGCGCGAGCGTCTGCGGCTTCATGTCGACGCCGCCGAACACCACCGCAGAGCGCAGCGGCGTGTGTTTCGCGTAGGCGGCGACGTTGTTGTAGATCTGGTCGGCGAGCTCGCGCGTGGGCGCGAGGATCAGCGCACGCACCGGGTGCCGCGCCGGCGAGGCGCTGCCGTTGGCGAGCGGCAGCAGCCGGTGCAGGATCGGCAGCGCGAAGCCGGCGGTCTTGCCGGTGCCGGTCTGCGCCGCGCCCATCACGTCCTTGCCGGACATGACGACGGGAATCGCCTGGGCCTGGATCGGGGTGGGCTCGCGGTAGCCGAGTTCGGCCACGGCGCGGCGGATCGGCTCGGCCAGGCCGAAGTCGTCGAAGGTGATGGGGGGTGTTTCGCTCATCGTGCGGGCGTCCGGCCGTCTCGGCCGGGAAACGCCGAAAATCGTCCATTTTACGCGCTTTGCCGGATCGGGGGTCGGCTTTTCCCGGAGGGGACCGGAACCGGGCGACCGGCGGGGCCGGGCGGGCGGGGGCGCGCGGCCCGGCGCGGGCGGGGCGGGCCGCTACAGGAACCGGTCCAGCAGCCTGCGGCTCGCCCGGTCCAGCGACGCGATGTCGCGCACCAGGAACTGGATCCCGTTGCGGTCGGCGATCAGCAGCGAGGTGCGGCCCAGGCGGCGGATGTCCTCCTCGCCCTTGAGCACGAGCGTCGTCGCGCCCCGGTCGGTCTCGACCGTCCAGGTGCTCGGCGTCGCGAAGCTGGACACCTCGCGGATCGCGCGGATCTCGGGGACGAACTCGCGCGCGGCGAGGTCCTCCTCGACCAGCGCGCGGCGCGCCGGGTCGAGCAGGGCGAGCCGCTCGATCCACGCGAGCTCGTACCCGTCGGCGCTCACCAGCGACAGCCCCTCCTCGGGCGCGCCGATCGGGAACGCGCGGACCGGCACGACGCCCACGTGCTCGACCCCCTGCGCGTCGACCAGCATCAGCCGGCCATAGGGGTCGCGGGACAGCGCGAACTCAGCCATCGCCGTCCTCGTCGGCGGCGTCGCGCCAGTAGCGGCGACGCATCGCATCGGGGTTCTCGTCGCCCTGCCGCACCTGCGCCTGGTAGAGGCGGAAGTACGCGCCCTCGCGCTCCATCAGCGTCGCGTGATCGCCCACCTCGACGACCTGCCCCTTGTCGAGCACCACCAGCCGGTTCGCCTTGCGCAGCGTGGAGAGCCGGTGCGCGATCGCGATCGTGGTCCGGCCCTGCACGAGGTTGTCGAGCGCCTTCTGGATCTCCTTCTCGGTCTCGGTGTCGACCGCGGAGGTGGCCTCGTCGAGGATCAGGATCCGCGGGTCGATCAGCAGCGCGCGCGCGATCGAGATCCGCTGGCGCTCGCCGCCCGACAGCGCCTGGCCGCGCTCGCCGACCAGCGAGTCGTAGCCGTGCGGCAGCCGCAGGATGAAGTCGTGCGCGTGCGCGGCGCGCGCGGCGGCGACGATCTCGGCACGGGTCGCGTCGGGCTTGCCGTAGGCGATGTTCTCGGCGATGGTGCCGAAGAACAGGAACGGCTCCTGCAGCACCAGCCCGATGTGCCGGCGGAACTGCGCGACCGGCACGTTCCGGACGTCGACGCCGTCGATGCGGATCGTGCCGTCGGTGACGTCGTAGAAGCGGCAGATCAGGTTGACCAGCGTGCTCTTGCCCGAGCCGCTGTGACCCACCAGGCCGATCATCTCGCCGGGCGCGATGTCGAGGTCGATGCCGCGGATGATCGCGCGGTTGCCGTAGCGGAAGGCCGCGCCCTCGATCTGGATCCGGCCCTCGACCTTCGGCAGCGTCACCGGGTTCGCGGGCTCGGGCACCGACGAGACGTGGTCGAGGATGTCGAAGATCCGCTTCGCGCCGGCCGCGGCCTTCTGCGTGAACGACACGATGCGGCTCATCGAGTCGAGCCGCAGGTAGAAGCGGCCGATGTAGGCGAGGAACGCGGTCAGCACGCCCACCGTGATCCGATCGCTCGCGATCTGCCAGATGCCGAAGCCCCAGACGATCAGCAGGCCGATCTCGGTCATCAGCGTGACCGTCGGCGAGAACAGCGACCAGACGCGGTTCACGCGGTCGTTGACCTGCAGGTTGTGGCGATTGGCCTCGCGGAATCGCTCGGCCTCGCGCTCCTCCTGCGCGAAGGCCTTGACCACGCGGATGCCGGGGATGGTGTCGGCGAGCACCGAGGTCACCTCCGCCCAGATCCGGTCGACCTTCTCGAAGCCGGTGCGCAGCCGGTCGCGGACCAGGTGGATCAGCCAGGCGATCAGCGGCAGCGGCAGCAGCGTGACCAGGGCCAGCCACGGGTCGATCGACGCGAGGATCGCCGCGGTCATCACGATCATCAGCACGTCGGTCGCGAAGTCGAGCAGGTGCAGCGACAGGAACAGGTTGATGCGGTCGGTCTCGGCACCGATGCGGGCCATCAGGTCGCCGGTGCGCTTGCCGCCGAAGTACTGCAGCGACAGCGACAGCAGGTGCTCGTAGGTCTGCGTGCGCAGGTCCGCGCCCATCCGCTCGCTGACCAGCGCGAGCGTGTAGGTCCGCGCCCAGCCGAGGATCCAGGCGACCAGCGCCGCGCCGAGCAGGCCGGCGAGGTACCAGCCGACCGTGGTGGCCGAGATCGGCACGCCTTTCTGATACGGGATCAGCACCTCGTCCATCAGCGGCATCGTCAGGTACGGCGGCACCAGGGTCGCCGCGGTCGACGCGATGGTCAGCAGGAAGCCGAGCAGCAGCTGGCCCTTGTAGGGCCGCGCGAATCGCCACAGGCGGAACAGCACCCAGGTCGAGGGCGGCGCCTCCGGCGCGGGCGCACAGGCCGGGCAGTCGTCGCCCGGATGCGGCAGCACCGCCTGGCATCGCGGGCAGCGCGCCGGAGGCGCCTCGGCCGCCGCGCCGCTGCGCTGCGCGGCGAGCGCCGTCTCGAGCGCCTCGATCAGCCGCTGCGCGGCCGCGTCGCGGGCGAGCGTGAAGCACCAGTGGCCGATGCGCTGCCGCCCGTCGACCAGCTCGATCGTGCCGACGCCGGCGTGGTCGCGCTTGCGCAGCAGCAGGTCGTCGCGCAGCGGCCAGTCCTGCCAGTCCGTGCCACCGGCCGACCGGGCGGCGACGCGACGGTCGGTCACCAGCACCAGGCCGTCGCCGAAGCGCAGTCGCGCGTCGAGGTCGATCTCCAGGGCGGCCAGCACCCGTTCGCCGTCGGCGAGCCGGCCCCGAAGCGTGTCCCGCCATGCCTGCGGCACCGCGCCGTCGGGCGCGGGCAGGGGCTGGGTGGGTTCGTTCATCTGCATCGTTCGGTCCGGCGCCCGGGGGGTCGGCCCGGCCGCCCGGCGCGGTCGCGAGGCGACCGACGGCGCCGCCCGCTCGCGACGCCGAGGCGCGAAGGGTACCGCATCCCGGCCGCCGACCCGTTTCGCGCTGCGGCAAACCGGCGGCCTCCCCGGGCGGCCGTCAACCGGACGCCACGCGGCACGTTCAACGGAGGACAATGACCGGCCCGCCCGGCCCGGGCCCCGCCCCGACCGGTCGTCCCCAGCGCCGCCGGCGCCCCCACACCCCGCCCCATCCGCATGAAATCTCCCGGAGACATCCGGATCCTCGAGATCCGAACGCTGCGCGGCCCGAACCGGTGGACCTATCCGCAGGTGATCGAGGCGCTCGTCGACATCGGCGCGCTCGAGGACCATCCGTCGAACACGCTTCCGGGCTTCGTGGACCGGCTGGTGGCCTGGGTGCCGAACCTGATCGAGCACCGCTGCAGCTACGGCGAGCGCGGCGGGTTCGTCCGGCGCCTGCAGGAGGGCACGTGGCCGTGCCACATCATGGAACACGTGACGCTGGAGCTGCAGAACATGGCCGGCATGCCCGGCGGCTTCGGCAAGGCGCGCGAGACCTCGGAACGCGGCGTCTACAAGGTGATCGTCTCCGCCTACCAGGACGACATCGCCCGGGCCGCGCTGCAGGAGGCCCGCGAACTGCTGCTCGCCGCGATCGAGGACCGGCCCTACGACATGGGCGCGACGATGAAGCGGCTGCGTCGGATGGTCGACCGCCTGTGGCTGGGGCCATCCACCGCCTGCATCGTGGAGGCGGCCGAGGAGCGCCGGATCCCGATCACCCGGCTCAACGAGGGCAACCTCGTGCAGCTCGGCCACGCATCGGCGCAGCGCCGCATCTGGACGGCCGAGACCGACCGCACCAGCGCGATCGCCGAGGGCATCTCGAAGGACAAGGACCTCACCAAGCAGCTGTGCGCGTCGGTCGGCGTGCCGGTGCCCGAGGGCGAGTTCGTGCGCAGCGCGCAGCAGGCGCGCGAAGTCGCCGAGTCGCTCGGCTTCCCGGTGGTGGTCAAGCCCTACGACGGCAACCACGGCCGTGGCGTCTCGACGAACCTGATGACCGGCGACGAGGTCGAGGTCGCCTACGCGACGGCGATGGAGGAAGGCTCGGGCGTGATCGTCGAGCGCTTCATCCGCGGCTACGAGCACCGGCTGCTGGTGGTCGCCGGGAAGATGGTCGCGGCCGCCCGCGGCGACCTCGCCTTCGTGGTCGGCGACGGCCGCCAGACGATCCAGCAGCTGATCGACACGCAGCTGAACTCGAGCCCGCTGCGCGGCAGTGCCGAGGACGCGCCGCTGAATCCGGTTCGGATCGACACCGCCGCGCGCCTGGAGCTCGCCCGCCAGGGTCTCGACGGCGGCTCGGTGCTCGAGGACGGCCGCAGGGTGCTGATCCAGCGCAACGGCAACGTCGCGATCGACTGCACCGACGAGGTCCATCCGTCGACCGCGCGGCTGGTCGCGCTCGCCGCACGGGTGGTCGGGCTCGACATCGGCGGCATCGACCTGGTCGCGGAGGACATCTCGAAGCCGCTCGCCGAGCAGGGGGGCGCGATCGTCGAGGTCAACGCCGGCCCCGGCCTGCTGATGCACCTGAAGCCCGCCGAGGGCTCGCCGCGGCCGGTCGGCCGCGCGATCGTCGACCACCTGTTCCCCCCGGGCGACGCCGGACGGGTCCCGGTCGTCGGCATCGCCGGCTACACCGGCACCACCGAGATCGCACGGCTCGTCGCGCACCTGCTGCGCGGCACCGGCAAGCGTCTCGGCGTCGCCTCGCGCGACGGGCTGTGCGTGGGCTCGCGGACGATCCGCGCGGGCGACGCGACCGGCTGGGACGCCGCGCACGGCCTGCTGATGAACCGGACGGTCGAGGCCGCGGTGTTCGAGAACCCGCCGCGCGTGATGGCCGCCGAGGGCCTCGCCTACGACCGCTGCCTGGTCGGCGTCGTGACCACGTTCGACCCCGAGGCCGCGTTCGAGGACCTGCGCATCGAGGCCGGCGACCCGGTCTGGGGCGTGCTGCGCACCCAGGTCGACGTCGTGCTGCCCGAGGGCACGGCGGTGCTGAACGCCGACGACGAGCGCATCGCCGACATGGGTCGCCTGTGCGACGGCCACGTGATGCTCTACGGCCGCGACGGTGCGGCGCCGACGATCGTCGCGCACCGCGGCACCGGCCGGCGCGCCGTGTTCGCGCGCGGCCGCGACCTGGTGCTCGCCGACGCCCGCGAGGAGCTGGTGCTGCCCGACCTGCTCGGCGCCGGCGACCCGGACGCGACGCTGCCGGCGGCCGCGGTCGCCTGGGCGATGAGCTTCTCGCCCGAGTCGATCCGCGCCGGCATCGAGTCGTATCATGCGGCGGCTGCCGCCCGCCCCCGCGACGCGCGCCCGGCGCACGCCGCGTCCTGACCGATTCCACCCGCTCCGCGGCCGGCCCCAGCGGCCGCCGCGGACACACTCTCCCGATTCCGATGGACATCACCCGAGTGCGCGCGCTGCGCGGCCCGAACGTGTGGACCCGACACACCGCGATCGAGGCGGTCGTGCACTTCGACGAGGCCGAGGCCTCGATCGACCGGATCGACGGCCTGGAGGCGCGACTGCGAGAGCGGCTGCCCGCACTGCCGGCGCTGCGCACCGACACCGGGACCGGCGTGCCGCTGCCGCGCGCGCTGGCGCAGGCCGCGCTGACGCTGCAGGTCGGGGCCGGCTGTCCGGTGCGCTTCGTCCGCGAGGCGCCCACCCGCGAGGCGGGTGTCACGCGGATCGTCTTCGAGTACTCGCAGGAAGCCGTCGGCCGGCTCGCGCTCGAGCAGGCGACGGCACTCGTCGCCGCGGCCCGCGACGGCGCCCCCTTCGACGCCGCCGCCGCGATCGCCGCGCTGCGCGAGCTCGACGAGGACGTGCGCCTGGGTCCGTCCACCGGCGCGATCGTGCAGGCCGCGGTGGCCCGCGGGATCCCCTATCGCCGCCTGACCGACGGCAGCCTCGTGCAGTTCGGCTGGGGCGTCCACCAGCGGCGCATCCAGGCCGCCGAGGTCGACGCGACGAGCGCGATCGCCGAATCGATCGCGCAGGACAAGGAGCTCACCAAGAAGCTGCTCGAGTCGATCGGCGTGCCGGTGCCGGGCGGCGGCTCGGTCGACGAGATCGAGGAGGCCTGGACGATCATGCAGTCGCTCGGCACGCCCGCCGTGGTCAAGCCGCGCGACGGCAGCCAGGGCCGCGGCGTGACCGTCGACGTGCAGACCCGCGAGCAGCTCGAGGCCGCATGGACCGCGGCCACCGAGATCTCCGACGACGTGATCGTCGAGCGCTACATCCCCGGCGACGACTACCGGCTGCTGGTGGTCGACGGCAGGCTGGTGGCGGCGGCGCGGCGCGATCCGCCGCTGGTGATCGGCGACGGCCGGCGCACGGTCCGCGAACTGGTCGACGAGGTCAACCAGGACCCGCGGCGCGGCGACGGCCACGCGACGCCGCTCACGCGGATCCGGCTCGACGCGATCGCCACGGCGCGCCTGGCGCTGCAGGGCCTCACGCCCGAGTCGGTGCCCGAGGCCGGCCGCAAGGTCGTGCTGCGCAACAACGCGAACCTGTCGACCGGTGGCAGCGCGACCGACGTGACCGACGAGGTCCACCCCGAGGTGGCCGTGCGCGCGGTCGAGGCCGCGAAGATGATCGGGCTGCACATCTGCGGCGTCGACGTGGTCGCGCGCACCGTCGCGCGTCCGCTCGAGGAGCAGGGCGGCGGCATCGTCGAGGTCAACGCCGCACCCGGGCTGCGGATGCACCTCGCGCCCTCGTACGGCGTGCCGCGCCCGCTCGGCGATGCGATCGTCGGCACGCTCTACGCCGACGGCGGCAACGGCCGGGTCCCCACGGTGGCGGTCACCGGCACCAACGGCAAGACCACGACCGTGCGGCTGATCACCCACCTGCTCGCGCGCAGCGGGCTGAAGGTGGGGATGACCAACACCGACGGCGTCTACGTCGACGGCGTCCAGACCGACAGCGGCGACTGCAGCGGCCCGAAGAGCGCGCGCAGCGTGCTGATGCACCCCGACGTGCAGGCGGCCGTGTTCGAGGCCGCGCGCGGCGGCATCCTGCGCGAGGGGCTGGGCTTCGACCGGTGCAAGGTCGGTGTCGTCACCAACATCGGCCAGGGCGATCACCTCGGGATGAACTTCATCGAGACGCCCGAGGAGGTGGCCTGGGTGAAGGGCGTGGTCGTCGAGAACGTGTCGGCCGACGGCATGGCGGTGCTCAACGGCGAGGATCCGCTGTGCGCGGCGATGGCCGACCGCTGCCCCGGCTCGGTGACGCTGTTCGGCTTCGACGAGGCACATCCGACGCTGGCGGCCCATCGGGCGCGCGCGCACCGGGTGGTGTTCCGTCGCGGCGACGCGATCGTCTGCGCGCACCGCGAGCGCGAGTGGGCGCTGCCGCTGGCCGGCATCCCGCTGACCCGCGGCGGCGCGCTCGGCTTCCAGGTCGCGAACGCGATGGCCGCGATCGCGGCCGTGTGGGCGCTCGACATGGCGTGGGACACGATCCGAACGGGGCTGGCGAGCTTCGTCAGCGACGCGGACACCGTACCCGGCCGCTTCAACGTGTTCGAGCACCGGGGCGCGACGGTGGTCGCCGACTACGGGCACAACCCGGACGCGATGGCGGCGCTGGTGCAGGCGGTCTCGGCGCTGGCGGCCACGCGCCGCTCGGTCGTGATCAGCGGCGCGGGCGACCGCCGCGACGAGGACCTGCGCGGCCAGACCCGCATCCTCGGCGAGGCCTTCGACGAGATCATCCTGTACCAGGATGCCGCCCAGCGCGGCCGCGCCGACGGCGAGGTGATCGCGCTGCTGCGCGAGGGCCTGCAGGGCGCGTCGCGGACCACGCGGGTCGATGCGATCCACGGCGAGTTCGTGGCGATCGACACCGCGCTCGGGCGACTCGAGGCGGGCCACCTGTGCCTGATCCTCGTCGACCAGGTGCAGGAGGCGCTCGATCACATCGCGGCTCGGATCGCGGGGCGCTGAGCGCCCCGCGAGCGCGCGGGCCGCCCGGCCCGCGGGCAGCCCGCGTCCCCGAAGCTCAGCCGCGCAGCATGCCCGCGAGGCGCTTCGAGATGATCGACTCGGCCTCGCCCATGATCCGGTCGATCAGCTCCCGGCAGCTCGGCACGTCGTGGATCAGGCCGACCACCATGCCGACGCTCCAGGCGCCCGCCTCCATGTCGCCCTCGACCATCACCTTCGGGTAGATGCCGGCGACCTGCTCGACGATGTCCTCGATCTTCAGCGCCGCGCCCTTCTCGCGCTCGATCGCGAGCACGCGCTCGACGCCCTTGTTCTTCATCACCCGCTCGGTGTTGCGCAGCGAGCGCATGATCAGCCGCGTGTCGAGCTCGCTCGCGTCGACGATCGCCTGCTTGACGTTCGGGTGGACGGGCGCCTCCTTCGTCGCGATGAAGCGGGTGCCCATGTTCATGCCCTCCGCGCCGAGCGCGAGCGCGGCGACCAGGCTGCGGCCGTCGGCCATGCCACCCGAGGCCACGAACGGGATCTTCAGTTCATCGGCCGCGCGCGGCAGCAGGATGAAGTTCGGCACGTCGTCCTCGCCCGGGTGGCCGCCGCACTCGAAGCCGTCGACGCTGACCGCGTCGCAGCCGATCGCCTCGGCCTTGAGCGAGTGGCGCACCGAGGTGCACTTGTGGATGACCTTGATGCCCGCGGCCTTCAGCAGCGGCATGTAGGGCTCGGGATTGCGGCCGGCGGTCTCGACGGCCTTCACGCCACCTTCGACGATCGCCTGGATGTACTCGGGGTACGGCGGCTTGGCGAAGGTCGGCAGGAAGGTGAGGTTCACGCCGAAGGGCTTGTCGGTCATCTCGCGACAGCGCGCGATCTCCTTCGCGAGCAGCTCGGGGGTCTTCTGCGTGAGGCCGGTGATGATCCCGAGGCCGCCGGCGTTCGAGACCGCCGCGGCCAGCTCGGCGAAGCCGACGTAGTGCATGCCGCCCTGGATGATCGGGTGCTCGATGCCGAACAGCTCGGTGATGCGGGTCTTCATGGAGTCTCCTCGTCGTGGGATCGCCGGGGCCCCGGGTCGCGCCCCCGGTGCGGCGCGCGGGCCGGTCGTCCCCGATCATACGGGCCCGCGCCGGCCACCGCCTCACCCCGCGTTCAACGCTCGATCTCCGCGCCGTCGATCGCGCCGTTGCGCCAGCGGACCTTCACCACCGTGCCGCCGCTCGCCTGCGCGGTGATGGCGTCGAGGAAGGCCGTGAGGCTCGCGTAGGCCGTGCCGTTCGAATCGGTGTAGCCCTCCGAAGGCGGTGTCGCCGGCAGCGTCACCACCTGCCCGAGCAGCGTGATCGACGACGCGGTCTTCGCGGTGACCGGCGCCTGGAGGATGTCGCGCCCCCCGTTGCCGGAGCCGTCGCGGACCTCGTCGGCGACGAGCGTCGCGGCGCCGGTGGCCGCGCCGCGGACCTCGACGCGCGCGCCGTTGGCGAGCGTGGCCCCGATGTCGCTCAGGTCGGTCAGCTGCACCGTGCGGCCGAGCACGGTGAAGCTGCGACCGCCCGCCGCATAGCCGACCACCGAGCCCTGCAGGATCGCGCGCGCCTGCTTGAACGAGACCTCGCGGGCCACGAGCCGCCCGCCGGTCAGGGTGCCGTCGACCTCGACACGCCGGCCGTTCGCCAGGTCGGTCGCGACGCCGCCGCGGAACTGCGTGCCCGACGTCCAGCTCACCCCGGTCGACCCGATCGAGAAGGTCGACGCCGCGGCGTCGAACGCGGACACGTAGCCCTCGACCTCGTTGCGCGAGCCGGACGACGGCCGCACGCCGGCCGAATCGTCGGCGAGGTCCTCGCACTCCACCCGGTCGGCGACGAAGGCGTTCGGTCCGGTGAAGCGACCCTGGACCTCGACGACCCGGCCGATCGACAGGGCCGCCGCGGACGCGGTGCAGGCGGACCCGGCCGGCAGGAAGACGGGCGCGCCACCGAGGGTCACGGTCACCGAGCCGCCCGCGCCGCCGGCGATCGCGAACGCGCTGCCGGACAGCGCCATGGTGATCGGGCCCTTCAGCCCGTCGGACACCGAGGCCGGCAGGGCCGCCTCGACGCGCGACGCGCGGATCGTGCCGGTCGCGTCGCGCAGGCCGTGCACCTCGACGCGCTGGCCGACCAGGCTGGCGAGCGTGGCGAGCGTCGGACCGTTCGCCCAGGCCGTCGTGTCGTCGACGCGCACCGGCACGCCGCCCACCACCACGATCGGCGGTACGGCGGTCGTGTCGACGGCGCCGACCGTGCCGCGCAGCTCGGGCTCGATCGACACCCGGTCGGTCGTGCCGGAGACGCCGTCGTCGGCGATGCGGCCGCGCAGCTTCACGCGCATGCCGTCGGCGAGCTGGGCGACGCCGCGGCCGCGGTCGTCGGTCACCTGCGCCGCGGTGTCGTCGTAGCGGACGCCGTTGAGGATCACGCTGCCCCTGGCCATGACGCCCTCGGCGAACAGCGGCGTGCCCGTCAGCGGCGAGCCGGTGCCCGACGCACCGCCGCCCGCCAGCGGCGAACCGGTGCCCGAGGCGCCGCCGCCGGTGGCGATCGACGCGCTGGTGCCGTCGGCGCCGCCGCCGCCGCCGCAGCCGGACAGGGCGGCCAGCGCGGCCGCGATGCAGGCGGCCGGCAGGCCACGGTGGAAGGGGGTCATCGACGGTCTCCTTGGGAACGGTCCGAGAGGTCTTCTTCGAAGTAGTAGATGCCGACCCCGGCACGCATGCGGCCGGTGCCCTGCACGGTCGGCGTGGTGTCGCGGTCGTGGCGGGCGAGCCAGTCGCCGAGCAGCTCGATCAGCGCCTGGGACTGCTGCGCCGACAGCCCGCGGAACGCCTCGACCGCCTCGACGGGCAGGTTGTCGTACGTGACCTTGCGCTGGAACCGGGCGGGCTCGAGCCCCTGCAGGTTGTGGTCGATGGTCGCGATCAGCCAGCCGACGTCCGTGCCGAGGATGGTGAGCTTGGCGGCGTCGTTGGCGCGCGGCAGGTAGACCCGCGTCAGCAGCCGCAGGCGGCCATCGGCGTCGCGTGCGACGTTGCCCACCTGCATCAGCTCGTCGAGGACCGCGCGGGGCGGCACGTCGCCGCCGTGGCGTCGGACCAGCTCGGAAAAGCTCTGGGCCTCGCCGTCGAAGGCGAGCGGACGCGGCGAACCGTCGGCCTGGACGAACGCCGGATCGCGTACCCAGCCGCCGATCACGCGCGCCGCGCGGTGATCGGCCATCGGCGACGCCGACTCCGTGCCGCCGGCGTCGATCAGCCGCTGCACGTCCTTGCGCGTCAGCCCGGTCAGCAGCGAGGCGCGCGAGACCGAGGGCTTGCGACCCGGAATCGCGAAGTCGGCCAGCGCCACCTCGACCCAGGCCCGCTTCGCCAGCTCGGCGAAGGCGGGAAACGACAGGCCGTGGCGGATCAGCACCCGGGCGAGCGCGCGCAGCACGCGCATCACGGCTCGGTGCAGGGCGGAGGCGGTCGGATCGGCGTCGCGCATAGTTTGGGAAAAGTATCCCAAAACATCCGGTTCGGCAAGCACGCGACCGCAGCGCGGCGGGGCCAAGGGGTCGCCGACTTCAGCCGGGCGGCCGCAGCATCGCCAGCGCGGCCCGCCAGAGCCCCCAGCCGAGCGCGATCGGGAACAGCATCGTCTGCAGCAGGAACACGACGATCAGCGTGGTCACGTGCTCGGCGAGCCGGCCGGCCGCCTGGCCCAGCGTCTCGAGCCGGGCGCCGAGCTCGGCGCCGCGCGACAGCCAGTCGCGGGCCGCGCCGACGGCGCCGGCGTCGGCCTGCGTCGGCTGGGCGGCGGCCTTCGCCTGCCCGGCGAACACGTCGAGCGCCGCCCGCGCCTCGGCCTCGCGCGGCGCGAGGAAGGCGTGCACGAGCGCGTCGGTGCCGAGCGTGGCCGCGGGCACCGCGAACCGCGCGAGCAGCAGCAGCACCAGCGTGCGCGTGAGCCAGCGCGGCCGCGCGCGGCCGGCCAGCGACGCGCCCGCCCAGGCGAGCGCGGACAGGCCGAGCGCCGCCGCGAGCAGCCAGTGCGAGCCGATCGCCAGCAGCACCTTCTGCACGCCGAAGGCGACGGTGGCCGCGAGCATCGCGTCGGAGAAGCGTTCGACCAGGTCGTCGACCGGATCGAGGACCGCCGCGGGGCTGACCGACACGCCGAGCCCGAGCTGGGCCGAGACCTGGGCGCTCTGAGCGAGCGAGATCGCGGCGTTCAGCGCGCGGGCGGTGGCGAAGGCGGCGAAGGCCGCGCGCAGGCCGGCGTCGAGCCGCGACTCGGCGGCGACGTCGATCGGCCGCCACCAGGCGGCGGCCGCGAGCAGCAGCACCGCGAGCGCGGCCGCGATCGCGCGGGGACGGGCGGGAATGGAAGGCATGGCGGCCTCGTGCGGGGTCCTTGGCGTAGGCTGTACGCGAGCCCGCCACCGTATCCCGACATGAGACGCCCCGTCGATCCCGAACGTGCCTGCCGATTGATCGATCTGCACCACCCCGACGGCGTGACCGTCCCGGTGTCCTCGGCCGGCACGGTCTCCGGCCGGCTGCCGGCGGCGCGCTGACGTGAGCGGACCGGTCCTGCGGGCGGTCGAGGCCGGCGCCGGGTCGCCGGCGCTGGTGATGGTCCACGGCTTCTCGTGCGCGCACGACGACTGGACGCCGCAGCTCGACGCGCTGTCGGCGCGCCGCCGCTGCGTCGCGATCGACCTCCCCGGCCACGGCGCATCCGCGCCGCCCGCCGAGCCGACGATCGCCGCGCTCGGCGCGGCCGTCGTGGACGCGCTCGACGCACTGGGCATCGACGATGCGGTGCTCGCCGGCCACAGCATGGGCTGCCGCGTCGTGGCCGAGGCCTTCGTGCGCGACCGGACGCGCGGCCGGATTCGCGGCCTCGTGCTGGTCGACGGCAGCTTCGTCGACGGCGATCCGGCCGCGGTCTGCGCGTCGGTCGAGGCGGCGATCGACGCGCAGGGCATCGAGGGCTTCCTCGAGCGCCTGTACCGCGACTTCCACGTCGAGGCCACGCCCGACGCGGTCCGCGCCCGGGTCGACGCGCACCGGCCGCGGATCGACCGCGCGCTCGCGCGGGCGCTGATCGTCGACCTGTTCCGCTGGGACGCGTCGCGCGGCCGCGCGACCTACGCCGCGATCGACGTGCCGGTACTCGCGATCCAGTCGACGGTGCTCGACGGCACGCTGCGGCGGGTGCCGGTGCGCGCCGGCGAGCGCTCGCCGTTCGCCGCGGCGATCGCGGACTGCGTGCCGCACGCGCGGATCGAGACGATCGCCTGCGGGCACTTCACGATGCTCGAGGCACCGGACGAGACGAGCCGGCTGATCGCCGGATTCGTCGACGCGCTGCCGGCGCCGCCCGCCGCGCGCTGAACGGACGACCGACGTGTCGCGCCGGGGCCGCGCGCCTCAGCCGCGCCCGTACCAGGCGCGCACCGCCTGCACGAAGCGCGACACCCCCTCTCGGACCGTCGCCTCGTCGAGCGCGCCGTACG
Source organism: Pseudomonadota bacterium (assembly GCA_046046245.1). GTDB lineage: Bacteria > Pseudomonadota > Gammaproteobacteria > Burkholderiales > Burkholderiaceae_E > UBA4615. Next base: position 97,480 of record JBJOKE010000018.1, on the reverse strand, counting down.
ACAGCCGCTGCCAGTTCGCCGCCTTCGTGTCGGTCAGGCCGAACGCGAAGCCGGGAATCGTCGCGACGCGGTGGTCGCGGACCATCGCGCGGTTGAAGCCGAGCGCGTCGTCGACGCCGGGCAGCTTCATCAGCACGTAGAACGCGCCGCGCGTGGCCGGGAACTCGACGAGGTCGCCGAGCTCGCGCAGCGCCTCGTGGACGTGCGTGCGCACCCGGGACAGCCGCTCCAGGTGAGGCTGCACGGCCGGCCGCCCGAGCTTCACCGCCTCGGCGGCGACCACCTGCGAGACCACCGGCGCGCAGATCAGGTTGGTGTCCTGCACCTTGCTCATCGCCTCGGAGAGGCTCGCCGGATAGACGACGTAGCCGATCCGCCAGCTCGCCATCCCGAAGGTCTTGGAGAACGAGAAGAACGACAGCGTGTGCGCGCCCGCCCCGGGGATCGAGGCCGGGGAGAAGTGCGTGGCGCCGTCGTGCACGAACCACTCGTAGGCCTCGTCGCTGAAGTGCCAGAGGCCGCGGTCGCGGCACAGCGCATTGACCGCGCGCAGATCGGCCTCGGCGTAGACCGCGCCGGTCGGGTTGTTCGGCGAGACGGTGACGATCGCGCGGGTGCGCGGCCCGATCGCCGCGGCGATCGCCGGCACGTCGAGCTGGAAGTCGGCGGTGGTGTCGACGAACACCGGCACGCAGCCGACCATCCTGATCGCCATCTCCTGGTTGAAGTAGTAGGGCCGGGGCAGGATCACCTCGTCGCCCGGGTCGGCCACCGCGATCACCGCGTTCAGGAACGCCATGTTGCTGCCGGCGGTGACCATCACCTCGCTGCCCGAGGTGTCGATGCCGTTGTCGCGCACGAGCTTGTCGCGCAGCGCGCCGGTCAGCGACGGCATGCCCACCACCGCCTGGTACTTCTGCAGCACCGGATCGGCGCTCATCGGGCCGATCGCGGCGAGCGCCTCGGCGGGCGGGCCGTAGTTCACCACCCCCTGGCCGAGCGAGATCGTGCCGGGATGGTCGCGCACCAGCTGCGCGATGGTGGGGATGATCGGCAGGTCGACCTGCTCGATGCGGCGGGAGGGGGTGCGCGTCATGGTCGGGCGATTCTATCGCCGGCCCCGCCGCGCCGCCCCGTCCGCCCCCACGGCCGCGCCCTCGGGGCGCCGCCGATCCCGTTCCGGCTTCAGGCCGCGCCGCCCACCTTGTCCTGCGTCTTCGTGTCGAAGTCGCTCGCGTCGTGCCGCTCGCGCAGCTGCTGCGAGGGCTCGCCCTGCATCCGGTTGACGATGCGGCCGCGCCTGACGGCCGGCCGGGCGGCGATCGCATCGGCCCAGCGGATCACGTTCGTGTACTCGTGGACCGACAGGAACTCGCCGGCGCCGTAGAGCAGGCCCTTCACCAGCCCGCCGTACCAGGGCCAGACGGCGATGTCGGCGATCGTGTAGTCGGCCCCGCCCAGCCATTCGGTCTCGGCGAGCCGACGGTCGAGCACGTCGAGCTGGCGCTTGGTCTCCATCGCGAAGCGGTCGATCGCATACTCGATCTTCATCGGCGCGTAGGCGTAGAAGTGGCCGAGGCCGCCCCCCAGGTAGGGCGCGCTGCCCATCTGCCAGAACAGCCACGACAGGCACTCCGCGCGCGCGGGCTGCGTGGCGGGCAGGAACGCGCCGAACTTCTCGGCGAGGTAGACCAGGATCGAGCCGGACTCGAAGACGCGGACGGGCTGCGCGCCGGAACGGTCGACGAGCGCCGGGATCTTCGAGTTGGGATTGGCCGCGACGAAGCCCGACGAGAACTGGTCGCCCTGCGAGATGTTGACGAGCCACGCGTCGTACTCGGCGCCGGCGTGGCCGAGCGCGAGCAGTTCCTCGAGCAGGATCGTGACCTTCTGGCCGTTCGGCGTGCCGAGCGAATAGAGCTGCAGCGGGTGCCTCCCGACCGGCAGCTCCTTGTCGTGCGTGGGACCGGCGATCGGCCGGTTGATGTTGGCGAAGCGGCCGCCGCTCGCCTTGTTCCAGGTCCAGACCTTCGGGGGCACGTAGCCGGTGTCGTCGCTCATGGGGGGTCTCCTCGGTGCGGGTCGGGCGACGCGGCCCGCGCCGGGTCGGGTCGGACCGGCAGGCCGCGCGTTCGGACCGAAGATACCGGATCCGCCCGCGGCCCGCCGGCAGCTCAGGGCTCGAGCCGCTCGATGCCCAGCGCCTTGAGCAGGTACTTCTCGTACACCGGCTCGGACGAACCCGACTTCATCTTGTAGAGGAAGTACTTCTCGAACGCGATCTTCGCCGCATGGACCCACTTGCCCTTGCGGAACCAGTTGACGTTGCGCGGCGGGATCTGCGGCAACGCGACGAACGCGGCACCGGTGTCGCCCATGTCGGCGAGGCAGATCGCGTTCCAGCTGCCCTTCGCGGTCGCCGGCTCGCCGCGCAGGTCGGCGGCGATGTTCTTCACGATCGCGGTCACCATCGTCTCGATCATGTAGCCCGTCTTCGGCGCGCCGGTCGGCACCGGCGTCACCTCGACCGGCGGGATCGCGATGCACACGCCCGCGGCGAACACGTTCCGGAAACGCTTCGAGCGCTGGTGATCGTCGACGATCACGAAGCCGCGCGGATTGCACAGGCCCTCGACCGACGCGACCGCGTCCACCCCGCGGAACGCGGGCAGCATCATCGAGTAGCGGAACGGCAGCACGTGCTCGCGCTTCGTCGAACCCGCGTCGTCGAGCTCGGTGACGTGCATCGTGCCGGCCTCGACGCGGGTCACCTTCGCGTTGGTGATCCAGCGGATGTCGTTGTTGCGCAGCTCGCTCTCGAGCATCGACTTCGAGTCGCCGACGCCGCCGAGGCCGAGGTGACCGATGTACGGCTCGCTGGTGACGAAGGTCATCGGGACCTTGTGGCGCCGCTTGCGACGGCGCAGGTCGGTGTTCAGGATGAACGCGAACTCGTAGGCGGGGCCGAAGCATGACGCGCCGGGCATCGCGCCGACGACCACCGGGCCGGGGTCGTCGAGGAAGGCCTCGTAGGCGGCGCGGGCACGCTCGGCGTGGTCGACCGTGCAGATCGACTGCGTGTGGCCCTCGGGTCCGGCACCGGCGACCTCGTCGAACGCGAGCTTCGGGCCCGTCGTGATCACCAGGTGGTCGTAGTCGAGCCGCGAACCGTCGGCGAGCACGAGTGCGTTGCCCTCGGCGTCGATCCGGTCGACGCGCTGCGCGACGAAGCCGATGCCCTTCCTCTCGAGATACGGCCGGATCGGGAAGGTGATCGCGTCGCGCTCGCGCCAGCCGACCGCGACCCAGGGGTTCGACGGCACGAACTGGAAGTCCTCGACCGCGTTGACGACGGTGATCCGGTGCGAGCGGTCGAGCGCGTCTCGCAGCTCGTAGGCGGCGGGCATGCCGCCGGTACCGGCACCGAGCACGACGATGTGGGCCATGGAAGTCTCCTCGGGAGGTGGGGCGTTGGGGGTCAGGGCATCGGTCGGGAAACGGGAAGCGGGAACAGGTCGGAGGTCGGAGGTCGGGACCGGTCGCACCGGCGGACCGCGGCGGGCGCCCGCCGCCAGCCGGCGCCGGGTCAGTCGGGACGCGCCGCGGGGCCGAGGCGCGCATCGGCCTCGGCAAGCCTCGCCTCGTCGAGCGAGCCGGCGAGCGCGGCCAGCCGCAGCCGGTCGACGAGCCGCGCGACGCGCGCCTGCGCGAGCGCGAGCTCGGACTGGGCGAAGTCGTTCTCGGCGTTGAGCACGTCGAGCGTCGTCCGGTCGCCGACCTCGTGGCCGGTGCGCGTCGACGCGAGGCGCGCGGCGCTCGCGGTGCGCGCCTGCTCGAGCGCGGTCACGCGCCCGGCGGACGCATCGAGCTGGAGCCACGCGGCGCGGACCTCGCGGACCACGCGCAGGCGTGCGCGATCGAGCTCGGCCTCGGCCTTGCCCACCTGCCGCAGCGCCTCGTCGCGCCGCGCCTCGCGCGCGCCGCCGGTCCACAGCGGGACATTCAGCTGCACGCCGACCAGCGCCTGCGTCGCTCCGGCCGACGCGCCGCCGAACTCGCCGCTGCCGACGATGCGGTCGCGGGCCGCCTGCGCGATCAGGTCGACGCTCGCCTGCGCGCCGCGCTCCAGCTTCGCGACGTCCTGGCGCGCGAGCTCGACGGCGAGCGCGAGCGCACCCAGCCCCGCGTTGCCGTCGGCCGCACGCTCGAGCCAGCGCTCGAGCGGCTCGAGCGGGGCGTCCGCGGGCACGTCCGCGGCCTGCGGCACACCGGGGCGCAGCGTGTCGGCGTCGGCGCCTCGACCGGTGGACTCGGCGAGCGCCGCGCGGCGCAGCGCGAGCTCGGTGCGCGCGGCGATCACCTGGGCGCGGACCGCCTCGGCCCGCGCGCGGGCCTCGTGGGTGCCCACCACCGGCGCATCGCCGATGCGCCAGCGGTCGGTGGCCTCGGCGAGCGAGCGGTCCACCGCCCCTTGCTGGCGCTGCGCGACCCGCAGCGCCTGCTCGGCCACCGCGACCTCGAACCAGCGCTGCGCGGTGCGCAGCATCGCGTCCTGCTCGGCGGCGCGCGCCTCGAGCCCGGCGAGCTCGCCCGCGAGCTCGAGCTGCCGCGACTGCGCGCGACGTTCGCCGCTCCAGACCGGCTGGCGCGCGGCGACCGCGAGCCGGCCGCTCGGGCCGTCGACCGAGGTGCGGAACGCCGCGCCGTCGATCGTGCCGAAGGGCGCCGCCGAGAAGCGCGCGCCGTCGACCGAGCTCTCGGAGCGCCCGAGTCCCGCCGACACCGACAGGCCGACCTGCGGGGCCCAGAGGCTGCGCGCCTGCGCGGCACGCGCCTCGCCCACCGCGCGGGCGGCCTGCGCGACGCGCAGGTCGGGGTCGGCGTCGCGGGCGGCGCGCCACGCGTCGACGAGACCGCCGGCGTGCACGGCGGTGACCGGACCGAACGCGAGGCCGATCGCCGCGGCGACGGCCGCCGCGCGGCGCGCGACGCAAGCGCAGGCTCGCTGCATGGCGGCCTCCGTCAGGCGCCGGCGCGCAGGCCCAGCTTGCGCAGGATCGTCTCCATCAGGCACCACTTCGTGAGCCCGCTCTGCAGCAGGTTCACGCCGACGAAGGCGGTGAACGCGAGCCACCAGGGGCTGACGAAGATCGGGCTGCCCGGGATGCCGAGCGCGAGCGACAGCAGGATGAAGCTGCCCGCGATCACGCGGACGAGTTGCCAGGACGTCATGGAAGCACTCCTTCGGATGAACGGCGGAACGCCGCGTAGTACAGGACCGGGATCACCACCAGCGTCAGCAGCGTCGACACCAGGATCCCGAAGATCAGCGAGATCGCGAGCCCGTTGAAGATCGGGTCGTCGAGGATGAAGAACGCGCCGAGCATCGCCGCCAGCCCGGTCAGCACGATCGGCTGCGCGCGGGTGACCGCCGAGACGACGATCGCGTCGGCGAGCGGCACGCCCTCGTCCACCTGCAGGCGGATGAAGTCGACCAGCAGGATCGAGTTGCGCACGATGATCCCGGCGAGCGCGATCATCCCGATCATGCTGGTCGCGGTGAACTGCGCACCCAGCAGCGCGTGGCCCGGCAGCACGCCGATCATCGTCAGCGGGATCGGTGCCATGATGATCAGCGGCACCAGGTACGAGCCGAACTGCGCGACCACCAGCAGGTAGATCAGCACCAGGCCCACCGCGTAGGCCGCGCCCATGTCCCGGAAGGTCTCGTAGGTCACCTGCGACTCGCCGTCCCACTTGACCGCGTAGCCGCGGTACGGATCGTCCGGCTGCCGGATGAAGAATTCCTGCAGCGTGCCGCCGCCCGGCACCGGGATCGCCGCGACCTGCGCGCGGATCCCGAACAGCCCGTAGAGCGGGCTGTCGACGCGCCCCGCCATGTCGGCCACCACGTAGTTCACCGGCAGCAGGTCCTTGTGGAAGACGGGCTGCTCGCGCACGGTGTCGGTGAGCGTGACCAGCTCGGAGATCGGCACGAGCCGCCCCGAGGCCGCGCGCACCTGGAGCTGCAGCAGCGCGTCGAGGTCGCCGTGGCGCTCGGCGGGCAGCTGCAGGGTCGCGGCGGCCGGATACTTGCTGCCGTCGTGCAGCCAGGCGACCGGCTCGCCGGCGAGCCCCGCCCGCAGCGTCGTCACGATCGCCTGCTGCGGCACGCCGAGCATCGCGGCCTTGCGGCGATCGACGAGCACCAGCGTGCGCGGTGCCTCGACGATGCTGCTGTCGTCGACGTCGACGATGCCGTCGTGGGCTTCCATCACCGCACGCACCGCGCGCGCGACCTGGCGACGCCCCTCGGCCTCGGGCCCGTAGATCTCGGCGACGATCGGCGCGAGCACGGGCGGGCCCGGCGGCACCTCGACGACCTTCACGTTCGCGCCGTGGCGCCGTCCGATCGCCTGCAGCGCGGGCCGCACGCGGGTGGCGATCGCGTGGCTCTGCTCGGTCCGGTCGTGCCTGTCGACGAGGTTCACCTGCAGGTCGCCGACCTCCCCGCCCTCGCGCAGGTAGTACTGCCGCACCAGGCCGTTGAAGTTGATCGGCGCGGCGGTGCCGGCGTAGGCCTGCCAGTCGGTCACCTCGGGCACGGTCGCGAGGTGCGAGCCCAGCTCGCGCAGCACCGCCGCCGTGCGCTCCACCGGCGTGCCCGCCGGCATGTCGACGACCACCTGGAACTCCGACTTGTTGTCGAAGGGCAGCATCTTCAGCTGCACCAGGCCCAGCACAGGCAGCGTGACCGAGCCGGCGATCATCGCGAGCACGCCCAGGCCCAGCAGCACGCGGTTGCGCGCGCCGCGCAGCGGCTCGAGCAGCGGACGGAACAGCCGTTCGAACACCGGCGCGAGCCGCGCGGCGAGGCCGGTCGGCGTGCCGTCGTGACCGGGGCCGCCGTGCAGCGGCTTCATCCAGAGCCGCGCGAGCCAGGGCGTGACGACGAACGCGATCGCCAGCGACAGCAGCATGCCCAGGCTCGCGTTGATCGGGATGGGGCTCATGTACGGGCCCATCAGTCCGCTGACGAAGGCCATCGGCAGCAGCGCCGCGATCACCGTCAGCGTCGCGAGGATGGTCGGACCGCCGACCTCGTCGACCGCGCCGGGGATGATCTGCGCAAGCGTGCGGCCGGGGTGGAGCACCTGGTGACGATGGATGTTCTCCACCACCACGATCGCGTCGTCGACCAGGATGCCGATCGAGAAGATCAGCGCGAACAGCGACACCCGGTTCAGCGTGAAGCCCCAGGCCCAGGACGCGAACAGCGTGACGGTCAGCGTCAGCACGACCGCGGTGCCGACGATCGCGGCCTCCCGCCGGCCGAGCGCGACGAACACCAGCGCCACCACCGAAGCCGTCGCGAACAGCAGCTTCTGGATCAGCTTCTTCGCCTTGTCGTCGGCGGTCGCGCCGTAGTTGCGCGTGACCGCCAGGCCGACGCCGTCGGGGATCACCGTGTTGCGCAGCGACTCGGCGCGGCGGATCACCGCGTCGGCGACGTCGATCGCGTTCCGGCCGGGTTTCTTGGTGATCGCGATCGTCACCGCGGGGTGCTCGGCGGCGGGCCGGCCGTCGCGCGCGGCGACACCGTGCCAGACGAAGCGCTGCGCGGGCGGCGGGCCGTCGCGCACGGTGGCCACCTCGCGCAGGTGGACCGGCCGGGCGCCCCGCGTGCCGACGACCAGCTCGTCGAGCTCGCGCGCATCCCGCAGGAACGGACCGGACTCCACCGTCACCGAACGGTCGCCGGCGACCACCTCGCCGACCACCGCGCCGAGGTTCGCGCCCTGCAGCGCCTGCCTCAGGTCCGCCACCGTCGTGCCGGTGCCGGCCATCCGGACCGGATCGAGCTCGACCAGGATCGCCCGGCCCGGCCCGCCGATCGTCGTCACCTCGCGGGTGCCGGGCACGCGCTTGAGCTCGGCCTCGATGCTGTGCGCGACGCGCTCCAGGTCGGCCGCCCCCGACTGCGGATCGGTCGCGTACAGCGTCAGCGACACGATGGGCACGTCGTCGATGCCCTTCGGCCTGATCAGCGGCTCGCCCACGCCGAGGCCGCGCGGCAGCCAGTCGGCGTGCGCGGCGACGGTGTCGTGCAGCCGCACCAGCGCCTCGGTGCGCGGCACGCCGACCTCGAACTGCACGGTGAGCACCGCGAAGCCCGGCCTCGAGACCGACATCACGTGCTCGACGCCCGCGATCTGCGACAGCACCTGCTCGGCCGGGATGGCGACCGACTGCTCGACATCGCGCACCGACGCGCCCGGATACGGGACGAGCACGTTGGCCATCGTCACGTTGATCTGCGGCTCCTCCTCGCGCGGCGTGACCATCACCGCGAAGACGCCGAGCAGCAGCGCGACCAGGGCGAGCAGTGGCGTGATCCGCGCGGACTGGAACGCGCGTGCGACGCGGCCCGAGACGCCCATCGCCGTCGCCTGCGCAGCGTGCGTGTCATGGTCCATGTCAGCGCACCTTCGCCGCGGCCTGCGGGTCGAGCACCACGCGCTCGCCCGCGCGCACGCCTGCCAGCACCTCGACCTCGGCCCCCTGGGCCGGGCCCAGACGGACCTGCCGCAGCACCGGATGGCCCTTGGGGTCCAGCACGTAGACCCCGGCCAGCTCGGCGCGGCGGACCACGGACGCGGCCGGCACGAAGACCCGCTCGCGCCCGACCGAGGAGGCCTCGACCGCGCCGGCCAGCGTGACCCGCGCGAAGGCGCCGGGCCGCGCGTCGGCGAGCCCCCCGGGCAGGTCGAGCCGCAGCTGGACGGTGCGGCTGCCGGCGTCCACCGTCGGCAGCACCGTCACCTTCGTCGGCACGACGCTGCGCCGTTCGCCGCCCGCGCCGGCCAGCTCGATGCGGACCGCGTCCGGGCCGAGGCCCGGGGCCGCCGCGCCCTGAGGCACCGGCACGGTGACGCGCAGTGCGGCCGGGTCGTAGAGCACCAGCAGCGGACGGCCCGGCATCGCCATGTCGCCGAGCGCCACCGGCACCTCGGCCACCACGCCGGCATACGGCGCGACGACGCGGTGGAAGCCCGTCTGCGTCCGGGCCGCGCCGGCCTGCGCGGCCTGCGCGTCGAGCTGGGCCTGCGCCGCCAGGACCTGCGCCTCGGCGCGCTCGAGCGCCGCGCGGCTGATGTACTCCTTCGCGAAGAGCTGGCGCTGCCGCTCGACCTCCTTCTGCGCGACCATGAGCGTGGCCCGCGTCGCCGCGACCTGCGCGTCGCTCGCCGCCGCTGCCTGCTCGGCCGCGCGCGCGTCGAGCCGCATCAGCGGCTGCCCGGCCCGCACCGTGTCGCCGGCCTTCACGTCGATCGCCACCACGGCGCCCGGCACCTGCGCCGAGACCACGGTCTGGCGGACCGCCTCGACCGTGCCGTCGTGAACGCTGGCGCGCGCGCCGCCCGCGGCCCGCGCCGCCTCGCTGGGCAGCGCGTCGACCCGACCGGGTGCCGTATCCGCCCGCGCGGGCGGCGCCCACGCCAGGACCGCCGCCACCGCCACCGCCACCGTTCCGGCCACCACCCCGTTCATCGCATCGCCTCCGCGTTCGCGGCGGGCCCTGCTGGTTCCGCCCCGTCGATGGATGTATTATTTGCACAATCACGCAATCTTGCAAGTACGAGATCAGATGAACGTGCACACGGGGCGACGCGGGACGGGCATCATGTCGGACGCCCAGCCCAGGACCTGTCCGACCATGAAGGGACTCCCGCCCGAGGCGCTCGAGGAGGTCGCGACCTTCTTCCAGGCGCTCTCCGAGCCGACCCGCCTGCAGATCCTCAACCTGCTGCGCGAGGGCGAGCGCAACGTGGGCGAGATCGCGCAGCTGACCGGCTTCTCCGCGGCGAACGTGTCGCGGCATCTCGCATTGCTCGCCGAGCGCGGGCTGGTCGCGCGCGACACCCGCGGCACCAGCGTCTGGTACCGGATCGCCGATCCGGCGGTCTACGAGCTCTGCGACCTCGTCTGCGGCAGCATCGCCCGCAGCGAGGCGCGGCGGGCCAGGGGGCGGCAGGCGTTCGTCGCCGCGGCGTCCGCGCCCCGTGCACGCGGGCGCTGACGCCCCGCCGCCCGGCGGGCTCCTACGGCCGTCCCGCCCCGTGGAGCACGAAGGCCGAAGAAGGGGTCGCGTATACTCCGCGACCGAACAACGACAACACACCGCCCGGCCCCGCTGCCGGGACGGGACGACAGCAGGGACCGGAGATGACCCGAACCGCCACGACGCCGGCCATCGTGCCCTCTTCGAACGCCTTCGATTTCGAGCGCGCCAGCCTGCAGCTGTTCGCACGCCTGAGCCGTCCCGTCCGCGCGCGGCGCGACGCGGGCCCGGACGCGGCGGCGGCCCCGGCCGCCCTGAGCGAGCGCCGCGCCGACAACGACGCCGACACGCGCGCCGCCGGCTCCGGGCGGCTCGCGGCCTGAGGGACCGCGCCGCGCTGCTGCGCGGCCGGGTGTGGGCGTGCTGCCGCTGCGGGTGGCCGATGAGGACCTGAGCTCGGGCCGACCGGTGCGGGTGGCCTTGCGAGGTCGAGGCCCGGGGAACCGGGTTCCACGCGGACCTCGCTGCCCTCCCCGGTGCGCGCGGTCGGCGATCCGACGGCGCCCGGGGCGGGGCCGATCGTCAGGCGATCGCCTTGTTCACCTTGGCGAGCGCGCGGATCCGCACCTTCACCGAGGCCGGCTTGGCCTTGAACGTGACCTCTTCCTTGGTGAAGGGATTGATGCCCTTGCGCGCCTTGGTGGCGGGCTTCACCACGGTGGTGGCCTTGAAGATGCCGGGCATGGTGAAGGACTTCGCGCCCTTCTTGCTCAGCGACGCGACCATCACCGCCTCGAGCGCGGCGAGCACGGCCTTGGTGGCCTTCGCGTCGACGTTCGCCACCTCGGCGACCTTCGCGACCAGGCCGGTCTTCTTCAGCGGCTCGGTGATCGGCTTGACGGCCGCCGGAGCGAGGTTCGGTTTCGAGGCCGCCGCGGGAGCCGCCTTCGGGGCCGCGGCCTTCTTCGCAGCGGCTTTCGCGGGGGCCTTGGTGGCCTTGGCGGCCTTCTTCGCGGGAGTCTTGGTTGCCATCGTTCAGGGTTCCTTCGGGGTTGCGAGTCGAGGAAGACTCGTGGAACGCATCGTGTGCTCACGGTGCGCGCCGGATTCTGCGACCCCTGTGCGGGGAAATGCAACGTGCGCCGACGAGGGAACGCTGTTTTCGGGCTGCAACGTGGGTTTGCCGAAACAGCGCGCGAGCGTGCGTGGTGGGCCCCCCGGGGGTCGAACCCGGCACCAACGGATTATGAGTCCGCTGCTCTGACCACCATGAGCTAGAGGCCCGCGCCCGCGATGATACGCGGGCGTCACCGGCCGCCCGTGCCGAGGGCGGCGCACGCGGGCCCGGATCGCGGGGGCCTGCCGGTCGCGCGCCGGAACGGGGACGGAAGGCCACACGCTAGAATCGGCCCATCGAAGCGGCGAGCCGCGGGGAGGCGTCGATGCGCTGGGAAGACGGACGGCAGAGCGGCAACGTCGAGGACCGCCGCGGCATGCGGGTGCCGGGCGGCCGCGCGGGCGGCCTCGGCCTCGGCACGGTCGTCATCGCGTTGCTCGGCAGCTGGCTCTTCGGGATCAACCCGATGGTCACCATCGGGCTGATGGAGGGCGCGAGCCAGCTCGGCGGCGGCGGCGCGCCGCAGCAGGTCCAGGGCCGGCAGGGCCCGGTGCAGGACGAGGCCGGCCGCTTCACCTCGGTGATCCTCGCCAGCACCGAGGACGTCTGGACCCCGATCTTCCGGCAGGGCGGCGCGCAGTACCGCACGCCGCGCCTGGTGATGTTCGACGGCGCCACGCCCACCGCCTGCGGCACCGGGCAGACCGCCACCGGCCCGTTCTACTGCCCGAACGACCAGACCATCTACATCGACACGAGCTTCTACCGGATGCTCGCGCAGAAGTTCCAGGCGCCGGGCGAGTTCGCCAACGCGTACGTCGTCGCGCACGAGGTCGGCCATCACATCCAGAACCTGCTGGGCACGATGAAGCAGGTGCAGGGCGCGCAGCAGCGCTCGGGCGAACGGCAGGCGAACGCGCTGTCGGTGCGTCTGGAGCTGCAGGCCGACTGCTACGCAGGCGTGTGGGCGCACCACTCGCAGAAGGCCCGCGGCTGGCTCGAGCGCGGCGATGTGGAGGCGGGGCTGAACGCGGCCTCGCAGATCGGCGACGACCGGATGATGCAGCGCTCGCAGGGCCGCGTCGTGCCCGACGCGTTCACCCACGGCTCGGGCCAGCAGCGCGCCTACTGGTTCGGCCAGGGCATGAAGACCGGCTCGCTCGAGGCCTGCGACACGTTCCGGCAGACCTCGCCCTGAGCACCGCCGCCCCGGGGACGGTCCCCGTCGAGACCGCCCTGCCCTATCTCGCGGCGGCCGGCTTCGCCAGCATGGCGTCGATCCGGATCGCCGATCCGATGCTGCCGGCGCTCGCCCGCGACTTCGGCGTCGCGCCGCTCGACGCGGCCTCGGCGATCACGCTGTTCGCGATCGCCTACGGCGTCATGCAGCTGGTCTGGGGCCCGCTCGGCGACCGGCTCGGCAAGCTGCGGGTGATCGGCTGGGGCGCGCTCGCGGCGAGCGTGGGCTCGGCGGCCTGCGCGCTCGCGCCCTCGCTCGCCACCCTGGCCGGCGCGCGGCTCGCCACCGGCGCCTGCTGCGCGGCGATCATCCCGCTCGCGATCGCGCACGTCGGCGACACGGTCGCCTACGAGGCGCGCCAGGCCACGCTGGCGCGCCTGTCGACCGGCACGCTCACCGGGATGATCGCCGGCCAGGTCGCCGGCGGGCTCGCCGCCGACACGGTCGGCTGGCGCGCGGCCTTCGCGGTACTGGCGCTGCTCTTCGTCGTGGCCGGTGCCGCCGCGCTGCGTCGCTCGGCCCGTGCGGCCCGGCCCGAGCGCCGCGGCGCGGGCGCTCCGACGGCCGTCGCCGGCTGGACCGCGGTGCTCGGCTCGCCCTGGGCGCGCACGGTGCTCGCGAGCGCGCTCGTCGAAGGCGCGCTGCTGTTCGGCGCGCTCGCCTTCGTGCCCACCTGGCTGCACGAGCGGACGGGCCTCACGCTCGCGGCCGCGGGCGGCGCGGTCGGCGCGGTGGGCGTCGGCGGCCTGCTCTACGCGACCAACGCGCGGCGGCTGATCCCGCTGCTCGGCGAGCGGCGGCTGATGACCGTGGGCGGCGCGGTGATCGCCGCGGGCTTCCTCGTGCTCGCCCTCTTCGCGCGCCCGCCCGCGGGCACCGCGGCCTGGATCGCGGCGCTCGGCGGCTGCACGCTGGTGGGCCTGGGCTTCTACATGCTGCACAACACGATGCAGACGCTCGCGACGCAGCTCGCCCCCGAGGCGCGCGCGACCGCGATCGGCCTGTTCGCGGTGTCGCTGTTCGTCGGCCAGTCGGTCGGGGTCGCGGTCTCGGCCCGCGCGGGTGCGGCCTTCGGCCACGAGGCGGTGATGGCCGTGGCCGGGCTGCTGCTCGCGGCGCTCGGCGTGGCCCTCGGCGCCGCGGTCGCCCGACGGAAGGCGGCATCATGACGGTCCCGGACGGCGACACGGGCACGCGTCCTGCCGGACCGCCCCGCACGAGGAGCATCGCACCATGAACCGGATCACCCGTTCCCGCCCCGCCGCCGCCGCGGTCCTGCTCGCCGCGCTGCTCGGCGCGGGCTGCGCGTCGCCGCGGATCGACGGCCAGTGGTCGGACCCGTCGTTCGCATCGCGCTCGCTGAGCGGCCAGACGGTGCTGGTCTCGTGCCGCGCGCCGGACGCCACGCTCGCGCGGATCTGCGAACAGCGGATCGCCGACGAGCTGCGGGAGGCCGGCGCCAGGCCGGTGATCGCCCCCGCGCCAGTCGACGCAGCCGGCGGCAACGACGCGGTCGCGCGCGCGGCCCGTGCCGCCGGTGCCCGCAGCGCGGTCGCCGCGTCGGTGGCGGTGGCCGGCGTCACGCAGGCCGCCTTCGGCCCGTCGCTGGGCTTCGGCTTCGGCGGCGGGTTCGGTGGCGGCCGCGGCGGCATCGGCTTCGGCGGCATCGGCATGTCGGTGCCGCTCGGGGGCGTACGGCCGCAGACCGCCTACTCGATGGGCCAGGCGCTGGTGGACGCCGAGAGCGGCCGTGAGATGTGGTCGGTCCGCGCGACCAGCCCGAACACCGACGACGCCGGCGTGCAGGTCGCCGAGCTCGCGCGCGCGACGGTGGGCACGATGCGCGAGGCCGGGCTGTTCATCGCCCGCTGAGCCGGCGCGCGCGGTGCGCCCGGGGCGGCAGCCGTCGTGCGGCGCGGTGCGGTGCGGCGCGGTGCGGCGCGGCGCGGTGCGGTGCGGTGCGGTGCGGCACGGTGCGGTGCGGCGCGGTGCGGCGCGGTGCGGCGCGGTGCGGCGCGATGCGGCGCGATGCGGCGCGGAGCGGCCGCGTCAGCCGGCCGACCGCGCCCGCGGATCGCGCTGCGCGAGCGCCAGCAGCGCGCCCAGCGCGAGCACCGCGGCCGACGCGGTCAGCCCCGGCCTGAGCGACCCGAAGCGGTCCGCGACCCAGCCGGTGGCCACCGGCCCGACGATCTGGCTCGCCGCGAAGGCCACGGTGAAGGTCGCCATCGCCGAGCCCCAGGCCGGCTTGGGCAGGAGGTGCTTGATCAGGCTGCTGACCGCCGACGGCGCGCTGAACATCGCGAGGCCGAACAGCGCGGCCGAGGCGAGCAGCGCGGCCGCGCCGGTCGAGGCCATCGGCAGCGCCGCCCCGGCGGCGAGCACGGCCATCACCGCGGCGAGCGGCCGGCCGCCCCGCCAGCGCTCGCAGGGCCCGGCCCAGACCGCGGGCGCAGCGAGCGTGGCCGCCCCGAGCACCGTCCACAGCGCGATCACCAGCGAGGTGCCCGCGCCGTTCTCGCGCGCCCAGGCGATCACGAAGGTCATGTAGCCGATGTAGCCGAGCCCGAAGCAGACATAGGCGAGGAACTGCGGCAGGAACGGCGCGAGCCGCCAGTCGGCACTGCCCGGCGCCGCGCCCGGTTCGTCGATCCGCGACGCGGCCCAGGCCGAGGCCGCGGCCATCGCGACGCTCGCCGCGCCCATCGCCTGCCAGGCGAGCGGCCAGGCGGCGTCGCCGCGCGCCTGCAGCAGCAGCGGCACCGCGATGCCGCACAGCACGAGGCCGAATCCGCCGCCGGCGAAGTAGATCGCGATCGTGGTGGTGGCGCGCTGCGGCTGGCCGGGGAACACGTTGCCCGACAGCGCGCCGCCGCAGACGAAGACCATCGCGCCGCCCACGCCGGAGAGCATCCGCGCGACCGACAGCGCGCCCACGTCGCGCACCAGCCCGGTCGCCGCCAGGGCCACCGCGGTCAGCGCCATGCCCCAGACGAAGAGCGCGCGGTTGCCGGTCCGGCGCACCAGCAGCCGCGCGAGCACCGCGCCGCCGAGGTAACCGATGGCGTTCGCGGTATTGAGCCAGCCGGCGCTCGACCAGTCGAGGCCGAGGTCGGCGCGCATCGACGGCAGCACCAGCGCGTAGGCGAAGCGCGCGAACGAGTTCGACACCGTCGGGCCGAAGGACAGCAGGAAGGCGATCAGGAAGCCGCGCGCCATGCCGGATCCTAGCCGGGTCGGCCGCGCGGCGGCGAGGCATCGTTCCGGGTCCGGTCGCCGCCCCGTCCCGGCCGCCCATCGGCGCCCCTTTTCCGTCCGGCGCGACCCGCCCCCATGCTCGACCCCTCACGGAGGTTCCATGCCCGACACACGGTACCGGCTCGTCACCCGTTCCGACTTCGACGGCCTCGTCTGCGCGGTGCTCCTGAAGGAGCTCGACCTGATCGACGACGTGCTGTTCGTCCATCCGAAGGACGTGCAGGACGGTCGCGTCGAGATCGGCCCACGGGACATCACGACGAACCTGCCCTACGTCGCCGCCGCGCATCGCGCGTTCGACCACCATCCGGCCGAGACGCTGCGCAACACCGCGCACGTGGGCAACCACGTCGTGGACCCGCAGGCGGCCTCGACCGCGCGCGTCGTCTGGGACCATCACGGCGGCGCGTCGACCTTCCGCGCGATCGACCCGGCGCTGGTCGATGCGGCCGACCGCGCGACCGCGGCCCGCCACGGGCTCGACGAGGTGCTGCGGCCCTCGGGCTGGACGCTGCTGGGCTTCGTGACCGACCCGCGGACCGGGCTCGGCCGGTTCCGCCGATTCACCGTGTCGAACTACCGGCTGATGATGGACCTGATCGACGCGTGCCGGCGGCTGCCGCTCGAGTCGATCCTCGCGCTGCCCGACGTGGCCGAGCGGGTCGACCTCTACAACCAGCACGCGCCCTTCGCCGTCGACCAGCTGCTCGCGGCCTCGACGGTCCACGGCAACGCGGTGGTGGTCGACCTGCGCGAGCAGGACCGGATCTGGGCGACCAACCGCTTCACCGTCTACGCGCTCTTCCCCCACTGCAACGCGTCGATCCACAGGATGTGGGGGCGACAGGGCCGCAACGTGGTGTTCGCGATCGGCCGCTCGATCTTCGAGCGTACCTGCGCGACCGACGTCGGCGCGCTGTGCCGCCGCTATGGCGG
Source organism: Pseudomonadota bacterium (assembly GCA_046046245.1). Classification (GTDB taxonomy): domain Bacteria; phylum Pseudomonadota; class Gammaproteobacteria; order Burkholderiales; family Burkholderiaceae_E; genus UBA4615. The sequence continues at coordinate 80,866 of JBJOKE010000018.1, read as the reverse complement.
CGGCGGCGTCGCGGGCGCGGGCACCTGCCAGATCGGCCACGACCTCGCCGACCGCGTGCTGGGCGAACTGCTGGCGATCGTGCACCAGGACGAGGCCGAGCGGCTGCAGCGCGCCGCGCGCGGCCGCTGAGACGGTTCGCCCGACCGCCGCCCGACCCCGACCGGCCGTCGGGGCGGCCGTTGCGGCGGCAGGCGCGGCGTCGAATCCTCACGGCATGACTGGAGGTCCCATGTCCCGCTCCAAATACAGGCTCGTCACCCGTTCCGACTTCGACGGCCTCGTCTGCGCCGTGCTCCTGAAGGAGCTCGACCTGATCGACGACATCCTGTTCGTCCATCCCAAGGACATGCAGGACGGCCGCGTCGAGATCGGGCCCCGGGACATCACGACGAACCTGCCCTACGTCGCCGCCGCGCACCTCGTCTTCGACCACCACGCGTCGGAGATGATCCGCAACACCTCGCACGTGGGGAACCACGTGATCGACCCCGATTCGCCGTCGGCGGCGCGGGTGGTCTGGCAGTACTACGGCGGCGCGGACGCGTTCCCGCGGGTCGACAGCGAGCTGATGCGAGCGGTCGACCAGGCCGACTCGGCGCGCTACTCGCTGGAGGAGGTGCTGCATCCGAAGGACTGGACGCTGCTGAACTTCCTGATGGACGCGCGCACCGGCCTCGGCCGCTTCCGCGACTTCAGGATCTCGAACTACCAGCTGATGATGACGCTGATCGACGCGTGCCGGACGATGACGGTGCGCGAGATCCTCGTGATGCCCGACGTCCGCGAGCGCGTCGACCTGTACTTCCAGCACGAGCCGCGCGCGGTCGACCAGCTGCTCGCGGCCTCGACGGCACACGGCAACGTGGTGGTGGTGGACCTGCGCGACCAGGACCCGATCTGGGCGACGAACCGCTTCATGGTCTATGCGCTGTTCCCGCAGTGCAACCTGTCGATCCACCGGATGTGGGGGCTGAAGCGGCAGAACACGGTGCTCGCGATCGGCCGCTCGATCTTCGAGCGCACCTGCGCGACCGACGTCGGCGCGCTGTGCCTGCGCTACGGCGGCGGCGGCCACACGGCCGCGGGCACCTGCCAGGTCGAGCACTCGATGGCCGACCGCGTGCTCGAGGAGGTGCTCGCGGTCGCGCACAAGGACGAGGCCGAGCGGCTGCAGCGCACCCGGGGCGCCTGAGCAGAGCCGCCTCTCAGCCGAGGTACGTGCCGGCGAGCGTCACCACCTCGCCGCCGCTGCCGATCTTGAAGCGCGCGAGCCCCGCGCCGCGCGCGGTGTCCACCCCGCCGAGGTCGAGCATGCGCACGCCGCGCTCGCGCAGCGCGAGGATCGCCTGCCACAGCAGCAGGTTGTGCGCGTCGGCCTCGCGGCCCGCATCGTTCGCCCAGCCCACCTGATAGGTCGCGGCGTCGCCGTGAACCAGGAACATCATGCCGGCCGCGGGCTCGCGGCCCACGTCCACGCGCAGCGTCAGCACCGGATCCGCCCCGCGGCCTCCGTCGCCGCGCGCGGCCTCCTGGAAGGCCTCGACGAAGCCGTCGGGCAGCGCGATGTAGCCGCGCCGCCGCCGCTGCGCGAGTTCGCGCTCGAGCAGCCACCGGTACTGCGCGGGCTTGGCGCCCACGCGCTGCACCTTCAGCCCCGCGCGCTCGGCCGCGGCGAGCCGGTTGCGCCACTTGCCGTGCATCGCCGCGCGGATCGCATCGGGCTCGCGAGCGAGGTCGATGCGCACCGTCGAGTGCCCGGTCATCACGCGACGCAGTCGCGCGAAGCCGTCGGCCCCGCCGAGGGGCACCTCGGGCGTGTAGAGGAGCGCGCGCGGTCGGCGCAGCGGCGCCGACGCGCGGATCGCAGCGAGGACAGCGGCCTGCCGCGCGGGTGGCGTGCCTTGCGCGAAGAACGGCCCGTGCGAGCACAGCGCCACCGGCACCAGGCCGCCGAGCCGACGGACCAGGAAGAGCGCCCCGGCGACCGGCTCGCCGCCGTCCTCCACCAGGGTCCGCGTGCAGTCGACGCCCAGGCGGGCCATCGCGTCGCCATAGGCCCGGTCCTGCTGCAGCGACCCGGCCGCGGTACGATGCAGTCGGTCCCACGCCTCGGGGTCGATGCCGGTCCAGGTCGCACGCATCGGCCGAGTGTACCGTCCGTCGTGCGCTGGCCGCCCACCGCCCCGCTCCGGAGAGCCCGCCGTGTTCCGCAAGAAGCCCGAGACCGTCCTCGGCCACGTGCTGCCCGAACCGCGCCTCACGGCGGCCGGCGTGCTGACGATCATCGCGTGGGCGACGCTGCCGGTCCTGGTCGTGGGCTCGCTGCTCGATCTCGCGGTGCAGGCGCTGTTCGGCGTCTGCGTCGGGCTGTGGTGCGCGCTCTGAGCCGCTGAGCCGCCCGCGCGCGCGGCCGTTCCGCCGCGCGCGACCCGGCTTCGGCACGCCCCCGGAACCGCATGCTATCGTCGCCGCACAACAGCGACGAGGAGACCGCCATGTACGCCGGCCAGCACGCCCGCGCGCATCCCGACCGCCCCGCCTTCGTGATGGCGAGCACCGGTGCGTCGGTGAGCTATGCAGAGTTCGACGCCCGCACCAACCGCCTCGCGCACCTGCTGCGCGCCCACGGCCTCGCGCGGCTCGACCACTACGCGATCTTCATGGAGAACAACGACCGCTACCTCGAGGCCTGCGGCGCGGGCGAGCGGTCGGGGCTCTACTGCACCTGCGTGAACTCGTACCTGCAGCCGGACGAGCTCGCCTACATCCTGCAGAACAGCGAGTCGCAGGTGCTGGTCACCTCGCGCGGCAAGCTCGAGACCGCGCTCGCCGCGATCGCGCAGTGCCCGCGCGTCACGCTGTGCCTGGTGGTGGGCGGCACCGAGGGCGCACCCGCCGCGCCCGCGCACTGCCGGGTCGCCGACTACGCGTCGTCGATCGCCGCGCTGCCGGCGACGCCGATCGCCGACGAGTTCCTGGGCACGCCGATGCTCTACTCGTCGGGCACCACCGGCCGGCCCAAGGGCATCCTGCGGCCGCTGCCCGAGAACCCCCCGTCGGAGCCGCTGCCGCTCTTCCACTTCCTGAACAAGCTCTGGCACTACCGGGCCGACATGGTCTACCTGTCGCCCGCGCCGCTCTACCACTCCGCGCCGCAGGCCGCGGTCTCGCTCACGATCCGCAACGGCGGCACGGTGATCGTGATGGAGCACTTCGACCCGGAGCAGTACCTCGCGCTCGTCGAGAAGTACCGCGTCACGCACACGCAGCTGGTGCCGACGATGTTCAGCCGGATGCTGAAGCTGCAGGATGCGGTCCGCACGCGATACGACCTGTCGTCGCTCGAGATCGCGGTCCACGCGGCCGCGCCCTGCCCGGTGCAGGTTAAGGAGCAGATGATCGCGTGGTGGGGACCGATCGTGCACGAGTACTACGGCGCGACCGAGGGCCTGGGCTTCACCGCCTGCGACACGCCCGAGTGGCTCGCGCACAAGGGCTCGGTGGGCCGCGTGCTGCTGGGCGACCTGCACGTGCTCGACGAGGACGGCAAGCCCGTGCCGAAGGGCCAGCCCGGCGAGATCTGGTTCAGGACCGCCACGCCGTTCGAGTACTTCAACGACCCCGAGCGCACGAAGCAGGCGCGCTCGCCCGACGGCTCGATGAGCACGGTGGGCGACGTCGGTGACGTCGATGCCGAGGGCTATCTCGATCTCACCGACCGCAAGGCCTTCATGATCATCTCGGGCGGCGTGAACATCTATCCGCAGGAGTGCGAGAACCTGCTGATCACGCATCCGAAGGTGGCCGACGCGGCGGTGTTCGGCGTGCCGAACGAGGACCTCGGCGAGGAGGTCAAGGCGGTGATCCAGACGATGCCGGGCGTGCCGCACTCGCCCGAGACGGCCGAGGAGCTGATCGCCTTCTGCCGCGCGCACCTCGCGCACCTGAAGTGCCCGCGCTCGATCGACTTCATCGACGCGATGCCGCGGCTGCCGACCGGCAAGCTCTACAAGAAGCCGCTGCGCGAGAAGTACTGGGCGGGGCGAGGGAAGAGCCGGATCGTCTGAGCGCGGCGGGCGGCGCGAGTCGCCCCTGCCGCCGCGGCGGCTTCAGAGCCAGCGCCTCACCCTCCGGGCATAGTCGGCATACCGATCACCGTGCAGGCCGGCCAGGTGCGCCTCCTCCAGGCGCACCTGCACCTGCATCAGCAGCTCCGCCGCCACGCCCAGTGCCAGCGTCGCACCGCAGGGCAGCACGAGGAACAGGCCGAGCATCGTCGCGCGCAGGCCGAGGAAGATCGGATTGCGCGACCGCGCGAACAGTCCGCGGGTCACGAGTTCGGTGCCGTGGACCTCGTCGATCCCTATCCGCCAGGACCGGCCCATCTGGACCTGCGCGACCACCATCCAGCCCAGCGACAGCCACAGGATCGCCCATCCCGTCGTGCGGACGACGGGAGCGTCGAGCGCGTGCATCGAACCGAGCCGATGCCCGTCTCCGGTGCCGAAGGCCTCGGCAGCCACGACCAGCGCGACACCGAGGAGCGAGGCCTTGAACGCGCGGCCGACGTAGGCCCGGGCGTCGTCACCCGCGGGCAGCACGAGCGGGTCGATCCCGGTCCGGCGACGGACGGCGACGGTCCGCCAGACGAAGGTCAGGGCGACGTGGAGCAGGAGGAAGGCGAGCAGCGACATGATCCGTTCCGGGGCCTCGGGGCGACGCACCGGGTACACCCCGCGGCCGAAGGGTCGCGAGGCACCGGGTCGTGGCGGGGCCGTACGCTGATTGCGGACCCTGGAGCCGCTCCAGGGTCAAGCGGGCGCGGGGACCCGGGATCCCCGTCGGAGCGGGCGGATGAAGACTCGGATTCGGATCGGTGAACTGGCCCGGACGACGGGCCTGCGGGTCGACACGATCCGCTACTACGAGAAGGAGGGGGTGCTGCCCAGTCCGGCCCGATCGGACGGCAACTATCGGCTGTACGGGCCCGCGGAGGTCGAGCGGCTCCGGTTCGTCCGGAACTGCCGGGATCTCGACCTGTCCCTGGACGAGATCCGGGCCCTGCTGCAGCTGCGGGAGGCGCACGCGACCGCCTGCGGCGGCGCCGAGGCGGTGCTCGATGCCCACCTGGGCCATGTCCGCGACCGCCTGCGCGCACTTCGCGGGCTGGAACGCGAACTGATCGCGCTCCGCGCGCGCTGCGGGCAGGCGCCCGACGCCGCGCCCTGCGGCATCCTCTCGGCGCTCGATGCCGCAGGGCCCGCCGACCCGTCGGCCTCCGCACCGCAGTCCATCCGTCGGCGCGGCGCCCATGCCTGACCGCGCGCGGCCCTACCATCCGTGTCGAGGGCGGATGCGCCGCCCGACGGAGAGTCGACGATGGTGCTGTCGATCGTGGGCGTGATGGTGCTGGCACTGGGCCTGGTCTGCGGCGGCGTGATGGTCGCCGTCCCGCTCGGGCTCGCGTCGCTGTCGGCCGGACCGGTGCTGTGGGTACTGTTCCCGGCCTTCTGCCTGGGCGGATTCGCGCTGCTGGCCACCGGCGCGCGGCCGGCCGCGCTGCGGGGGCCGATGCGGGCGGTCTCGGTCGCGCTGCTGGCGCTCGCGCTGGCCTCGGCGGCCGGCCTCGTCATGACCGCGGCCGCGATGCGCGAGGCCGCGGGCAGCACGCTGCCGCTGTGGTACGTGCTGGCCATCGCGGGGACGCTCGGCACCGTCGGGGCGGCGGTCACGGGACGCGCCGCCGGCTGATCGCCCTCGGCCCTGCCGGGGGCCCGGCGGTCACTGATAGGGGACGCCGTGCCCCTTGATGTAGCTCTCGAGGTAGCCGATGTGCAGCGTCTGCTGCCGCATCGTCTCCTTCACCACGTCGCCGACCGAGATCATCCCGAGCACGCGCGCGCCCTGCAGCACCGGCAGGTGGCGGATGCTGCGCGTCGTCATCTCGACCATGCAGCGATCGAGCGTGGTGGCGGGCGTGACGGTGACCACGTCGTGCGTCATCACCTGCTCGACCGTCGTGCTGCCGGCGGCCAGACCGGGCAGCAGCACCTTGAGCGCGCAGTCGCGCTCGGCGATGATGCCCACGAGGCGTCCGTCCTCCAGCACCACCACCGCCCGGATCTTGCGCTCGCGCATCATCTGGAGCGCCGTCAGGACGGTGTCCTTGGGGCCCACGTGATAGAGGGCATCTTCCTTCTGCGCGAGCACGTCGCCGACCTTGGTCATGGTGTTTCCCGTCAAAACGCTCAGGGTGCACGTGCACCCCTTCCCGACGGAAGCCTTTCCGACCGCGGCACTCGGACTTTCAGGTCACTTCATGACCAAACGGTCAGGGGCGCCGGTCCAGCGGTGCGCGGCCAGCCGGTCGTCGGCGTCGATCGTCTCGCCGGTGGCCGTCCACGCGGGTCCGCACATCGCCACCAGCAGCGGCAGCAGGGCCTCCGGCGGCTTCAGCGTCGCCGGGTCCTCGGCGGGGAACGCGGCGGCGCGCATCGCGGTCCGGGTCGGGCCCGGGTTGACCACGTTGCAGCGGATCGACGTGTCCGCCGTCTCGAGCGCGTAGAGTCCGGCCATCAGATCGAAGGCGGCCTTGGACACCGCGTAGGCGCCGGTATGCGCCTTGCGGCGGCGCGCGACGCCGGTGCTGATCGCGACGACGCGGCCGGCGTCGGACGCCGTCAGCAGCGGGTGCGCGGCGGCGAGCAGGGCGCGGCAGGCGTGCACGTTGACCTGGAACACCCGCCTCCACAGGTCCTGCGGCTGCTCGACCAGCGGCGTTCGCACGCCGCCGATCGCGGCGTTCAGCACCAGCGCGTCGAGTCGCGGGCCGAGCCGCGCGCGCAGCAGGGCGGCGACGGGCGCGGGGTCGTCGACGGTCTCGAGGTCGAGCGTCAGCGCGATCGGATCGGCACACCCCGCGGCGCGCAGCGCGGCGAGCGTGTCCTCGATCGCGACGGGGTCGCGGCCGGTGACGGCCACGCGCGCGCCACGTGCGGCAAGGCCTTCGGCCAGCGTGCGGCCGATGCCGCGGGTGCCGCCGGTGACGAGGACCGTGCGGCCCGCGACGTCGGCCGCGGCCGGACCGACGCCAACCGCCGCAGCGACGGACGCGGCCGGCGCGGCGGCGTCGCCGCTCACGCGGACTCGCCCTCGGGCGGCGGCGGCAGCGGCGCCGACAGCAGGTCCGGGCCGATCTCGGCGACCGTGCGCGCGCCGCACAGGCGCATCGTCCGCACGACCTCGTCCTGCAGGATCTCGAGCGCCCGCAGCGCCCCCGCCTGTCCGGCCGCGCAGGCGCCGTAGAGCGTCGCGCGGCCCACCAGCACGCCCTCGGCGCCCATCGCCAGCGCCTTCACCACGTCGGCGCCGCGGCGCACGCCGCCGTCGACGAGCACGCTCGCGCGGCCGCGCACCGCGGCGAGCACGCCGGGCAGCGCGTCCAGCGTCGCGATGCCGCCGTCGAGCTGCCGGCCGCCGTGGTTCGAGACGACGATCGCGTCGGCGCCCATCGCCACCGCGCGCTCGGCGTCGTCGGGCCGCACGATGCCCTTGACGATGAGCCTCCTCGGCCACGCGTCGCGGATCGACTGCAGCCCGTCCCAGTCGAACGACGGGTCGTAGTTGCGGCCGGCGGTCGAGACGATGCCCTTGGCATTCGTCGCCGCGGGCGCGACGCCGCGCAGGTTCTCCATCGCCGGCACGCCCTTGGCGAGCATCCGCAGCGACCAGCCCGGGTGCCGCGCGAAGTCGAGCACGTTCCGCGGCGTGTAGCGGAACGGGATCGACATGTCGTTGCGGAAGTCCTTCTCGCGCTTGCCGCCCACCGGGAGGTCCACGGTGATCATCACCGCCTCGTAGCCCGCGACGCGCGCGCGCTCGATCAGCCGGAAGGTGAACGAGCGGTCCTTGATGATGTAGGCCTGGAACCAGAGCCGTCCGCCCGCGCGCTCGGCGATCTGCTCGATCGACGCGGTGGCCGAGGTCGACAGCGAATACGGGATGCCGGCATGGGCCGCCGCGCGCGCGATCATCGTGTCGGCGCCGTGCCAGCCGAAGCCGGCGGCGCCGGTCGGGCCGACCGCGATCGGCAGCGCCGACGGCGCGCCCAGCAGCCGCGTCGACGGGTCCACGGTCGCGACGTCCACCAGCACGCGCGGCATCAGCCGCCGCCGCGCGAAGGCGGCGCGGTTGTCGCGCAGCGTGGCCTCGTCCTCGGCGCCGCCGTCGAAGGTGTCGAAGATCGCGCGCGGCAGGCGCCTGCGCGCCATCGCGCGCAGGTCCTCGATCGACCACGCGCGCAGCGCCGCGCGGCGCGGGTCGGCCTCGCGGACCGCGGCCTCGACCGCGGCTCGGGTCGCGGACGTGCCGTACGTGCCCGCGTCCGCCATCGCGCTCAGGCCGGCGTCGCCGCGCTCGCGGCCGCGCCGGCGGTGCCCTGCGGCAGCACCTTGTCGGCCATCACCTGGCAGCGCTTGATCAGCCGCGGCTCGTCGGGCCGGTAGTCGCCGATCGCCTTGTGGATGGTCCGCAGGTTGTCCCACATGAGCAGGTCGCCCTTCGTCCAGCGGTGCACGTACACGAAGCGGTCCTGCACCTGGTGCTCGAAGAGGAACGCGAGCAGCGCGTCGCTCTCGGCGCGGTCCATGCCGTCGACGAACATCGCGTAGCCGGGATTCGCGTAGAGCGTGCGGCGGCCCGACAGCGGATGGCGCATCACCAGCGGATGCGAGACCGGCGGCTTCGCGGCGCGCTGCGCGGCGCTGAGCGGCGGCCGCGGGCTGCCCTTCTCGCGGCGCATCATCTCCCAGAACTTCTCGAAGTCGTGGGTCGCGGTGCGGCCCTCGATCTTCGACTTCACGTCCTCGGGCAGCGCGTCGTAGGCCGCGCCCATGTCCGAGAAGCGCGTCTCGCCGAGCGGACGGCCGTCGCGGTGCGGCACCTCGAGCGCGTAGAGCACGTTCGCGAACGCGACCGTGCGGCTGTACGACATGTCGGTGTGCCAGTCCTGGCCGGCGTCGCCGATGCCGATCGGCTTCCCGTCGCGGACGATGTTCGACAGGATCATCACCTGCGGCAGCCCGGGCTCCTGGTACATGCCGCCGACGTTGATCTCCGGCGTGCCGAAGCGCGAACTGAAGTCGAAGAGCTGCTGCGAGCCGAGCGTCTGCGACGGGAACCGCAGCACGCCGTGCGCGGCGATCGCGTCGATGACGAAGCGCCATTGCGCGTCCGACAGCGGCCTCGACAGGTCGAGCCCCTCGACGCTCGCGGCCAGCCCCTGGCCGCTCGGGACCACGCGCGGGACGGTGGTGTCGCTCATGGTGTCCTCTCCCTGCACCCGTCAGCGGGGCGCGATCACGTTCACGGGCCGGCCCGCGGCATATGCGAGCAGGTTGTCGAAGGCGTCGCCGAACAGCGCCTCGTAGCCGTCGCGGCTCACGTAGCCCAGGTGCGGCGTGACCAGCACGTTGTCCATCGCGAGCAGCGGATCGTCGGCAGGCAACGGTTCGAGGTCGAACACGTCGAGCGCGGCCATGCCCGGACGACCCGACCGCAGCGCGGCGACGAGCGCGCCGGGCTCGACGAGGCCCGCCCGGGCGGTGTTGACCAGCAGCGCGTCGGGCTTCATCCGCGCGAGGTCGGCCGCGGTCACGATGCCGCGCGTGCCGGCGTTCAGCGGCAGCTGCAGCGTCAGCACGTCGCTGCGCTCGAAGAGCTCGGCCTGCGAGGCCGCGGTCCGGTGGCCGTCGCGCGCGGCGCGCTCGAGCGAGCCCGCGCGACCGTGCACCAGCACGTCCATGCCGAACGCGCGGCCGTAGCCCGCCACCTTCGTGCCGATGCGGCCGTAGCCGAGGATGCCGAGCGTGAGACCGGCGAGCGTGCGCCCGATCGTGGTCTGCCAGCGGCCCTCGCGCATCCGCCGGTCCTCGAGCGCGACGTGGCGCGTGGCCGCCAGCACCAGCGCCCAGCACAGCTCCGGCGCCGACGCGCCCGAGCCGCGGCCCTGGCAGACGGTGATGCCGCGCGCGGCCGCGGCCGCGACGTCGACGTGGCCGGACAGCGGGCCGGTCAGGCTGATCAGCTTCAGGCTCGCCGGCAGCCGCCCGATCAGCGGCGCGTCGAAGCGCGTGCGCTCGCGGATCGGCACCACCGCGTCGAAGCCCTCGAGGCGCGCGGCCACCGCTGCGTCGTCGGTGGGCCCGCCGTCGAAGACCACGACCTCGTGGCCCGCGAGCTTCGCGAAGCAGTCGAGGTCTCGGACCGCCTGCTGGTAGTCGTCGAGGATCGCGACGCGCATCGCGCTCACTCGGCCTTCACGCCGGCCGCCTTGATCAGGCGGTCCCAGCGGTCGTAGTCCATCTGCAGCCAGGTGACGAGCTCGGCGGACGTCGAGCCCACCGCGACCGCGCCGAGCTGGCGCAGCTTCTCCCGGGTCTCGGGCTTCGCCACCGACGCGCGGATCGCGGCCGACAGCTTCTCGACGATCGGCGCGGGCGTGCCCGCCGGCGCGAGGAAGGGGATGCCGGGCGAGTAGTCCTCGAAGCCGGGGTAGCCGAGCTCGGCCATCGTCGGCACGTTCGGGAAGTCGGGATGCCGCTTGGCCGTCGTGACCGCGAGCGCCTTCAGCCGCTTGGCCGCGACCTGGTCGGCGATGCCCACCATCGGATAGAACATGAAGCTCACGCGGCCGCCGATCACCTCGGTCAGCGCCGGCGCGTTGCCCTTGAAGGGCACGTGCGTCATGTCGGTCTTCGACAGGTTGCCGAGCGCCGCAGCCGCGAGGTGCGCCGAGCCGCCGTGGCCGGCCGATCCGTAGGTGACCGCGCCGGGCTTGGCCTTCGCCTGCGCGACGACGTCGGCGACCGAGTTGATCGGCGAGTCGAAGCCGGTCACCGCGATCATCGGCACGGTGGCGGCGAGGCTCACCGCGGTGACGTCCTTGATCGGGTTGTACTTCGCCTTGTCGGGCATCAGGATCGGGTTGATGTTGTGCGCGAGCGTGGCGGCGATGAGCGTGTAGCCGTCGGGCGCGGCGCGCATCAGCTCCTGCGTCGCGATCAGCGAGTTCGCGCCGGCGCGGTTCTCGACGATCACCGACTGGCCGAGCGTCTGCGTGATGTCGGCCGCGACGATGCGCGCGATCACGTCGGTCGGCCCGCCGGGCGCGAAGCCGCAGAGCACCTTGATCGGCTTGGTGGGGAACTCCTGCGCGAACGCGGGACCGCGCGCGGCGACGAGGCCGCCGGCGGCGAGCGTCAGGATGGCGCGGCGGCGCGGGGTCGACAGGGTGCTCATCGTGTGTCTCCTCGAGTGCTGCAGGGGCGGCGCACGCGGCGCCGCGTCGTCATCCGATGTCGTGCTCGAGCACGCCCACGCGCTCGACCTCGAGCCGCAGGCGGTCACCGGCCTTCAGCCACACCGGCGGCGTGCGGAACGCACCCACGCCCGACGGCGTGCCGGTGGCGATCACGTCGCCGGGCTCGAGCGTCATGAAGCGGGTCACGTAGGCGATCAGCTCGTCGATCGGGAAGATCATCTCGGCGGTGCTCGCGTGCTGCATGACCTCGCCGTTCAGCCGGCACGACAGCTCGAGCGCCTGCGGGTCGGGCACCTCGTCCTTGGTCACCAGCCACGGGCCCATCGGGCAGTAGCCGTCCAGGCTCTTCGCGAACGTGGTCTGCGGCGGCGACACGTCGAACTGGAACTCGCGGGCCGACACGTCGTCGAGCACCGTGTAGCCGGCGACGACCTCGAACGCGCGCGCGCGCGGCACGTCCTTCGCGAACGCACCGATCACCACCGCGAGCTCGACCTCGAAGTCGAGCTTGGCGACCGGGCCGGCCGGCACGGTGCCGCCGGGCGGGATCACGCTCGAGGGCAGCTTGGAGATGATCCGCGGCTTCTCCTGCGCGGCGCCGCCGCTCTCCTTCGCGTGTTCGCCGTAGTTGCGGCCGACCGCGACGATCTTGCCCGGGCGCGGCACCGGCGCGAGCAGCTCGAGCTCGGCGAGCCGCGGCGCCCGATCGAGCGAGCCGTCGGCCCGCGCGGCGGCGACGCGCGCCTGCACCGCGGCCAGGCCCTCGGGGCCCGCCGCGAGCAGCCGCAGCATGCCGGTGTCGCGCAACGCGGTACCGCGCAGCTGCAGCACCTCGGCCGCACGCGCCGACAGCGGGGTGGACGCGACGACGTCGCCGACGTCGAGGACCCGCCCGTCGATCACGACGCCGACGCGGGGTTCGCGGCCCGGGCCGCGGAAGGTCGCCAGTCTCATCGGGAACGCCTCGTTCGGCGCGCCGCGGCGCGCGTGGGGGTCACTTCGCCGCGCCCGCGCTGCGGAACTCGAACTCGGGCGTTCCGCGCTGCACCTGGATCCACCAGCGGCCGTCGACGTGGACGAAGTCGGTCTCGACGACGAGGAAGCGCAGCGGGCCGTCTATCGTCTGAGGCGCCGGCTTGGGCACGCCCTCGTCGGCGCGGTAGCCGATCATGTAGGCCATCAGCTTCGCGGTGTGTTCGGTGCGCTCGAGCACGAACGGGTTGGTGATGACGTGCCGGATGCGCTGCGAGCGGGGCCGCTCGTCGAGCGCGGCGAGGATGGCCGGGCGGCCGACGAGCACCTTGCCCTGGCGGTGCCAGGCCGCGTCCTCGCGCATCAGCCCCACGAGCTCGTCGTAGCGGAACTCGTCGAGGCACCAGAAGAACCGGTGGGTGATCTGGACCAGGGACTCGAAGACGGATTCGGTTGCCATTCTCGAAACAAGCGGATTCGGGTCGGATGCCGCGGGGCGAGCGGAACGCGCACCGGCGGAAGGTCCCGGGCCCGCTCTTTCGGCGGCTTTTCGGGCGTCTCCTCCACCCGGGTTGAAGCGATTCTAGGAGGCCCCCCGGCGGCCGGCTAGAATCCACCGGAAAATTGACCGTTTCCAATCCGGAAACAAGGAGCCGCCGTGGACCGGCTGCGCTGCATGGAGGTCTTCATCGAGGTCGCGCGCACCGGCAGCTTCGCCGCGGCCGCGCGCAACCTCGGCATGTCGCGTGCCGCGGTGACCAAGCACGTCGCGCGGCTCGAGGACCAGCTCGGCGCCCGGCTGCTGAACCGCACGACCAAGCAGGTGGGACTGACCGAGGCCGGGCTGATGGCCTCGACCTCGGGCCGGCAGCTGCTCGAGCGATACGACGCGATCGAGGCCGATGTCCGCGAGTCCACGCGCACCCCGCGCGGCGTGGTCCGGGTCGGCACGCCGCCCGCCTTCGGCACCTACCACATGGTCCCGCTGGTGGCGGCCTTCGCCGAGCGGCACCCCGACATCCAGGTGGTGCTGTCGCTCGACACCGGCGACGCGAACCTCGTCGCGCAGGGGCTGGACCTGTCGGTGCGGATCACGCTCGAGCTCGAGGACGCGAGCCATGTCGCGCAGCCGCTCGCGAAGGCGCCGCAGCTGCTGGTCGCCTCGCCCGACTACCTCGCGCGCCACGGCGTGCCGCGCACGCTCGCCGACCTGTCGAGGCACAACTGCCTGGTCCACGTGATCAAGTCGCCGACCGGCATCTGGCGTTTCACCGGACCGCAGGGTCCGGCCTCGGTCCGGGTCCGCGGCACCATCGCATCGAACTTCGGCGACGCGCTGATGCATGCCGCGCTGCGCGGCTACGGCATCTCGATGCACCCGTGGTACATGGTCTCGCAGTCGCTCGAGGAGGGGCGGCTGCGCGCGGTGCTGCCGGAGTACGTGCCGGACGCACACGACGTCCACGTCATCTACTCGAGCCGGCAGAACCTGCCCGAGCGCGTGCGCCGCTTCATCGCCTTCCTGCGCGACTGGGCGCGCACGCCGCCGCTGTGGTCGGTCCCGAGGCCGGCCTCGGAGTTCGCCGCGCGGCCCTCGCGCGCCGCACGCGGCCCGACGGCGACGGCGCGGACGGGCGGCGCTGCCCGTCGGGGCAAACCGGCGCCGCGGGCTTGACGGTGGCCACGCGCAGCGCGCATCGTCCGCCGGCCCCCCGCCCCGAGCCCACGACGATGTCCCGACACGCCCCGACGCTCCTCGCCCTGGCGCTGTCCGCCGCGCTGCCGCTCGCCGCGTTCGCGCAGGCGCCCGAGTCCGAAGGCCCGCCGCCGCCGGGCGCCTGGGAGGGCACCGCCCCGCCGGCGCAGGCGGGCGCGCTGCTGCCCGAGCCCGGCGAGGCGGTCTATGCGGCGACCCGCGTCGAGACCCGCGGCTTCACGCTGAAGCCCGGCCTGGTGCTGCTCGGCGACTACACGCTGTTCTCGCAGGACGCGGCCTCGCGCGCGCAGGTCGGCGAGCAGGCGGATCGCGGCCAGCTGCGCGCGGCGCGCCTGCTGTTCCGCGGCACGATCGGCACCGGCTACGTGGTCCGCTACCTGGTGGCCGGCGAATACAAGGGATTCGACGGTGCGGCCGAGCACGACTGGGACATGACCGACGTGTCGCTGACCTTCCCGCTGCGCGGGCCGGACACGACGCTCACCGTCGGCAAGACGAAGCAGCCCTTCGTCTACGAGATGGTCGGCGACGCCGCGAACCTGCCGTTCCAGGAGCGGGTGCTGAGTCCGTTCTTCGTGTCGCGCAGCATCGGCGCGCGGCTGTCGCACGTGACCGCGGACCGGATGTCGACCTTCTCGATCGGCGTCTACAACGACAGCTGGGCCGGTCGCGGCGCGGGCGGCTCGAACGACGGCACCGACATCGCGGCGCGCGTGACCCGCGCGCTCTGGCTCGAGGACGGCGGGCGGCGCCTGCTGCACGTCGGCGCGTCGATCCGTCGCGCCGAGGCCGACAGCGGCCGGCTTCGCTACCGCGGCCGCCCGGAGTCGAACGTCTCGGACTACTACGTCGACACCGGCAGCTTCGCCGCCGACCACGCCACCCACGTCGGGCTCGAGAGCGTCTGGCAGCACGGCCCGGTCGCGCTGATGGGCGAGTGGGTGCGCGCGAAGGTCGACTCGCCCACCGTCGGCGACCCGAGCTTCAGCGGCGGCTACCTCGGCGCGAGCTGGGTCGTGACCGGAGAGCACCGGCCCTACGACCCGACGGTGGGCTACCTGCGCCGCGTGATGCCCACGAGCGCCGAGGGCGCGATCGAGGTGGTGGCCCGCGTCTCGAAGGTGGACCTCGACGACGCCGCGGTCCGCGGCGGTCGCTTCCGCAAGACCTACGTCGGCGCGAACTGGTGGGCCACGCCGCGCTGGAAGCTCGGCGCCGGCTGGGGCCGGACCTGGCTCGACGAGGGCGGCACGCGCGGCGTCACCGACGCGCTGCTGATGCGGGTGCAGTGGGTGTACTGAGCCCCGATCCGCCCGCCCTACCGGACCGCGCCGCCCGCGGCGGCCCCGCCGCATCCAGGCGCCGCATCCAGGCGCCTCATCCAGGCGCCGCGTTCAGCCGCCGCGCACCAGCCGCCCCGGCAGCGCGCCGGTCTTCTCGCCCCGCTCGTGCACCGGGACGCCCGCAACCAGCGTCGCGACATAGCCGCGTGCCCGCTGCAGCAGCCGCCGCCCGCCCGCGGGCAGGTCGTAGGCCATGCGCGGCGCATCGAAGCCGAGGCCCTCGTAGTCGATCACGTTGACGTCGGCCTTCATGCCCGGCGCCAGCACCCCACGGTCCGCGAGCCCGTAGACCGACGCGGTGTGCGAGGTCTGCCGCCGCACGATGTCCTCGAGCGGCAACGTCGGCCCGCGCGAGCGGTCGCGCGTCCAGTGGGTCAGCATGTAGGTCGGCAGTCCGGCGTCGACGATCATGCCGCAGTGGGCGCCGCCGTCGGCGAGGCTGATCATCGTCGACGGATGCCGCAGCAGCGCGTGCAGATGGGAGAAGTCGTTGTACGCGTAGTTGAAGATCGGGAAGTAGACGAGGCCCTCGCCCGCGTCGGCGTCCATCCAGTCGAACAGCACCTGCATCGGCGGGACGCCGCGGGCCGCGGCCACCGCGGCCGCGCTCGCCTCGCGCGGCGGCTCGTAGTCGGGCCGCCCGGCGTCGACCGGATACATCTTCGCGAACGAGCGCAGCATGAAGCGCGCACGCTCGTTGCGGATCTCGGGCTCGGGCTCGGCGAGCAGCCGCGCGCGCCAGGCCGGATCGCGCAGCGCGCGCATCCGCGCCTCCACCGGCAGGTCGCGGATCTCGTGCCACGCGGCGTGGAACATGAACGGATGCAGCGACGAGCGCCAGCCGTAGAGCACGCCCGCCGGCCGGCCCGGGATCGAGCCCACCAGGGGCAGGCCCCGGGCGCGCGCATCGTCGAGCGCGGCGACCAGCTCGCGCCACAGCTCGGGCGCCTCGTCGATCTGCTGCAGGTTGAAGAGCACCGGGCGGCCGGTCTCCCGCGCGAGCTCGCGCATCCAGACCGTCTCGGCCGGCATGTCGACGTGGTTCGAGGTCATCTGGAACACGCCGTGCCCGAACTCGCCGAGCACGCGGCCGATCCCGAAGACCTCGTCGCGCGCGGCGTGCGTGCCGGGCACGAGCCGGCCGTCGGCGCCGCGGTGGATCAGCGTGCGGGAGGTGGAGAACCCGAGCGCACCGGCCGCGAGCGAGACACGGACGTGGTCGGCCATGGCCGCGATGTCCTCGGGCGAGGCGACCGAGTCCTCCTCGGCCCCGCGCTCGCCCATCACCCAGACGCGCAGCGCGCCGTGCGGCACCTGCGCGCCGACGTCGACCGCGAGCGGCGTGCGCGCGAGCGCGTCGAGGTACTCGGGGAAGGTCTCCCACTGCCAGCGGATGCCCTCCGACAGCGCCGCGCCGGGGATGTCCTCGACGCCCTCCATCAGGCCGATCAGCCAGTCGCGGTCGCGCGGGCGCACCGGCGCGAAGCCCACGCCGCAGTTGCCCATCACCGCGGTGGTCACGCCGTGCCACGACGAGGGCGTGAGCCACGGATCCCAGGTCGCCTGCCCGTCGTAGTGCGTGTGCACGTCGACCCAGCCGGGCGTGACCAGCGCGCCGCGCGCGTCGATGACGCGGCGCGCGGCACCCGCGGTACCGCCGGCCTGGACGATGCGCTCGCCGTCGATGGCGAGGTCGCCGTCGAAGCGCGGCGCGCCGGTGCCGTCGACGATCGTGCCGCCGCGGATGACGAGGTCGTGCATGGGTCTGCTCCTCTCGAAACGAAGACGGGCGCGACCGTCCCGACGATCGCGCCCGCTCGAATGGCCCGAAAGACCGCGACGCTCGTTACTGCCCTTCGAGGAACGACTTCAGCTTGTCCGCCCGCGACGGATGACGCAGCTTGCGCAGCGCCTTCGCCTCGATCTGGCGGATCCGCTCGCGGGTGACGTCGAACTGCTTGCCCACTTCCTCGAGCGTGTGGTCGGTGCTCATCTCCACGCCGAAGCGCATCCGCAGCACCTTCGCCTCGCGCGGGGTCAGCGAGTCGAGCACCTCCTTGACCACGTCGCGCATCGAGCCGTGCAGCGCGGCGTCGGCCGGGGCCAGCGTCGCGGTGTCCTCGATGAAGTCGCCGAGGTGGGAGTCGTCGTCGTCGCCGATCGGCGTCTCCATCGAGATCGGCTCCTTGGCGATCTTCAGGATCTTGCGGATCTTGTCCTCGGGCATCTCCATGCGCGCCGACAGCATCGCCGGATCCGGCTCCTGGCCGGTCTCCTGCAGGATCTGGCGGCTGATCCGGTTCATCTTGTTGATCGTCTCGATCATGTGGACCGGGATCCGGATGGTCCGGGCCTGGTCGGCGATCGAGCGGGTGATGGCCTGCCGGATCCACCAGGTCGCGTAGGTCGAGAACTTGTAGCCGCGGCGGTACTCGAACTTGTCCACCGCCTTCATCAGGCCGATGTTGCCCTCCTGGATCAGGTCCAGGAACTGCAGGCCGCGGTTCGTGTACTTCTTGGCGATCGAGATCACCAGGCGCAGGTTGGCCTCGGTCATCTCGCGCTTGGCCTTGCGGGCCCGCGCCTCGCCCATCGACATCTGCTTGTTGATCTCCTTGAGATCGCCGAGCGGCAGCACCACGCGGGCCTGCAGGTCGATCAGCTTCTGCTGCAGGTCCTGCACGGCCGGGATGTTCCGGCGCAGGGTCTCGACGTACGGGGTGTTCGCCTCGCACTCGCGCTCGATCCAGCGCAGGTCGGTCTCGTGGCCCGGGAACGAGCGGATGAAGTGCTCGCGCGGCATGCCGACCTTGTGCACGCAGATCTCGGCGATGGCGCGCTCGAGCGTGCGGACCTCGTCGACCTGGCCACGCAGCGTGTCGCACAGCTTCTCGACCATCTTCGCGGTGAAGCGGATGGTCATCAGCATGTCCTGCAGCTCGGTCTGCGCCTTCAGGTAGCCCTTCGACTTGTAGCCTTCCTTCTCGAAGGACACGCGCATCCTGTCGAACCACTTCTCGATGTGGTCGAACTTCTCGAGCGCGGCGCGCTTGAGCTCGGCGAGCTTCGCCGAGTTCGCGGCGCCGGCGTCGGCCTCGTCCTCGTCGTCGTCCATGTCCGCGGCGGCGTTCGCGCTCACGGCGGCCGGCGTCGGCGGCGAGAAGTCCTCCTCGGCGTTCGGATCGATCAGGCCGTCGACGACCTCGTCGATCCGCATCGTGTCGGCCTTGATCTTCGCGGCCGCGGCGAGCACCTCGGCGATCGTCGTCGGGCACGCGGAGATGGCCATGACCATCGCCTTCAGGCCGTCCTCGATCCGCTTGGCGATCTCGATCTCGCCCTCGCGCGTGAGCAGCTCGACCGAGCCCATCTCGCGCATGTACATCCGCACCGGGTCGGTCGTGCGGCCGAACTCGGAGTCCACCGTGGACAGCGCGGCCTCGGCCTGCTCCTCGGCGTCCTCGTCGGACGACACCACCGGGGTGTTGTCGTTGATCAGCAGCGTCTCGGCATCCGGGGCCCGCTCGTAGACGGTGATGCCCATGTCGCCGAAGGTCGTGATGATCGAGTCGATCGCCTCGGCGTCGACCAGGTCCTCGGGCAGGTGGTCGTTGATCTCGGCATAGGTGAGGAAGCCGCGCTCCTTGCCCAGCTTGATCAGCAGCTTGAGCTTGTTGAGCTTGGCCTCGAGCTCCTCCTCGGACGTGCCCTGGTTGTACGACAGGGCCTCCTTGATGAGCGCCTTCTCCTTCGCGCGCTTGTCGCGGGCCTTCGCCTTGGGCGGCGGCGGCGCGGGCGGTTCCTCGATGACCTCGACCTCGGCGTCGACGTCGTCGACCTCGCCCAGCGAGTCCTCGGCGTCGCCGGCGAGATCGAGATCGTCGTCGGCGGCGGGCACGCCCTTGGCCTTGGCGCCCTTCGCGGCCGGGGCCTTGCCCTTGGCGGCCTTCGCGCCCTTCTCGGCGACGGGACTGGCGGCGGCCTTGGCCGGCTTGGCGGACTTGGCGGGCGCGGCCTTGGCCGCGGCCTTCGCCTCGGCGACGCGTGCCGGCGAATCGGCCGCCTTCGCGACCGCGGCCTTGGCGGGCGCCGGCTTGGCGCTCGCGGCCTTGGCCGTCTTCGCGGCGGGAACGGCCGCGGCCGGCTGGAGCTTCTCGGAAACCTTCTGCTGCACCTTGTCCTGGACCTTGTCTTGGGGCTTGCCTGCCGCCTTCGCGGCCGGACGGGCATCGGGCGCCTTCGCCTCGGCGCGCGCGGCCGGCTTGGCGGCCGGACGGGCGACGGGCTTGACGGGGGGCTTGGTGGCCACGGCCTTGGCGGCGACCTTGGACGCCGGCTTGGCGGCCGGCCTGGCGACCTTCGCCGGGGCCTTGACCGAGGCGCCGGCCTTGGCGGCCGACTGGGTCGCGGGCGCCGCCTTCGCCGGCGGCGCCTTGGCGACGCTCGCGGACGACGACGACTTCGTGGCGGCCCGGCTCGCGGCCGGGGTCGGCTTCGACGCCTTGGACGCCGGGCTCACCGATCGGGACGCGGCCTTCGCGGGCGCCTTCGAGGCGGCGCGTGCGGAGCTCGAACGCCCCCCGCCGGCGGCACCGGCCTTCGCTCGCGCGGAGGCGGATTCCGTCTTCTTGGGGGTCGCAACGGGGCGCTTGGTCGTCGTGATGGCTTTGCTCACAACCGGTCCTCGATGGGTGGATCGGGAAAACCTTCTATTGTATCAAGTACCTTCCGGAGTTGTAAGGGCCTTGCGGAGCGCCTGAAGCGCCGCATAGCGGGCCCGCTCGGCCTCGTCCACCAGCCCCTGCGCGGCGAGCCGGTCGACCTCCTCCTTCAGGCGCAGGTCCTTCATGCGGACCAGCGCTCCCTCGAACTCGCGCCGTGCCTGCTCGGGCTCCAGCCCGGCCAGCAAGCCCCGGTCCTGCGCGGCCTCGCTCCTCAGCGCGGCGGCGAGATCGGGCTCGACCTGCTCGAGCGACTCGACCAGCTGAGCGAAGCCCGCGCCCTCGGGCAGCGCGGCCACCCGTCCGATCCAGTCGACGACCGGCTCGGGCAGGAAGTCGGTCGACCAGGCCTCGCGGGCGAGCGACGGATGCAGCGCCAGCAGCAGCCGGGCCCGCCGAGGCAGGTCGGGGAGCGACACGGGCATCGGCCGGAAGAACGGCGCGGGGCCCCAGCGGTCACCGCGCCGACCGGTCCAGCGGCCGCCGTCCGGTCCGCCGTCGCGCCGGCCGCGGCCGCCCGGGGAGCCGTTCCAGGGACGCCGGCCGTCGCCGCCGTAGCCGCCGTAGCCGCCGTAGCCGCCGTAGCCGCCCTGCCCGCCATACCCGCCGTACCCGCCAGCGCCGTCGAATCCGTCCGCGCCGGCCGACGCGCCGCCGTCCGGATCCGGGCCCGGATCACCGTCGAGCCGCGCGTCGAACCGCCTGTCGTCCGCGCCGGACGCGTCGAGCGAGGGGCGCCCATCGCGACGCCCGGCCGATCCGGCACCGTCGCGCCCTCCTGCGTCGTCGCGCCGGCGCAGCGGCCCTTGCGGCCCCGCGGCCGCCAGCCCCAGGTAACGTTCCAGATCCTCGGCACGCACGCCGGCCCGCGCCGCCACCGACTGCAGCAGCTGCAGCCGCAGCGCGATCGGCGGCATCGCGAGCAGCAGCGGCTTCGCGTCGGCCTGGAAGCGCGCGCGGCCCTCGGGCGTGCCGAGGTCGACCCGGCCGCCGAGCTCGTCCAGCATGAACTCCGACAGCGGCGACGCGCTCGCCAGGTACTCGCGGAAGCCGTCCGCACCCCGCTCGCGGACGAAGCTGTCCGGATCGTGCTCGGGCGGCAGGAACAGGAAGTCGATCCGCCGGGTGTCGGACAGGTGCTCCAGGCAGGCCTCGAGCGCGCGCCAGGCGGCGCGCTTGCCGGCCGCGTCGCCGTCGAACGCGAACACCACGCGGTCGGCCAGGCGCAGCAGCTTGCGGACGTGGTCGGGCGTGGTGGCGGTGCCCAGCGTGGCCACCGCGTTGCGCACGCCGTGCTGCGCGAGCATCACGACGTCCATGTAGCCCTCGACGACGATGACGCAGTCCTCGCGCCGGATCGCGTCGCGCCCCTCGTGCAGCCCGTAGAGCTCGCGGCCCTTGGAGAACACCGGCGTCTCGGGCGAGTTCAGGTACTTGGGCTCGCCCTTGCCCAGCACGCGGCCGCCGAAGCCGATCACCTGGCCGCGCGGGTTGCGGATCGGGAACATGATCCGGTCTCGGAACCGGTCGTAGCGCTTCTTCTTCGCGCCCTGACCCTGGCCCTGAGCGTCGCCCTCGGACTCGATCACCAGCCCGGACTCGACCAGCGACCTCGCCGAGTAGTCGGGCACGGCGGCCTCGAGCGAGCGCCAGCCGTCGGGCGCGTAGCCGATGCCGAACGCGGCCGCGGTCTCGCCGGACATGCCGCGGCCCTTCAGGTAGTCGATCGCCTGCGGATGGTCCTTCAGCCGCAGCTTGTAGAACTTCTGCGCGGCCGCGAGCGTGTCGAGCAGGTCGGGGTCGCGGCGGCGATCGTCCTCGCGCGAGGCGCGGTCGTCGGGCACCTCCATCCCGGCCTCGCGGGCGAGGTCGCGGATCGCGTCGGGATAGGACATCCCGAGGTGCTCCATCAGGAAGCCGATCGCCGAGCCGTGGGCGCCGCAACCGAAGCAGTGATAGAACTGCTTGGTGGGCGAGACCGAGAACGACGGCGACTTCTCGCCGTGGAAGGGGCACAGCCCCATCCAGTTCGCGCCGCCCTTCTTCAGCTTCACGTGGCGACCGACCACGTCGACGATGTCGACGCGGGCGAGCAGCTCCTGGATGAAGGACTGCGGAATCACTCCGCGAGTCTAGCGCTGCGCGAGCCGCGCCTTCACGATCCCGGACACCTTCGACAGGTCGGTCCGCCCCGCCAGCCGGGGCTTGAGCACCGCCATCACCTTGCCCATGTCCTGCGGGCCGGCGGCGCCTGCCGCGACGATCGCCGCGTCGACCTCGGCGGCGACCTCTTCGTCGGACAGCTGCGCAGGCAGGTAGACCGCCAGCACCGCGACCTCCGCCTTCTCCCTGTCCGCCAGGTCGGTCCGGCCGGCCTGCTCGAAGGCGGCGATCGAGTCGCGCCGCTGCTTGATCAGCTTGTCGACGATCTGCGCGACCTGGGCGTCGTCGGCGACGATGCGCTCGTCGACCTCCTTCTGCTTGATCGCGGCGAGCAGCATCCGGATCGCGCCGAGGCGCTCGGCCTCGCGGGCGCGCATCGCGCCCTTCATGTCCTCGGTGATCCGGTCCTTCAGGGTCGGGGCGGTCATCGGGTGCTCCGTGGCATGGGGCCGCACCCCGCCCGCGGGCAGGCGCAGGGGACGGCCGGAAAACGCGAAGAGCCCGTGGCGCAGCCGCCAGCGGGCTCCTCGTCCTGCGGGGGAAACGCGATCAGTACAGCTTCTTGGGCAGCATCTGGCTGCGCAGTCGCTTGTAATGACGCTTGACCGCCGCCGCCTTCTTGCGCTTGCGCTCGGCCGTCGGCTTCTCGTAGAACTCGCGCGCACGCAACTCCGTGAGAAGACCCGTCTTCTCGATCGTGCGCTTGAAACGGCGCAGCGCGACGTCGAACGGCTCGTTCTCTTTCACACGGATGGTCGGCATTAGGAATCACCCCCTTTCAGCAGAACCCGCGACTATACCGAAGTTCAGGCGGCCGCGCCAGCGACCCCGGAACGCCCGTGGCACGACCCCGTTCCGCCCGACCGACGGTGGGCAGCCCTGTTGATTGTCCGCACCGTCGGCGCTATCAATGGATCGTGTCGGTCGTTCGAGCGGAGGTCGTCGTCATGCCGCAAGCCCACGCCCTGCCCCCCGGCGGATCGTCGTTCGCCATCGCCGGGTTCAAGCAGATCTACTCCACCCAGGCGGTCGAGTCGGCGCTCGACGAGCTGTCGCCGGGCGCGAACGACGCGCTGCGGAGCACCTACGAGAAGATGATCCGCGTGGGCGGCGAGCGCTTCAGCGTGAAGCCCGGCCGGATGCCGGACTTCGACGCGCTCGAGAACGAGCTGCCGAACTTCGCCGAGGTGCTCGCCGACCTGCGCAAGCAGCTCGCGCTGTGCATGGAGACCGTCGACCCGCTGGAGGTCTCGCCGATGCTGCTGCTCGGCGACCCGGGCATCGGCAAGACCCACTTCGCCAGGCGACTGTCGCAGCTGCTCGGCACCGGCTTCGGCTTCGTGTCGATGAGCTCGCTGACCGCCGGCTGGGTGCTGTCGGGCGCGTCCTCGCAGTGGAAGAACTCGCGGACCGGCAAGGTCTTCGACACGCTGGTCCACGGCGACTACGCGAACCCGGTGCTGGTCGTCGACGAGCTCGACAAGGCATCGGCCGAGAGCCACTACGACCCGCTGGGCGCGCTCTACGCGCTGCTCGAGCACGACACCGCGCGCAGCTTCACCGACGAGTTCGCCGAGGTGCCGCTCGACTGCTCCGACATCGTCTGGATCGCCACCGCGAACGAGGCCTCGCGGATCCCGGAGCCGATCCTGAACCGGATGAACGTCTACGAGATCGAGCCGCCCGACGCCGACGGCGCGCGGCGGATCGCGGAGTCGATCTACCGCGAGATCCGCGACGCACACGCCTGGGGCCGGCGCTTCCCCGAACGGCTCGCGGCGCCGGTGCTCGACCGGCTCGCCGGGCTCGCGCCGCGCGAGATGCGGCGCGCACTGGTCGGGGCCTTCGGCAGCGCGCGGCTCGACGGACGCGACGAGATCGCGGCCGACGACCTGCTCGATCGCAGCGCGCGGCGGCAGCGGATCGGGTTCTGAAGGGGGCGGGCGCCGCCGGCGTGCCCGACGGCCCCGGTGCCGGGGTCCGCGTGCCGGGCCCTCAGCCGCCGCGGCCCGCGGCGAGCGCCTGCGCGGCCGCGTAGCCGCTCGCCCAGGCCCACTGGAAGTTGTAGCCGCCGAGCCAGCCGGTCACGTCGACCACCTCGCCGACGAAGTGCAGGCCCGGCACGCGGCGAGCCTCGAGCGTGCGCGGATCGAGCTCGGCGGTGGCCACGCCGCCGGCGGTCACCTCGGCCTTGCGCCAGCCCTCGGTGCCGGCAGGCAGCACCCGCCAGTCGTGGAAGCGCGCGGCGAGCGCGGCCAGCGCCTTGTTTCCCAGCTCGGCGAGCCGCCGCTCGGGCGGCGGGCCGCCGGCGCTGGCGTCCTCGAGCCAGGCCTGCGCGAGCCGGCGCGGCACGATCGAGGCGAGCGCGGTGCCGAGCTGCTGGCGCGTGCCCTCGCGAGCGGCGAGCAGCGCGTCGGCGATCCTCCCGCCGGGCGCGAGGTCGATCGCGAGCGGCTCGCCCGGGCGCCAGAAGCTCGAGATCTGCAGGATCGCGGGGCCCGAGAGGCCGCGGTGGGTGAACAGCAGGTCCTCGTCGAAGCGGGTCGCGCCCGGTACGCCGGGCAGCGACACGCCGACCTCGAGCGCGAGGCCGGCCAGCGCCGCGAACGGCTGCCACGACTGCGCGGTGAAGGTGAGCGGCACCAGCGCGGGCCGCGGCTCGACGATCCGCAGGCCGAGGCGCGCGGCGAGGCGGTGGCCCCAGTCGGTGGCGCCGATCTTCGGGATCGACAGGCCGCCGGTGGCGACGACCAGCGCGCGCGCGGCGAGCGGGCCGGCGTCGGTATCGAGCACGAAGCGCTCGCGCGGATCGTCCGGCGCATCGGCGATCCGCAGGTCCCGGACCGCGCAGGGCCGTCGCCACGCGACGCCGCCGCGGTCGCACTCGGCGCGCAGCAGCTCGACGATGCGCTCGGATGCCTCGTCGCAGAACAGCTGTCCGCGGTGCTTCTCGTGCCAGCCGATGCCGTGCGACTCGACGAGCTTCACGAAGCGGCGAGGCCCGTAGGCACGCAGCGCCGCGCGCGCGAACGACGGGTCCTCCGACAGGAAGCGCTCGGGGCGATCCGCCTCGAGGTTGGTGAAGTTGCACCGGCCGCCGCCCGAGATCCGGATCTTCTCGGCGAGGCGCGGGGCGTGGTCGACGATCGCGACGGAGAGCCCGCGCTGCGCGGCCACGCCGGCGCAGAACAGGCCCGCCGCGCCCGCGCCGACGACGACGGCGTCGTATCGATGCATGGGGGCCTTCGCGGGCGCGGACGCCCGACGGACAGGCCGCGATTCTAGCGGTGCGCGATGCGGGCCGGCCGGACGGGGGCCGCCCGCGGTGCGGCGGCCGAGTCCGAGTGCGGCCGGCCGGCCGCGCCGTCGGCGCGGACCTCGGCTGCGAGCGGGTCGCCGTCCGCACCGACCGCGCCGAACGCGGTCGCGCCGAGCGCGCCGCCCACCAGCAGGATCGACGGGCTGCCGAGGCCCTCGCGGGCGAGGGTCTCGACCAGGTCGCCGAGCGTGGTGCGCACGGTACGCTGCGCGTGACCGACGCCCGCCGACTGCACGATCGCCGCCGGCAGCGTGTCGGGCAGGCCCCCCGCGCGGAGCGCGTCGCGGATCGCCGCGGCGCGGGCCACGCCCATGTAGATCGCGAGCGTGAGCCCGGAACGTGCGAGCGCGGCCCAGTCCGCCTCGTCCCCGCCGGGCGCCGGATGGCCGGTCACGAAGGCCACGCCGTGCGCGAGCTCGCGGTGGGTCAGCGAGGTGCCCAGCGCCTGCGCGGCGGCGACGCCCGCGGTGAGGCCGCTGACCACCTCGCAGGGCACGCCGTGCGCGGCCAGGAACGCGATCTCCTCGCCGGCCCGGCCGAAGAGCATCGGATCGCCGCCCTTCAGGCGCACGACACGCGCGCCGGTCCGCGCGAGGCGGACCATCAGGCGCTGGATGAACGCCTGCGGCGTCGAGCGGCAGCCGCCGCGCTTGCCGACGCGGATCACGCGCGCGTCGGCGCGCGCGAGCGCCACCACGCGCTCGTCGGCCAGGTCGTCGACCAGCAGCACGTCGGCCGACGCGATCGCACGCGCGGCGCGCAGCGTCAGCAGGTCCGGGTCGCCGGGGCCGGCGCCCACGAGCTGCACCGGCACGATCGGGCGGCGGGCGGCGTGCACGTCACGGGTCCCGCCGGTCGGCTCAGGCCGCGACCGCGGCGCGCTGCCGGGGCCGCACGCCGCAGGCGTGCAGCACCGCGGCGACCTGCTGCTCGATCGGCTCGGGCACGGGGCGCTCGCCGGCGAGCACGCCCTGGATCCAGCGCGCGGTCGCGGGCGCGTCGTGGGCATCGGGCAGCGCGGGCATCTCGCGCGCGGGCCCGGCCGTCGCCGGCACCAGCACCTCGGCGCGGCCCTCGTGGATCCAGTCGATCTGCGCGGCGCGGCGCGTGCTCGCGACCACCTCGCCCTCGGTGCCGCGCATCACCAGCGCGGGCCGGCCGGTGACCTCGAAGTACTGGTGCTGCAGCGTGGAGAACTCGGGATGGGTGAACGCGGTCATCCGCAGGCAGGTCGCGGCCGTCGTCGGGTTCAGCAGCTTCGCGAGCGAGTGGCCGACGTTGCGCACGCCCAGCTGCCAGCGCAGCGCCAGCAGGGCGGCGAGCCGCGGCGACAGCGTACCGACCGGCACGAGGGCCGGGTCGCCGCGCGCGATCGCCGCCTCGGCCGATCCGATGCTGCCGGCCGGCCCCAGGCCCATCGCCTGCATGATCTCGGCGGTGGTGATCCGCTTCGGATCGGCGGTGACGCCGTGGACGACCACCTGCACGCCCGCGTCGGCGAGCAGGCAGGCGAGCAGCGGCACGAGATTCGCCGTGTGGCGCGCACCGTTGTAGCTCGGGATCGAGACCACGGGTCGCGACGGATCGACCGGCACCTTCGCGAGCAGCGGCTCGAGCACGTCGACGCCGGCGCGCAACTCCTCGAGGCTCTCGCCCTTCATCCGGAGCGCGATCAGGATCGCGCCGAGCTCGACGTCGGCGAAACCGCCGCCGAACATCGCGCCGAACATCGCGACCGCGCTCTCGTACGACAGGCCGCGCGCGCCCTCGCGTCCGCGTCCGATCTCCTTGATGAAGGGCTGGGCATCCATGCGCTCTCCGTTGGTCGCTCGACGCGTTGCAAGGGTCGTGCCGGGTGTCACGGGCGAGCCGATCCGCACGATCGTCGGGCGTGGAACGCTCCACCGCTCACCCGCTCGGGCGGGTACGGCGCCTGAGCGACCAGCCGCGCGACCTCGATCCGGCAGGATCCGCAGCCGGTGCCGCATGAGAGTGCGGCCTGCACCGCGTCGAGGCGCCGCTCGCCCGTCCGCCCGACGAACTCGACGGTCTGCCGGTCGGTCGTGCCGACGCGGCTGCAGACGGTGCGCGGACGCGGCGCGTCCCGGGCACCGCCGGGCGACGGCAGCGCGGCGAGCGAGCGCAGCGGCGCCCGGTCGCAGAGCGGGCCACGGCGTCGTCGGACGACGCATCGGCTGCGCGCCGCAGCATCCAGCCCGAGCGCGACTCGCCGCCCGCGCGGCGTGCAGCTCGCGTAGGCGGCGTCGCCGAACCGCTCGCGCAGCCGCGCGCGGCCCTCGGCGAGCTGCGCCTCGTCGTTCACCACGAGGATGCGCGTGGCCGCGGGCATGGCCGAGGTCCGCGCAAGAAGCACGCCGCCGGCCGCGAAGCCCCCACGGCGCGGTTGGTACACTGCGGCGGATGATCACCCTGGGCATCGAGACCTCCTGCGACGAGACCGGCGTCGCGCTCTACGACGATGCGCGCGGCCTGCTCGCGCAGGCGCTGCACTCGCAGGTGGCGATGCACGAGCGCTACGGCGGCGTGGTGCCCGAGCTCGCGTCGCGCGACCACGTCCGCCGGCTCCTGCCGCTCGCCCGCCAGGTCCTCGAGGAGGCCGGAATCACCGTCGGCGACATCGACGCGATCGCCTACACCGAGGGGCCGGGGCTCGCCGGCGCGCTGCTGGTGGGCGCCTCGGTCGCGCAGGCGCTGGGCTTCGCGCTCGGCGTGCCGACGATCGGCGTCCACCACCTCGAGGGCCACCTGCTGTCGCCCCTGC
The DNA here is from genome assembly GCA_046046245.1 of Pseudomonadota bacterium. Lineage (GTDB taxonomy): Bacteria > Pseudomonadota > Gammaproteobacteria > Burkholderiales > Burkholderiaceae_E > UBA4615. Next base: position 52,528 of record JBJOKE010000018.1, on the reverse strand, counting down.
TGTCGTCCGACGCGCCCGACTTCCCCTTCGTCGCGCTGCTGGTCTCGGGCGGCCACACGCAGCTGCTGCGGGTCGACGGCGTGGGCCGCTACGAACTGCTCGGCGAATCGGTGGACGACGCCGCCGGCGAGGCCTTCGACAAGAGCGCGAAGCTGCTCGGCCTGGGCTATCCGGGCGGCCCCGCGATCGCTCGGCTCGCCGACGCGGGCACGCCCGGCCGCTTCGACCTGCCGCGCCCGAAGCTGCATTCCGGCGACCTCGACTTCAGCTTCTCCGGCCTGAAGACCGCGGTGGCCACCCGGATCGCGCGCGGCCTGCCCGACGACGCGGCCCGCGCCGACCTCGCGGCCGACGTGCAGGCGGCGATCGTCGATGTGCTGGTCGCGAAGTCGCTCGCGGCGCTGCGGGCCACCGGCCTGTCCACCCTGGTGATCGCCGGCGGCGTCAGCGCCAACCGACGGCTGCGCGAACGACTCGCGCAGCAGGCCGGCGTGCGCGACGGGCTGCGTGTCTGCTTCCCCGAGCCCGCGCTGTGCACCGACAACGGCGCGATGATCGCGTTCGCGGGCGCGCTGCGGCTGCGCGCGCTGCGCGAGGCGGGCGCGGCGCTGCCGCGGGCCGGCGGCTTCGACGTGCGGCCGCGCTGGCCGCTCGAGCAGCTCGACGCTGCGTGAGCGGGCCGCCGGCGGACGGACGCCCGGCGCCGTCCGACCGACGCGTGGCAGACCGCTGCAGTTTGCGCAACGGGGTGCCGATATAGAGTCGGACGAAGTCGAAGGAGACGTCCGATGCTCACCCGTGCCCCTGCCGGACTCGGCGGCTGGATCCAGGCGATCGGCGCCGCCGACGTCCCGGTGCTCGAGCGGACCGCCACCGCGATCGACGCGATGCGCGAGGACGAGGACGATGTCGCACCGAAGGCGATCGCGGAGGTCGTGCTCGACGATCCGCTGATGTCCCTGAAGCTCCTCGCACACGTCGCGCGCCACCGGCCGGCGCGGATGGTGACCGACACCGAGACGGTGACCGCCGCGGTGCTGATGATGGGCATCTCGAACTTCTTCCGTGCCTTCGCGGGCCAGGACACCGTGGAGTCCCGGCTCGCTGCCGTCCCGGGCGCACTAGAAGGCATCGGCCGCGTGCTGCGGCGCTCGCACCGTGCCGCGCGCTTCGCGATCGGGTTCGCGATGCATCGGCAGGACACCGACGCCGAGGTGATCTACGAGGCCGCGCTGCTGCACGACTTCGCCGAGGTGCTGCTCTGGTGCAACGCACCGACGCTGGCGCTCGAGATCCGCCGCCGCCAGCGGGCGACGCCCGGTCTGCGTTCGGCGCAGGCGCAGCGCGAGGTGCTGAACGTCGAGCTCTGCGACCTCGAGCAGGCACTGATGAAGGCCTGGCGCCTGCCCGAGCTGCTGCAGCACCTGACGAACGGCCACCTGTCGACCGTGCCGCGCGTGCGCAACGTGCTGCTGGCGACCGCGCTCGCACGCCACAGCCAGGACGGCTGGGACGACCCCGCGCTGCCCGACGACTTCACGGCGCTCGGGCGGCTGCTGAACCTCGCGCCGTCGTCGGTCTGGGGCCTGGTCCGCGACCTCGATCCGACGGCCGCCGACGCCGGGGCGCCGGTCGCCTGATCAGCGGCCGACCGTGCCGCGGTCGAGCCGCGCGAGCTGCGGTCCGGCCGCGATCAGCGCCATGCCGGCGAGGGCCACCGCGTCCGGCACGTCGCCCCAGATGGCCCAGCCGATCGCGATCGACAGCAGCATCTGGGTGTAGGCCCAGGGCGCGAGCCGCGAGGCCTGCGCGAGGCGGTAGGCGCGTGCGAGCAGCAGGTGCCCGGCCGCGCCCAGCGGCCCGACCGCGGCGAACACCGCCCAGTCCACCGGCCGCAGCGACAGCGCGGCCCAGCCCTGCGCGGGCCACCACAGCGGCGCCGCGGCGCTCATCAGCGCCGCCCCCACCAGGCCGCTCCAGAGGACCTGCACCACAGGCGAGTCGGCCTGCGCCTGCGCGCGGGTGAGCGTCTGGTAGGCGGCGTTGGCCGCGGCCGCGCCGAGCACGAGCAGCACGCCGGCCGCCGGCAGCGCGGTACCGGGGCGCACGACCACCAGCACGCCGGCGAAGCCCGCGGCCACCGCGATCCAGGTCCAGGGGCCCGGGCGCTCGCGCAGGAACGCCCAGGCGAACACCGTGACCAGGATCGGCGTGGTGAAGAACACCGCCGTAGCCTGCGCGAGCGGCATCAGCCGGAGCGCGGCGAAGTAGAGCAGCGTGACCACGACCATGCAGACGCCGCGGCCGAGCTGGCGCGCCGGGCTGGCGGTGCGCAGCACCGCGAGGCCCTGCGAGGGCAGGTAGATCGCGAGCACCAGCAGCAGGTGGCCGGCGTAGCGCGACCAGGTGGTGGCGGCCACCGGAACGCCGACCTGACCGAGCCACTTGCCGCACGCATCGAGCAGGATCAGGCAGCCGAGCGCGGCGATCATCGCGAGGACCGCGCGGCGCTCGATGGAACGTCGGGGGGCGGACGCGGTCATCGGTGCGGTAGTCTAGCCGCCGCCCCCGCAGGAGCCTCCGATGCACGCCGCCACCGATTCCGGTTTCGTCCGCGAACTGTCCGCTGCCGTCGCCGCGACCCGCGACGACACCGTCCGCATGCTGTCCGAGCTGGTCGCGCTGCCCTCGCTGCTCGGCGAGGAGGCGGCCGCGCAGGACTGGATGGCCGACGCCCTCGGCTCGATGGGGCTTCGCGTGGACCGCTTCGACATCGACGAGGCGAGGCTGAAGACGCACCGCGGCTGGTCGCCTTCGATCGTCTCCTACCAGGGGCGGCCGAACGTCGTGGGCGTGCACCAGCCGCGCGAGGCCACCGGGCGATCGCTGATCCTCAACGGCCACATCGACGTGGTGCCGGTGGGGAACGCATCGATGTGGACCACGCCGCCCTTCGCGCCGCGCGTCGACGGCGACCGCCTCTACGGCCGCGGCGCGGCCGACATGAAGGCGGGCATCGTCGCCTACCTCAATGCGTTCCGCGCGATCCGCGCGCTCGGGCTCGAGCCGGCGGCGCCGGTCTACCTGCAATCGGTGATCGAGGAGGAGTGCACCGGCAACGGCGCGCTCGCCTGCCTCGTCCAGGGCTACCACGCCGACGCGGCGGTGATCCCCGAGCCCGGCAATGCGGTGCTGGTCGGCCAGCTCGGCGTCATGTGGCTGACGCTCGAGGTCACCGGCGTGCCCGTCCACGCGATGGTCGCGCACACCGGCACCAACGCGATCGACGCCTGCCGCAACCTGTTCGCCGAGCTGAAGCTGCTCGAGCGCGAGTGGAACGAGCCCGCGCGGCGCCACCCGCTCTGGTGCGCGCACGAGCACCCGATCAACTTCAACCTCGGCCGGCTCGCCGGCGGCGAGTGGGCCTCGTCGGTCGCGACGACCTGCACCGCCGAGATCCGGCTCTCGTTCTATCCCGACATGAGCCGCGAGCAGGTGAAGGCCGCGATCGAGGCACGGCTCGCCGAGGCGCATGCGGCGATGGCCGGCCGCGACGGCATCCGCTGGACGGTGACCTACCGGGGCTTCCAGTCCGAGGGCTGCGTGCTGGACCGCGCCGAACCGCTGGTGACCGAGCTGTCGGCGACCCATCGGGCGGTGACCGGTCGGGAGGTCGAGCTGGTGGTGGGCACGGGCACGACGGACGCACGCAGCTTCAACCTCTACGGGCCGATCCCGGCGACCTGCTACGGGCCGGTGGGCGCGGACATCCACGGCATCGACGAGTGGGTGTCGATCGACAGCACGATGCAGGTGACCGAGGTGCTGGCGCGCTTCGTCGCGCGCTGGTGCGGGGTGGCGGCGCGGCGCTGAGGGCTTGCCCAGCGACCGCATCGACTCAGATCAACCCCCGCCCCGCCAGATTCCGCATCAGCGCCCCCGCCCCGAACGTCCACCGCTCGCACTCGTCCGTCCGCCGCATCCGGTTGACCAGCGCGCCGAGCTTCGGCGCCGAGATCGTCACCACGTCGCCGTAGACGTGCGTGAACCCCTGTCCCGGCGCATGCCGGTCCTCGATGGGCGCGAACATCGTGCCGAGGAAGAGCATCGCGCCGTCCGGGTACTGGTGGTGCGCCGACAGCGTCTGCGCGGCGAGGTCGAGCGGGTCGCGGCTGATCCTCGACAGGGACGAGGACCCGTGCAGCACGAAGCCCTCGGGGCCGTCGACGCGCAGCGTCACCGTGGTCGCACGGACGTCGTCGATCGAGAAGCCGGTGTCGAAGAAGCGCAGGAGCGGGCCGATCGCGCACGATGCGGTGTTGTCCTTCGCCTTGCCCAGCAGCAGCGCCGAGCGGCCCTCGACGTCGCGCAGGTTCACGTCGTTGCCGAGGGTGGCGCCGACCACGCGGCCGTCGGAGCGGATCGCGAGCACGACCTCCGGCTCGGGGTTGTTCCAGCTCGACATCGGATGCAGGCCGGCATCCATGCCCGAGCCCACCGCGGACATCGGCGGCGCCTTCGTGAAGACCTCGGCGTCGGGGCCGATGCCCACCTCGAGGTACTGGCTCCACGCGCCCTGCGCCACCAGCACGGCCTTCAGCGCCATCGCCTCGTCGGAGCCGGGCTTCAGCTTCGACAGGTCGTCGCCGATCAGGCGGCGGACCTCGCCGCGGATCGCGTTCGCGGCGTCGGCGCTGCCGCGCGCGCGCTCCTCGATCACGCGCTCGAGCATGGACACCGCGAAGGTCACGCCGGCGGCCTTGATCGCCTGCAGGTCGCAGGGCGCGAGCAGCCAGGGCTTCGACGCGTCGCGGGTCTCGGGCGGCACGTTGGCGAGCAGGTCGGCGAAGGGTCCGATCGGCACACCGGCGGCGGCGCGCAGCGCGGCCGCGGGATCGGGCTGCTCGCACAGGTCGCGCATCGTCGGGAACGTGCGCGAGACGTCGAACGCGAGGCCGTCGCGCACCGCGACGACGGCGGGGCCGCCCGCGGCGGGCAGCCACGCGCGACCGGCGAGCGCGGCGGCGGCCGCGTCCTGGGGCAGCGCGGTCGCGGCATCGGGACGGAGTGGGGCGAGGGCGATCGTCGAGGTCATGGCGGATCCTGCGGGCGGCGGGCGTTCGGGGGCGGCCGATTCTAGCGCCGGCCCCGCGCGGGATCCGGTCCGGAAACCGCCCGGTCGGACGAGCCCGCGGCCGGCGTCCCACGCTCCGGCCCCTACAATCACGGCATGGCGACACACATCCGCGCGACGCGGCAACGATGCGGATCCGGATGCAGCTGAGGCAGGTCCTGCGGACGACGCGCGTGCGGGGCCGCCTGTGGCGGATGCAGCTGTCGGGCCTGTCCCCCACCACGCGCGGCATCCTCTGGGCGCTGGGCGCGGGCCTGGCCTTCCAGGCCGCGAATGCGTCGATGCGCGCGCTCTCGCTCGCGATCGATCCGATGCAGGCGCAGTTCCTGCGCTATGTCGTCGGTCTCCTGCCGCTGCTCCCGCTGGTCGTCTCGGCGGGCGGGCTGCACCGGCTGCGCCCCGAGTCGTTCAAGGGCCAGTTCTGGCGCGCCGGGCTGCACACGCTCGGCCTCGTGCTGTGGTTCATCGCGCTGCCGCAGATGCCGCTGGCCGACATGACGGCGATCAGCTTCACGAACCCGCTGTTCGTGCTGATCGGCGCGGCCTGGCTGCTGAAGGAACCGATGAACGCGGCGCGCTGGATCGCGGTGGCGGTGGGCTTCGCGGGCGTGCTGGTCATCGTCGGCCCCGGGTTCGCCGGCACCGGCGGCTGGTACAGCCTGCTGATGCTCGCCTCGGCGCCGGTCTTCGCCGCGTCCTTCCTGGTCACGAAGGTGCTGACGCGCCGCGACTCGGCCTCGGTGATCGTGCTCTGGCAGACATTGATGATCTCGCTGCTGTCGCTGCCGCTCGCGCTGCCCGTCTGGCAGTGGCCCACCGCCGGCCAGTGGGGGCTGTCGCTGATCGGCGGCGTCGCCGGCACGCTCGGCCACTGGTTCCTGACCCGCTCGTTCGCCTCGGCCGACATCTCGGCCACGCAGTCGGTCAAGTTCGTCGACCTGCTGTGGGCGGCGCTGATCGGCTGGCTCGCGTTCGGCGACGCGCTGCGGCCCACCACCCTGCTCGGCGGCGCGGTGATCGTCGCGTCGATCGTGCTGCTCGAACGACACGAACGCCGGCAGGCGGCCTCACGGCCCGCCGGCTGAGCCCTGCGACGCCTACCGTCCCGATCACGCTCCAACCGTCTCTCGCGAGTCCGACCCCATGCCCGACGTGTCCGCCGGCGCCCGCGCCGCCGCCCGCCCCATCCGACGCCTGCTGATCGCCAACCGCGGCGAGATCGCGATCCGCATCGCCCGCAGCGCGGCCGAACTCGGCATCGAGACGGTCGCCGTCTTCTCGCGCGACGATGCGCTCGCGCTGCATCCGCGCAAGGCCGACCGCGCGCACGCGCTCGACGCCGACGGGCCGGCGGCCTACCTCGACGCGGCCGCGATCGTCGCCGCCGCGCACGAGACGGGCTGCGACGCGGTTCACCCGGGCTACGGCTTCCTGTCGGAGCAGGCGGCGTTCGCGCAGGCCTGCGCCGACGCGGGCCTGGTCTTCGTCGGGCCCGCGCCGCGCACGCTCGCCCTCTTCGGCGACAAGGCCGCGGCCCGGGCGCATGCGATCCGCTGCGGCGTGCCGGCGCTGCCGGGCACGGACCGCGCCACCTCGCTGGAGGAAGCGCGCGCCTTCCTCGCGCGGCACGGGTCGATGATGCTGAAGGCGCTGGCCGGCGGCGGCGGCCGCGGGATGCGGCCGGTGACCGACCCCGCGCAGCTCGACGAGGCGTACGCGCGCTGCGCGTCCGAGGCGCGCACCGCGTTCGGCGACGACGCGCTCTACGTCGAGCGGCTGATGCCGCGCGCGCGGCACGTCGAGGTCCAGGTGGCGGGCGACGGCTCGGCCGCGGTCCACCTCTACGAGCGCGAGTGCAGCCTGCAGCGGCAGCGCCAGAAGCTGGTGGAGATCGCGCCCGCGCCCGGCCTCGCGCCGGCGCTGCGCGACCGGCTCCTGGGCGCGGCGCTGCGGCTCGCGCGCGAGGCCGGACTCTCGAACCTCGCGACCGTCGAGTTCCTGGTGGACGCCGACGGCGCGAGCCGCAACGACGGCGAGTTCGCGTTCGTCGAGGCGAACGCGCGACTGCAGGTCGAGCACACCGTCACCGAGGAGCTGCTGGGACTGGACCTGGTGCGGCTGCAGCTGCAGCTCGCGTCCGGCTCGACGCTCGCGCAGCTCGGCCTGGCGCGCTCCCCGGCGCTGGTCACCGGCTGCGCGGTGCAGGCGCGGATCAACCTCGAGACGATGGCCGCCGACGGCACCGCGCGGCCCTCGGCCGGCACGATCGGCGCCTACGAGCTGCCCTCGGGCCGCGGGATCCGCGTCGACGGCTGCGGCTACGCGGGCTGGAAGACCGGGCTGCGCTTCGACTCGCTGCTCGCGAAGCTGATCGTGCGCGTGGACACGGGCGGCTTCGCGCAGGCCGCGGCGAAGGCGCAGCGCGCGCTGGCCGAGTGCCGGATCGAGGGCGTGGCGACCAACCTCGCGTTCCTGCAGGCGCTGCTCGCGCATCCGGACGTGCGGGCGATGCGTGTCACGACGCGTTTCGTCGACGAGCGCGCGGGCGAGCTGATCGGGCAGGCGGCGTCGGCCGCGCAGCGGCGCTGGGTCGAGGCGCCCGGAACGGCGGGGGCTGCGGGCGGCGACGGCGGCACGGGGGGCGGGGGCGGCACGGGCGCCCGGAACGGCGCGCGCCGGCTCGCCGGCGACGACCCGCTCGGCGTGCTGACGCTGGGCCGCGACGGCGCGGCGGGCGAGGCGCCGCGCGGCCGGGCCGGTGCCGCGGCCGGAGACGACGATCCGGACGCGGTCCGCGCGGCCATCCAGGGCACGGTGCTGTCGATCGTCGCCGCCGAGGGCGCGGTGGTCCGCCGCGGCGACCCGCTGCTCGTCATCGAGGCGATGAAGATGGAGCACGTCGTCGAGGCGCCGCGGGCGGGCACGGTCCGGCGCGTGGCCGTGGCCGCGGGCGACACGGTGCTCGACGGCGACGCGCTCGCCTGGATCGCGGCCGCGGCCGCTGCCGACGAGGTGGTGGCGACGGTGGCCGCGGTCGAGGAGACCGACGCGATCCGCCCCGACCTCGCCGAGGTGCTCGAGCGGCAGCGCCTCGCGCGCGACGACGCGGCCCGGCCCGAGGCGATCGCGAAGCGCCACGCGCTCGGCCGCCGCAGCGCCCGCGAGAACGTCGCGGACCTCTGCGACCCGGGCTCCTTCGTCGAATACGGCTCGCTGGTCGTGGCCTCGCGCCGCGCGCGCAGCCCGATGGACGAGCTGATCGCACGCACGCCGGCCGACGGCCTGGTGATGGGCACGGGCCGCGTCAACGGCGACCGTTTCCCCGACGAGCGCTCGCGCGTCGTCGCGATGTCCTACGACTACACGGTGCTCGCCGGCACGCAGGGCTACAAGAACCACGAGAAGAAGGACCGGATGTTCGAGCTCGCGGCGAAGCACCGGCTGCCGGTGGTGCTGTTCGCCGAGGGCGGCGGCGGCCGCCCCGGCGACACCGACCGCGTGGTGGCGAGCACGCTGAACACCCGCGCCTTCGAGCTCTTCGGCCGGCTCTCGGGCCTGGTGCCGCTGGTGGGCATCGTCTCCGGCCGCTGCTTCGCCGGCAACGCGGTGCTCGCCGGCTGCTGCGACGTGATCATCGCGACGAAGGACGCGAACCTCGGCATGGGCGGGCCGGCGATGATCGAGGGCGGCGGCCTGGGCGTCTACCGCCCCGAGGAGGTCGGCCCGATGGACGTCCAGGAGGCCAACGGCGTGGTCGACGTGCTGGTCGACGACGACGCGGCCGCGGTGGCCGCGGCGAAGCGGTACCTGTCGTACTTCCAGGGGCCGGTGTCGGACTGGTCGTGTGTCGACCAGCGGATCCTGCGGCGGCTCGTGCCGGAGAACCGGGTACGGGCCTACGACGTCCGCGCGGTGATCCGCGCGATGGCCGACGAGGACTCGGTGCTGGAGCTGCGGCCGCGCTTCGGGCAGGGAATGATCACCGCGCTCGTTCGGATCGAGGGCCGACCGGTCGCGCTGATCGCGAACAACCCGATGCATCTGGGCGGCGCGATCGACAGCGACGGCGCCGACAAGGCCGCGCGCTTCATGCAGCTGGCCGACGCGTTCGACCTGCCGATCGTCACGCTGTGCGACACGCCGGGCAACATGGTCGGCCCCGAGGCCGAGCGGACCGCGCTGGTGCGCCACTGCTGCCGGCTCTACGTGACCGCGGGCAGCGTCGACGTGCCGATCCTGACGGTGGTGCTGAGGAAGGGCTACGGGCTGGGCGCGCAGGGCATGGCCGGCGGCAGCTTCTGGGCGCCGGCGATGATCGTCTCCTGGCCCACCGGGGAGTTCGGCGGCATGGGCCTCGAGGGTGCGGTGAAGCTGGCGTGGCGCAACGAGCTCGCGGCGATCGAGGACCCGGCCGCGCGGCGCGCGGAGTACGAGCGGCGCGTGGCCGAGATGTACGAGCAGGGCAAGGCGCTGTCGACCGCGTCGCTGTTCGAGCTCGACGACGTGATCGATCCGGCCGACACCCGCCGCGTGCTGGTCGAGGCGCTGCGTGCGATGCCGCCGGCCTCCGCCCGGACCGGCAAGAAGCGGCCGTTCGTCGACACCTGGTGACGGCGGCGGCGACCGCGGACGCGCCACCGTCGCCGCCCGGTCGCCGCACCGTCGGGTTCAGCGCTCGAACTCGACCTCGTCGATCCGCGACGACAGCGGCGTGCCGCGGACCTTCACCAGGGATCCGCCCTCCGGCCGCGCGACGACCGCGTCGAGGAAGGCCTGCAGCGACGGGAACGCGGTGCCGTCGACGCGGCGGTAGAGCGCGTTCTGCGGCAGCGACACCGGCTGACCCAGCAGCGTGATCGTCGAGGCGGTCTTGGCGGTCACGCGGGCCTGGACGAACTCCCGGCCGTCGCGACCGCTCGGTTCGCCGATCTCGTCGGCGATCAGCACGCCGGCGGCCGTCGCGCCGCCCCGGATGCGCACGGCGGCGCCGGCCGCCACCGACGCGTCGATCCGGACACCCGCCCCCGGGCGCACGGTGCGACCGAGGATGCGCAGCGTGCCGTCGGGGTTCACCGCCTCGACCCGGCCCTGCACGACGGTGCGCTCGTGCTCGAACCGGATCTCGCGGGCGCGGTGCCGGCCGTCGGCGCCGCGCACGCCCTCGACCTCGATGCGCGCGCCGGACACGAGGTCGTCGCCCGAGCCGCGGCGAAAGCCGGTCGAGTCGTCCCAGACGATCGTCTCCGATCCGAGCCGGATCGAGCGCGAGGACAGGTCCACGCCGGCGAGCAGGCCGGTCATGTCGTGCCGTGCCGTCCCGCCGGCACGCACGCCCGCCGAGTCGTCGAGCAGGTCCTCGCAGTCGATGCGCTGCGCCGTGAAGACGCGGTCCGCGGTGAACGCGCCGTGCACCTCGACGGTCCGCCCTGCGGCGAGCGCGGACGCGTCGCATCCCGACGGCGCGAAGGCGGTGCCGGCGGCGGAGAAGCGGACCGTGACCGGCGCGCCCGCGCCGACCGCGATCGGGAACGTGCCGCCGGACGGGGCCGCGCCGACGACGCCACGCAGTTCGTCGACCAGGCCCGGATCGTCGATCGGTTCGACGCGGGTGGCGACCAGGCCGCCCGCGGCGTCGCGCAGGCCGTGCACCTCGACGCGGCGGCCGGTCAGCGCGTCGGGTCGCAGGCCGTCGGCCCAGACGGTGGACTCGTCGGTGCCCACCCGCATGCCGCCCACCTGGAAGGCCGGCAGCGGAGCGCTCGCGTCCGCGGCGGTCACGGTACCGCGCAGCTCGGGCAGGAACCGGATGCGGTCGACCACGCCGCGGCCGCGATCGTCGCCCGGTTCACCGCGCAGGGCCACGCGGCGGCCATCGGACATCGCGAGCCCGCGACGACCGCGGTCGTCGGCCACCGTCGCGCGGGAGTCGTCCCAGGCGACCCCGTTGACGATGCCGCCCTTGGCGACGATCCCGGACGAGAAGGTCGTGCCGCCCGCGGCGGTGGTGCGCAGGGTGCGGTCGTCGACCGCGCCGCCGGTGCCCTGCACCGGCGACGTGCCGCCGGCGAGGCCGGACGACGCGGCGGGGCCGCCGGGATCGCCGCCACCGCAGGCGGCGAGGGCGAGCAGCAGCACGGTGGCGGACAGGGCGGCGGCGGGACGGGAGACGGGGACGGCTCGGTGGGACATGGTTCGCTCCGGTGAGATGGGCGCCGGCATCCGGCGCCTTGGTTTGGGTTGTTTTTCCCAAATTTATTGGGTTTGGGAAAATTATCCCAAAATAGACGGCAATGCAAGGCCGTCGTCGCATGAATCGGTGACACCCCCGATCGCCTACACTCCCGGGCCATGGACCTCGCCTCGCTGCGCCTGCGGCTGCGTGCGCTCGGGGCCGCCGCCCCCCACGAACGCCAGCTGATCCGGCGGTGGCTGCACGCCGAGCCCCTGGACGCGCCCTATCGGGGTGACCCGAACTTCCTGCCGAAGCGCCTGCGCGACGCGCTGCCGGCGCTCGCGGCCGAGCTCGACGCGCTCGCCGTCGTCCGCTCGCGCCATCCCGGCGAGGGCGCCGAGCGGCTGCTGGTGGGGCTGGCCGACGGGCAGGCCGTCGAGAGCGTCCTGCTGCCGCGCGGCGGGCTGTGCGTGTCGACCCAGATCGGCTGCGCGGTGGGCTGCACGTTCTGCACGACCGGCAAGGACGGCCTGCTGCGGCAGCTCGGCAGCGCGGAGATCGCCGGGCAGGTGGCGGCGGCGCGCCGGCTGCGCGCGGTCCGCAAGGTGGTGTTCATGGGGATGGGCGAGCCCGCCCACAACCTCGATGCGGTGCTCGACGCGATCGAGACGCTCGGTACCGACGGCGGCATCGCGCGCGAGCAGCTGGTGTTCTCGACGGTGGGCGACCGGCGCGCGTTCGAGCGGCTGCCCGCCGCGCGGGTGCGGCCCTCGCTCGCGCTGTCGCTGCACACCACCAAGCCCGGGCTGCGCCGCGAGCTGCTGCCGCGCGCGCCGCGGATCGAGCCCGACGAGCTGGTGGACCTGGCCTGCGCGTGCGCGCGGGCGACCGGCTTCCCGCTGCTGGTCCAGTGGACCCTGCTCGACGGCGTCAACGACGGCGACGACGAGGTCGAGGCGCTCGCCCGCCTGTTCGCCGGGCGCCGCGCGATCCTCAACGCCATCCCGTGGAACGCGGTCGAGGACGCGCCGTTCCGCCGGCCGCCGCTCGAGCGCGCGGTGGCCTTCGTGCGCGGGCTGAAGGCACGCGGCGTCGTGGCGACGCTGCGGTGGTCGGCCGCGCAGGAGGTCGACGGTGGCTGCGGCCAGCTGCGCGCGCAGCGGGCCGGGGCGGCCGGCGAAGCGCCCGCGCGCGCCGGGCCGGCCGAAGCGACCGTGGCGCTGCCGATCCGACGGACGCCGCTGCGCGCCGCCGACTGACGGACCCCCTCGGCGCGTGCCGCCGCGGCTGCGTGCCCGACCGAGCCTGCCGGCGCGGATCGCCTCGCCCTCGTCCGCGGTGCACCGGGCGTCGCGCTGCGGATGCGGCGCGTCACCCCGTGTCGGGCGACAGCGGCCTGTCCGAGCGGGCCTTCACCGGAAGGCGCGCGGCCGAGCCGCTCAGGCGGCAGGCTTCTTCGATCCGATCCGGCTCTCGGTGCCCGCGATCAGCTTGGCGATGTTCGCCCGGTGCCGGAACACGAGCAGCGCGGCCATCACCGCGATCGCGACCGACACCCGGTCCGCGCCCGCGAGCAGCATGTAGAAGACCGGTGCGAACACCGCCGACACCAGCGAAGCGAGCGACGAGTAGCGGAAGAACACCGCGATCACGATCCAGGTGGTCAGGGTCGCGAGCCCGAGCCACGGCGACAGCGCGAGCAGCACGCCGGCCGCCGTGGCCACGCCCTTGCCGCCCTGGAAGCCGTGGAACACCGGGAACAGGTGGCCGACGAAGGCCGCGAGGCCGACCAGGGTCAGCACGAAGTCGTCGAAGCCGTAGCGCTGCGCGAGGGCCTTCGCGAGCAGGACCGCGACCGCGCCCTTGGCCGCGTCGCCGACCAGCGTGAGGATCGCGGCACTGCGGTTGCCGGTGCGCAGCACGTTGGTCGCGCCGGGGTTGCCCGAGCCGTAGCTGCGCGGGTCCGCCAGCCCCATCGCGCGGCTGACCACCACCGCGAAGGACACCGAGCCGATCAGGTAGGCGACGACGATCGCGACGAGCGCGGGCAGCAGGTCCATGGCGGGCATCCGGGGAACGGTCGGGTCAGTCCTCGAGCGCGCAGTCTACCGGCACGGCCTCGAGCAGCGCGGTCAGCACCGCGGGCTCGAGGCCGACGAGGTAGCCGCGCCGACCGCCGTTGATCCAGATCCGCGGCAGCGCGAGCACGCTGCGCTCGACGTAGACCGGCATCCGCTTCTTCGTGCCGAACGGCGAGGTGCCACCGACGAGGTAGCCGGAGTGGCGGTTCGCGACCTCGGGCTCGCACGGCGCGATCGACTTGCGGCCGGCCTGCCGCGCGAGGTTCTTCGTCGAGACCTTGCGGTCGCCGTGCATCAGCACCACCAGCGGCTTGCCCGCCTCGTCCTGCATCACCAGCGTCTTGACCACCGCGTGCTCGTCGAGACCGAGCTGGCGCGCCGACTCCGCGGTGCCGCCGTGCTCGACGTAGTCGTACGGGTGCTCGGTGAAGGCGACGCCGCGCTGCCTCAGCAGCGCGGTCGCGGGCGTTTCGGAGACGTGCTTGGCGGCCATCCGCGGATGATAGCGGCGGCAGGCCGGCGCCGGCCCGTCGGCGACCGGGCGGGACCGGGCGGGACCGGGCGGGACCGGGCGGGACCGGCACGCCGGACCGCGGTCCGGCTTGCCGCTCGCGGTCGACCGCCCTCTGCTCAGCGCGTCCGGTCGCGAAGGCCCGCCAGATGGGCGATCACCTCGTCGCGCCCGAGCACGTCGCCGTACTTCGCGTTGATGTCGAACAGGTTGGCGTCGTGCGGCCCGTCGTGCCGGTCGCCGACGCATTCGCGCGGCACGATCACCCGGTAGCCGTGCTGCACGCCGTCGAGCGCGCCGGCACGCACGCAGCCGCTCGTCGAGCAGCCGGCGAGGATCAGCGTGTCGACGCCGAGCGTGGCCAGCATCGGGGCGAGCGGCGTGCCGAAGAAGGGGCTCGGGTACTGCTTGACGATCACCACCTCCTCGGGGAGCGGCGCGACCGCGGGATCGATCTCGGCCAGCGGCTCCCCGGGCACGAGCTTGCGCAGGGCCGGGACCTTGCGCACGAACCAGCCGCCGTCGGCGCCCGAGGGGTGGTACATGACCTTGGTGTGGATCACCGGGATGCCGGCCGCGCGCGCGGCGGCGAGCAGCGGGACGGTGTCGCGCACCGCGCGGACCACGCCCTCGCCGTAGAAGGCCGAGCCGGGCGTGGTGTAGGCGAGGGTGAAGTCGATGATCACCAGCGCCGGCTTCGCGCCGAAGCCGACGGTGCCGTCGAAGACGCCGGCGTAGTTCCGTTCGCGGGAGACGCTCATCGTGGGTCGGTCCTCAGTCCAGGTGGTGGAAGTGGCAGGCGGCCATGTGGCCGTCGGTGCCGGTGGGCACCGGCACGGGGTCGTCGTGCACGCAGGCGCGCGGCAGTCGCGTGCCGCACGCCTCCACCGTGTCGGCACCGCTCGCGGCGGCGAGGCGCGCTCGCGGGCAGCGCGGATGGAAGCGGCAGCCGCCCGGCAGCGCGGCGGCGCTGCCGATCTCGCCGATCGGACGGATGCGCGGCCGCGCGCGCTCGCGCACCGGGTCGGCGCTGGGCACCGCCGACAGCAGCGACACCGTGTACGGATGCCGGGGCGACCGGTAGAGCGCGTCGCGCGGCCCGATCTCGACGATCCGGCCGAGGTACATCACCGCGACGCGGTCGCTGACGTGGCGCACCACGCCGAGGTCGTGGGAGATGAACAGGTAGGCCACGCCGGAGCGCGCCTGGATCTCGGCGAGCAGGTTGAGGATCTGCGCCTGCACCGAGACGTCGAGCGCCGAGACCGGCTCGTCGAGCACCACCAGCGCCGGATCGAGCGCGATCGCGCGCGCGATGCCGACTCGCTGGCGCTGCCCGCCGGAGAACTCGTGCGGATAGCGCGCCGCCATCGCCGGCCGCAGCCCGACGCTCGCGAGCAGTGCGCGCGCGCGCTCCGCCGCCTCGGCGCGCGCGATGCCGTGGGCCGTCAGCGGCTCGGCGACGATCTGTCCGGCGGTCATGCGCGGGTCGAGCGAGCCGTACGGATCCTGGAACACCATCTGCATCTTCGGGCGCAGTGCACGCAGCGCGCCGCGCGCGGCCGAGCTCACGTCCTGCCCGTCGAAGCGGATGCGGCCGGCGCTCGGCTCGATCAGCCGAAGCACCAGGCGGCCGAGCGTGCTCTTGCCGCTGCCGGTCTCGCCGACCAGGCCGAGCGTCTCGCCGCGCGCGAGCGTGAAGGACACGTCGTCCACCGCCCGGACCTCGGGACGCGCCGCGCCGAACAGCGTGCGCCCGCCGCCGAAGCGCTTGCGCAGCCCCGCGACCTCGAGCAGCGCGCTCATGCCGACACCCCCGGCTCGCCCTGCCGATGGCAGGCCGCGAGGTGGCCGACGCCGCGCAGCGCGGGACGGTCGACCCGGCACCCCGCCTGCTCGGTCGCCGCGAAGCAGCGCGGCGCGAACGCGCATCCGGCGGGCCGGCGGGCGGGGTCGGGCGGGCTGCCGGCGATCGCGGCGAGCATCGTCCCGGCCGGCGCCTCGATGTCGGGGATGCTGCGGAACAGCGAGATCGTGTAGGGGTGGCGCGGCGCGCGGAAGACCTCCTCGACCGTGCCGGTCTCGACGACGCGGCCGGCGTACATCACCGCGACGCGATCGGCCTGCCGCGCCACCACGCCGAGATCGTGGGTGATCAGCACCATCGCCATGCCTTCGGCATCCCTCAGCTCGCCCAGCAGGTCGAGCACCTGCGCCTGCACCGTCACGTCGAGCGCGGTCGTCGGCTCGTCGGCGACCAGCACGCGCGGCCCGAGCGCGATCGCCATCGCGATCAGCACGCGCTGGCGCATGCCGCCCGAGAACTGGTGCGGATAGTCGTCGACGCGCCGCGCGGGGTCGGGGATCTGCACGCGCGCGAGCAGCTCGACCGCGCGCTCGCGCGCCTCGCGCCGACCGATCGGCAGGTGGGCGCGCAGCACCTCTCCGATCTGGTCGCCGACGCGGAACACCGGATTGAGCCCGGTCAGCGGGTCCTGGAACACCATGCCGATCCGCGCCCCGCGCATCCGGCGAAGCGCCTCGGGCTGGAGGCGCAGCAGGTCGACCCCGTCGACGAGCGCCTCGCCCGCGATCACCCGGCCCGGCTTCGGCAGCAGGCCCAGCGCGGACACGAAGGTGACGGTCTTGCCCGAGCCGCTCTCGCCGACCACCGCGAGCGTCTCGCCGGCCCGCACCTCGAGCGAGACCTCCTCCACCAGGCGCACCGCGCCCTTCTCGCCGGGGACGGCGGCGGTCAGGCCGCGCAGCTCGAAGGCGACGCTCACAGCAGCTTCCCGGTGTTGCGGCGCATCTGCGGGTCCAGCGTGTCGCGCAGCCCGTCACCCAGCAGGTTCAGGACCACGACGGTGAAGGCGATGCACAGGCCGGCGGACAGCGAGATCAGCGGCCGCGTGGTGATCGCCGTCTGCCCCTCGGAGATCACGTTGCCCCACGTGGGCGTGGGCGGCTGCACGCCGAGGCCGAGGAACGACAGGCCGGCCTCGGCGAGGATCGCGGTCGCGGCGCTGACCGTCGCCACGACGATCACCGGCGGCAGCGCGTTCGGGATCACGTGGCGCACGAGGATGGTCCAGGACGACAGGCCGATCGCGCGCGACGCCTCGATGAACGGCCGCGGACGGATGGTGAGCACGACCGAGCGCATCACCGCGGCGATCCGCGGCGTGTAGGCGATGGCCACCGCCAGCACGATCGAGTCGAGGGTGTTGCCCCGCGCGGCGACCAGCGCGAGCGCCAGCAGGAACGACGGGAAGGCGAGCAGGATGTCGATCACCGCCACCAGCACCCGCTCCAGCCATCCGCCGACGTAGCCCGCGACCGCGCCCAGCAGGGTGCCGGCGGTGAGCGAGATCAGCACCACGTAGAGCCCGACCTGCAGCGAGACCCTCGTGCCCCAGATCAGGCGCGAGAGCACGCAGCGGCCGAACGCGTCGGTGCCGAGCCAGTAGGTGGCCGACGGCGGCGAGAGCGTGTTCATCAGGTCGGTACGGGTCGGCGGGTGCGGCGCGAGCCAGGGCGCGAACAGCGCGACCAGCACCAGCAGCACGACGCCGATCGCGCCGCTCACGAACGCGGGGTGGCGCGCGTAGCGGCGCAGCGTCGCGCGACGGCGCGCGGCGGCGTCCTCGAGGCGTTCGGTGTCCGCGTCGGCGGCGGTCATGTGCGGGCGAGCCTCGGGTCGATGGCGCCGTAGATCAGGTCGAGCGCGGTGTTCAGCAGCACGACCGCGGCGGCCAGCACGAGCACGCCCGCCTGGACCAGCTGGTAGTCGCGCGCCAGGATCGCCTTCAGGATCGTCGAGCCGAGCCCGGGACGGCTGAACACCGTCTCGACCAGGATCGCGTTGCCGAGCGACCAGGCGAAGGTGACGCCGATCACCGCGAGCACCGGGATCAGCGCATTGCGCAGCGCGAGCCGCCAGACGATGCGCCGCTCGGGCACGCCCATCGCGCGGGCGACGCGGATGTGGTCCTGGCCCAGCACCTCGAGCATCGCCGAGCGGGTCAGCCGCGCGATGTAGGCGGCGACCGAGAGACCCAGCACGAGCGCCGGCAGCGCGAGGTGGTGCACGGCCTTCCAGAATCCGGGCTGGCTGGTCGCGCCGAGCACCGGGAACAGGCCGAGCGCGTGCGAGAAGACGAGGATCGCCACCAGGCCCAGCCAGAAGACCGGGAACGAGATGCCGCCCAGCGCGACCAGCATCACCAGGACGTCCACCGCGCTGCCCTGCCTCACCGCGGCCACGATGCCGAGCGGCACGCCGACCAGCACCGCGACCGCCATCCCCGCCACGGCGAGCGTCGCCGAGGGCGGCACCGCGGCCCAGATCTCGGCGAGCGCCGGCTGGCCGGTGGCGACCGAAACGCCGAGATCGCCGCCCGCCGCTCGCGCGAGGAAGATCAGGTACTGCCGCCAGACCGGCTGGTCGAGGCCGAGGCGCGCGCGCAGGTTCGCGAGCGCCTCGGCGGTGGCGAAATCGCCCAGCATGTACAGGGCGGGATCGCCGGGGATGGCCCTCATCAGGAAGAAGGCCACCGTGACGATCCCGACCAGCGCGACGAGCAGCTGCAGCGCGCAGCGGGCGAGGTAGAACGGCATCAGTTCGCGCGCAGCGACACCGGCGAGACGTTGACGGTGAACAGGCTGTTCTGCACGAAGCCCTGCACGCTCGGCCCGTGCGCGATGTAGAGGCGATCGGCGTAGAGCGGGATCACGGGGATGTCCTCCATCGTCTGGCGCAGCAGCCTGTTGTAGGCCTCCTTGCGGCGCGCCGCGTCCGGCGCGCGCGCGGCGTCGGCGAGCAGCTGGTCGGCACGGTCGTAGCGCGAGGTGTTGAGCCCGGGCGGGTGCGAGCGCGTGTGGTAGAGCGTGACGAGCGGGCTGTCCGGATCCGGCGGCCCCACCACCGCGGTGATGCAGGACTGCACGTTGCCCGACGAGCGCGTGGGCACGTAGACACCGCGCTCGAGCACCTTGACGGTCGCCTGGATGCCGACCTGCTGCAGGTCGTTGGCGATCGCGACCGGGAACTTGTCGAACGGGTTCAGGCCCACCGTGGTGATCTCGAACTTGAAGTTCGAGACGTTCGCCTCCTTCAGCAGCGCACGGGCGCGGTCGGGGTCGTACGCATAGCGCGGCACGCCCTCGTCCGAATACTCCTGGAAGGTCGAGGTGAGGACGCTGGTCGCCTCGAACTTGGTGCCGCGGAAGAACCCGTCGATCAGCGCCTTGCGGTTGATCGCGTGCGCCATCGCGCGGCGCACGCGCACGTCGGCGAGCGGCCCCGCGGTGGTGTTGAGCACCAGGTTGGCCGTGTTGTTGGCCGGCCGGTCGAGCAGCGTGACGCCGTTCGCCTTGCGCAGCCGCTCGATGACGTCGGGCGACTGCAGCGCGTAGAAGACGTCGAGCTCGCGGTTCTCCAGCGCGATCGCCGCGGCGGTCTCGTCGCGCACGATGCGGAAGATCACGTCGGTCAGCGTCGAGGCCCCGCCGAAGTAGCTCGGGTTCGCCGTCAGCCGGACCTCGTTGCCGGTCGTCCAGCGGTCGAACACGAACGGCCCGGTGCCGATCGGGTTCATGCTGTACTTCTCGCCGAGCTCGGTCACCGCCTTGCGGGAGACCAGCCAGCCCTGGTTGAACGCGCACAGCTTGTGCAGGAAGCCGGAGTTCGGCGCGTTCAGCACGAAGCGCACGGTCAGCGGATCGGGGGTCTGGATCTCCTTGAGGCTGGAGAGCTGGCCGCGGTAGAGGCTGCCGGTCGCGGGGTCGAGCACGCGCTCGAAGGAGAACTTGACGTCGTCCGAGGTGAACGGGCCGAACCCCTTGTGCCAGGTCACGTTCGGGCGCAGGCGGAAGGTCCACGCGAGGCCGTCCGGCGACACCTCGTGGCCGGTGGCGATGTCCGGGACGATCGCGTTGGTCGCCTGGTTGTACTGCACCAGGCCGCTGTAGATGTGGCTGGCGATCGACTGGTTCTCGTTCTGGAAGATCCGCGCCGGATCCAGCTGCGAGATGTCCGAGCCGAAGCGCACGCGCAGCGTGCGCGTCCCCTGGGCCAGCACCGGTGCGCCGAACGCGCCGCCGAGCGCGAGGCCCGCGGCCCCCTTGATCACGCCGCGCCGGCTCACGCCAGGCGCCGTCCGAATCCCGTCCATCGAAGCACTCCCCCGCAGTGGTTGATCCGTCGCCGGCGGAGGTCGCCGGCGGGTGCTGACCGTGCCCGTTCGGGATCGGCAGGACGCGCGTCGCGGCCGCCCTGCCCGCCCCTGACGACCCGGGCCGGGTACGTCATGTTCAAGCTTAGATTGCATGCAATTTGCATGCAAGCCTTGAATCACGGGGCCGGCGTCGTCCGCAGGCCCCGGCGCGCCGCCGCGAGGAAGATCGCCTTGCCCGCCTGCACGTGCGCCCGCATCACCGCCCCGGCCCAGGCCGGGTCGCCGGCGGCGATCGCGGTGGCCATCTCGCGGTGCTGCTCGATGCTGCGGCGCAGGTTGGCCTCGTCGAAGTTGCGGAAGTTGCGCAGGATCATCGGCGGCACCGCGAGGCTCGCGAGGATCGAGCGCGTACGCGTCTGGCCGCTCATGTCCCACAGGGTCTTGTGGAACAGCACGTTCGCCTCCGACACGCGCTCGATGGCGGACAGGTCGGTGGCGGGCAGCGCGGCAAGACCCGCGTCGCAGGCTGCATGCAGGGCTGCGACACCCTGCGGCGCGGGCGCCGCCGCAGCCCGCTCGGCGGCGTGCACCTCGAGCAGCGCGCGCAGGTCGTAGATCTCCTCGATGTCCGCCTGGGACCACTCCGCGGCGAACGCCCCCTGGTTCGGGACCACCCGCAGCCAGCCCTCGGCGTCGAGCCGGCGCAGCGCCTCGCGCACCGGCGTGCGGCTGACCCCGAGGTGCAGCGCGAGGTCCTCCTCCCGCAGGTGTGCGCCGGGCGGGTGCGTCCCGTCGGCGAGTTGCCTGCGCAGCGTGTCGTAGGCCTGTTCCCAAGCGGTCGCCACCGTCGCTCCGGTTCGGTTCGAAGAGTTCCGGTACTATACAGACCGACATTTCTTGTATGCAATCATGCCACCGCCGGCCCGGCCCGGGTCGCTGGCACGCCAGGAGACGCCCATGCCCCGCAGCCCGCTGCGCCCCCTCCTCGCCCGGGGCCGATGCCTCGTCGCCCCGGGGGTGTTCGACCTGATCTCGACCCACGTGCTGAACCAGCATCCGGTCGACGCGACCTACGTGACCGGATTCGGCCTCGTCGCCTCGTCGCTGGGCCTGCCGGACGCGGGGCTCGCGACCTACACCGAGATGATCGAGCGCATCGAGCGCATCGCGGAGTTCTCGCGCGCGCCGGTGATCGCCGACGCGGACACCGGCTACGGCGGGCTGCTCAACGTGCGCCGCACGGTGCGGGGCTACGAGAAGGCGGGCGTCGCCGCGATCCAGCTCGAGGACCAGGAGTTCCCGAAGAAGTGCGGCCACACTCCCGGACGGCGGGTGATCCCGATGGCGGACATGGTCCGCAAGATCGAGGTCGCGGTCGACTCGCGCTCCTCGGCGGACTTCCTCGTCATCGCGCGCACCGACGCGCGGACCTCGCTGGGCCTCGACGAGGCACTGCGGCGCGCCGAGGCCTACGCGAAGGCAGGCGCCGACATCCTGTTCGTCGAGTCGCCCGAGTCCGAGGCCGAGATGGCGCGCATCGGGCAGTCCTTCGACCAGCCGCTGATCGTCAACATGGTCGAGGGCGGCAAGACGCCGGTGCTGCCGCGCGCCCGCCTCGCCGAGCTCGGCTTCCAGATCGCGATCTATCCCGCGGCCGGCTTCCTCGCCATGGCGGCGACGCTCGACGCGATGTACCGCCACGTCGCCGCCACGGGCAGCAGCCTCGGTGCGCCGGTCCCGGTCTTCGACTTCACGCGGATGACCGAGATCCTGGGCTTTCCGGACGTCCACGCGTTCGAGCGTCGCTGGGCGTAGGGTCGGGGTACGGCGCACCGGTCGTCCCGGGTCCGGCGCGCGGATGCGCAGGACACCGGGCGACCGGCCCGCGTCAGTCGCGTTCGCGCAGGTTGGCGTCCTTCACCACCTGGCCCCAGCGCGCGTAGTCCGCGCGGATCTGCGCGGCGAACTCCTCGGGCGTGTTGCCGACCGGATCGAACGCCGCGGCGAGGTACCGGTCGCGGATGTCCGGCATCGCCAGCACCGCGGCGATCTCCTGCTGCAGCCGGTTGACGATCGCCTTCGGCGTCTTCGCGGGCGCGAGCAGGCCGTACCAGGAGCTCACGCTGTAGCCCGGCACGCCGAGTTCCTCGACCGTCGGCACGTCGGGCAGCGACGGCGAGCGCTTCGCGCTGGTGACGGCCACCGGGATCAGCCGGTCCTGCTTCACGTAGGCCGCGATCGTCGGCACCACCGTGATGAACACCGGCACCTGCCCGGCGACCACGTCGGTCACCGCCTGGCCGCCGCCCTTGTAGGGCACGTGGGTCATCTTGATGCCCGTGCGGATCGCGAGCAGCTCGCCCGCGAGGTGCGGCGTCGAGCCCTGGCCCGACGAGGTGAACTGCAGCAGGCCCGGCCGCGCCTTGGCCTGCGCCACCAGGTCCGCGACGTTGCGGATCTGCGCGGCCGGATGGGCGACGATGATCAGCGTCGCGTCGTTGAGCTTGGTGATCGGCTCGAAGTCGGTCAGCGGGTTGAACGGCGCCTTCAGGATGTGCGGCGCCACCACGACCCCGCCGTCGAAACCCATCAGCAGCGTGTACCCGTCCGGCGGCGCGGTGGCCACCGCCTGCGCGCCGATGAAGCCGGATGCGCCCGGGCGGTTCTCGATGATCACCTGCTGCTTGAGGCGTTCGCCGAGCCGGTCGCTGATGAAGCGCACCACCGCATCGCCGCCGCCGCCGGGCGAGAACGGCACGATGATGCGGATCGGCTTGTTCGGCCAGCCCTCCTGCGCGAGGGCGGGCAGCGCGACGACGAGGCTCGCCGCTGCGAGCAGGGCGCGCGAGGCGCGCGCGAGGACGTGGCGACGGGAGGGGACGGCGGGCATCGGTGGACCTCGACGAAGGGTGCGGGAGGGGGCCCCGGGGGGCGACCGGAGGTGCGGAGGCCTAGCGATCCCAGACCTCGTCGGGCAGCGGCAGGCCGGCCAGGTCCTCCGCGGTCAGCGCACGGTCGGGGGCGGTGCCGTAGGTCTCGAGCATCAGCATGACCTGCCGCGTGTGCTGCGCGGCGTGCCAGGTCGTGCGCTCGAGCACGTCGTGCATCGTGCGCTGGCCGTAGTAGGTCGGCACGAGGCGCTGCAGCGCGCGATCGGTCTCGGCGTCCCACCAGCCGTGCAGTTCGTCGCGGACCGTCATGCCCCAGGCCGCGATGTCCTCGGCGTTCCAGTGATCGGGCGGCACCTCGTTGAAGCTCTCGAACCTGAGCTCGATGCCCCGGGCCGCCTCGACGCCCATCTGCGCGACGCGGAAGAGGTGGAAGACCGTGCCCGCCGGCGTGCGATTGCGGTTGCGGAAGTTCTCGCGCAGCTGCGTCGTCGAGAACTGCCGGATGTAGCGCGCGGCCGCGAGGATCACCGTGTCGAGCTTCGCGACCAGCCGCTCCGGCGGCAGCGGGTCCATCAGCTTGGTCTTCAGGTCGAGGAACTTGACGACGTCCTGGAACGACTGGCACAGCGTGTAGCGGCCGCCGAGCGCGACCACCGGCACGCTGCGGGCGCCGAGCGCGCGCAGACGGTCCATGCCGTCCGGGTCGTTGTGCACGTCGATCGACTCGAAGTCGATGCCCTGCTTGGTCAGGAACTCCTTGGTCCGCAGGCAGGAGGAGCAGCCGGGTTGCCAGAAGACCTGAACGCGTGCCGCGGTGTGGGTGTCCATCGTGTGTCCTCGTGTCGATGTCGTCGTGAAGTCAGTGCGGTGCGGGCCGCGGCGCACGCGTGAGCGCGGGCAGCCCCAGGATCGCGCGCGCCTCGGCCGGCGTCGCGACCGGCCGCCCCACCAGCCGTGCGAGCCGCGCGACCTCGTGCACCAGGTCGGCGTTGCCCGGACAGCCCAGTTCGGCGTAGGCATGGTCCCCGATCCCGATCGCGACGTGACCGCCGGCCGCGATCGCGGCCATCGCCAGCGGGAAGAGGTTGCCGCCCTTGCAGCAGACCGACCACGCGATGCGCGCGCCCCGCGGCAGGTGGTCGGTGTACGCGCGCAGCCCCTCGGGCGTGGCCGGATGCGCGCCGAGCTGCCCGCCCTCGCCGTGCACCAGCAGCACGTAGGCGGGGTCGCCGCCGGCCCGGCCCAGGTCGATCAGCGCCGCGGCGCTGCGCAGGAACGGGATGCTCCAGCAGGCGAACGCCGGCTTGATGCCCATCTCGGCGAAGCGCCCGGTGAACGCGAGCAGCGTCGCGTGCGCGTTCACGTAGACCTTGTCGTCGGTCAGGAAGCGGCCGGCGGCGGCGTCGAACACGTCGATGTTGGTCGATCCGGGATCGAGCCCGACGATCTCGGGCTGCAGCACCGGGTCGCCCGCGAACGCCTCGAGGTGGGCGATCCGCTCGAGCGTGCCGCCGCGCGTGATCTGCCCGAGCGTGGGGTTGATCAGCAGGTCCGAGTTCGCGCGGATCGCGCGGATCGCCGCGGCGTAGTCGTCGATGCCGTGGGCGGGCGCGCCGTCGGCCCGCCGCGCGTGGAAGTGGACGATCGAGGCGCCCGCGTCCTGCGCCGCGCGGGCGTCGCGGCCGATCTCCTCCGGCGTCCACGGCACGTTCGGGTTCCCGTCGCGCATCGCGTACTCGTTGACGCGCACCTCGATGATCAGCTTGTCCATGGGGCTCCCTTCGGCGTCGCCGGGGCGTCCACGCGGAACGCGCAGGCGGGCGCGTCGTCCTTGCGTGCCGGGCGCCGGACCTGCATGCCGAACCGGGCGACGGGTGCCGCGAGCTCGCGCATGCGCGCGATGTGCTCGGGGGCCAGCCCGCCGAGACCGTGGCGCCGCGCGTACGCGGCCATCTCGGCGAGGTCGGGGCCCGGGTCGGCCGCGTCGGGGGCGGAGGGCGTCGCGCTCACGGCAGCGCCCGCTCGCGGCGCCACGGCGTCGCGGCCTCGTAGGCGGCGGCGATGCGCACGATCGACGCCTCGTCGAAGCGGTTGCCGACGATCTGCCAGTTGAGCGGCAGGCCGTCGGCGAAGCCGGTGCACTGCGACAGGCTCGGATGGCCGGACAGGTTGAAGGGGGTGTACATCGTCTCCACCGTGAAGGCGCTCGTCTCGGGCTCGACGCCGGCGATCGGGGGCAGGTGCAGCGTCCCGTAGGTCACCAGCGCGTCGAAGCCGCGCATGAGCGTGTCGATGCCGTCGGCGACCGTGCGACGCAGCCGCTGCGCGGCGAGGTAGTCGACCGCACGCACCAGCGAGCCGGCCAGCAGCTTGTCGCGCAGCGCGAAGCCCATCCGGTCGGCATGCTCGACGAGTTCGCGCTCGTGGATCGCGGCGGACTCCGCCGGGCCGATCATCCGCGTGGCGGCCAGGCACTCGGCCGCCGGGACCGGCAGGCGCACGCGGACCAGCGTCGCGCCGAGGGACTCGAGCACGGCGAGCGCCGCCTCGAAACCGCGCTCGAGCGGCGCGTCGGGCCGCGGGGAGCCGGCACCCGGATCGTCGACGACCGCGATCCGCGCCCCGGCGATCGACCGCCCCACCGACCGGCGCAGCGACCCCGCGGGGTGCCCGGCCGCGTCCGGCGGACCGGTCAGCGCATCCAGCACGATCGCGCAGTCCTCGACCGTCCAGGTGAAGACCCCCGGGACGTCCAGCGACCAGCAGTTCGGCAGGATGCCGTCCAGCGGCAGGCGCCCCGGCGTGCAGATCATGCCGACGGTGCCGGTGCCGGCGGCGGGCAGCCGCACCGAGCCGGTCGTGTCCGACCCGAGCGTGAAGGCCGCCATGCCGGTGGCGACCGCCGCGCCGGCCCCGGTCGACGAGCCGCCCGTCAGGCGCGCGAGGTCCCAGGGATTGCGGGCCGGCGGGAACGGCAGGTCGAAGTACTCGCCGGCGTTGCCGGTGCCGAACTCCCAGGTGGCGAGCTTGCCGACCAGCACCGCGCCGGCCGACTTCAGTCGAGCGACCAGCGCCGCGTCGTGCGCCGGCACGTGGTCGAGCCGCAGGCGCGAGGCGGCGGTGGCCGGCAGCCCGGCCACGTCGTAGGTGTCCTTGACCGCGAAGGGCAGCCCGTGCAGCGGCCCGCGCCAGCGGCCCGCCGCGATCTCGGCCTGCGCATGCGCGGCGGCCTCGCGGGCCTGCGCCGCGGCGACGCGGATGTACGCGTGCACGCGCTCGTCGACCGCCTCGATGCGCGCGAGCATCGAGTCGAGCAGCACGGACGGCGACAGCTCGCCGCGCGCCACGCGGGCGGAGGCCTCGGCGAGCGTCAGGGTCCAGGGCGGGGGGTCGGCGGGGCGGGCTGACACGTTCATCGGGCGGGCGGGGCTGCGGCCCACTATAGGCGCGGGGCGTCGACTGCGGAACCCCCGAAACGCGAACGGCCCATCTGTCCTTCAGATGGGCGTCGGGCGCAGCGTCGTCCCGCGCCAGGCCCCCGAGCGCACCAGCGTCGCGGCCTGGTCCCGCAGGATCGCGTGGACCGCCTCGGCGGCCAGGCCCATCGCGCGGGAGTCGTAGGTGCAGATCGAGACCGGACGGGACAGCGCGGCGCCGGGCACCCGCAGCACGCGCAGCTCGCCGCGGCCCGCCTCCTCGTCGACCACTGCCCAGGGCAGGAAGGTGCCGGCGATGCCGCGCGTCGCGCAGGCCTTCTGCATCCTCAGCGAGTCCAGCTCGGCGATCGGTGCGAGCCGCAGGCCCTCGCGCGCGAACGCGGCCTCGACGACCCGCCGCATCCCGTTGCCGGGCCCGGGCACGACCAGCGGATGGCTCGCCGCGACCTCGAGCAGGATCTCGTCGCCGAGGCCCCGCATCCATGGCGCCGAGGCGGCCGCGACGTAGTACAGGTCCTCGTCGAGGAGCGGCACCACCTCGAGCCCCTTGCTCGACTCGCCGAGGAACAGCACCGCCATGTCGAGCCGGCCGTTGAGCGTGAACTCCTGCAGCAGCGCGCTCACGCCGTCGACCACGTGCAGCACGATGCCCGGATGGCGTGCGAGCACCGCCTCGAGCAGCGGCATGCCGAGGGTGTGCAGCACCGCGGTCGGCAGCCCCACCGAGACCGATCCGGTCGGCGCGCCGCTCGCGGCGGCGACGTCGTCCTCGGCGCTCTGCATCTGCCGGACGATCGTCTGCGCGTGCCGATACAGCAGCCGACCGGCCTCGGTCAGCTCGACGCCGCTCGGACGCCGGATGAAGAGCCGCGCGCGCACATGGTGCTCGAGCGCCGACACCTGGTGGCTGACCGCCGACTGCGCGATCGACAGCTGGCCGGCGGCCTTCGAGATGCTCCCCAGGTCGGCGACCTTTAGGAAGTAGCGGAGCTGTCGCAGTTCCATGGCGGCTCCGTGAGACGCGCCGCGACCCGGACCTCAGGTCGGCGGCACCAGCCCCCTCACCTGCCCGAACAGCCGGGTCAGCCCGAGCAGCGCATCGAAGTTCGGCGTGTCGAGGCCGACCAGGCGCCCCATCTCGCAGACCGCGCCGACGAGCGCGTCGAGCTCGATCGGGCGGCCGGCGTCGACGTCCTGGAGCATCGAGGTCCGCACCGCGCCCAGCTTGCGGGTGATCACGTGCCGCTCCTCGGGCGACATCGCGATCGGCAGCCCGATCGCCGCGCCGATGGCCGAGGCCTCGGCCATCGCATCGGACACGAAGCGGCGCACCAGCGGGTCGTCGAGGATCCGGTCCATCGTCGCGCCGGTGATCGCCGAGACCGGGTTCATCGTCGCGTTGCCCCAGAGCTTGAGCCAGAGGTCGAGCTCGATCCGCGACGAGGTCTCGACGGTGAGGCCCCCGGTGCGCAGCAGCCCGGCGATCGCGTCGAGGCGCGGCGTCGCGGCGCCGCCGGGCTCGCCCACGATGAACCGGTCGCCGGCCGCGTGCAGGACGACGCCCGGCTCGGGCGACGACGCCGACATGTGCACCACGCAGCCGACGACGCGCTCGGGCGGCATCGTGTGGGCGAGCGCGCCGGTGGGGTCGGTCGCCTCGAGCCGGGTGTGGCGCACCGGCTCGCCCAGCCCGTGGAAGAACCACCAGGGCACGCCGTTCATCGCCGACAGCACGGTGGTGTCGGGCCCGATCAGCGGACCGATGCTCGCCGGGATCGACGCCAGCGCGGTGGTCTTCACCGTGAGGATCACCAGGTCCTGGGGGCCCAGCTCGGCGGGCGAGTCGCTCGCGGCGATCGAGACCGCGCGGCCGCGCGCCGGGTCGGCCGCCTCGCGCAGCACCAGGCCGTTGCGACGGACCGCCGCCAGGTTGGCGCCGCGCGCGAGCGCGGACACCGGCACGCCGCCTTGCGCGAGACGATGCGCGACGAAGCCGCCGATCGATCCGAGGCCGACGATGCAGACCTTCTCCATCCGACACCCTTTCACAGTCGCCGGGACACCGGCGTGTAGTCCTGCGCGACGCTCGCCACCGGTGCCGGCACCGCCGCCCCGTCCTGCGGCGTGACGGGGAAGACCGCGTTGATCTGGCCGGTGCCGGAGGCGCCGAAGTAAGGCGTGATCACCTCCACGGGCGCATCGTACGCCGACCAGCCGAGCGCGCCGAGCAGCATCGCGGTGTCGTGCATGAAGCCCTCGCCGTGTCCCTTGGCCGCGTACTCGGGCAGCATCGCGCAGAACTCCGCCCAGCGGGCCTGCTGCCACATCGCGACGACGGTCGCGTCGAGCCGCTCCAGGAACGGGCTCCAGACCTTGAACGCGTACTCGGGGGCGAGGCCGTTCTGCGCGAAGCGGTGGCTGAGCGAACCGCTCGCGAGGAAGGCGACCGTGCCGTCGTAGCGGTCCTCCACCGCGCGCCGCATCGCCCAGCCGAGCCGCGCGCTGTCGTCGAGATAGTGCGAGGTGCACAGCGCGGAGACCGAGACCACGCGGAAGTGCCGGTCGGCGTTCATGTAGCGCAGCGGTACCAGCGTGCCGTACTCGGGCGCGAGCGTGGTCGCGTCGTGCGCGAGCGTCTCGACGCCCGCCTCGCGGCAGGCCTGCGCGAGCAGCCGCCCGAGCGACGGGTTGCCGGGCGCCTCGTAGGGCATGTTCGCGATGAAGTGCGGCAGCTCGTTGCTCGTGTAGACGCCCTGGAAGCGCGGCGCGCAGTTGACGTGGTAGCTCGCGTTGACCAGCCAGTGCGTGTCGAAGACCACCAGCGTGTCGACGCCGAGCGCGCGGCAGCGCCGGCCGATCTCGGCGTGGCCGTCGATCGCGTCCTGCCGCGTGCCGTGGCGCGGCCCGGGCCGCTCGGACAGGACCATGGACGGCACGTGGGTGATCTTGGCGGCGAGCGCGAGCGTGCCCATGGCGCTCAGCCCTCCAGGCCCGGCCGGCGCGAGGGCCTGCCGGCGCCTGCCGTGGCGTGTCGCGGTGCGACCCGACGTCCCATGTCAGGCCCCCATCCGAGGCACCGCGTGGGTCCCCAGCGCGAGCGCGATGTTCTTCGTCTCCATGTAGAAGTCGAAGCTGTAGTCGCCGCCGTCGCGGCCGATGCCGCTCGACTTCATCCCGCCGAACGGCGTCGGCAGGTGGCGGACGTTCTCGCTGTTGACCCAGACCATGCCGACGTCGAGCGCCTGCGACACGCGGTTCGCACGGCCGACGTCGCCGGTCCACAGGTAGCCGGCGAGCCCGTAGCGCACGCCGTTGGCGATGGCGAGCGCGTCGGCCTCGTCGTCGAACGGGATCACGGTGAGCACCGGTCCGAAGATCTCCTCCTGTGCGATCCGCATCGACGGCGTGGCGCCGACGTACAGCGTGGGCTCGACGAAGTGCCCGGCCGCGGGCAGCGACGGGCCCCGCGCGCGGCCGCCGCCTGCGGCGATCGTCGCACCGTCGCGGCGCGCGATGTCCGCGTACGACAGCACCTTCTCCAGGTGCCGCGCGTGGACCAGCGGACCGACCTCGGTGGCCGGATCCAGCGGATGGCCGACGCGCAGCCGGCGCACGCGCCCGGCGAGCCGCTCGACGAACGCGTCGTGGATCGAGCGCTGGACCAGCAGCCGCGACGAGGAGGTGCAGCGCTCGCCGTTCAGGCTGTAGATCATGAAGACGACGGCGTCGAGCGCGCGGTCGAGGTCGGCGTCGTCGAAGACGATCACCGGGTTCTTGCCGCCGAGTTCGAGGTGCACGCGCTTGAGCGTGGGCG
The DNA here is from genome assembly GCA_046046245.1 of Pseudomonadota bacterium. GTDB lineage: Bacteria > Pseudomonadota > Gammaproteobacteria > Burkholderiales > Burkholderiaceae_E > UBA4615. Next base: position 22,309 of record JBJOKE010000018.1, on the reverse strand, counting down.
CCCCCTGCGACATGATCAGGCTGCCGGTCCGGGACTCGCCGATGAAGGCGGTGGCGCGCACGTCCGGGTGCTCGGTCAGCGTCCTGCCGGCGGTCTCCCCGAGACCGTTGACGAGGTTCGCGACGCCGGCGGGCAGGCCCGCCCCGGCCATGATCTCGGCGAGCAGCCGCGCGCTGAGCGGGCTCCACTCGGCCGGCTTGTGGACGACCGTGCAGCCGGCGGCGAGCGCCGGCGCGATCTTCCAGGTCGACAGCATGAACGGCGTGTTCCACGGCGTGATCACCGCGACCGGACCGATCGGCTGGCGCATCGTGTAGTTCAGGTGCGTGTCGGTCGGCAGCGACAGGCCGTCGGACGCGGCGGGCGCGCGGTCGGCGAAGAAGCGGAAGTTCTCCGCGCCGCGCAGCGCCGCCTTGCTCATGAAGCGCCACGCCTGGCCAGTGTCCATGCACTCCACCAGCGCGATCTCGTCGGCGCGCGCCTCGATCGCGTCGGCGACCGCGTGCAGGATCCGGCGGCGCTCGGTGCCGGACGTGCGCCGCCACGCGGGAAACGCGTCGCGCGCGGCCTCGCAGGCGCGGGCGACCTCGGCGGCGGTGGCGTCGTGGACGAGGCCGAGCGGGCGACCGTCGACCGGCGAACGGTTCTCGAAGGCCTCGCCCTCGCCTGCGACCGCGCGGCCGCCGATCCAGTGGCCGAGCGGTTCGGCGGCGAAGCGCGCGAGCGCGGCCTCGGCGCGGTGCAGCTGCTTCCCGAGCGCGTCGTTCATGCTCTCTCCCTGCCGGCGTCGCGCGCGGCGAGGTGGTCGTGGATGGTGTTGTGCTTCCAGGAGAGGTCCGGATCGATCTCCTGGACCTCGAACGAGAGCGCGAGCGGACCGGCCTCGAAGGCGGGCGCGAGCTCGGCGACCACCGCGTCGAACACCTGCCGGCCGGCGCGCCGCCGCGTGGCGAGGTCGCGGCCATGGCCGATCCGCAGGGTCACGTGGACGAAGGCGTTGTCCGGGTGCCCGTCCGCGATGACGTAGTCCGCGCGCTCCTCGGCGCGCGTGCGCGTGCCGCCGCGCGGGAACACGCCGGTGGCGAGCGCCGCCGCGTGGGCGGCCCGCAGCAGCGCCGGCACGTCGGCGCGGGCGCGCAGGTTGGCCGAGAACTCGACGACGACGTGGGGCAAGGCGCTGGCCTCCGGGGTGGCGGCCAGGTAGTTCACATGACAACGATCGGGGCGTCAAGCCTCGGCAGGCGTGGCCGCCGTCGTGGATGCCGTCGACGCCGTTGCCGGCAGGTCGTTCACATGTCAACATCCCGGCCGACCCGCGTTCCGGGTCGCGAGGAGAGGCGGATGAAGCTGGTGAGCTACGCCCACGGCGGGCGCGAAGGCTGGGGTGCGGTGACCGGCCCGGCCGACGACGCGGTGATCGCGCTCGGACCGCGGCTGCCCGCGTACGCGGACCTCGACGCGCTGATCGCCGCGGGGCCGGCGGCGATCGACGCGGCCCGCGAGGCCGCCGCGCGGGCCGCGCCCGACCTCGCGCTCGCCGACGCCGTCGTCCGCAGGCCGCTCGCGCGCCCGGGCAAGATCGTCTGCGTGGGCGTCAACTACGCCGAACGCAACGAGGAGTACCGGGACGGCTCGGAACGGCCGCGCTTCCCGAGCCTCTTCCTGCGCGTGCCCGCGTCGCTGGTCGCGCACGGCGAGCCGATCCTGCGCCCCCCCGAGTCGGCGCAGCTCGACTACGAGGGCGAGATCGCGGTGGTGATCGGCCGCGCCGGCCGGCGGATCCCGCGCACGCGCGCGGCCGAACACGTCGCCGCGCTCACCTGCGTGAACGAGGGCACCGTCCGCGACTGGGTCCGGCACGGCAAGTTCAACGTCACGCAGGGCAAGAACTTCGAGGCGAGCGGCGCGATCGGGCCGTGGCTCGCGACGGCCGACGGCTTCCCGCGGCTGGACGACCTGCGGGTGACCACGCGCGTCAACGGCGAGGTCCGGCAGGACGACACCACCGCGCGGATGATGTTCCCGATCGAGATGCTGATCGAATACGTGTCGACCTTCGTCACGCTCGAGCCGGGCGACGTGATCTCCACCGGCACGCCCACCGGCGCCGGCGCGCGCTTCGAGCCGCCGAAGTGGCTGGTGCCCGGCGACGTCGTCGAGGTCGAGGTGCCGGGCGTCGGCACGCTGCGCAACCGCATCGAGGACGAGCGCCGGTGAGCCGCGCGATGCGCGCCTACTCGCGTTCGCTGCCGATGCTGCTGCTGCGCAGCCACCAGGCGGTGATGGCGCAGTTCCGGCCGGTGCTGCGCGCGCACGGCATCACCGAGCAGCAATGGCGGGTGCTGCGCGCGCTGTCGTCGGTCGACGAGGCCCGGATCACGCGGCTCGCCGAGATGACGCTGATCAGCAAGCCGAGCCTGTCGCGGCTGCTGCCGGCGCTCGAGGCGCGTCGGCTGGTCAAGCGCAGCGCCACGGCCGACGACGCCCGCGGCGCCAGCATCCGGATCGCACCGGCCGGCACCGCGCTGATCGCGAAGGTGGCACCGCATTCGGAGGCCCGCTACCGGGCGATCGGCGACGCGATCGGCGACGACGCGATGGCGGCGCTCTACGAGCTGCTGCCGCGGCTGGCCGAGCGGCTGGAGCGCGGCGCCGCGGCCCGCGTCCCCTCGAAGCGGTAGCGGGCTCGCGGGATCGCGGCGCGCCGACCGGTGCGTACGGCGTGCGCCTGACCGCGATGACGGGGGCGCGGTCCGCGTCAGCCGCGCGGATGGTGCGCCGCGTGCAGCGTCTTCAGCCGCTCGCGCGCGACGTGCGTGTAGATCTGCGTGGTCGAGATGTCGGCGTGGCCGAGCAGCAGCTGAACCACGCGCAGGTCGGCGCCGTGGTTCAGCAGGTGCGTGGCGAACGCGTGCCGCAGCGTGTGCGGCGACAGCGGCGCGTCGATCGCGGCGACCCTGGCATGCCGCTTGATCAGCGTCCAGAACATCTGCCGGGTCATCGGCGCGGCCCGCGCGGTGACGAACAGCGCGTCGGCCGGTCGGCCGGCGAGCAGCGCGGGCCGACCCTCGCGCAGCCAGCGCTCGATCCAGGCGCGCGCCTCCTCGCCGAGCGGTACCAGCCGCTCCTTGTCGCCCTTGCCGATCGCGCGCAGCACGCCCTCGACGAGGCCGACCTCGACGGTCTTGAGATTGACGAGCTCGGACACCCGCAGCCCGGTGGCGTACAGGGTCTCGAGCATCGCCCGGTCGCGCAGACCGAGCGGCGTGTCGACGTCGGGCGCGCCGAGCAGCGCCTCGACCTGAGCCTCCGACAGCGCCTTCGGGAAGCGCGGCGGCCGGCGTGCGGGGACCATCCGCACGGTGGGATCGTCGGCGCGGTGGCGCTCGCGCAGCAGCCAGCGGTAGAAGCGGCGGAACGCGGCGAGCCGGCGGTTCGCGCTGGCAGGACGCGTGCCAGCGTGCTCGGCGGCGACGTAGGCGAGCAGGTCCGCCTCGCCGGCGGCGCGCAGCACGACGCCGCGCGATGCGAGCCAGACCGCGCAGCGCGCGAGGTCCGACTCGTAGGCGTCGCGGCTGCGCGCGGCGAGGCCGTCCTCGAGCCAGAGCGCGTCGACGAACGCGCGCAGCAGCGTGCGGTCGGTCTCGTCGGGGGGCATCGCCGCCCGATCGCCGCGGCCGGACGCGGAGCGGGCGCGCGGGCGCGCGGGGGTGGGGGGCACGGGACGTCTGCTATCGTGGCGGCGCCCGATTATGGCCGATCGCCGCGCGCCGTCCGCGCGGCGCGGCGGGCCCCGCCCCCCGCCGATGGACACGCTGCTGCTGCTGCTCCCCGACCTCGCGCTGATCGCCACCGGCGCGCTGCTCGCGCGCGGCTTCGGCTGGGGCGACGAGGTCTGGGCGGGGCTCGAGCGACTCGTCTACCTCGTGCTGTTCCCGGCGCTGCTGTTCACCTCGATCGTCCGCAACCGGATCGACCCGGTGCAGGCCGCGCCGTTCGCGCTCGCGGTGCTGGCCGTGCTCGCGCTCGGCGTGGTGCTCGGCCGGCTCGGCCGGCGGCTGTGGGACCCGACGCCGCAGCGCTTCGCCAGCGCCGTGCAGTGTGCGTTCCGCTTCAACTCGTACGTCGCGCTGGCGCTGTCGCAGCGGCTGGGCGGCGACGCCGGCGTCGCGCTGTGCGCGGTGGTGGTCGCGGTCGCGGTGCCGCTGGGCAACGCGGCGGCGGTCTGGCACCTGGCGCGGCACGGCGGCGGCGGGCTGCTGCGCGAACTGGCCCGCAACCCGCTGATCCTCGCGACCGTCGCCGGCGTGGCCGCCAATCTCGCCGGGCTCACGCTGCCCGAGCCGGTCTCGGCCTACCTGTCGAGGATGGGCGCGGCCGCGCTCGCGCTCGGCCTGATCGCGGTGGGCGCGGGCCTGCGGCCGGCGCAGGCGAGCGGCGACGCGGCCTTCGCGCTGCACGCGGCGGCGGTCAAGCTGGTGGCGATGCCGGCCGCGGCGGTCGCGCTCGCGTGGGCGCTCTCGCTGCCGCCGCTGGCCGCGCAGGTGCTGGTGCTGTTCGCCGCGATGCCGAGCGCCTCGGCCTGCTACATCCTCGCCGCGCGGATGGGCGGCGACGGGCCGTACGTGGCGCGGCTGATCACGACGACGACGCTGGCGTCGGCGGCGGCGATCCCGTTCTGGCTGGCCTGGGTCCGCTGAGGCCGGCGGCCGCGGCCGACGCGTGCCGCGCGAGCGCCCAGCGGACGTGCTCGGCGACCAGCGGCGACGCATCGTGCTCGCGGGCGCGCAGCGCCGCGAGCACCGCCGGCGTGGAGGGTGCGTTGCCGAGCGCCACCGCGAGGTTGCGCAGCCAGCGCTCGTGGCCGATCCGTCGGATGGCCGAGCCCTCGAGGCGCGCCTCGAAGCTCGCGCGGTCCCATGCGAACAGCTCGACCAGCGTGGCCGCGTCGAGGCCCTCGCGCGCCGCGAAGTCGGGCAACGCAGCGGCCGCCGCGTACTTGTTCCACGGGCAGGCGAGCTGGCAGTCGTCGCAGCCGTAGATCCGGTTGCCGATCGCCTCGCGGAACTCGACGGGGATCGGGCCGTGCGCCTCGATGGTCAGGTACGAGATGCAGCGGCGCGCGTCGAGCCGCCAGGGCGCGACGATCGCGCCCGTGGGGCAGGCGTCGAGGCAGGCGGTGCAGCGGCCGCAGTGCTCGTCGGACGGCGCGTCGGGCGGCAGCGGCAGGTCGGTGTAGAGGGTGCCGAGGAAACGCGTGGAGCCGCCGTCGCGGGCGATCAGCAGCGTGTGCTTGCCGCGCCAGCCCAGGCCGGCCCGCCGCGCGAGCTCGACCTCCATCACCGGCGCCGAATCGCAGAACGCACGCCAGCCGAAGGGGCCGATCTCGTCCTGCAGCCGCCGCGCGAGCCGCGCCAGCCGCCCGCGGACGACCTTGTGGTAGTCGCGGCCGAGCGCGTAGCGCGAGACGTAGGCGCGCTCGCCGTCGTCGAGCGCAGCCCAGGCCCGATCGATCCAGGCGGGGTCGGCGGGCGCGTAGTCGACGGTGACCATCACCGCGCGGACCGTGCCCGGCACCAGCTCGGCGGGTCGCGCGCGGAGCGGGCCGTGGCGTGCCATATACTCCATGCCGCCGTGGAAGCCGGCATCGAGCCAGGCCTGCAGCCCGGGCTCGGCATCGCGCAGGTCGACGTCGGCGACGCCCAGCGACGCGAAGCCGAGCGCCGTCGCCCAGCCGCGCAGCCGGGCGGTCCAGTCCCTTGCGGCGGCCTCGTCCATCCGCGCAGTGTAGAACCCCCGGGCCCGGGGCCCGCCGAACGCGACGTCCGACCATGACCCAGCCTCCGCGGCCCGCGACCGACCCCGACGACGCCCGCTTCGCGGCGCGGCTCGCGCAGGCAATCGCCGACCACCGCGCCGGCCGGCTCGACGACGCGCGCCGCGGCTACGAGGCGGTGCTCGCCTACCGCCCGGCCGCGCTCGACGCGCTGAACAACCTCGCGCTGATCTGCAAGCAGGCGGGCGAGCACGCGACCGCGCTCGCGCTGTTCGACCGCGCGCTCGCGGTCGACGCCACCGGGCTGTCGATCCACGTGAACCGGGGCAACCTGCTGGTCGCGATGGGCCGCGTCGACGACGCCGTCGCCGCCTACGACCTCGCGATCGCGCTGCACCCGCGCGCGGCCGGCCCGCACTATGCGCGCGGCTGCGCGCTGCGCGGCGCCGACCGGACCGAGGAGGCGCTCGCGAGCCTGCATCGCGCGCTCGAGCTGGATCCGGCGCATGCCGACGCGTGGTACGAGCGCGGCCTCGCGCTGCAGGCCACCCGCCGCTTCGAGGGCGCGGCCGTCTGCTACCGCGAGGTGCTGCGGATCGCACCGCGCTATCCGTTCGCGAAGGGCTCGCTGCTGCACTCCAAGATGCTGTGCTGCGACTGGGACGGGCTCGACGCCCTCGACCGCTCGCTGCGCGAGGACGTCGCCGCGGGCGTGCCGGCTGCGCGGCCGTTCGGCTACCAGGGGGTCTGCGACGACGAGGCGAGCCTGCGCCGCTGCGCCGAGCTGTTCAGCGCGCGCCGCTTCCCGGCCCGCGCGGTCCGCTGGCCGCCGGCCGCGCCGCGCGCCGACGGGCGGATCCGCGTCGGCTACCTCTGCGGCGAGCTGCGCGAGCAGGCGACCTCGATCCTGATGACCGGCGTCTGGGAGGCGCACGCCCGCGAGGGCTTCGAGTGGATCGCCTTCGACGCCGGCTGGGCGGACGCGAGCGCGCACCGTGCGCGGATCGAGCGCGCCTTCGACCGTATCGTCCCGATCGCCGCGCTGTCCGACGTCGACGCCGCGCGCGCGATCCGCGCGGCCGGCATCGACGTGCTGGTGGACCTCAACGGCTTCTTCGGCCGAGGGCGGCAGGGCGTGCTCGCGCTGCGGCCCGCACCGGTGCAGGTCAACTACCTCGGTTTTCCCGGCACCCTCGGCGTCGACTACGTCGACTACCTGATCGCCGACCGCATCGTGATCCCCGACGCGAGCCGCGCGCACTATGCCGAGCGCGTGGTGCGGCTGCCCGACAGCTACCAGGCCAACGACGCGCGGCGGCCGATCGCGACCGCGCCCGCCTCGCGCGAGGCGCTCGGCCTGCCGACCGACGGCTTCGTGTTCTGCTGCTTCAACAACCCCTACAAGATCGTGCCGGCGACCTTCGACGGCTGGATGCGGATCCTGCGCGCGGTGCCCGGCAGCGTGCTGTGGCTGCGCGACGGCGGCCAGGTGGCCGCCCGCAACCTGCGGCGCGAGGCCGCGCGCCGCGGCGTCGACGGCGCGCGGCTGGTGTTCGCGCCGGTGGTGCCGAACGCCGAGCACCTGGCGCGTCACCGCGCGGCCGACCTGGTGATCGACACCCTGCCCTACAACGCGCACACCACCGCGAGCGACGCGCTGTGGGCCGGCGTGCCGGTGGTCACCCTGCTGGGCACGACCTTCCCCGGTCGCGTGGCCGCGAGCCTGCTGCGCGCGATCGGGCTCGACGACCTCGTCGCGCGCACACCGGGCGAGTTCGAGGCGCTGGCGATCGCCCTGGCGACCGACCCGCGCCGGCTCGACGCGGTCCGCCGGCGGCTCGCGGCGAACCGCGGGCGGGCACCGCTCTACGACACCGACCGCCACGCCCGCCACCTGGAGGCCGCCTACCGCACGATGGTCGAGCGCCACCGCGCGGGACGGCCACCCGAGGCCTTCGACGTCGCGGCGATCGACGCGGCGGCGATCGCGGCGCCGCAGCCGTGAGCGCCGCGCCGCCGCCGGACCTGCGGGTCCTGCCGCCGGCCGACGCCACGCTGCGCGTGCCGCTCGCCGACGAGCCGGCCACCGTCGCGCTCGCCGCGCGGCTGGCCGGCGCGCTCGGGCCCGGGACCGTGGTCTGGCTGTCGGGCGGGCTCGGTGCGGGCAAGACCACGCTGGTCCGCGCGCTGCTGCGCGCCCTGGGCCACAGCGGGACGGTGAGAAGCCCGACCTTCACCCTCCTCGAACCTTATAATCTGCCGAGGTTCCCGGTTTACCACTTTGATTTCTATAGATTCTCCTCGGCGGACGAGTGGCGGGATGCAGGCTTCGACGAGTACTTCGGCGGCGACGGCGCGTGCCTGGTCGAATGGCCCGAGCTCGCGGGCCCCGCGCTGCCCCGACCGGACCTCGCGTTGCGCCTCGACTTCGCCGACGGCGACGCGGACGGCACCGGCCAGGCGCGCGTCGCCACGCTCGAGGCGCGCGGCGACGCGGGGCGGCGATGCCTGAGCGCGGCCGCCGCCGGTTCCTGACGCGCGTCCCCGGCGCGCTGCTCGCGCTCGAGCTGCCCCTCGCCCACGGCGCGACCATCGTCGCCGTCCGGGTCTGGCCGGCCCGCGACTACACCCGCGTCACGCTCGAGCTCGACGCGCCGCTGAAGACCTCGCACTTCACCGTCGACGACCCGCCGCGGCTGGTGGTCGACCTGGAGGGCACCGACGTCGACGCGCCGCTGCGCGAGCTGGTCGCGAAGGTGCAGGCGAACGATCCGTACATCGCCGCGGTGCGCGTCGGCCAGAACCGTCCGAAGGTGGTGCGGCTGGTGTTCGACCTGAAGGCGCCGGTCGCACCGCAGGTGTTCGCGCTCTCGCCGATCGCGGTCTACCGGCATCGGCTGGTGCTCGACCTGCACCCGACGAAGCCGCCCGATCCGCTCGCCGAGCTGATCGCCTCGACCGGATCCGAGGCCACGCCACCGTCGTCACCGGCGTCGACACCGCCGGCCGCGTCGTCGGCCGCCCCGACGGGATCGGCAGGGTCGGCGGGGTCCGATCCCGCACCGCCGTCGGGCCCGCGACAGGGCGGGCCGTCGACGACGTCGGGCCCCTCGGCCTCGCCGCCGCCCGCGTCGGCGCCGGCCGCCCGCGCGTCGTCCGTCGACGACCCGCTCGCGCGCCTGATCCGCGAGCGCGAGAGCGTCCCGGCCCGCGGTCCGGTCGCGCGGCGGGTGACCGTCGCGATCGACCCAGGCCACGGCGGCGAGGACCCGGGCGCGATCGGCCGCTACGGCACGATGGAGAAGGACGTGGTGCTCGCGATCGCCTTCCTGCTGCGCGCCCGCATCGATGCCGAGCCGAACATGCGGGCCTTCCTCACCCGCGATTCTGACTTCTTCGTGCCGCTCGCCACGCGTGTCGCGAAGGCGCGCGCCGTGCAGGCGGACCTGTTCGTGTCGGTGCACGCCGACGCCTTCGTGCAACCCGAGGCGCGCGGCTCCTCGGTGTTCGTGCTGTCGGACCGGACCGCCTCGAGCGTGGGCGCGCGCTGGCTCGCGAGCCGCGAGAACCGGGCCGACCTGATCGGCGGCGTGAACCTGCCGACCCGCAACCGCGAGGTCGCGCGCGTGCTGCTCGACCTGTCGACCACTGCGCAGATCCGCGACAGCAAGCGGCTCGGCGCGGCGCTGCTCGGCGAGCTGCGCGGCGTCGGCGACCTGCACAAGCCGGGCGTGGAGCAGGCCGCGTTCGCGGTGCTGCGCGCGCCCGACATCCCGTCGGTCCTGGTCGAGACCGCGTTCATCAGCAACCCTGACGAGGAGCGGCGCCTGCGCACGCCGCGCCACCAGGCACGGATCGCCGACGCGATCTTCGCGGGGATCCGGCGCCATTTCCAGCGCCATCCGCCGGGGCCGCGGGGCCCGAGCGCGTGACGGAACGGCCGTCCATGCACCCGGAGCCGACGAGCCCGGCCTCGTCGACGCCCGCTCCGCCGGCCACCGTCCCCTTCGGCGACGCGCTGCGCTTCTGGCTCAAGCTCGGCTTCGTGAGCTTCGGCGGTCCGGCCGGGCAGATCGCGATCATGCACGAGGAGCTCGTCGAGCGACGCCGCTGGATCTCCGAGCGCCGCTTCCTGCACGCGCTGAACTACTGCATGGTGCTGCCCGGCCCCGAGGCGCAGCAGCTCGCCACCTACATCGGCTGGCTGATGCACCGCGGCTGGGGCGGCATCGTCGCCGGCAGCCTGTTCGTGCTGCCTTCGCTGTTCGTGCTGATCGCGCTGTCGTGGATCTACGTCGCGTTCGGCGACGTCCCCGCGGTGAGCGGGGCGCTCGCCGGCGTCAAGCCCGCGGTGGTCGCGATCGTGGCGGCCGCCGGCTGGCGGATCGCGTCGCGTTCGCTGAAGCATCCGGCCGCGTGGGCGATCGCGCTCGCCGCCTTCGTCGCGATCGCGGCGCTGCACGTGCCCTTCCCATGGATCATCGGCGCGGCCGCGCTGCTCGGCGTGCTGGGCGGGCGCTTCGCGCCGGCGGGCTTCGGCGGCGCGGGCGGCGGGCATGCGGCGACGGCCGGCTCGCACGCGCCGGCGATCATCGACGACGACACGCCGCCGCCGCCGCACGCGCACCCGGGCCGCGGCCGCTTCGTCGCGGTGGTGGGCGCGGGGCTCGCGCTCTGGGCGCTGGGCTACGGCGGGCTCGTCGCGTGGACCGGCGCGGGCGGCGCGGGCGCGGCCTACGCCGACATGGCCGACTTCTTCACGCGAGCCGCGCTGCTCACCTTCGGCGGCGCCTACGCGGTGCTGCCCTACGTCTACCAGGGCGCGGTCGAGCATCACGGCTGGCTGACCGGCGCGCAGATGATCGACGGGCTCGCGCTCGGCGAGACCACGCCCGGGCCGCTGATCATGGTCGTGGCCTTCGTGGGCTTCGTCGGCGGGTGGTCGCTGCAGGCGCTCGGCCCCGACGCCCCCGTGCTCGCCGGCGTGATCGGCGCCTGCGTGGCCACCGCGTTCACGTTCCTGCCGTCGTTCGTGTTCATCCTCGCCGGCGGCCCGCTGGTGGAGCACACCCGAGGCAGCCCGAGGGTCGCCGCGCCGCTCGCCGGGATCTCGGCCGCGGTGGTCGGCGTGATCGCCTCGCTCGCGCTGTTCTTCGCGCAGCACGTGCTCTGGCCGCAGGGCTTCGCCGGACGCCTCGACCTCGCCGCGGCCGCGATCGGCGTGGCCGCGGCGGTCGCGCTCTTCCGCTACAAGGTGGGGGTGCTGCCGCTGATCGGCGCCTGCGCGGCGGTCGGCGCGGCGCTGCGCCTGGCGGGCTGGCACTGACGACGATCCGCGCCGCGCGGGCGGCCCGGGCCCGTCGGGGCCCGCCGACCCACGGCCTCAGGCGCGGCGCCTGAAGACGGTGTGCCGCAGCACCTCGAAGACCGCCGGCAGCCCGGGGATCACGATCAGCGCGAGCGCGACCCACGAGAAGTGCGCCTTGACCCAGGGCAGGTTGCCGACGAAGTAGCCGAGCACCGTCAGGCTGCCGACCCACAGCACGCCGCCCACCACGTTGTAGAGCGCGAACTTCGGGTAGGTCATCTCGGCCACGCCGGCGACGAAGGGCGCGAAGGTCCGCACGAAGGGCAGGAAGCGCGCGACGATGATCGTGATCGCGCCATGCTTCTCGTAGAACGCATGGGTGCGGTCGAAGGCCGCGCGGTTGAAGAACCGCGACTGCTCCCAGCTCCAGACCTTCGGCCCGAAGTACTTGCCCACCGAGTAGTTGACCGCGTCGCCGAGCACCGCTGCGACGATCAGCAGCACGATCAGCACCGGCAGCGACAGCCCGCCGATCGCGGCGATCGCGCCGCAGACGAAGAGCAGCGAGTCGCCGGGCAGGAAGGGCATCACCACCAGGCCGGTCTCGACGAAGATGATCGCGAACAGGATCGCGTAGACCCAGACCCCGTACTGCGCGACCACGGCCTCCAGGTGCTTGTCGAGATGCAGGAAGACGTCGAGCGCTTGGGCGATGTCCATGGGCGGGCGATCATACACGCCGCCTATAATGGGTCCGTGATGGAATCCCCGCCGAACGGGGCGGATCCGGTCCCCCCCGACGCCTCGCCCGCCGCGGCGCCGGCACGGCGCCCGATCGCTCCCCTGCCCGACCCCCTCGTCAGCCAGATCGCCGCCGGCGAGGTGGTCGAGCGACCGGCCTCGGTCGTCAAGGAGCTGCTGGAGAACGCGATCGATTCGGGCGCCTCGCGGATCGAGCTGCGGCTCGAGGAAGGCGGCGTGCGGCGGGTCGCGGTCACCGACGACGGCTGCGGCATCCCGCCCGACGAGCTCGGGCTCGCGCTCACCCGGCACGCCACGAGCAAGATCGCTTCGCTGCACGAGCTCGAGCGGGTGCGCACCTTGGGCTTTCGCGGCGAGGCCCTCGCCGCGATCGCGTCGGTCGCGCGGGTGCGGATCACCAGCCGCTGCGCCGGCGCCGATGCGGCCACCGTCATCGACAGCACCGTGCCCGGTCTCGCGCCCGGCGCACATCCGCCGGGCACCACGGTCGAGGTGCTCGAGCTCTATTCCGCGACGCCGGCACGCCGCAAGTTCCTGAAGGCGCAGGGCACCGAGACCGCGCACGCGCTCGATGCGTTCCGTCGGGTCGCGCTCGCGCATCCGTCGATCGCGTTCGCCTGCTTTGTCGACGGCCGTCGCGTCGAGCTCTTCCCCGCGGTGCCCGGGCCCGAGCGCGCGGCCGCGGCGCTCGGCGAGGAGACCGCGACGCGGCGGATCGAGCGCGACGCCGGCGCGCTGCGGCTGCACGGGCTGGCCGGCGTCCCGACCGCGAGCCGCGCACGCGCGGACCGGCAGTTCTTCTACGTCAACGGCCGCTTCGTGCGCGACAAGCTGCTCGCGCACGCGGTGAAGCAGGCCTACGCCGACGTGCTGCACGGCGACCGCCATCCGGCCTGGTGCCTGTTCCTGTGGCTCGACCCGGTCGAGGTCGACGTCAACGTGCACCCGGCGAAGACCGAGGTGAGGTTCCGTGACGCGCGCGCGATCCACTCGTTCGTGTTCCACGCGGTCCGCGAGGCGCTGCGCGTGGGGGCGGCGGCCGACGGCGTCGCGACGACGGTGCGCGCGGGCGCTCCAGCGGAGTCGGATCCGTCGCGGGGCGACGCGGGGGGCGCGTCCGCGTCCGCGGCGGGCGCGGAGCGGTTCGCGGGCGGGAGCCGCCTCGCGGGCGCGGATCGGTTCGCGGGCGGCGCCGGCCGGTTCGCCGCGACCGACGCCGCGCGGCCCGCGTGGCAGGCGGCGCTGCCGCTGCGCGCGGCCGACCCGCCGGCGCAGCCGCTCGCGCCGCTGATGCGCTTCCTCGCGCCGGACGCCGACGACCGCGGATCCGGCGAGGCCTCGCCCGCCGTGGGCCCCGCGTCCGCACCGGTCAACCGCGACGCGATGCGCGCCGCCGCATCCGACGCCGAGCTGCCGCCGCTCGGCTTCGCCATCGGCCAGGTCCACGGCGTCTACGTGCTCGCGCAGAACGCGCAGGGACTGGTCGTCGTCGACATGCACGCCGCGCACGAGCGGATCGTCTACGAGCGGCTGAAGGCCGCCCTCGATGCGCGCGGCGTGCCCGCGCAGCCGCTGCTGATCCCGCCGGTGTTCCGCGCCGACGCGCACGAGGCGGTGGCCTCGGTCGAGGCGCGCGACGCGCTGCTCGCGCTCGGGCTCGACCTCGATCCCGACGGCGAGGGCGCGATCGCGATCCGCGCGGTGCCCGCCGCGCTCGCTCACGGCGACCCGGTGGCGCTCGCGCGCTCGGTGCTCGCCGAGCTGGCCGAGCACGGCGCGAGTCGCGTGCTCGCCGAGCGGCGCGACGCGCTGCTCGCGACGATGGCCTGCCACGCGGCCGTCCGCGCGAACCAGACGCTGTCGCTCGCGCAGATGAACGCGCTGCTGCGCGACATGGAGACCACCGCGGGCGCCGACCAGTGCAACCACGGCCGGCCGACCTGGGTCCAGCTGCCGATGGCCGAGCTCGACCGCTGGTTCCTGCGCGGGCGCTGAGCCGATGGCCGACGCCCCGGGGGATCGCGGCGCGGCGCGGCCGACGCAGCGGCCGTCGCGCGGCGAGCCGCGCACCGAGCGGCCCGAGGATCGCGGCACGGTCGCACTGCTGGCGCTGCTGCTGTCGATCCAGCCGATGTCGACCGACATGTACCTGCCGTCGATGCCGGGCATCGCGGCGGGGCTCGGGGTGTCGGCCGCGTCGGTGCAGGCGACGCTGTCGGTCTACATCCTCGGCTTCGCGCTGACGCAGCTGCTCGCCGGTCCGCTGTCGGACCGCTTCGGCCGCCGTCCGGTCGCGCTGGGCGGCCTCGCCGCCTACGTGGCCGGCTCGCTGCTCGCCGCCGGATCGGACTCGCTCGCGACGCTGCTCGTGGCGCGCGTGCTGCAGTCGGTGGGCACCTGCTGCACGACCGTCTGCGCGCGCGCGATCGTCCGCGACCGCTACGAGCCCGCGACCGGCGCGCGGCGACTGTCGCAGGCGATGAGCTGGGTCGCGCTGATGCCGCTGCTCGGCCCGATCGCGGGCGGCGTGCTGGCGACGGGCTTCGGCTGGCGCGCGGCCTTCGTCGCGATGGCCGCGTTCGCGCTGCTCGCGCTCGCGGTCTGCCTGCGCGAGCTCGGCGAGTCGAACCGCGAACCGCAGCGCGACGCGATGCGGCCCGGCCCGATGCTCGCGAACTATGCCGCCGTCGCGCGCTCGCCGACCTGGCTCGGCTTCACGCTGGTCGGCACGGCGATGTACTGGGGCCTGTTCTCCTTCCTCGCCGAGGCCTCGTTCGTCTTCGGCGGCGTGCACGGGCTGTCGCCGTCGGCCTTCGGCCTCGCGATCGCGGCGGTCACCGGCGGCTTCCTCGCCGGCACCCTCGCCGTGCGCCGCGTGCTGCCGCGCCTCGGCGTGCGGCGCACGATCGCGGTGGCGACGGCGCTCGCGGCGACGAGCGGCCTCGCGATGCTCGCGCTCGCGCTGGGCGGCGTCGTCCACGTGGCCGCGATCGTCGTGCCGCAGTGCGCGTTCGTCTTCGCGCACGGACTCAGCCAGGCCGCCTGGCAGGCGGGCTCGATCGCGCCCTTCCCGCGGCTCGCGGGCACGGCCGCCGCGGCGACCGGCTTCGTGCAGAACGTGGTCGCGGCCTGCGCCGGCCTGCTGATCGGCCGGCTGCACGACGGCAGCGCGCTGCCGATGGCCGCGATGGTCGCGCTCGGCGGCTGCGCGGCGGTGCTGGTCTCGGGGACGCTGGTGCGCCGGCACGGCGGCGTCGACGCGGTGCCGCGCGCGACGCCCTCGGCCGCGCGGTGAGCGGCCGGTGACCGCGATGCGGCCCGACGCGGTGCTGCTGCTCGGCCCGACCGCGTCCGGCAAGAGCGCGATCGCGCTGGCGCTCGCCGCGCGCATCCCGCTCGAGATCGTCAGCGTCGACTCGGCGCTGGTCTACCGCGGGATGGACGTGGGCACCGCGAAGCCCACCGCCGCCGAACGCGCGGCGGTGCCGCACCACCTGATCGACCTGATCGAGCCTGCGGCCGCGTATTCGGCGGCGGCCTTCGCGGCCGACGCGCGCCGCCTGATCGCGCAGATCCGCGGGCGCGGCCGGCTGCCGCTGCTCGCCGGCGGCACGATGCTCTACGCGAAGGCGCTGCGCGAAGGCCTCGACGACCTGCCGCGCGCGGATGCCGCGCTCCGTGCGCGGCTCGACGCCGAGGCCGCGCGCGACGGCTGGCCGGCGCTGCACGCGCGGCTCGCGGCCGTCGATCCCGTGACCGCCGCGCGACTCGAGCCCGGCGACTCGCAGCGGATCCAGCGCGCGCTCGAGGTCTTCGAGCTCGCGGGCCGGCCGCTGTCGGCGCTGATCGGCACGCGCGCGGCCGACGGACCGCCGCCCGCACTGCTCACGATCGCACTCGAGCCCTCCGACCGCGCGGTGCTGCATGCGCGGATCGCCGCGCGCTTCGACGCGATGCTCGCGGCCGGGCTGCTCGACGAGGTCCGCGCGCTGCGCGCGCGCGGCGACCTGCGATCCGAACTGCCGTCGATGCGCGCGGTGGGCTACCGGCAGGCCTGGACCTACCTCGACGACCTCGAGGCCGGCGACCGCTCGGCCGCGCGCCGCGCGCGCTTCGTCGACGAGGGCGTGGCCGCGACGCGGCAGCTCGCCAAGCGCCAGCTGACCTGGCTGCGGGCGATGCCCGACCGGCGGATCGTCGACTGTCTCGCACCCGACGCCCTCGAACAGGTGTCCGCTATCATCGCCGCCCATGAACGCTGACACCCCCTCCCCGGCCCCGACGCTCGCGATGGTCGGCCTCGGCCGCATGGGCGCGAACATGGCCCGGCGCCTCGCTCGCGGCGGCGCGCGCGTGCACGGCTTCGACGCGCAGCCCGAGACGCGCGCCGCCCTCGCGGACGAGGCCGGTGTCGTCGCGCACGCGTCGCTCGCCGATGCGGTGGCCGCGCTGCCCGCGCCGCGGACGGTCTGGCTGATGCTGCCCGCGGGCGCGCCGAGCGAGGCGGCGATGGCCGAGCTCTGCGGCCTGCTCGTACCCGGCGACCTGGTCGTCGACGGCGCCAACGCGAACTACCTCGAGTCGCAGCGTCACGCGCGCGAGCTCGCCGCACACGGGCTGCTGTTCGCCGACTGCGGCGTCTCCGGCGGCGTCTGGGGGCTGGCCAACGGCTACTGCCTGATGTTCGGCGCCGACGACGCGGCCGCCGCGCGCCTCGAGCCGCTCGCGAGGATCCTCGCACCCGCGCCCGATCGCGGCTGGCTGCGCTGCGGTCCGCCCGGCAGCGGCCATTTCGTGAAGATGATCCACAACGGCATCGAGTACGGCGCGATGCAGGCCTATGCCGAAGGCTTCGCGCTGCTCGAGGGCAAGACCGAGTTCGAGCTCGATCTCGCGGCGATCGGCGAGCTCTGGCGCCACGGATCGGTGGTCCGCTCGTGGCTGCTCGACCTGACGGTCGACGCGCTCGAGGACCCGGGCGCGCTCGATGCGGTCGCGCCCTACGTCGCCGACTCCGGCGAGGGCCGCTGGACCGTCGACGAGGCGGTGCGGCAGGGCACGCCCGCGCCGGTGATCGCGCTCGCGCTGATGAGCCGCTTCGCGTCGCAGGGCCGGGCGGACGTCGGCAACCGGCTGCTGTCGCTGATGCGCAAGGGCTTCGGCGGGCACGCGGTGAAGGCGAAGTGAGCCGGGCCTGCGATCCGCGCGACGCCGCGGGCGCCGCGACGCCCGGGGCGCCCGCCCCGGACACGACGGCGGCCGGCAGTGCCGACGCAGGCGTGCCCGCCGTCGTCGTGATGGGCGTGCAGGGCTGCGGCAAGACCTCGGTCGGGCAGGCGCTGGCGGCGCGCCTCGCGGCGCGCTTCGTCGACGCCGACGACTTCCACCCGCCGGCCAACGTCGAGAAGATGCGCGCCGGCATCCCGCTCGACGACGGCGACCGGGCACCGTGGCTCGCGCGGCTGAACGCGGTGCTGCGCCACTCGGTCGCGAAGGGCGAGCCGGTGGTGCTCGCCTGCTCGGCGCTCAGGGCGCGCTACCGCGCGACGCTGGCCGAGCGGCTGCCCGTGCTGCGCGTCGTCCACCTGTCGGGCTCGTACGAGCTGATCGCCGCGCGGCTCGCGCAGCGGCAGCACCGCTACATGCCGCCGGGGCTGCTGCGCAGCCAGTTCGACGCGCTCGAGCCGCCGACCGACGCGATCGTCGTCGACGCCGACGCGCCGGTCGAGGCGATCGTCGAGATTGCGGCGCGGGCGCTGCGGGGCTGAGACGCCGTCCCGGTCGCGGCGCACCCCGCCGTACCGGTCGCGACGCTTGCCGACGCCGCGGACGCCGGGCTAGGCTGGCCGCATCGTCCGACCCCGGAGACCCCCCCGATGGAAGCGACCCACGACGGCGGCTGCCTGTGCGGCGACCTGCGGCTGAGCGCACGCGGGACGCCGCTGCGCATCAACGTCTGCCACTGCACGTTCTGCCAGCGGATGACCGGGACCGCGTTCCACACCGGCGTGACCTTCCCGAGGGAGGCGGTCCGCTTCGAGGGCGCGACGCCGAAGGTCTACGAGCACGTGTCCGACGAGAGCGGCCACTCGCTGTTCCTGCACTCGTGCCCGCGCTGCGCGACCACGGTCGCGATGGCGCTGTCGCGCTTCCCGGACGTCTGGGCGGTGCTGCGCGGCGCATTCGACGACCCGGACCGCTTCCCGCCCGAGCGCCACATGTACGTGCGCTCCGCGCAGCGCGGCACGCTGCTGCCCGCGGCGACCGAGTGCTACGCGGGCTTTCGCGTCGCGTCCGACGGCGCGCCGCTGCCGGCCGCGACCTTCGAGGTGCCGATGGTCGCCGGCGGCCGCGGTCGTCCGCCCGAACCCGCCTCGGGGACCGGTCAGTCGTAGCGCCAGGTCCAGACCAGGTTGACCGAGTTCTCGGTGCCGGCCTTGACCCGCGCCGACAGCCGCTCGGTGATCTCGTACTGGAGCCGCACGAGGTTCTGCAGGCCGCGGACGCTCTGCTCGTAGCTGACGAACAGGCGGTCGGTCAGCCGCTTGCCGAGCGTGACGATGCTGTCCTGCGCCGACGTGGTGGCCGAGCCGCCCTCGCCCGTGCTGCCCACCTGTCCGGTGCGGATCGACACCACGTCGAGGCCGACGCTCTGCAGGAGGCTCGGCCCGCGCGTGCCCTCGGGCCCCGCCAGCAGCACGCCGGCGGCCGCGAGCGCGGCGCTCTGGTTGCTGCTGCGCGCGGTGTCGCTGCCGGTGCCCAGCACCAGCCAGGACAGCTTCTCCTGCTCGGGCACGTCGGGCCTGGAGACCAGCGTCACGTTCGGCTGGCGCGCGGTGCCGCTCAGCGACACCCCGGCCTCGACCGGCAGGAAGCGCCGGTACGCGACGATGTCGATCGCCGGATTGTCGACCGGACCGCTGAACACCAGCCGGCCGCGCTCGATCTCGAGCTTCTGCCCGAAGCCGGTGTAGGTGCCCTGCGCGATCCGCACGGTGCCGGTGAGCCGCGGCGCGTCGGGAAGCCGTCCCCGCAGCGAGAGCTGGCCCTCGAGTCTCGCGTCGACGCCCGCGCCGAACACGCGGAACCGCTCGCCGAGGTCGATCGTCAGGTTCGAGAGCACCCGGAAGCCGCGGCCGGCCTCGGGATCGGGCTCGGCGGCCGGCCCCTGCGCGGCGACGCCGGTGCGGCGCGCGACGCGCTCGCTCGCGCGGACGGCGGCCTCGGCCGCATCGCGGACGACGACGACGTCCTTCGCGACGGCGGGCGCGGTGCCCGCGGTCAGCTCGATCACGCCCTCGTCGGCGCGCAGCGCGCCGCGCAGCCCGAGCACGCCGCCGCGCAGCGTCGCACGCGCCTCGCCCGACAGCAGCAGCCGCTGCCCGGCGCCGAGCGGGATCGGCATGCGCTCGAGCACGAGGACGGCCTCGCTGCGCTCGTCGGCACGCAGCGTGCCGGTCATCGACACGCTGCCCGGCCCGCTCGCGAAGCGCATCCGTTCGACGTCGATGGCGGTGCCGTCGACGGTCGCGACGAGCACGCCGTCGGTGAGGCGCATGCCGAGCTCGCGCTGCTCGGCGACCAGCCGCGAGCCCTCGATGCGCCCGCTCGCGCGCGGCGCGGCGAGCGTGCCGCCGAGCGCGAGCCGCGCCTGCAGCGCACCGTCGAAGCGCCAGGCCTCGCCGGTGACCGCGCGGACGAAGGCGAGCGAGGGCACCGCGACCTCGACCGTGCCCTCGAGCGGCACCGAGGCGTCGAACCCGCCGCCGGGCGTCCAGGCGATCGGCGCACGCGCGTCGGCACGGACCGTGCCGATCGCGGCGCCGCGCAGCGCGGCGGTCGCGGTGATCCGCGCATCGGCGACGTCGATCCGGGCCTCGAGCGCCTGCAGACCGGCCTTCAGCAGCTCGACGCCGCCGCCGGCGGCCGGCAGCTCGAAGGTCAGGTCGCCCGACTCGCGGAACGCCTCGATGCGGCCGCGCAGGTCGCCGCCGGGACCCGGCCTGCCCTCGAGGTCGATCCGCGCGCCCAGCCGCAGCGCGTCGGGCTCGGCGACGCGCAGCCCGCGGTCGGCGGCGAGCGACCCGAGCCAGCGCAGCGGCACGCCGGCAAGGCGGCCGACGAGGCGCAAACGGCCGTCGACCCAGCTCGCGGTCTCGACGTCGATACGCGCGCCGTCGGCGCCGTCGATCTCGATGCGCAGCGGCCCGCCCGACGCGCCGGCGGCATCGACCGCGAGCTCGGCCGGCGCGAGCAGGCGCAGCCGGGGCGGCGCGGCGTTCCCCGCCTCGACGAGCCGACCGGCCCAGCGCGGCCCGGCCGCGCCGGCCGCGAGCCGGCCCTCGGCGCGCAGCGCCGCGTCCAGGCCGAGCGCGCGGGCCGCGGCGCGCGCGCGCAGCACGTGGGCATCGGCGTCGCCGGAGAGCTCGACCGACGCCGAATCGATCGCGACGCCGGCCGCCCGCAGGCCGTCGGCCTGGACCGACAGCGAGAACGCGGGGGTGCCGGACGCGACGCTCGACGCACGGGCGGCGGGCCCCGGCTCGCCGCCCGGCCCGGCGTGCAGCCGCGCGAGCAGCGCGTCGATCGCCTCGGGCCGCGCGAGCTCGATCCGCGCACGCAGCTGCCGCGCGCCCGCGCGGTCGGTCCAGGCGAGGTCGCGGCCCGCCAGCGTCGCGGCGACGGCCGGTCGCTGCAGCGCGTCGCGCAGCTCGCCACCGAGGGTCGCGCGGCCGGCGAGCCGCGGATCGAGCTCCTGGAGCCGCGTCGCGTCGACGTCCACCGCGAGGCGGTCGCCGGCCGCGCCGAGCGCGCCGCGCGCGGCCAGCGAGGTGCCGCCCCAGCGCAGCGCCGCGTCGACGCCGGAGACGCGGTCCGGCGTCCAGCGCGCGGCCAGGCGACCGGACAGCGGCAGGCCGCGCAGGCGGCTGTCGGCGAGGGTCGCGCTCGCATCGACGGCGGGTGCGGCACCGAGCGCGCCCGCGGCCGACCATCGGCCGTTCAGCAGCGCCGGCGGGACGGCCGCGAAGCGCGAGGGATCGAGCCGCGCGACGGCGCCGGCGAGGTCGAATCGGTAGGGTGCGGCGAGCGCGACCGTGCCCGCCAGCTCGGCCGTGCCCTCACCCGCCTGCAGCCTCGCCTGCGAGACGGTCGCGCGCGCGGCGTCGACCCGGCCGCGGGCCTCGAGCGCGAGCCCGCCTTCTGCGAGGCGCGCGTCGATCGCGAAGCCCTCGCCGTCGGGCACCGCCCGGACCGCGCCGCGCAGCGCGGTCGGCCGAAGCGCCCCGTGCAGCTTCGAGAGGTCCAGGCCCTCCGTGCGCGCGGCGAGCTCGAGGGCGTCGGGCGGGCCGTCTGTCCGGATCCGCGCGCGCGCCTCGAAGGCGACGCGGCCGGCCGGCCCGCCCGCCGCGCCGTCGTCGACGCGCAACCGCTCGCCGTCGAAGGCGAACCGCAGCCGCGCGTCGGACAACGGCAGGCGCACGGCGTCGAGCGGCCCGGCGTTCGCGTTGCGCAGCACGACCGTGCCGGCGAGCGGCGGCAGCGCGGATGCGGGGCCGGCGCTCGCCGGCGCCGTCGCGTCGACGCGGGCCTCGATCCGCGTCGACGGCAGCCCGTGGCCGAAGCGGGCGAGGTCCAGGTTCGCGACCCGCGCGTCGATCGCGACGAGGGGACGGGCATCGAACGGCGCGGCCCTCGCCTTCACGGACAGCGACGCGTCGCGCAGCACCGCGCGCGCGTCCACCGCGAGCGAGGCGAGCTCGCCGGCCGCGGTCGCGTCCACCGCGAGCGGCTCGCCGAGCGCGCGCGTCTCGAGCAGCGCGCGCGCGTCGAGCGCGAAGGGCGGTGCGTCGGCGATCCGACCGCCCGCGGACAGCGTGCCGAAGTCGCCGCGCAGCGACAGCGCGTCGACGGTCCACGCGGGCCGCGCGTAGCGCAGCGACGCCCGCAGGTCCGTGAGCCGCAGCGGCTCGCCCCCGGCGGCGACCACGAGCTCGCCGAGCCGCGCGTCGGGCAGCTCGATCGACAGCGGCAGCGCGAGCGAGCCGGGCGGTGCCGCCGGCGCGTCCGACGGCGCCGCCCGCACCTCGACGCGCGCCGCCGACAGCGTACGCAGGCGCAGCGTCAGCGCCGGCAGCGCACGCAGGTCGAGCGCGAGGCGCGCGTCGTCGACGACGACCGAGGTGCCCGCGTCCGACCAGGCGATCCGCGCCGCGCGGACCTCGCCGAGCAGCGAACCCGATGGCGCGTCGATGGCAAGCCGTCCGCCCGCAGCCGTCACGCCGCGCTCGACGACCGCGTGCAGCGCGGACTCGCTGCCGAGCCACGACAGGCCGGCCGCGGCGGCGGCCGCGATCGCGGCCGGCAACGCGATCGCGAGCGCACGGCGCAGCCGGCCGCGGCGGCGCGGCGGCGGCAACTGCGGCTGCGGCTGCGGCTGCGGCTGCGGCTGCGGCTGCGGCTGC
>JBJOKE010000004.1:0-11831 GCA_046046245.1 Pseudomonadota bacterium | reverse complement strand
GGGCTGGCGCCTCGACCTCACCGGTACCGCGACGACCTCGGGCGAGCGGGTGACCATGGCCGTCAACTACATGCCCGAGCTCACGCTGATGACGGTCTCGACGATCCGGCCGGTCGCCTCCGACGACCCCTGCGGCTCGAACGTGACCTCGTGGGTCATGGCGATGTCCCCCTTCAACGGCCGCGGCGTCGCGCTGTTCGACAACGGCAGCACGAAGGGCGCGGCCTGGCGTCTCGACGGCATCATCGCCTCGCCGACGCCGATCCGGCAGCGCAACGGGCAGGTGTCGCTGACGATGAACGCCGGCTCGGGCGGTCTCGCCCAGGTCCAGATCACGCAAGGCTGGAACCCGCGTGCATCGTGGGCCCAGGTCCGGTGAGGAAGCCCGTGATGCGAATCCTCCGTTCACGCCATCAGAGCACTCGGCGCGCCCTCCTCGGCTTCACGCTGATCGAGGTGATGATCGCCGTGGCCGTGGTCGCGATCGCGACCGCGTTCGCGGTGCCGAACTACAGCGAGTACCGCCGACGCGCGTGGCGGACCGACGCGCAGCTGGTGCTGCTACAGGCCACCGCCTACATGGAGCGGCGCTACGCCGAGTGCAACAGCTTCACGAAGGTGAACCCGACCACCGATCCGCCCTGCACGGAGGACCTGGCCGATCTGCCGACCGCGCTGAAGCGGTCCCCCGCCGACAGCGGGACGACCAAGCGCTACACCATCACCCTCACCCGGACCGGCTCGCAGGCCTACTCGCTGAGCGCGGCCCCGGTCATCACCGACACGGCCTGCGGCACGCTGTCGATCGACAGCACGGGCCAGCGCGGCGAGACGGGCTCCCAGACGTTCGACTACTGCTGGCGTCGCTGAGCGGCGCCGCGGAGCCAGTCGCCCGACGCGCCGTCGGCCGGCTCCCAGGCGATCGTCATGCCGCGGGCCGCGAGCGGCCATGCCGGATCGCGGTCGAGGCCGAAGGGCGCGGCCCAGAGCAGCCGACCGCCGACCGTCACCGCCGGCATCCTCGCGCGCAGCGCCGGCGGCACGCCCGCCTCCTGGCGCAGGTTCTTCAGCGTCCGGCTCGGCCGCGCCGGGTCGGGCCGCCAGCGGGCCGAGGACGCCACCGGGCCCACCCGCAACCGCTGCGCACTCAGCCAGTCCGCGTCGAGCCCGCAGGCGCAGGGCTCGAAACGCAGCCGTCCGCCGTCGGGCAGCGGCAGCGTCGCCTCGCCCGACCACTGCAGCTCGACCGCATCGGGTGCCGGTGAACCGTCGCGCGCCGGCTCCGCCCACAGCCGGTCGCGATACCGATGCAGCGCGTGCCCGCCATGGCGCAGCGTCGCCGAGGCGGCCGCCGCGTCGAGCAGCTGCACACGCAGCGCCGCGAGCTTCGCTCGCGAGGGCGGCGGCTCGCCCAGCGTCCGCACCCAGGCGCGCAGCGCCGCATCGCCGCGGGCCCGCGGCAGCGCGGCGACGACGCGGCGGTCGATCGTGCCGACCGGGCCGTCGCCGCGGGCGGCAGCCAGGTCCTCGGCGGCGCACGCGTCGACGATCGCCCGCGCATCGCGCAGCGCGTCGAGCGCGTCGGCGAGGTTCGCCGCGACGCCGGGCAGCGTGTCGCGCAGCGCCGGCAGCACGCGGTGCCGCAGCGCGCTGCGCGCGACCGCCGGATCGGCGTTGCTCGGATCCTCGACCCAGTCGAGCCCATGGGCGAGCGCGTGGGCGTGCAGCGCGGCGCGGTCGAGCGCGAGCAGCGGCCTGGACAGCACGACCCCGCCGCGACGGTCCCCAGGCGCGATGCCGGTCAGACCGTCCAGCCCGCAGCCGCGCGACAGGGCGAGCAGCAGGGTCTCGAGCTGATCGTCGGCGTGGTGGGCGGTGGCGAGCGCGCAGGCGCGTGCGTCGCGGGCGGCCTCGCCGAGCAGGGCGTAGCGGACCTCGCGCGCCCAGCGCTCGACACTGTCGCCGCGCGCGGGCGCGCCCGCGGCGCGCAGGGCGCGGAAGCCCGCGCCGAGGGCCGCGGCGCGCGACGCCGCATGCGCCTCCCAGCCGTCGGCCTGCGGCAGCAGCCCATGGTGGACGTGGAGCGCGAGCACGCGCCGCGGCCCGAGCACCCGGACCGCGCCGTGCAGCAGCACCGTGGAATCGAGGCCGCCGCTGAACGCGACCGCGAGGGGCCGATCGTCGGATGCAGGCTCGGCGAGCGCGGCGAGCGCCTCGCCGATCAGGGCCTCAACCGATTTCCTTGACCTTGCCATACGCGAGGATGCGCTGGCGACGCTGCTGCAGCAGCGTGTCGGTCGGCACGTTCTGGAACTGGCGCAGCGCCTCGGCGAGCGCACGCTTGAGCATCTGCGCCATCTGGGCCGGATCGCGGTGCGCGCCGCCGAGCGGTTCGTTGACGATCCGGTCGATCAGGCCCAGCGCCTTGAGCCGGTGGGCGGTGATCCCGAGCGT
Organism: Pseudomonadota bacterium; assembly: GCA_046046245.1. Lineage (GTDB taxonomy): Bacteria > Pseudomonadota > Gammaproteobacteria > Burkholderiales > Burkholderiaceae_E > UBA4615. Next base: position 9,377 of record JBJOKE010000004.1, on the reverse strand, counting down.
CTCGGCCGCCTCCGGCGCCTTCTCGGCGGTCTTCCAGAGGATCGACGCGCAGCCCTCGGGCGAGATCACCGAGTAGATCGCGTGCTGCAGCATCAGCACGCAGTCGGCCACGGCGATCGCGAGCGCGCCGCCCGAGCCGCCCTCGCCGATCACCGTGGTGACGATCGGCACGCGCAGCTCGGCCATCGCGTAGAGGTTGCGGCCGATCGCCTCGGACTGGCCGCGCTCCTCGGCGCCGATGCCGGGGAACGCGCCCGGCGTATCGACGAAGGTCACCACCGGCAGGCCGAACTTCTCGGCGGTGCGCATCAGCCGCAGCGCCTTGCGGTAGCCCTCGGGGCGGGGCATGCCGAAGTTCCGGTAACCCCGGTCCTTGGTGTCTCGGCCCTTCTGGTGGCCGATGACCATGACCGGCAGCCCGTTGAAGCGCGCGAGGCCGCCGACGATGGACGGGTCGTCGGCGAACGCGCGGTCCCCGTGCAGCTCGTGCCAGTCGGTGAACATCGCGGCGACGTAGTCGAGCGTGTAGGGCCGCTGCGGATGCCGGGCCACCTGCGCGACCTGCCAGGGCGAGAGCTTCGCGTAGGTGTCCTTCACCAGCGACTGGCTCTTCTTCTCGAGCCGCTGGATCTCGTCGGCGATGTCGACCGCCGAGTCGTCCTGCACGAAGCGCAGCTCGTCGATCTTCGCCTCGAGCTCGGCGATCGGCTGCTCGAATTCCAGGAACGTCGTCTTCATGTCGTCTTCAGTAGTCCACCGGCAGGGGGTCGAGGCTGCGCCACAGGTACCAGGTGGCGAGGGTACGCCACGGGCGCCACCGCTCGCCCAGCGCCTGCGCCTCGGCCTTCGTGACCGGACGCCCTTGGTTGTAGTGGAGCGCGATGGCCTTCAGCAGCCCCAGGTCGTCCGTCGGGAAGACGTCGGGCCGGAGCAGATTGAAGATCAGGAACATCTCCGCTGTCCAGCGGCCGATGCCCCGGACCTGGACGAGCTCGGCGATCACCGCCTCGTCGTCGAGACTCGGCCAGTGGGCCGGATCCACCGCGCCGGCCACGAAATGGCCGGCCAGGTCGCGGACGTACTCGGCCTTGCGCGTGGACAGTCCCGCGTTCGTCAGCGTCGTCAGGCGCATCCGCGACACCCGCTGCGGCGTCACCATGCCGGCGGCCTTCTCGAAGCGCAGCCAGACCGACTGCGCGGCCTTGACCGAGATCTGCTGACCGACGATCGAGCGCGCGAGCGTGGTGAACGGATCGCCGCGGGACTGCAGGTGCCCCTGCCCGGTCCAGGCGCGGATCACGCCGGCCATCGTCGGGTCGCAGGCGCACAGCGCGTCGCCCGCCTCGGCCCACCACGGGGGGCGCGCGCCCGCCGGCGCGGCGACGCTCACCGGGGCGCCCTCGCCTGCGGCCCGCGGATCAGCCGCGCCGCCACCGCGTGCCGCCCGCGCCATCCTCGAGGACCACGCCCTGGGCGGCCAGTTCGGCGCGGATCCGGTCGGCTTCGTCGAAGCGCTTCGCCTGCTTCGCCTGCGCGCGGCGCAGGACTGCCGCGTCGATCTCGGCGTCGGACAGCCCGGCGGCCGCGTCGGCGCGGCCGCGCAGCCCGCCGCGCAGCACCGCGTCGCGGTCCTGGCCGAGCAGCCCGAGCACGCCGGCGAGCGCGCGCAGCCGCCGCTCGACCGCCGCGTCGCGCGTGCGGTTCAGCTCGGTGGCCAGCTCGAACAGCACCGAGACCGCGACCGGCGTGTTGAAGTCGTCGTCCATCGCGTCGCGCAGGCGCGCGGCCTCGGGCTCGGCCCAGTCCGGCTCGCCTGCGGGCGCCGCGGCCCCGGGCGTCAGCGCGGTGTAGAGCCGCAGCAGGCTCGCGCGCGCGTCGTCGAGCGCGGCGTCGGAATAGTTGAGCGGGCTGCGGTAGTGGGCGCGCAGCACGAACAGGCGCAGCACCTCGGGGTCGTAGCGCTCGAGCACCTCGCGGATCGTGAAGAAGTTGCCGAGCGACTTCGACATCTTCTCGTCGTCGACCCGCACGAAGCCGTTGTGCATCCAGTAGCGGACGAAGGGCGAGCCGTGTGCGCCCTCGCTCTGCGCGATCTCGTTCTCGTGGTGCGGGAACTGCAGGTCGGCGCCGCCGCCGTGGATGTCGAAGGTGTTGCCCAGCAGCGACGAGGACATCGCCGAGCACTCGATGTGCCAGCCCGGCCGGCCCTCGCCCCAGCGCGACGGCCACTTGGCCTCGGCCGGCTCGTCGGCCTTGGCGGCCTTCCAGAGCACGAAGTCGAGCGGGTCCTGCTTGCCGTCGCCGACCGCCACCCGCTCGCCGGCGCGCAACTCGTCGAGCGACTTGCCCGACAGCTTGCCGTAGCCCTCGAAGCGGCGGACCGCGTAGTTCACGTCGCCGCCGGCCGCCGCGTAGGCGAGGCCCTTGCGCTCGAGCAGGCCGATCAGGTCGAGCATCTGCGGCACGTACTCGGTGGCACGCGGCTCGTGATCGGGCCGCAGCACGCCGAGTGCGTCGAGGTCCTCGTGCATCGCGGCGATGAAGCGCGACGTCAGCGCGCCGATCGTCTCGCCGTTCTGGACCGCGCGCCGGATGATCTTGTCGTCGATGTCCGTGATGTTGCGGACGTAGGTGAGCGCGTAGCCGGACGCACGCAGCCAGCGGGCGACCATGTCGAAGACCAGCATCATCCGTGCGTGGCCGATGTGGCAGTGGTCGTAGACGGTGATCCCGCAGACGTACATCCGGACGCGGCCGGGCTCGAGCGGGACGAAGTCTTCCTTGCGGCGGGTCAGCGTGTTGTGGATGCGGAGCATGCGGGCTGGCGGGGGACGTCGGGGGGACGGGGGGCCGGGTTGATAGAATGACCGGATGACTCCGGATCCACGGATGGCCCGCGCGACGTCCGCCGCGAAACGGCCGAGTATAGCAGCGGCTCCGCGGTGCTCCGTGGCGGCCCTCGCGCTGGCCGCGGCCCTCGCGGCGGCGCCCGCCGCACGCGCCCAGGGACTCGGGCTGCAGGACGTCAGCACGCCGGGCACCCAGGCCACGCCGGCGCTCGGCCAGCAGGTCGCGGTCCCGGAGCCGGTCCGCCCGGCCCTCACCACGCCCTACGACGGCGCGTTCGCGGCGTGGCGGGCGGGCCGCGCCGACGAGGCGCTGCGCCTCGCCGAGGACGGCCTGAAGACCGATCCGCGCGACCCCCGGCTGCGGTTCCTGCGCGGCGTGATCCTGTCCGAGCGCGGTCGCGCCGACGACGCGATCGCGGTCTTCCGTGCGATGACCGAGGACTTCCCCGAGCTGCCCGAGCCCTACAACAACCTCGCGGTGCTGCAGGCGCAGCGCGGCGACTGGGACTCGGCCCGTGCCGCGCTCGAGCAGTCGATCCGCGCGGTACCCGGCTACGCGCTCGCCCACGAGAACCTCGGCGACATCCATCTGCAGCTGGCGGCCCGTGCGTACGAGCAGGCCGGCCGGCTCGACCCGCGCAGCGCGTCGGCCCGCGACAAGCTCGCGATGGCCCGCGAGCTGATCGTTCGCGTGCAGGCCCGGACGCCCGCCACGCCCCCTTCCGCCTCCTCCAACCCGCGCCCCGGCGCGCCACCCCAGGTGACCCCACGATGACCAAGACCCTTCCGCTGATCGGCGCCCTGCTCGTTTCCCTCGCCGTGCCCGAAGGCGCGTCGGCCCAGGCCAATCCGCAGGTGCTGATCAAGACCTCCAAAGGCGAGATCGTCGTCGAGCTGTACCCCGCGAAGGCCCCGATCACCGTCGACAACTTCCTGAAGTACGTCGACTCGAAGCACTACGACGGCACGATCTTCCACCGCGTGATCGGCAACTTCATGATCCAGGGCGGCGGCTTCACCGCCGACATGAAGCAGAAGCCGACCAATGCGCCGATCAAGCTCGAATCGCAGAACGGCCTGAAGAACGACACCGGCTGGCTCGCGATGGCGCGCACCTCGGTGCCCGATTCGGCGACGGCGCAGTTCTTCATCAACGTCGTCGACAACGCGATGCTGAACCACCCGCAGCCCGACGGCCACGGCTACGCGGTCTTCGGCAAGGTGATCCAGGGCATGGACACGGTCGCCGCGATCAAGGCGGTGAAGACCTCGTCGAGCGGCATGCACCGCGACGTGCCGGCCGAGCCGGTGGTCATCCAGTCGATGACCCGCGTCGGCACGAAGTGAGCATCGCGGGCGCCGCGCCCGTGCTGACGATCCCGCGCGACGAGCCCGTCCTGCTCGCCTCGGACGTGCACCTCGCGCCCGAGGCGCCGGCGGTGGCGGCGCGCTTCCTCGCGGCGCTGCGCCGCCACGGCCCCGGGTCGGCGCACCTCGTGCTGCTCGGTGACCTGTTCGAGCTGTGGGTCGGCGACGACGGGGCCGATGCGCTCGCCGGCGAGCTCGCCGGGCTGCTCGCCGGTCTCGCGCGCGCCGGCACCCGCGTCTGGCTGATGCGCGGCAACCGGGATTTCCTGCTCGGCGTGCCGGTGCCCGCCGCCCCGGCCGCGGGCTACGTCGCCCGCTGCGGCGCGACGCTGCTCGCGGACCCGACGCCGGTCTCGCTGCACGGCGTGCCCGCACTCTGGGCGCACGGCGACGCGCTGTGCACCGACGACCTCGTCTACCAGCAGTGGCGCCGGACCTGCCGCGATCCGGCCTGGCAGCAGGCCTTCCTAGGCCGCGGGCTCGCGGAGCGCTTCGCGATGGGTCGCGCGGTCCGCGAGACCAGCGAGGCCGGCAAGCGCGAGAAGCCGGGCGCGCTGATGGACGTGAACCCGGCCGCGGTCGACGCGGCGATGGATGCGGCGGGAGCCGCACTGCTGATCCACGGCCACACGCACCGCCCGGCGGTACACCGCTGGCAGGCGGGCGGCATCGAGCGGTCGCGGGTCGTGCTGACCGACTGGGACGTCGATCGGGGCGTGCTGGTGCGCTGGGAGGACGGTCGCGGCAGGCCGCTGGCGGAGCGCTGAGGGCTCGCTGGCCCGGCCGCCCTCGCGCTCGCCCGGCCCCCCCGCGGCGCGCGGACGACGTCGCCGCGAACGGGCTACTCGACCAGCTTCGTCAACCGCCCGCGGTCGAGCGGCGTGCCGTCGCAGCCTTCGGGCCGGCCGCCACCGAGACGCTCGACCGCGGCGAGCAGCTGCTCGATCCGGTGGTCCTGCTCGGCCACGTGGTCGATCAGCTGGTGGAGGGCGACCGACAGCGGGTCGTCCGCGCCCTGGGTGACCGCATAGGCCGAGAACCCCATCCGCGCCGCATGCGCCTCACGGCGCGCCTCGACGTCGTCGCCGACGATCCGGGCGGGGATGCCGACCGCGGTGGCACCGGCCGGCACGGTCTTCACGACCACCGAGTTCGAGCCCACCCGGGCACCCTCGCCCACCGTGAACCCGCCCAGCACCTTGGCGCCCGCACCGACGACGACGCCGCGCTCGAGCGTGGGGTGGCGCTTCGCGCCGCGCGTGAGCGAGGTGCCGCCGAGCGTCACGCCCTGGTAGATCGTGCAGTCGTCGCCGACCTCGGCGGTCTCGCCGATCACGACGCCCATCCCGTGGTCGATGAACACGCGGCGCCCGATCGTGGCGCCCGGATGGATCTCGATGCCGGTGAACAGGCGGCCGAGGTGCGAGACGAATCGGCCCGGGGTGCGCAGGCCGCGCCGCCACAGGCCGTGGGCGATCCGATGCATCACGAGCGCATGCACGCCCGGATAGCACAGCAGCACCTCGAGCGTGGAGCGGGCCGCGGGGTCGCGCTCCCGAACGGCCGCGACGTCTTCCCTGATGCGCTCGAACATGGTCGGAATCCGGAGTCCCGTGGGGGTCCGGACGATTCTAGCCGTGCCCGCCCCGGCCTGCAGGGCGCGCCCCCGGCCGCTTCGCCGACCCGCCGGCGTCGCGCGGAACGGGGCGACCGCTCAGCCGCCCCCCGGCACGAAGAGCTCGCCCGCCAGCAGGCGGCGTGCGCCATGCGACCGGACCAGGCGATCGACGCGCCAGCCGCCTCGACCGCGCCCGCCCGGCCGGTCGCTGACGTCGGCCGCCGCGGCCACCGGCCCGCCGGCGTGCCCGATCCGGGTCGCCACCCCGGGCAGGGTCCGGGCGATCTCGGCCACCACCGTGCCCGGCACGGCCGCGGCCACCGCCAGCTCCTCGACGACCCGGCCGCCCGCGCGTGCGTCGACCCGGCCGTCGACGTCGCAGCGCGCCAGCAGGTCGATCGCGTCGGCGGCGACCTCGCCGCCGACGCCGCGGTACGGCGCCGGCCGCGCGACCCAGCAGACGACCGGCGGGCGTGCCCGCCCGCGGCCGCCGTCGGTGGCCACGCCGAAGCGCACCGCGGCCTGGTCGCGGACCGCGGCGATGCGCTCGCGCGCGCGGCGGGCGCGGTCGAGCTCGCCCGGCGGCTCGCGGCCGGTGAGCCCGAGCGCGTCGGCGCGGACGAAGACCGTCGGTACATCGACGGTCAGCAGGGTCGCGTCGACCGTGCCGCCGTCCGGCAGCTCGAGCACCTCCCGGACCGCGCCGCCGGCGAACGGCGCCTCGGCCGGCTCGATCCGCTCGAGCCGGATCTCGGGCGAGGGGAACGCCACGCCGTCCTCGACGAAGGCGCCCTCGTCGAGCGCTTGGCCATCGGCGACCGGCACGAAGGCATCGATCCGCGAGCCGTCAGGGACCTGCTGCATCCGCACGCGCGCGGAGCCCGACCCGGCCGGATAGAGCCGCGCCGCGATCGCGAAGGGCCCGACCGCCGCGGCCAGCGGCCCGCAGGCGGCCGACCAGTCGATCGCCGCGCCCCCGGGGGCGATCGAACCGGCGAGGACGTCCACGTCGCAGCCGGGGCGCTGCGAGCGCGAGAGCACCAGGACGCGCGACACGCCGTCCGGCCCGGCGCCGGGCCCGTCGAGCGCGAGACCTGATGGATCGGGCGCGCCGAGCGCGCGCAGCAGCAGCGCGTCGCGCGCGCGGGGGGTGCTCGGCAGGTCGTGCGCGACGAAGCAGGCCGCCCGCAGCGGGCCGCCGCGCATCAGCACCACCGGGATCCGCCGCACGCTCACCGCGGGCCGCCCCGCTCCATCAGCTTCAGCACGCCTCGCAGCAGGTCCACCTCCTCGGGGCGCAGCCGCGCGCGCAGCAGCAGTCGGCGCAGCCGCGGCAGCAGCTTCTTCGGGTGCTGCGGATCGAGGAAGCCGATGGCCCGCAGCGCACGCTCGCCGTGCTCGAGCAGCCCATGGACCGCACGCTGATCGGCGAGCCGCGCGCGGGCTCCGGGCTCGGCGGCCGGCCCGGCCTCGAGCGCCGCCCGCCTCAGGCAGTAGGCCACGACCTGCACGGCCTGCGCGAGGTTCAGCGATGCGTAGCTCGGGCTCGCGGGAATGCTGCACAGGCGGCCGCAGGCCTGGACCTCGTCGATCGACAGGCCGGTACGCTCGGCGCCGAAGACGAAGGCCACGCGGTGGGCCGGGTCGGCGGCGAGCACGCCCAGCGCGTCGGCCGCGCAGCCCTCGGGGGTCGCCGGCTCGGGGCCGAACTCGCGCGGCTCGGCGCTGACCGCGATCGCCAGCGAGGCGTCGGCGATCGCCTCGTCGAGCGTCGCGAAGCGCCGGGCGGCGCCGAGGACCTCGGTGGCGCCGCTGGCGAAGGCCACCGCCTCGGGCCGCTCGGCGACGTCGTCGAAGCGCGGTGCGACCAGCCTCAGGTCGACCAGGCCCATCGTCCGCATCGCGCGGGCCGCCGATCCGACGTTGCCGGGATGGCTGGTGCCCACCAGCACGAACGCGACCCGGCCGAGCGGCTCGGGATCGGCCGCGTGCAGCGACGCCGGGACCGGGCGCTCGAAGCCGTCAGTGCGCGAGGGCACGCCGGTCGTGGTGGTTGCGCAGCGCCTGCGGTCCGAGCGAGCCGACGACCATGCCGACCGCCGCACCCAGCACGCCGGCGAGCTGCGCGGGAAAGACCTCGCCGGCCGACGTCGCCAGGAACAGCAGCCAGGCGAGCAGCCCCAGCACGATCGAGAAGATCGCGCCCTGGGTCGTCGCGCGCGCCCAGTAGAGGCCGGCGAGCAGCGGCACGAAGGCCCCCGCCAGGGTCACCTGATAGGCGGCCGAGACCAGCTCGTAGATCGGGGTGCCCTGCATGACGATCGCATAGGTGCAGACACAGGCCGAGAAGACCAGCACCGCGATCCGCATGTCGCGCAGTTCCTCGCGGTCGCCCATCCGCGGCCGGAACTGGCGCCAGATGTTCTCGATGAAGGTCACCGAGGGCGCGAGCAGGGTCGCCGACGCGGTCGACTTCAGCGCCGACAGCAGCGCGCCGAAGAAGATCACCTGCATCGCGAACGGCATGTGCTCGAGCACCAGCGTGGGCAGGACCTTCTGCGGATCCTCCTCGAGCAGCGCCTGCGCCTGCTCGGGCATGATCAGCAGCGCACTGGTCACGAGGAACATCGGCACCGAGGCGAACAGGATGTAGCAGGCGCCGCCGATGATCGGCCCGCGGGTGGCGGCCTTCACGTCCTTGGCCGACATGACCCGCTGGAACACGTCCTGCTGCGGGATCGAGCCCAGCATCATCGTGATCGCGGCGGCGACGAAGAACATCACGTCGTGGGCGCTCGGCTCGGGCAGGAACCGGAAGAGGTCCCGGCTCGCGGCGAGGTCGATCACCTTGTCGGCGCCGCCGGCGAGCGAGCCCGCGAAGAACGCGATGATCAGCAGGCCCACGACCAGGATGATCATCTGCATGAAGTCGGTCACCGCGACCGACCACATGCCGCCGAACAGCGTGTAGGCGAGGATCGAGACCGTGCCGATCACCATGCCGACCGGGATCGGGATCGCGCCGCCCGACAGCAGGTTGAAGACGAGGCCGAGCGCGGTGACCTGCGCCGACACCCAGCCCAGGTAGCTGACGATGATGATCGCCGAGCAGACCACCTCGACCGTGCGACCGTAGCGGGCGCGGTAGTAGTCGCTGATGGTGAGCAGCGTGAGGCGGTAGAGCTTCGCCGCGAAGAACGCGCCGACGAGGATCAGGCAGGTGCCGGCGCCGAACGGGTCCTCGACCACCGCGTTGAGGCCGCCCTGCACGAACTTCGCCGGGATCCCGAGCACCGTCTCGGACCCGAACCAGGTCGCGAAGGTGGTGGTCACGATCATGTACATCGGCAGGTGGCGACCGGCGATCGCGAAGTCGGCGGTGGTCTTGACGCGCTTGGCGGCCCACAGGCCGATGGCGATGGTGACCAGCAGATAGGCGAAGACCAGGGCGAGGAGCATGGCTGCAGCGGCGGGACGCGGGTCGGGACGGACGGGCTCGGGCGGAGCCCCCGGGGCGCCGCGCCCGGGATTATGAGGCCTCG
>JBJOKE010000083.1:0-73252 GCA_046046245.1 Pseudomonadota bacterium | reverse complement strand
GGCCCAGCCCGCGCCGCCGCAGCCTGCCGACTCCAACCCCGCGAGATTCCTACGCTTCGATCGTTGCCCATCAGGCAGCAACTCAGTCCGGGCGGCGGCATCTGCCGCCCAGACTCCTAGCCCAGATGCGCGATGCAGTACCGCCCGGCTGGGTCCACCCGGCCCTGGCGCGCTCTCGCAAAGAGCCTCGCATACGACCGCTTAGCGCAAGCACCACCGGACAGGTTGTCACTTGACAACCAATCGCTAGGCCCCATAACCTGACCGCCCCTATGGCTCGCTCCCCCCATCCGAAGAAGGACGTCGAGGACGCTCTCGCCTATGCCGAGAGCCATGGCTGGCGCATCAAGGTGGGAGGCAGTCATGCATGGGGAAAGTTGTACTGCCCCTACGACGACGACGAGTGCCGGTGCGGGGAGTTCTGCATCGCGAGCATCTGGAGCACGCCCAAGAGCCCGGGGAACCACGCGCGCCAATTGAAGCGCGTCGTCGACAACTGCACGACGCACAAGAGGCGCGCGGCAGCGTCCGGCGAGACCGACACGGAGTAGACGATGGAATACACCTTCACGCTCAAGTATCAGCTTGCGGACGACGACACCGATTACGACGAGCTCGTCGAGCGGCTCGGCGCCGCCGGATGCGATGACGCGCTCGTCGGGCTGGGTCAGCCGGGTCGGCTGGCGCTCGAGTTCGTGCGGGAGGCGGCGAGCGCAGAAGCTGCCCTGCTGAGCGCACTGGCGGACGTGAAGCGAGCCGTTCCGTCCGCGAAGCTCATCGAAGCCGCGCCGGACTTCGTCGGACTCACCGACGTGGCCGATGTCGTCGGGATGACCCGACAGAACATGCGCAAGCTCATGGTCAGTCACTCGAAGACGTTTCCGACCCCGGTCCACGAAGGCAGTGCCTCCGTCTGGCACCTGGTCGAAATCCTGTCGTGGCTCGAAACGAAAGGCACCTACGAGCTCGACGCCTCCCTGTTCGAGGTGTCGCGCGTCGCCATGCACGTGAACCTGACGAAGGAGATGACCGTCAGGCCGTTGCAGTCCAAGGTTCAGGAAGAGCTTCGCGGCTTGCTCGCATAGCGCCCCACGTCGCCCTTCCTCCAGACGGTGCGTATTTCAGCCCATCGTAGACGGTCGGTTCAGCGGATCGTAGACGGCGATTCAGGCTGATCGTAGACGCCGTTTCAGCGCATCGTAGACGGCGTTTCAAGCCGATCGTGGACGATCGCGGCGCGCGGGAAGCGACCTGAGTGACGTGCAATCTGGCGGATTTCCCGCCGGTATGCCCACCCCCAGGATCGCGATGCGCCAGATTCGACAGACCCTTCGACTTCACCACGAGGCCGGCCTGAGCTACGCGCAGGTCGTCCGGCCAGCGCGGGCGCCTGTGCGTGCTGCTGCCGAAACCCCATTGTTCACCTGCTGCGGGCCGTGCGCGATGTTCAAGCCAACGACGACAAGCACCAAGGTTAGATCATAGATGTTACATTGAGCGATGATATGTATCGTCTATGATCCATTACTCGAACAAAACTTGTTCATAGATTGAACATTAAGCCTTACAATGTTCAATCTATGAGACTGTCCGCATGCCCAAGAAACTGACTCCCGACGAGGCCGTGCCGACGCTCCTTCAGGAGCGGCTGATGCTTTGGGGGAAATGCATCCGAGCCCAACGGCTATCGCAGCGCATCACCGCGCCCGAACTCGCGCAGCGGATGAACATCGCGCGCCCCACGCTGCACCGCATGGAGCGCGGCGACCCCGGCACCTCGGCCACCAACTACCTGCGCGCGTTCTTCGTGCTGGGTCTGTTGGACGAACTCGCGCCTGCCCCATCTGCCGAGCTCTGGATGGAGCCCGGGATCCACCGCGTCGTGCATCAGCGCAGCAAGGCAGACGACGATGCCTTCTGAACGGTTCTTCGTCTACCTCCAGCGCCCGGACACGGGCGAGTGGGTCACGGTCGGGCGATATCAGGCCGCGACCGCTGCCGACGGCTCGACCATCGGCGAGTTCATGTACGCGCCCAGCTATGTGACGGCGGGACACGCCTGGTCCATCGATCCAGTAGGCCTACCCTTCTTCCCGGACAAGCGCTGGAGGGCAGCGCGCTACCGGGGGCTGCATGACGTACTGCGCGATGCCTGTCCGGACTCTTGGGGACAGGCGGTGCTGCAAAAGGCACACGGGCTGCCCGAGCGCACGCCGCCCGCGCAGTACCTCGTGCTCGCAGGCAACGACGAGCGCTGGGGAGCCCTGGCGATCGGCACCTCAAGAACGCCCTCCATCCCGGAGCTGAACAGCCCGAGGCTCACACGACTGGAGGCCTTGTCTCGCGAACTGCGCGCAATGGCCGAGGGAAAGCCTGCCGTCATGAGCACGCTGCGCAGGCGGCTCGTGCACACCTCAAGCCTTGGAGGCGCCCGCCCCAAGGCCACCGTGCGCGATGACGAAGGACAGACGTGGCTCGTGAAGCCGCGACTCGCCTCCGACACCGCAGACGTCCCGCGACTGGAACATGCGACGCGCCTATGGGGTACGGCATCGGGGTTGCACTTCGCGGACACGGTGCTGCACTCCGGGGACGAGTTCAGTGCGCTTCGCGTGCGGCGCTTCGACCGAGACGGTCCTCAACGCCTCATGTGCGTGAGCGCTGCCACGCTGCTGCAGACCGAATACCCAGGAGGGGCGGCGGGCGAGACGTCGCGCTGGAGCTATCCGCGTCTCGCCGAGGAGTTGCAGCGCATCGGCGCGCCCCCGGAGGACCGGCTGGAACTCTTCGGGCGGATGGTCTTCAACGCGGTCTGCGGCAACGATGACGACCACGTCCGCAACCATGCGGTGGTCTACCGGCCGCAGGAGGGGCGGTGGCGGCTCGCGCCGGCCTTCGACGTGGTGCCGAACACCGCGGAGACGCCCGTGCGATTGGCGATGCAGTTGAGCGCGGAACGCTTCGACATCGGCCGGAATACCGTCCTCGCCGATGCGGTGCGGTTCGGATTCGACAGTCGGCCGAACGCCGAGCGTCACCTCGACGCCATGCTGGATCGGATCGAGGCGGCGTTCGATGCGGGAGGCTCCGTACTCGATCCCGAATGGCGGGAGGCGATCGGCATGCGCCTGGTCACCCTGCTCGCTCGGATGCGTAAGGAGCCCTCGAGCACGGCATGACTCGGGCGGCCGGTCCGGAGGCCCGGCCGAGCGAAGTGCGAACGCCCGATGTCATGCCTCACTTCACCAGCAGCACCGGGACGGTCGAGTGATGGACGACCTTCTGCGCGGTGGAGCCCATCAGCAGCGCACCGACCGCGCCGAGCCCGCGCGTGGCCATGACGATCATGTCGACGCCCCGCTGCGTGGCGACGCGCGGGATGTCGATGTCCGGGGTGCCCGCCTCGGCCTGCGCGACCACGTCCTGCAGGCCGGCGCCGCGCGCCTTCGCGACGGCCTCGTCGAGGACCTTCGCCTGCCTGTCGCGCTCGTGTTCGGCGATGCGCTCGTACTCGCGCGGGCTGCGGTCGCCGTGATAGGTGCCGAGGCCTTCGCGCACGTGGATCAGCGTCGCCTCGACGGTGGATTCGCGCGCCAGACGCGCGGCGGCCTCGATCGCGCGCAGCGACGCATCGGAGCCGTCGACGGGAATCAGCAGCTTGAGCATCTCTCTCTCCGGGCGGCGCCGCGACGCCGGAGGGCATCCTGCGGGACCGTTGTCGGAGATCGTCCGCCCGCCGGCCCGCGGGCACCTTGACCGAGGTCAAGAGCTCGCGGATCGGACGTCGTGGCCGGGTCGCGCCCCCGGTCAGGTCCGAAGCGCCCGACCGCCGAGCACCTGCGCGTTGACGTTGCCGTGGCCGGTCGAGCCGGGCACGTCGAAGGTCACGCGCCGGTTGACCCGCCGGTGCGGCCAGTAGTCGGCCACCGCGTAGTGCTGTGTGCTGCGGTTGTCCCAGACCGCGATCCCGTGCCGCTCCCATGCATGGTGGACCATGAAGTCGGGGCGGCGGACCCAGGCGGTGAGGAAGGCGAGCATCGCCTCGCTCTCGCGGTAGTCGACACCGTCGATCCGCTTCGTGAAGGAGCCGTTCACGTACAGGCACCGGCGACCGGTGTCCGGGTGCACCAGCACCACAGGATGCGAGACCGGCGGATAGCGGCGGATCGCCTCCACGAGCGCGTCTTCGCCGCGGCGCGCGAGCGCGTCGCGAAAGCCGCTGCGCTCCCAGGTGTGCGTCGCGGTCAGGCCCTCGAGGTAGGTGCGCAGGCCCGGGGACAGCGCCGCGAAGGCCTTGCTGGTGCTGACCCAGCAGGTGTTGCCGCCCTGCGGCGGGGTCTCGACGATCTGGATCGCGGTGCCCATCGGCGGATTCGGCAGCCAGGTCAGGTCGGTGTGCCAGACGTCGATCCCCGGTGGCCGGTCCGCGTCGTTGACGATCAGCTCCATGCCCGGCACCTCGGGGTGGCGCTCGAAGAACGAGCCGCCCGACACCGGGCCGAAGACCTCGGCGAGCGCCACGTGCTGCGCCGGGGTCAGCAGCCGCGGCTCGAAGAAGATCACCTCGAACTCGGCGAGCGCGCGGCGCAGCTCGGCCGCCACCTCGGGCTCGATCGGACGCGTCAGGTCCACGCCGTCGATCCACGCGGCGAAGCCCGGCATCCGCGGGCGCGGGACGATCCGCTCGTAGGGGCGCACGGCGGGCTCGGCGGGGGCGTTCATCGGGGGGCTCCTCCTCGGTTCGTCATGGGTTCGTTCCCGGTTGGTGCCCGGTCCGTGCCGCGTCCGTTCCCGGTCCGTTGCCGCAGCCCTGACCGCACGGCCGATGCGACGCGAGGCCGGCAGCAGGCTGCGCCGGCATCGAGCGGCCCGCCCACGGACCACGGGCCCACCGCCACGGCCGAGTATAGCCACGCGGGTCCGTGACCGTTCCCGTCCGCGACCGCTACCCGCGCGGTCGCTTCGAGCCGGCCGGTGGCGCGGTCGCCCGCGCGGCCCGCACGCCGACCAGGATGCCGGCGGTGACCAGCGCCAGGCCGGCGACGAGGTTCACGCCCAGCGGCTCGCCGAGCACGACGACGGCCGCGAGCGCCGACAGGCCGGGGACGAGCGCGGTGAGCATCGTGCTGCGCACCGGTCCGAACGCGCGGACCATCGTCGCGAAGGTGATGCCGGACACGACCACCGAGCCGATGCCCTGCCAGGCGGCCTGGAACAGCATCTCGCCCACGGGCGCGACGGCGAGCCGGCTCTCGATCGCGCCGGTGGCCGCGAGCAGCGCGTAGGCGGGCACGTAGGCGAGCAGCGCGAAGACCGTGACGGCGATCGTCGCCTCGACCGGATCGAGGCGCTCGCGGCGCATCAGCACGGTGTAGGTCGACCAGCAGAACGCGCCGCAGACGAACAGCAGGTCGCCCTTCCAGACGTCGCCGCCCTCGAACGCGCGCAGCAGCGAGCCGCCGCCGACCAGCGCGCCGCCGGCGACGATCATCGCGAGCGCGGCCCAGCGCGCGGGCACGAGCCGCTCGCCGAGCAGCGCGACCGACAGCAGCGCGGTCCACAGCGGCAGCATGCCGGGCAGCAGCACCGACCCGTGCGCGGCCGGCGCGTGCACGAAGCCCGCGTAGGCGAACACGCCGTAGCCGATGCCGCCCCAGAGGCCGCAGACGATCGTGGTGCGCGCCGACAGCGGCGACAGGCCGAGCCACGACGCGCCGGATGCGCCGGACGCGCGGCGCCTGCGCACGATCCACGCGCCCCAGGGCACGAGCACGGCCGACGCGCCGAGGATCCGGCAGAGCAGGATGTCCCAGGGGGTGAGCGATCGGAGGGCCATCGCGCGCGCGATGACGATGAACGCGGTCCAGATGACGATCGTGGCCGCCGCGGCGGCCACGCCGACCGCGCGGGAGTTGTCGGGCATCGACCGATCATCGCACGCCGCAGCGGAACGGGCCGCGGGCGCCCCGGGGCGCGGGCCCTATCATCGCCGCTCCACGACCCCCACCCCACGAGGAGACGCCCCATGCCCCGCCTGCAGGACAAGGTCTGCATCGTCACCGGCGCCACCAGCGGCATCGGCCGCCGCACCGCCGAGGTGTTCGCCGCCGAGGGCGCGCACGTCGTGATCGCCGGACGGCGCGAGGCCGAGGGGCGCGCCGTCGAGGCGGACATCGGCGCCCGCTGCGCCTTCGTCCGCACCGACGTGACCGACGAGGCACAGGTGAAGGCGCTGATCGACTTCACGATGACCCGCCACGGCCGCATCGACTGCCTGTTCAACAACGCGGGCGGCCCGGCCCCGGTGGGCGGCATCGAGACGATCCCGGTCGAGGGTTTCGACGCGGCGATCGCGACGCTGCTGCGCTCGGTGATGCTCGGCATGAAGCACGTCGCGCCGATCATGACCGCGCAGGGCGCGGGCAGCATCGTCAACAACGGCTCGATCGCCGGCAGCCGCGCCGGCTACTCGACCTCGATGGTCTACTCGGCCGCGAAGGCCGCGGTGATCCACCTGACGCGCTGCGCGGCGATGCAGCTCGGCGAGCGGAACGTCCGCGTCAACACGATCTCGCCGGGCGGCATCGCCACCGGCATCTTCGGCAAGGCGCTCGGCCTGCCGGCGGACCGGGCCGAGGCGACCGCGGAGGCGGTCAAGATCGGGCTCGCGAAGATGCAGCCGATCCCGCGGGCGGGCCTGGTCGACGACATCGCGCACGCGGCGGTCTTCCTCGCGAGCGACGAATCGGGCTTCGTCAACGGCCACGACCTGGTCGTCGACGGCGGCGTGATCGGCGGCCGGATGTGGTCGCCGCACCAGGAGGCGGTGCGGGGCATGCGGACGGCGTTCGGGATCGAGTCCTAGCGCTCGGGCGGCCGGCCGCGACACGGGGCGCGACACGGGGGCGCCCCGCGCCGTCCGCGCCGCGCCGCGCCGCGCCGCGCCGGCGATCAGGCGAGCCGGCCGGTCTGGAAGTCGACCACCGCCTCGCGGATCTGCTCGACGGTGTTCATCACGAACGGTCCGTACTGGACGATCGGCTCGGCGAGCGGGCGACCGGCGATCAGCAGCGCACGCGCCGGCGCGTCGCCGGCCGCGAGCGCGACGCCGTCGCGGCCCGTCGCGTTCGACAGCACCGCCATCTTCCCGGCGGGCACCACGGTGCCCTCGACCGTCACCGCGCCGCGGTAGGCGTAGACGAACGCATTGTGCGCATCGGGCAGCACCTGCTCGAAGCGCGCACCGGCGGGCAGGTCGAGGTCGAGGTACAGCGGCTCGGTCCCCTCGCGCTGCACGGCGCCGTCCACGCCGTGGCTGCAGCCGGCGATCACGACGGCGCGCACGCCGGCCGCGGTCACGAAGCCCGGCAGTTCGCCGGCCTTGAAGTCGCGGTACCAGGGCGGCCGCATCTTGTCGCGCGCCGGCAGGTTCAGCCAGAGCTGGAAGCCCTCCATCATCCCCTGCGTCTGCTCGGGCAGCTCGGAATGGATCACGCCTCGGCCCGCCGTCATCCACTGCACGCCGCCGGCCTCGAGCAGCCCCTCGTTGCCGGCACTGTCCCGATGCCGCATCCGGCCGGCGATCATGTAGGTGACCGTCTCGAAGCCGCGATGGGGATGGTCGGGGAAGCCGGCGATCCAGTCGTTCGGATCGTCGCTGCGGAAGTTGTCGAGCATCAGGAACGGGTCGAGGCGGCGCTGCATCGGCTGGGTCAGCACGCGCAGCAGCTTCACGCCGGCGCCGTCGGAGGTCGGCTGGCCCGCCTCGAGCCGCTCGACACGACGGGGCAGCGCGACGCGCTCGGGCACGACACGGTCGGAGAGGTCCACGGTCGGGCTCCTCGGGAGAGGGGGAACGAAGCCGCAAGCCTATCAGCGCGGCGGACCGACCGACGGTCGGGGATCCCCCACCGAAGGCACCCGGCGGCGGTACCATACGCAACAATCCGGACACGTTCCCGGCCATCGCGGACACGCTGTCGAACATGCGGACCGGCCCCATTGTGTTGCGCAAATGTGTCGCCCGCCGCCCGCGGATGCCGCTGACCGACCCGTTCGTCCGGGTGGGTGTGTCCAACCGACCCGTCGGAGCTAGCCTGCGCTCCGGCGCGTCGCGGCCCGGGGCCGGCGCGCTGCCCGACAACGAACCGAGCCGATCCCACGGAGGCCACGCGATGCGCCGCCCGCTCCTCGACACCCTGCTCGCCTTGGTCGCCATGGTGGCCATGGTCGCCGCCGCGACCCTGAACGCGCCCGCCGCGCTCGCCCAGGGCGCGCCGGCCGGCGACCGCCTCGAGCGGATCCGCGCGGCCGGGCAGCTGAGGGTCTGCATCTGGCCCGACTACTACGGCATCACCTTCCGCAACCCGAAGAGCGGCGAGCTCTCCGGCATCGACGAGGTGCTCTCGCGCGAGTTCGCCAAGGACCTCGGCGTGAAGACGGTCTACGTGGACACCAGCTTCGCGACCTTCATCGCCGACCTGCTCGGCGACCGCTGCGACGTCGCGATGTTCGGCGTCGGCATGCTGCCCGAACGGGCCGCGAAGGTCCGCTTCTCGCAGCCCTACCTGCGCAGCGACATCTGGGCCGTGACGACGAGGACGCACCCCACGGTGAAGGCCTGGGACGACATCGACCGGCCGGGCCGGATCGTCGCGGTGCAGGCCGGGACCTTCATGGAGTCGGTGATGAAGCCGGTGCTGAAGCACGCGGAGATGGTGTCGGTGAAGCCGCCGGCGACCCGCGAGCGCGAGCTGCAGGCGGGCCGCGTCGACGTCTTCATGACCGACTACGCGTACAGCCGCCGAGTGCTCGACAACGCCGACTGGGCGAAGGTGATGTCGCCCGACCGGCCGATCAGCCCGCTCGGCTATGCGTACGCGGTCGCGCCCGGCGATGACCCGTGGCTCGCGAGGGTCGACCGCTTCGTCGCCGACGTCAAGAAGGACGGGCGTCTCGTCGCGGCCGCCCGCGCGTTCAAGCTGGAACCGATCGTCGTCCTGCAGTGACACGCCTCCTGCGCTTCGCTTCGTGGCCCCTGGCGCGCCAGGAGCGGCTGATCGGCGTGACCAGCCTGCTCTGCGCGTTCGTGGTCATCGGGGCGACGCTCGCGCACGCGCTGCAGTTGCGCGGTGCGATCCAGGCCGCGGCCGAGAACCGGCTGCAGACGGTCGCGCGGATCCTCGCGAAGGAGGTCAACCGGACCCTGCTGCAGACCCGCGGACTGATCGAGCAGGTCGACGACGCGCTGGGCGACGGCGCGGTCGCGCGCGGGCCCGCGCTCGACGCGCTGCTCGAGTCGCTGCCGCGACAGCAGACGCTGCTGCGCGAGATCGCGGTCGTCGACCGCGCCGGCCGCATCGTCGCGTCCTCGGACCGGCGGCACGTGGGCCGCGACGTCTCGGGCTACGACTTCGCGCGCCGCGATCGCGCGGACGACCGGCTGCACGTCGGGCTGCCGAAGGCGGGCCGAAGCTTCGGACCCGCCGGCGGCGCCGAGGGCGAGGCGCACGCGCTCGACGGCTTCGTCACGCTGTCGCGCGCCAGCGCCGCGAGTTCGTCGCGCCTGATCGTGGTCGCGGTCTTCGGCACAGACAGCCTGATCGGCGACCTGAAGTACCTGTCCGGCGAGGACGGCATCGCCTTCACGATCTACCGCTACGACGGCCGGCTGCTCGCCGCGAGCGAACCCGCGGCGATCGAGCGGCGCGCCGCGCACCCGATCTTCAGCGACTTCATCCCCGATCGCGAGACCGGCGGCTTCGCCGACCGCCCGGGCGACGCACGCGTCTGGCGCGCCCACTTCGACACCACCGCCGACTTCCCGGTCGTGGTCGAGGTGCGCACGCCGCAGGCCGCGATCACCGACCGATGGGAACGCGAGCTGGTCTCGCCGTTCGTGATCCTGCTGGTGACGCTGACGGCGGTGGCGCTCTACACGCGGCTGGCCGCGAGCGCGCTGCGCAAGCGGGCGCGTTCGGAGCTGCAGGCCGCGACGCAGGAGCGCCGGCTGCGCAACATCCTCGACACGGCGGCCGACGGCATCGTGACGATCGACGGACGCGGGCTGGTGCGCGAGTACAACCGCGCGGCCGAGACGATCTTCGGCGTGCCCGCGGCCGACGCGATCGGCCGCCCGATGGCGGCGCTGCTGCCACCCGAACACGCCGGCGGCCACCAGGAGCACGTCGGTCGCTACCTGGCGACCGGCGAGGGCTCGGTGGTGGGCCGGGCGAGGACGATCCTGACCCGCCGCGTCGACGGCCGGCCGATGGAGCTGCAGCTCGCGGTCAGCGAGGTGATCGACCAGGGCGAGCACCTGTTCACCGGCATCGTCCGCGACGTGACCGACGTGCGGCAGGCCGAGCAGCGTTTCCGCACGCTGTTCCAGCGCTCCGGCGAGCCGCACCTGCTGTTCGACGAGAGCGGGCTGGTCGACTGCAACGACGCGGCCGCGGTGCTGCTGCGGGCGGACCGGCGCGATGCGCTGCTCGGCCGCCGGCTGGAGTCGCTCGCGCCGGCGACGCAGGACGGGCGGCCGTCGGCCGAGGTGCTCGCACGGGCCGCGGACGAGGCGCGCACCGACGGCATGAAGCGCCTGGTCTGGACGGCACGCGCGCTGGACGGCAGCGACGTTCCGGTGGAGATGACGCTGACGCCGATCCGCCTCGGCGCCTCCGATGCGATGCTGGTGGCCTGGCACGACATCGCCGAGCGGCAGCGGCACGAGCGGGCGCTGCGCGAGGCGCGCGACGCGGCCGAGTCGGCGGCCTCGGCCAAGGCGCAGTTCCTCGCGATGATGAGCCACGAGCTGCGCACGCCGATGACCGGCGTCATCGGCATGGTCGACCTGCTGCACGACTCGCGGATGACCGGGGAGCAGCGCCGATTCGTCGAGGTGCTGCGCGGCTCGGCGCATTCGCTGCTCACGGTGCTCAACGACGTGCTCGACTACTCGAAGATCGAGGCCGGCCGCCTCGATCTCGAACGCATCGACTTCCGGCCCGAGACGGTGGCGCGCGAGGTGGTCGCGCTGCTGTCTCACGCCGCATCCGCGCGCGGCAACACCCTGGTGCTGCGCTGGCCCGCCGACGCGGTGGCCGCGGTGCGCGGCGACCCGACCCGGCTGCGCCAGGTGCTGTTCAACCTCGTGGGCAACGCGATCAAGTTCACCGAGCGAGGCACCATCACCGTCGAGGGCGACGCGCGGGCGCGCGACGACGGCCGCGTGACGCTGTGCTTCGCGGTGCGCGACACCGGCCTGGGCATCGACCCCGACGTGCTGCCCACGCTGTTCCGCCCGTTCCGGCAGGCCGACAGCTCGACGACCCGGCGCTTCGGCGGCACCGGGCTCGGCCTGGCGATCTGCCGCCGGCTCGTCGAGGCGATGGACGGCACGATCGGCGTCGACAGCCGCCCTGGCGAAGGCTCGGCCTTCCGCTTCGAGCTCGTGCTCGAGCGCGCGGTGCGCGACCCCGGCGAGGCCGCGATCGCACCGGACGCGGCACCGGCGCCGGGCGTGCAGGGGCTGCGGCTGCTGGTCGCCGAGGACAACCCGACGAACCGGCTGCTGGTGGGCACGCGGCTGCGGCGCGCGCGACACCGGGTCGACCTCGTCGAGAACGGGCTGGAGGCGGTCGAGGCGGTGCGCCGCACCGACTACGACGTGGTGCTGATGGACATGCAGATGCCCGAGCTCGACGGCGAGGGTGCGACCCGCGCGATCCGCGCGCTGCCCGGCGCCAAGGGTCGAGTGCCGATCGTCGCGCTCACCGCCGACGCGCTGCCCGAGCTGCGCGAGCGCTACATGCGCAGCGGCCTCGACGACTACCTGACGAAGCCGATCGACTGGCGCGCGCTCGATGCGGTGCTGGCGCGCCACGCGCCGGCCGCGACGGCGGCGGTCGTCGCACCGGCCGCCCCCGCGGCGATGGAGGTGCCCCCCGGGACCGACCGCGCGGCCGCCGCCGACGGGCCGCGCGGCACGGCCCGCCCGGATGCCGCGCCGGTCGCCGCGATGCAGGAGGACCTCGGCGAGGAGATCTGGACCGTGGTGCTCGACGTCTACTGGCCGAAGGCCGGGGCGGACGTCGACGCCTGCCGCATGGCCGTCGCGGCCGGCGACGCGGCCGCGCGCCGCGCGGCCGCGCACAGCCTCAAGGGCTCGTCGGCGAGCCTCGGCTTCGAGTCGGTGGCGCGCTGCGCGGGCCGGCTCGAGCGCTGCGAGGCCGGGGAGGCCCGCGAGGCGCTCGCCGAGCTCGAGGCCGCGTTCGAGGCCGCGCACGAAGCCTGGTCGGCGGGGCCGGTCGCAGCCGGCTGAGCGCCACGCGGGCCGGTGCGGAACCGGGGCCGGCGGGCGCCCCACCCTGCGCGGCTAGAATCCCCGGATGGACCGACGCACGCTGCTCGGCGCGATGATCGCCGCGCCCCTCGCCCGCCCCGCGCGCGCGCAGCAGGACCTCGACGTGCCGTTCGTGACGACGCCGCAGAACGTCGTCGACGCGATGCTCGAGCTCGGCGGCGTCGGCCCGTCCGACACGCTGATCGACCTCGGCTCCGGCGACGGCCGCATCGTGCTGACCGCGGCCCGGCGCTGGGGCACGCGCGGCATCGGCTACGAGATCGACCCGCGGCTCGCCGCGCTCGCGAACGAGGCCGCCCGCCGCGAGGGGCTGGACCGCCGCGCGCGCTTCGCGGTCGAGGACATCTTCGCCGCCGACCTGTCGGCGGCGACCGTCATCACGATGTACCTGCTGCCCGACGTGAACCTGGCGCTGCGGCCGCGGCTGCGCGCGCTGCGGCCCGGCACGCGACTGGTCTCGCACGACTGGGACATGGGCGACTGGACGCCCGAGCGCACGATCGAGCTCGATGCGCCGGACAAGCGGGTCGGCCTGAGGAAGACCAGCCGCGTCATGCGCTGGACGGTCTGAGCGAGGCTCGCGACGCGGCCGGCCGGCCCGGCCGACCCGCAGGCCGACCGCACGGGCGCCGTGCGCGCGCGGGACGCACGGGTGCGGACCGTCGGCGCGGGGACTCAGGGCTGCAGCAGCAGCGACCCGGAGGTGGCTCGCGACTCGAGCGCGCGGTGCGCGTCGGCGGCCGCGGCGAGCGGCCAGCGTCCGCCGATCCGGACGACGAGTTCGCGCCGCTCGATCGCATCGAAGAGCCGTGCGCTCATCTCGGCGAGCCGCCGAGGATCGGCGACGTAGTGGAACAGCACCGGCCGCGCGAGCGTCACCGACCGCGCCTCGAGCCGTGCCGGATCGATCGGCGGCAGCGGCCCGGTCGCCTGGCCGTAGGAGACCCACAGGCCGGTCGCCGCGACCGCGCGCAGGTTCTCGTCGAGCGCGGCGGCGCCGAGCCCGTCGTAGACCACGTCCACGCCACGCCCCGCGGTCAGCCCGAGCACCGCATCGGCGAAGCGCGGCTCGCGCGCGACGATAGGGTGCGCGCAGCCGTGGGCGCGCGCGAGCCGCGCCTTGTCCTCGGTCGACACCGTGCCGATCACCGTCGCGCCGAGCCGGCTCGCCCACTGGCACAGCAGCAGCCCGACGCCGCCGGCCGCCGCGTGGACCAGCACCGTATCGCCCGCGCCGACCCGCCGCAGCCGGAACAGCAGGTACTCGGCCGACAGCCCCTTGAGCATCGCCGCGGCCGCCGTCTCGTCGTCGATCGAGGCCGGCAGCCTGACCAGCGGCGCGGCCGGCAGCGTGCGCACCGACGCATACGCGCCGGGTGCGCCGTAGGCGTAGGCGACGCGGTCGCCGGGAGCGAGGCCGGTCACGCCCGGCCCGACGTCCACCACGGTGCCCGCGGCCTCCATGCCCGGCACCGCGGGCGGATCGAGCAGCGGGAACTGGCCGCGACGCACGTAGACGTCGACGTAGTTCACGCCGATCGCGCTCTGCCGCAGCCGCACCTCCCCCGGTCCGGGCGGCGGCGCGGAAAGGGCCCGCGGCACCAGCACCTCCGGCCCGCCGTGGCGCTCGACGAACACGCCGGTCCCCGCGAGCGGGCCGCCGACCCGGGCAGCCGCGCCGGCGGCGGCCATGCCCGCCGCGGCGGCCGGCCCGGCACCGCGGTCGGGCCCCTGGTCCCGCATCGACCACGGCCGGCCGCCGTGCTCGCGCAGCCACGCGCGCACCCCCTCGAAGCCGGCCTCGTAGACGCCGCGGCCGACGAGATCCGCGAACTCGCGCTCGCGTCCGCGCGGCACGTCGAAGCTCGAGGACCAGTGCCAGAAGGTGCGATCGCCGTCGGTGACCGGCGACAGCCGGACGGTCGCGACGTAGCGGCGCATCGGCAGCGTCGCGTCGAGGATGCAGTAGGTGCTGACGTGCTCGCGGTCGGACAGCGCGAGCAGCTGCTCGCGGATGCGGTGGCCGTCCTTCAGCTCGAACGCGCGCACGCAGCCGACCTGGTCGGCCGGCTCGCCGTGCTCGATCCGCGACGGACCGACCGCCGGATGCCAGGCCCAGTGGCTGTTGAAGTCGCGCACGAGCGACCAGACGACGCCGATCGGCGCGTCGATGATCGCGGAGCGGACGACGCGGATCACCGGCGGAACAGCTGCTTCAGCGACGTGAACGCCGCCTGGAACACGCCCTGGCCGATCGACTCGGCGAGCTCGGCCTCGCGACCCGGGGGCGCGTCGAACTCGGCCCACCACTCGGCGAAGGTCCGGTTGCCGTCGGTGACCGGCGTGAGCTTCAGCGTCGCGACATAGTCGGTCACGCCCATCGGCGAGTCGAGGATCGCGTAGGTGCACTGATAGTCGAAGTCCGACAGCGCCAGCAGCTGCTCGCGGATCATGCCGCCGTCCTTCAGCACGAAGTTCCGCACGCAGCCGATCTGGTCGGACGGCAGCCCGCCCTCGATCCGCGAGTCGACGACGAACGGGGTCCAGCGCGGCAGGGCATTGAAGTCGCGGACCTGGGCCCAGACCGCATCGGCCGGCGCGTCGATCACCGACGAGGTGTAGACCTTGATCATCGCGTCAGCGCTCCAGCGGCGGGCCGGGTGGCAGCGCACCCGCCGGCCCCGTCGTGCCGGCCTGCCCGGCCGCCCCCTGCGCGGCCGCCGCGCCGATCGCCGCATGGCCGAGCATGCCGGTCGCGAGGTGGCCGACGTCGCCGCCCTGGATGCCGATCTCGCGCAGCAGCTGGTCGACCAGGGGCGCCTGCGCACGGTAGCGCAGCGCCGAATTCACGACGTTGTCGGCGAAGCCGCCGCCCGAGCCCCCGTCGAAGCCGTTGCCGCCACCGCCGCCGCCGCCGAGCCCGTCGACGTGCAGGATCTTGATGCCCTCGATCCGCTCCATCGGCTTGACCTGCTCGCGGATGATCGCGTCGAGCTTGTCGATCAGCCGCATGCGCATCGCCGACATCCTGGCCTCGACGGTCAGCGTGTTCGCCGCCTCGTTCATCATCCGCTGGCCGTCGGCCTCGACCTCGTGGCGGATCCGGGCGGCCACCGCGCGGATCTTCTCGGCGTCGGCCTCGGCCTCGGCCTCGGCGCGGACGGCCGCACCGCGGTCGGCGGCCGCATCGCGCTCGGCCTCGGCAGCCATCTTCAGCCGGATGCCCTCGCGCTCGGCCTCCTGCTTCGCGGCGATCAGCTCGATCGCTCGCCGCCGCTCGGCGACCTCTCGCTCGCGGACGGTGAAGACGCGCTCCTCCTCGGCGACCGCCTGCGCACGCGCCCTGTCGGCCTCGGCCTGCGCCTCGCTCTGAGCGCGGCTCTGCTCGGCGATCGCGATCGCCCGCTGCTGCTCGGCGATCTCGAGCGCGCGGCGGCGATCGATCTCGAGCGCCTGCAGCTCGCGCTCCTTCGCGATCCGTTCCTCCTCGAGCACGCGCTCGCTCGCGATCCGGGCCCGCTCGACCGACTCGCGCGCCGAGATCTGCGCACGCTCGGCCGACTGCTCCTTCTCCGCACGCTCGCAGGCGAGCTCGGCGCGCTGCGCGGCGCGCTGCACCTCGACCTCGCGCTCCTGCGCGAGCCGCGCCGCCTCGAGCTCCCGGTCGATGTCGAGCGCCTGCCGCTCGGTCTCCAGGTTCTTGTTGCGGATCTGGATCATCGTGTCCTGCTCGATGTCGTTGCGGATCTTCTTCCTCCGCTCGATCTGCTCGGTCAGCCGCGTCAGGCCCTCGGCGTCGAACGCGTTCGACGGGTTGAAGAACTCCATCGCGGTCTGGTCGAGCTGGGTCAGCGACACGGTCTCCAGTTCCAGGCCGTTCTGCAGCAGGTCGCTCGCCACCGCCGCGCGCACGCGCTTCACGTATTCGCCGCGCTTCTCGTGAAGCTCCTCCATCGTCATCTCGGCTGCCACCGTCCGCAGCGCGTCGACGAACTTGCCCTCGACCAGCTCCTTGAGCTGGTCGGGCTGCATGGTCCGCGTACCCAGCGTCTGCGCAGCCGACGCGATCGCCTCGGTCGCGGCCTGGACCCTGACGTAGAACTCGGAGACCACGTCGACCCGCATCCGGTCCCGCGTGATCAGCGCCTTGTCCCGGCCGCGCGAGACCTCGAGGCGCAGCGTGTTCATGTTGACCGGGATCACGTCGTGGACGATCGGCAGCACCAGCGCGCCGCCGTTCATCACGACCTTCTGGCCGCCGAGCCCGGTGCGCACGAACGCACGCTCCTTCGAGCTGCGCAGGTAGAGCCAGTTGAGCAGCCAGACGACGATCGCGACGACGATCGCGACGACGATCAGGCCCAGCAGGAAGCTGCCGAATTGGGCGCCGGTCATGGTGGGGTCTCCTCTTTGCTCGTGTCTTCGGTCGCGGCGCCGCTCAGGCGGTCTCGCGCGTGATCGCCTTGAAGCGGCGCGTGGTCTCGGTCAGCGCCACCTCGGTCGGCAGCCGCTCCATGCTGGAGGCACCGTAGAAGCCGTGGCAGCCGCGGCAGCGCGCGAGGATCCAGCGCGCGTCCTCGGGCGTCGCGATCGGCCCGCCGTGGCAGAGCACGATCACCTCCGGGTTCACCTCGCGCGCGGCCGCCGCCCAGGCCTCGATCCGCGGCACGCAGTCGGCGAGCGTCAGCGCGGTCTCCGCGCCGATCGAGCCGCCGGTGGTGAGACCGAGGTGGCAGACGACGACGTCGGCGCCGGCGCCGGCCATCGCGCGCGCGTCGGCCTCGCAGAACACGTAAGGCGTGGTCAGCAGCTCGAGCGCCGCGGCCTCGCGGATCATCTCGACCTCGAGACCGTAGCCCATGCCGGTCTCCTCGAGGTTCGCACGGAAGGTTCCGTCGATCAGGCCCACGGTCGGGAAGTTCTGCACGCCGGAGAAGCCGAGCTCGGCGAGCCGGTTCAGGAAGTGGCGGGTGATCATGAACGGATCGGTGCCGTTGACGCCGGCGAGCACCGGCGTGCGCCGGACCACCGGCAGCACCTCGGCGGCCATCTCGACGACGATCTCGTTCGCGTTGCCGTAGGCCATCAGGCCGGCGAGCGAGCCGCGGCCGGCCATCCTGTAGCGCCCCGAGTTGTAGATGACGATCAGGTCGATGCCGCCGGCCTCCTCGCACTTCGCGGACAGGCCCGTGCCGGCGCCGCCGCCGACGATCGGCTCGCCGCGGGCGATCATCGCGCGGAACTTCGACAGGATCTCGCTGCGGGCGATTCGGGGCATGGCGGGGACGCTCCTCGGGCTCGTTCAGGACGCCCGGCGCGACGCAGCGTCGCGCGGGCCGCAGACCTCGTCGAACGCCGCGACCAGCGCGTCGGCGAACTCCGGGTCGTTCAGGTGGTGGGGCAGCCGGACCAGCCGGTGCTCGGCGGTCGGCCGGAACCCGGCGGCGATCGCGTCGAACAGCGCGCGATCGGCTTCGGGGTCCCAGAAGGGCTGGTCGGGGGCGTCCAGCATCGACACGCCGCCCTCGGGGATCAGGAAACGCACCGGCCCGGCCATGCGGTTCAGCTTGTCGGCGACGAAGCGCCCGATCCGCTCGCACTCCTCGCGGGTCGTGCGCATCAGCGTGACGTTCTGGTTGTGGCGGTAGAGCCGGCGGCCGCGGAACGCCGACGGCACCGTGTCCATCGCCCAGAAGTTGACCATGTCGAGGGCGCCGCACGAGCCGACGTAGGGCACGGGCATGCGGGCCATCGCGTCCATCCGCGTCGGACCTGCCGACAGCACGCCGCCCACCAGCTCGTCGCAGACCTCGGTGGTGGTCACGTCGATCACACCGGCGAGCAGGCCCGAGTCCACGAGCTTCTCCATCGACTGGCCGCCGGTCCCGGTCGCATGGAAGACGAGGCAGTCGAAGCGCTCCTCGAGCCGCTTCGTGACCGCCTGCACGCAGGGCGTGGTGACGCCGAACATCGTGAGCCCGATCGCGGGGCGGGTCGACGCCTCGCGGTCGTCGCGCCGGCGCCAGGCCATCATCCCGGCGAGCGCGTGCGCGGCGTTCGCCAGCACCTGCTCGGAGATCCGGTTGATGCCCGAGACGTCGGTCACCGAGTACATCATGCAGATGTCCGACGGCCCGACGTAGGGCTTGACGTCGCCCGAGGCGACCGTCGAGACCATCACCTTCGGCATCCCGATCGGCAGCGCGCGCATCGCGGCGGTCGCGAGCGCGGTACCGCCCGAGCCGCCGGCCGAGACGAGGCCGCCGAGGTCGCGGCGCCTGCGCACGAAGTGCTCGAACGCGACCGCCATCTCGGCGACCGCCGACCCCCGGTCGCCGGTGAAGACCGCGCGCTCGCCCTTGGGGTGGTGGCGTGCGACCTCGCGCGGATGGACCATCGCCGGCGACGGCGTGCCGGCGGTCGACAGGTCGACCGTCACCGTCCGCACGCCCAGCTTCTCCAGGCAGCTGCGCAGGAAGAAGAGTTCGCGCCCCTTGGTGTCGAAGGTGCCGGCCACGTAGGCCGCCCGCTCGGCGGTGGCCGCGACCGGGAATTCGAGCACCCGCGCGTCGCGCGCGGACTCGGCCAGTTCGGCGGCCGCCCGCGCGGCCGAGGGCGGTGCGGCGTCGCCGTCGGCGCGGGCATCGAGCAGCCGATCGCGCGGCTTCGCGGTCGGGTCCTGCGCGTTCCAGCGGGTGACGCCGCGCACCGCGCGCGGCTCGGCCATCGTGGCGCCGAGCGCCGGCGACGGGCCGTCGGGCGCGTCGGCGTCGTGCGCACGGCGGATCGTGTAGACGGTCGCCTCGACGGGCGGCGCGTCGGCGAAGGGATCGTCGTCCGTCCCGGGCGGCGGCGCCGCGTCGCCGGGATCGACCGCATCGTGCGCGCCGCGGCCGACGCCGAGCAGCCGCTGCTGCAGCTCGCGGTCGGCGGCGAGTTCGCCTGCCGGCATCGTGCGGGCGATCCGGCCGTTGACCATGACCGCGACCCGGTCGGCGACCTCGATCGCGACGCCTAGGTTCTGCTCGATCAGCAGCACCGCGATCTCGCCGTCGGCCGCCAGCCGCTTGAGCATCTGCGCGACCTGCTCGACGATCACCGGCGCGAGCCCCTCGGTCGGCTCGTCCATCACGAGCAGCGTCGGGTTGAACAGCAGCGCGCGGCCGATCGCCAGCATCTGCTGCTCGCCGCCCGACAGCTGCGCGCCGCCGTTGGCCTTGCGCTCGGCGAGCCTCGGGAAGGTCTCGTAGACCCGTGCGACCGTCCACGGACCCTTGCGCGCGGTGGCCGACGCGAGCCGCAGGTGCTCGTCGACGGTCAGCGACGGCCACACCCGCCGGCCCTGCGGCACGTAGCCCGCGCCGAGCTCGGTGATCGCGTTAGGCGAGCGGCCGAGGATCTCGGTGCCCGACAGCCGCACGCTGCCGGTCGCCGGGACGAGCCCGGTGATGGCGTTGCACAGCGTCGTCTTGCCCATGCCGTTGCGGCCGACCACCGCGAGCACGCCCGCCTCGAGTTCGAGCGAGACCGCCTGCAGCGCGTGCGCGCGGCCGTAGTAGACGTCCAGCGACTCGACGACGAGGACCGGGCCCTTGCGGGCGTCCCCGGCGCGGCCGCGACCGAACCAGCGCATCAGGCGTGCCCTCCGCCCATGTAGATCGCCTGGACCTCGGCGTCGCCCTCGATCTGCTCGGGCGTGCCGTGCTTGATCACGCGGCCGTTGTGCATGACCGTGACCCGCTCGACGACCCGCAGCGCGATGTCGAGGTCGTGCTCGATCAGCACGAAGCCGAGGTGCGGCGGAAAGCCCTGCAGCAGCAGCACCAGCTCGCGCCGCTCGGCGGGCGACAGTCCGGCGGCCGGCTCGTCGAAGAGGATCATCCGCGGCGCGCCGGCGAGTGCCATGCCGATCTCGAGCTGGCGCTGCTGGCCATGCGACAGGCTCGCGACCTTCTCGTCGGCGAGGTGCGCAAGCCGCACACGCTCGAGCAGGTCGGCGGTCGCTCGCCGGGACGCGCTGCCCACCCTCGGCCGGATCCAGCTGAAGCGGCCGCGGCTCACGCCGCGGACCGCGAGGAACAGGTTGTCGCGCACCGTCAGCTCCCTGAACAGCAGCGACGACTGGTAGGTCCGGCGCAGGCCGCGCCGGATCCGCTCGTACGGCGGCAGCTCGGTCACGTCCTCGCCGAAGAAGCTCACGCGCCCCGCGGTCGGCGGGAAGTCGCCGGTGATCGCGTTGAACAGCGTCGTCTTGCCGGCGCCGTTGGCGCCGAGCACCGCCCGCCGCTCGCCGGCGGAGACGGTGAAGCTGACGTCGTCGATCGCGCGCAGCGCGCCGAACTGCCGGGTGACACCCTCGAGCACGAGGGCGTCTCCGGAAGCCAGCGGCCGCACCGGGGGCGCGGCGCTCATGGGACGCGGACTCCGGGCGTCACGGGCACGACGGGTTGTCGCGGGTGCCGAGGCCCATCTTGTCGAACTCGGCCTTGCCCAGACCCAGGGTCTGGTCGACCGCTTCGACCTTGCGGACCACCTTGTTGAAGAACTTGCCGTCCGGCGCCTTCGCCACCTCGGTGATGAAGTTCGGGCCGACCGCCTGGCGGTTGCCGTCGAGCTTCACGTCGCCGACCGGCGTCTTCAGCGTCATCGTCGACAGCGTCTCGCGCAGCTTCGCCTGGTTGTTCGACAGGTCACCCTTCACCGCGTCGAGCGCGTCGAGCACCGCCTTGGTGTTGATGTAGTAGAGGAACGCGAACAGCGACGGGCTCGGCAGCCCGTCCTTGAAGTTCGTCTTGTAGTCCGCGACGAACTGCTTCCACTCCGGCGTGTCGAGCGCGTCGGCCATCGGACCCGCGGTCGGCGTGCCGACGATCGCGTCCGGGCGGCGGCCGCGGAACCCGAGCACCGTCTGGTCGACGGTGATCGTGCCGCCGATGATCGGCTTGTTGCCGCCGGCCTGCTCGTACTGGGTCAGGAAGTTGACCGCGTCGGAGCCGCCGAGCACCGCGAAGATAGCGTCGATGTCGCGCGGCAGCTTGGCGATCGCGGCCGCGTAGTCCTTGGTGCCGAGCGGCACCCAGATCTTCTCGACCATCTTGCCGCCGGCCTTGCAGAAGCCGGCCATGAAGCCCTGCACCTGCGAGTACGGGAACGAGTAGTCCTCGGAGATCAGGGCCATCCGCTTGTAGCCCTTGTCCTTGAACGCGTATTCGCCGAGGCCGACCATCCACTGGGCGCCCTCGGTGTTGAAGCGGAAGAAATTCGGCGACGGATCCTGCAGCGTGGTCGCCTGCGCGCCCGAGCCGCCGTTGACGAAGGTCACGCCGGGCTGGGACTTGCTGTAGTTCTTGACCGCGATCCCCTCGGAGCCCGACAGCGGCCCGACCATGATCTGGACCTTGTCCTGCTCGACGAGCTTGCGGGTCGCGTTGACCGCGACATCCGGATTGGCGTTGGACGAGCCCTTCACGAACTCGACCTTCTTGCCGCCCGCCATCCCCTTCCTCTGCAGCAGCGCGAGATCCGCGCCGCGCATGCCGTCCTGACCGCCGGCGGCGAACGGACCATCGAGCGTCGCCAGCACGCCGATCCGGATGACCTCCTGCGCCCACGCGCCGCCCGCGAACGCCGCGAACACCGCCGCACCGATCAGCGAGCGCCCCAGGAACCTCTTGCCTTCTCTCACGTCGTCCTCCTATTGGTATGGGCGGCATGCCCGCCGCCGGGGGTGGAACCGGTCCGCCCGGGCGGAACGGTCGGAGCCGTACCGGGGCGCGCGAAGCGCGCGCGCAGCCGGTTCCAGATGCCGACGAGTCCGTCCGGGGAGAAGAGCACGACGGCGAGGAACACGCCGCCGATGACGAGGTTGAAGCGTTCGCGGTCGACCAGGTCGATCGCGAAGTTCTGCAGCAGCACGAAGACCGTCGCGCCGATGAACGCACCGATCGGGTGGCCCATGCCGCCCAGCACGGCGACGATCAGCACGTTGATCAGTGCCGTGGTGCCGAGCGAGCCCGGCGAGATCAGGCTGTTGTACCAGACCATCAGCACGCCGCCGACCGACGCGATCAAGCCGGCCACCGCGTGCGCCGCGACGCGATGCGCGGTCACGTGGAAGCCCAGCGAGTTCATGCGCCTCGGGTTGTCGCGGATACCCTGCAGCGCAACGCCGAACGGCGCGCGCACCAGGTGCTTGACGAGCAGGTAACCGGCCAGCGACCAGAACAGGCACAGGTAGTAGAACGGCAGCGGCGCACGCCAGTCGATGCCGAGCACGTTCGGCGGCGCGACCTTCGAGAAGCCCTGGAAACCGTTGAAGAGCGTGTAGTTCTGCTGCGCGAGATAGAAGAACGCGACGCCCACCGCCAGCGTGATCATGATCGTGTAGATGCCCTCGGTACGCACCGACAGCCATCCGATCAGTGTCGCCGCGACCGTGCCGACCGCGATCGCGACCAGCACCGCGAGCCACCACGGCCAGCCGAGGCTGATGTTGGTCGCGGCGCTGGAGCCGAAGATCGCGACGGCGTAGCCGGCGATGCCGGCTACCGTCATCTGCGACAGCGACACCATGCCGCCGTAGCCGGCGAGCCAGGCGAGCGACAGCGCGATCAGCCCTAGCGCGAGCGACTGCGCGCCGATCTGGAACACGAAGAAGGGCGTGGCGGCGAACGGGAAGAGCAGCAGCGCCGCGAGCCCGATCACGTGCCGCGGGCCGATCGCGGCGACGGCCGCGCGCGCGCCGGAGGTGCCGGTCGTGCCGGACTGCCCGGCCCCCCCGTCGCCGGCGCCGGCGCCGGCCGACGCCTCGGGCCGCAGCGTGCCCGCCGGTCGCGCCCAGGCCGAGCGGCGCCAGTCGTGCGTCGACGCGCCCGGGTTCATCGCCTTGCGCCACTGCGCCGCGCTCATCGTGCGGACCTCCCGAGAAGGCCCTGCGGGCGGAACGCCAGCGCGAGCGCCATGATCACGAACGTGAAGACGATGCCGTAGGTCGGCGCATAGGCGAGGCCGAACTGCTCGGCGATCCCGATCAGCAGCGCGCCGATCGCCGCGCCGGTCACGCTGCCCATGCCGCCGACGATCACGACCACCAGCGACGCGAGCAGGTAGCGGACGTCCTCGCCGGGCGCGATCGACAGCGCGGTGCCGCCGACCACGCCGGCGAAGCCCGCCATGCCGGCGCCGATCGCGAAGGTCACCGCGAAGACGAGCTGCACGTTGACGCCCGAGGCGGCCAGCATCGCGCGGTCGTCGACGCCCGCGCGGATCATCATGCCGACACGGGTGCGGTTCAGGAACAGCCACAGCGCGATGCCGATCAGGATCGCGCCGGCGAGCAGCAGCAGCCGGTAGGTCGCGTACTTCTCGACGACCGGCAGCGACAGCGTGCCGAACATCCAGCGCGGCGGATCGAAAGTGTAGATCTCGGCCCCCCAGGCCCAGAGCATCAGGTCGGCGAGCACGATCGAGATGCCGATGGTGACGAGCGTCTGGCGCAGGTCCTGCCCCTGCATCCAGCGGAAGATCAGCAGCTGCATCAGCAGACCGACCAGCGCCGACGACGCGAAGCCGGCGATCACCGCCAGCACCCACGAACCGCTCGCCTCGCCGACCATCCATCCGACGTAGGCGCCGAACAGGTAGAGCGAGCCGTGCGCCAGGTTGACGTTGCGCATCAGCCCGAACACCAGCGTGAAGCCGCTGGCGACGAGGAAGTAGAGCGCGGCGAGCGTGAGTCCGTTGAGCAGCGTCGAGGCGAACAGGCGCGGGTTGTCGAAGAGCGCCCAGGCGACGAACACGACGAGCGGCACGCCGATGACGAGTCCGACGACCCAGCGGATCGTCCGGCGCCGGCGCGCGGCTGCACCCGCGGCGATGCTCGCCGCGGTCGGCGCGGGGCCGGGACGCCCGATGGGCAGGTCGTCGACGCGCATCGTCAGGCGACGCCCGCGGTCCAGCGGCTCAGCGTGCGCGGCTGCGCGCTGCGGATCGGCGGCTCCTTCGCGAAGCGCCCGTCCTTCATGATCGCCAGCAGCCGGTTCGTGTCGAGCAGGATCGACAGATCCGAGAGCGGATCGCCGTCGACCAGCAGCAGGTCGGCGAGCATGTTCTCTCGGATCGTGCCGAGCTCGCCCGGTCGCATCATGATCTGGCCGCCCAGCTTCGTCGCGGAGACGATCGCCTCCATCGGCGTGAAGCCCAGGTACTTGACGAAGTACTGCAGGTCCATCGCGTTGGTGCCGTGCGGCGCCCATGCGAAGCCGTAGTCGCCGCCCGGCAGCACCCGCACGCCGCGCCGGTGCATCGCCTTCAGGCTCTCGACGGCCGCCTCCAGTTCCTCGAGATAGCCCATCTGCACTGCCTTCGCGTAGGGCACACCGAAGGGCTCGCCCTCGTAGAGCAGCTTGATGATCACCGACAGGCCGGGGGCGACGAAGATCCGGTCGCGCGCGGCCTCGAGCATGTCGAGCGCCTCCTCGTCGGTGTAGCTCGCGTGGTAGATCACCTCGCAGCCGTGCCGCAGCGCCTGCTTGACCGACTCGGCCGAGCGCGCGTGGACCGACACCCGCTTGCCGCGGACCTTCGTCTCGCGCACCGCCATCGCCACCTCCTCGTCGCTCATCCAGGTGGTCTTGGCGTCCGCCCCCGCGACGAAGTTGTCGCCCGACAGGTTGAGCTTGATCGAGTCGACGCCGTACTTGAGGAACTGCCTGACGACGCGGCGCATGTCCTCGGGCCCGTTGACGATCGCGCCGAAGCTGTATTCCGGGTACTGGATGTGCGGCAGCGTCTCGTCGCCGAGCGAGCCGGGCACGGTGATCTCCTGGCTCGCCGCGAGGTAGCGCGGGCCGGGGATCATCCCCGATTCGATCGCGTTGCGGACGACCACGTCGAGGCGCGGCTTCGCGGTCGCCGCCCCCACGCACGAGGTCCAGCCGTGCATCAGGTACTGCTTCGCGACGCCGGCGGTCCACAGCACGTGCTCCTCGGTCGGCATCACCTGGATGCCGTCGAGGGTGGCCGCGTTGTTCCACGCCATGTGGGTGTGCGCCTCGCACATCCCGGGCATCAGCGTCGCGCCGGCGCCGTCGATGACCATGGTGCCCGCCGGCGACGCGAGGGCGCCGCGCGCGCCGCCGCCTGCGCGGCCGACCCGCGCGATCCGGTTTCCCTGCACCAGCACGTCGCCCGGGTACGGCGCGACCCCGGTCCCGTCGAGGATCCGCACGTTCGTGAACAGCACGTCGGCCATGGTCGTCTCCCGATTCGGGTCGTCGTCGATCGTCTCGTTCAGGTCCGCCGCGCGAGGAAGCCGCGCAGCAGCGCGACGCACTCCTCGGGCCGCTCCACCGGGGTCCAGTGCCCGCAGCCGCGCAGCACCTCGACGCGCGCATCGGCGATCCGCTGAGCCATGCCGCGCACCGACTGGGGCGGCGCGACCGCATCCTCGTCGCCGGTCACCAGCAGCACCGGGCAACCGAGCTGCATCAGGTCGGCCGGCTGGGCGTCGGCGAGCGCCTCGCAGCTGCGAGCGTAGCCGTCCGGGTCCTGGCGCATCAGCGACTCGCGCACGAAGGCCACGGCGGCCGGCCGGCGCGCACGCGTCTCGGTCGAGAGCGACGTGCGGACCAGCGCGTCGGCGATGTCGGCCATGCCCGGGACACCCTCCGCGCGCGCCTTCGCGCCGCGCGTCCGGATCGCGGCGCGTGCCGACTCGGGCGGCGCGGGCAGCGGCCCGAAGAGCGTGAGGCTGCGGACGCGCCGCGGCTCGGCCACCGCGAGGTGCTGGGCGACGATGGTGCCGAGCGAGTGGCCGAGGACGTGCGCGCGCGACACGCCGGCCGCGTCCATCACGCGCACGCAGGCCGCGACCATCCGCGCGATCGACAGCGGTCCCTCGACCCGGTGCGAACGACCCGAGCCCGGCAGGTCGAGCCGCAGCAGCGCGCAGCGCGCGAGCGGACCGTCGTCGCCGGCCAGCGGCGTCCAGGTGTTCGACGAGCCGCCGAGCCCGTGGATCGCGAGCACGGGTTCACCCGAGCCGTGCTGCTCGAAGGCGATCCGCTCGACGACGCGGGTGACCATCGCGTGGCTCCGTCTCAGGCCGCGCTCGCCGGCCAGCGCGTGCGGGCACCGCGGATCTCGGGTTCCTTGTGGAACACGCCGTCCTTCATCACGGCGAGGATGCGCGCCGGATCCTGCAGCACGGCGATGTTCGACAGCGGGTCGCCGTCGACCAGCAAGAGGTCGGCGAGGTAGCCGTCCTTCACCTGGCCGAGTTCGTGCTCGCGCATCATGATCTGGCCGCCCAGCCGCGTCGCAGACAGCAGCGCCTCCATCGGCGTGAAGCCGAGATGGCGGACGAAGTACTCCAGGTCCTTCGCGTTGGTGCCGTGCTCGATCCACGCGAAACCGTAGTCGCCGCCCGGAAGGATTCGGATCCCGCGCTTGTGCATCTTCCGCAGCGACTCGACGGCGACCTCGAGCTCGCGGTGATAGCCCATGTCGCGCGCGATCTCGGGCGTGATCCCCCACTTCGATGCATGGTAGGAGGTGTTGATCAGCCATGCGATGCCGGGGGCGACGAAGTGGCGATCCTTCGCCGCCTCGAGCATGTCGAGCGCCTCCTCGTCGGCGAAGCTCGCGTGGTAGACCAGCTCGATGCCGTGGCGCACGCACTGCTTGACCGACTCGGCCGAGCGCGCGTGCGCGGCGAGCCGCTTGCCGCGCTTCCTCACCTCCTCGACCGCGGTCGCGATCTCGGCGTCGGTCATGGGCGTCGCCTCGGCTGCCAGGCCGGCGATGTACTCGCCCGACAGGTTCAGCTTGATCGTGTCGACGCCGTACTTGAGGAACATCCGCACGCAGCGGCGCATCTCGTCGGCGCCGCTCACGACCGCGCCGAAGCTGAACTCCGGATAGGGCAGGTGCGGCGGCGACTCGTCGCCGAGGCCGCCCGGCACGGTGATCTCCTGGCTCGCGGCCAGGTAGCGGGGACCGGGGATCTGGCCCGACTCGATCGCGTTGCGGATCACCACGTCGAGCCGCGGCTTCGCGGTCGCCGCGCCCACGCACGAGGTGAAGCCGCGCGACAGGTAGCGTTCGGCGACGTGCGCGCACCAGAGGATGTGCTCCTCGACCGGCATCTTCTGGATCGCGCCCAGGCTCGGCTGGTCGTTCCAGGCAAAGTGCGTGTGGGCCTCGGTCATGCCGGGCATGAGCGTCGCGCCCGCAGCGTCGATCACCGTCGCGCCCGCCGGCGGCAGCGAGCGGCTGCCGCGCGCGACGCCGCGGATCCGGTTGCCGCGGACCAGGACCTCCCCCGTGTAGGGCTGCGCGCCGGAGCCGTCGAAGATGCGGACATTGGTGAACAGGGTGTCGGGCATCGCGGTCTCCTCGCGGCGGTCCGGGCGCTAGCGGACGGGGTTCTCGAGGACGCCGACGCCCTCGATCTCGATGCGGACGACGTCGCCGGACCGCAGCCAGCGCGGCGGCGTGAAGCCCATGCCGACGCCGGCGGGGGTGCCGGTGGCGATCACGTCGCCGGGATGCAGCGTGATCCCGCGCGAGCAGGTCTCGACGAGCGTCGGGATGTCGAAGATCAGCTGCGAGGTGCGCGCGCGCTGCCGGGACTCGCCGTTGACGAAGCACTCGATCAGCAGGTCAGTGCCGTCGGCCTCGTCGGCGGACACGAGCCACGGCCCCATCGGGCAGAACGTGTCGAGCGACTTGCCGAGGTCCCACTGTCCATGACGCTGCTGCAGATCGCGCGCGGTGACGTCGTTGACGATCGTGTAGCCCCAGACGTGGTCCATCGCCGACGACGCGCGGATGTCGCGCCCGCCGGTGCCGATGACCACCGCGAGCTCGGCTTCGTAGTCGATCTGCTCGGACACGCCGCGGGGCACGACGATCGGGGCGCCCGGGCCGATCACCGACTCGGGAACCTTGGTGAACACCATGGGCCAGGCGGCATCGGAGGCGACGCCGCGGAACACCGTGCCGGCGAGTTCCGCCGCGTGCTCGCGATAGTTCCGGCCGACGCAGAAGAGGTTGCGGCGCGGTGCCGGCAGGGGCGCCTCGAGGGTGACCGCGGAGACGGGCAGCGACACGCCCGACGCCCGCGGCATGCCGCGGCCGGCGGCCATCGCCTCGACGAGGGCGAGCGCGCCGCGTCGCTCGCCGCGCTCGCCCAGCGCCAGCGGCGTCACGCGGCGGCCGTCGTCGGACAGCAGGCCCGCGTGCCGCCGACCGCCCCAGCGGAAGGTCGCGACCTTCAAGCGTCTCCCCCGTGTCTTGTGCGCCGCACAAGACACTCGATTCGTTTCGAGACGGGCGTCTCGTTTTCGTCCTCGGGATCGTACGCAGCGTCTACAATCCGGGTCAAGACCCCCACGCAGGCGAGATGGACGATATCCACGGAACCGCAGCGGTCCGTGTCCGCGGGCGTGCCCCGAGCGGCGGGGCCGATGCGTCGACCGCGCCGCCGCCCGCGACCGGGCCGGCCGCACGGATGCGACGCCTGCTGCTCGACGCCGCGAGCCGCCTGATCCGCGAGCGTGGCGCGGTGCCCTCGGTCAGCGAACTCGCGCAGGCCGCAGGCGTGTCACGCGCCACCGCCTACCGCTATTTCCCCACCCGCAGCAAGCTGATCGCCGGCGTCGTGGATCACAGCCTCGGCCCGGTCCGCGCGTCGCCGCGCAGCGACGACGGCGCGGTCGGCGACCAGCGACTCGTCCGGCTCTTCGAATCGACCTTCGGGCGCTTCCAGGAGTTCGAGCCGCAGATGCGCGCGGCGCTGCAGCTGTCGCTCGAGCACGCGGCGCTCGCACGGGCCGGTCTGCTCGACGAGGAGCCGTACCGGCGCGGCTACCGGGTCGGACTGCTCAAGCACGCGCTCGCGCCGATGCGCGGGCAGCTCACCCGGCGGAACCACGACCTGCTGTCGAAGGCGCTGTCGCTCGTCTACGGCATCGAGCCCTACGTGGTGATCAAGGACATCTGGGGCGAGGACGACGCCGAGGTCGAGGCGGTCGCCCGGTTCATGGTCGACGCGCTGGTCCGCCATGCGCTCCGGGCCCCGCCCGCCACCGGCCGCGAGCCGGCGGCCGGAAGCCCCGCCGGACGTCGGTCCGTGCGGCTCCGCAAGGACCAGATGCGCTAGAGTGCCGGTCTCTTCCGGAGACTCGCCATCATCGGTCCCCTTCCCGTCCGTCCGGAGGTGCTCCGGCTCGTCCTGACCGCGGCCGGCGCGCTGCTGGTGCTGCAGCAGCGGCTCCTCGTGCCCGTGCTGCTCGGCCTGCTCGTCTACGCGTGGACCTGCCTGCTGGCGGACCGCCTATCCTCGCGCTTCGGCGCATCCCGCGCGGTCGCCGGGTTCTCGGGCGCGGTGGTCGGCTCGCTGGTGCTGGCCGCGTTCGCCGGCATCGTCACCTGGACGGTCGCGCTCGCCTCGGCCGACGACCTGCGGACCTTCCTGCTGCGGATCGAGGACTCGCTCGACGCGCTGCGCGAGGCACTGCCGGAATCGATCTCGGCCTCGCTGCCGGCCGACCTCTACGAACTGCGCGCCCGGGTCTTCGGCTGGCTGCGCGACCATGCGGCGAGCCTCGGCGGCCTGGGCGGCAAGGTCGCCCACGCGCTGGTGCAGGGCATCTTCGCGATCCTGGTCGCCGCGATGGCGGCGGCGGCCACCTGGCGGCCGGGCGGGCTGCAGTCCGAGGAGAAGTTCATCGGGCGGTTCCTGCTGGTGCTCGAGCGGGTGGTGATCGCGCAGATGCGCATCGCGGTGTTCAACACCACGATGACCGCGATCTACCTGTTCCTGATCCTGCCGGCCTTCGGCTTCGTGCTGCCCTTCCGCGGGCTGCTCTGCCTGTTCACGCTGGTCACCGGCGTGATGCCGGTGCTCGGGAACCTGCTGGCCAACACGCTGGTCACGCTGATCTCGCTCGCGGTCTCGCCGTGGCTCGCGATCGCGTCGCTCGTCTTCCTCGTGCTGATCCACAAGACCGAGTACTTCATCAACGCGCGCACCGTCGGCGCCCGGGTGCAGGTCGACTCGTGGGAGATCCTCGCGGCGATGCTGACCGGCGAGGCGCTGTTCGGCGTGCAGGGGCTGGTCGCGGCACCGCTGCTCTATCCGTTCTTCAAGCGCGAGATCGGCCGGCTGCTCGAACGGCACTGAGCCGGGGCGGCGACGACGCAGCGGTATCCGTGCGGGCCGCCGCCGCGCGGGCCGCGGCATGCATCATCGTCATGCCTGTATCGACACCGGCGAGTGCGCCGGCAGCGGTCGAACGGCGGTCCGGCGTCGGCTCAGCGTGTCGGCTGCCAGCGCAGGCCGATGGTGCCGATGCGCTGCGGCCGCAGTGCGACCGGCTCGAGCGGCGCCTCGAAGGACACCGAGTGCAGCGCGACGGTGAACTCGAGCCGCCAGTCCCGGAACGCGCCGACCGACGCGCCGGCGAACACACGGCCGGCGAGCCGCTCGTGCCGCGTCAGCGAGGCGTACTGGTAGGTGGCGCCGTCGATCGTCGCGTCCCAGGCGACCGCGCGCGCCTCGACGCCGACGAAGCCCTGCCAGCCCTCGGGCTCGCGCACGCCGATCGTCTCGCCCGGCCAGCTCGGGCCGACAGGCCGCGCGCCCAGCCGCATCATCGCGCCGACGGCGGCGTCGGTGACCGGCGAACCGATCCGCAGCGCGGTCCGGCCGACGACGTCGAACGCGCTGCCCGGCTCGTGCCATGCGACCAGCCGCGACCAGCCGAGCTGCACCGCCGGCTGCGCACGCACCTGCCCGTCCCAGCCCCGCGCGAGCGGCTGCCCGAGCAGGCGGTGGATGCCGTTCTGGACCTCCCGGCCGAGCGCCGCCGGGCCGATCGTGCCGAGCCTGAGCGACAGCGTCTGGCGGGTGCGCTCGCCGGCCACCACCGCATCGGCCCCGAGCGTGAGCACGCCGGCATACGGCCGGTCGTAGGGCTGCGGCACGGGCGTGCCGGGCGAGGCGGGGGTGTGGATCTCGTGGTTGAGCGACAGCACCGCGAGGGTGCGCGCGTCGCGGTCGCAGGCCGGGCCGACGGCACACCAGGCACCGGCGAGCCGGGCGGCGAGCGTGCCGGCCGGCGCGTCGAACGCGGCGCGGATGAACCCGCCGCTGGTGTACCAGCGCTCGTCGCGCCGCGACGCGAACGCGAACTGGTCGTTGTCGAGCGCGAACTCGAAGGCGCGCAGCTGCGCGGCCGCCGGCACGGGCAGCGCCGCCGCGCTCGCCGTCCCCGCCAGCGCGAGCGCGGCGAGCGCGCGCCGGGCGAGCGACGCGACCGGATGCGTCATTTCGCCGCTTCCCGCGCCCGTTGCTCGAGCGTCTCCCAGCGCTCGAGCAGCTCGAGCAGCTCGAGCTCGATCGCCTGCAGGCGCTCCTGGTCGGCGCGCAGCACGCGTGCATCCTGCCTGAAGTAGTCGGGCTCGCTCGCGCGGGCGGCGAGCGCCGCCTGCTCGGCCTCCAGCGCCTCGATCCGATCCGGCAGTTCCTGCAGCTCGCGCTGCTCCTTGAAGCCGAGCTTGCGGGGGCGCGCGTCGCCGGACGCGCGCGGCGGGACCGGCTTGCCCTGGGCCGGGCCCGCGGCCGCGGCGGCCGACGGCGACGGAGCGGGCACGGGCGCCGCCGCCGGCCGCATCCGCAGCCAGTCGCTCCAGCCGCCCACGTATTCCCGCCAGCGACCCTCGCCCTCGGCCACCAGCACCTGCGTGGCCACGTTGTCGAGGAACGCGCGGTCGTGGCTCACCAGCAGCAGCGTGCCCGAGTAGCCCTGCAGCACGTCCTCGAGCAGTTCGAGCGACTCGATGTCGAGGTCGTTGGTCGGCTCGTCGAGCACCAGCAGGTTGGCCGGCCGCGCGAAGAGCCGCGCGAGCAGCAGCCGGTTGCGCTCGCCGCCCGACAGCGTGCGGACCGGCGACGACGCGCGGCGCGGCGGGAACAGGAAGTCGCCGAGGTAGCTCATCACGTGCTTGCGCTCACCGTTGACCTCGACCCAGTCCGAACCCGGGCTGATCGTCTCGGCGACGGTCTTCTCCGGATCGAGCTGCTCGCGCATCTGGTCGAAGTAGGCGACCGACAGCTGGGTGCCCAGTCGCAGCGAACCCGAGTCGGGCTCGAGCCGGCCGAGGATCAGCTTCAGCAGCGTGGACTTGCCGGCACCGTTCGGGCCGACCAGCGCGAGCCGGTCGCCCCGCGAGACGATCAGCGACAACCGGTCGACGACCGTCCGGCCCTCGAAGGCCTTCGAGACCTCCGTCAGCTCCGCGACGAGCTTGCCGCTGCGCTCGCCCGCGTCGATCGCCAGCCGGACCTCGCCCTGCCGCTCGCGCCGCGCCTCGCGGTCGCTGCGCAGCTGCTCGAGCCGGCGCACCCGGCCCTCGTTGCGCGTGCGGCGGGCCTCGACGCCCTTGCGGATCCAGACCTCCTCCTGCGCCCAGAACTTGTCGAAGCGGCGCGCAGCGGTCCGCTCGGCCTCCAGCTGCTCGGCGCGCAGGCGCTGGTAGGCGCTGAAGTTGCCTGGGAACGAACGCAGCGTGCCGCGGTCGAGCTCGACGATCCGCGTCGCGACCGCGTCGAGGAAGAACCGGTCGTGCGTGACGAAGACCGCGGCCGGCACGCGCGCCATCAGCGACTCGAGCAGCTCGATGCCGGCGATGTCGAGGTGGTTGGTCGGCTCGTCGAGCAGCAGCAGCTCGGGCTCGAGCGCGAAGGCGAGCGCGAGCGCGGCCCGCTTGCGCTCGCCGCCCGAGGCCGACCCCGGGTCCGCACCGGGCTCGAGCCCGAAGCGCTGCAGGTATTCGCCGAGCCGCGCCTGCGCACGCCAGCGCTCGCGTTCGTCGTCGATCGTCGCGAGCGCGCCGCGCTCGAGCAGGCTGTCGTGCAGCGTCGGGGCCGGCGGCAGCACCGGCTCCTGCTCGACCAGCGCGGTGCGCAGCCCGTCGCGCCGCTGCACGAGGCCGTCGTCGAGCGCCGCGCGCCGCGCGATCACCGACAGCAGCGAGGACTTGCCCGTGCCGTTGCGACCGACCAGCCCGATGCGCTCGCCGGAGAGGACCGACAGCGATGCGTTGTCGAGCAGCGGCAGGTCGCCGTAGGCGAGCTGCGCGTCGACGAGGGTCAGCAGGGAGGAGGCGCTCATCGCCCGGCAGGTTACCCGAACTCGCCCAAGCGCCGGCCGGGCCCGCTTATACTGCGCCGCTCCGTCCGCCCGTCCGCCTGCCCCCGTCCGCCCGGCCGTCCGCCTCACCGCCCGGATCCTCCGACCGCGCCCGCCGATGACCGTC
Source organism: Pseudomonadota bacterium (assembly GCA_046046245.1). Lineage (GTDB taxonomy): Bacteria > Pseudomonadota > Gammaproteobacteria > Burkholderiales > Burkholderiaceae_E > UBA4615. Next base: position 39,567 of record JBJOKE010000083.1, on the reverse strand, counting down.
CCGCCCGCCCGCCTGCGCGCCCCGCGAGCCACCCGATGACCGGTGCGCTGTTCGTGCTGGTGCTCGCGCCGTTCGCCGGCGCCGCCGTGCTCGCCGCGATCGGTGCGGCCATGGCCCCGTCGTCGCCGCAGTCGCGGCTGCGGCACTCCGCCTGGATCGCCGCCGTCGCCGCGGGCTTCTCGCTGCTGCCGTTCGCGATGCTCGCGCCCGAGGTGCTCGACGGCAGCGTCCAGCGGCTCAGGGTCGACTGGCTGCCCGCGCTCGGCGTGGGCTTCGGCTTCCGGATGGACGGCCTGGCGATGCTGTTCGCCGGGCTGATCCTGGGCATCGGCCTGCTGGTGATCCTCTACGCGCGCTGGTACCTGTCGCCCGACGAACGCGCACCGAAGTTCTTCGCGCTGCTGCTGGCGTTCATGGGCGCGATGCTGGGCATCGCGCTCGCCGACAACCTGCTGCTGCTCGCGGTCTTCTGGGAGCTGACCAGTCTCACGTCGTTCCTGCTGATCGGCTTCTGGCAGCACCGCCAGGACGCGCGACGCGGCGCGCGGATGGCGCTGACGATCACCGGGCTCGGCGGCCTCGCGCTGCTGGCCGGGGTGCTGCTGCTCGGCTGGATCGCGGGCAGCCTCGACCTCGACACCGTGCTCGCCGCCGGCGACCGGGTCCGCGCGCATCCGGCCTACCCGGTCTGCCTGGTGCTGGTCCTGGCCGGCGCGTTCACCAAGTCCGCCCAGTTCCCGGTGCACTTCTGGCTGCCGCATGCGATGGCCGCGCCCACGCCGGTCTCGGCCTACCTGCATTCGGCGACGATGGTGAAGGCGGGCATCTTCCTGCTCGCACGCCTCTACCCGGTGCTGTCGGGCACCGACCCCTGGTTCTGGCTGGTGACGCTCACCGGCGCGGCCACGCTGCTGGTCGGCGCCTGGCACGCGATCTTCCAGCACGACCTGAAGGGCCTGCTCGCCTACTCGACGATCAGTCACCTCGGGCTGATCACGATGCTGCTCGGGCTGGACTCGCCGCTGGCGGCCGTGGCAGCGGTCTTCCACCTGCTGAACCACGCGACCTTCAAGGCCTCGCTGTTCATGGCGGCCGGCATCGTCGACCACGAGACGGGCACGCGGGACATGCGGCGCATCAACGGGCTCGCGACGTGGATGCCGGTCACCGCGGCGCTGGCCACCGTCGCGGCGGCGGCGATGGCCGGCGTGCCCCTGCTCAACGGCTTCCTGTCCAAGGAGATGTTCCTCGCCGAGACGCTCGCGGTCGAGGGCCACCGGGCGGTGCGGTTCCTGGTGCCGGCCGCCGCCGTGATCGCGACCGCGCTGTCGGTCGCCTACTCGGTGCGGCTGATCCACGACGTGTTCTTCAATGGCGAGCCCGTGGACCTGCCGCGCGTGCCGCACGAGCCGCCGCGCTGGATGCGGGTGCCGGTCGAGCTGCTCGCGGCGCTGTGCGTCGCGGTCGGACTGTTCCCGGCCTATACCGTGGGGCCGCTGCTCGAGCTCGGCGCGCGCGACGTGCTCGGCGGCACGCTGCCCCACTACTCGCTCGCGATCTGGCACGGCTTCAACGCGCCGCTCGCGCTCAGCCTGTGCGCGCTCGCGGGCGGCGCCCTGGTCTACTTCTGGCTGGCGCGCGAGCGGGCGCTGCATCGCGTGCCCGACGAGCCCTCGCCGGGCCGCGGCGCATTCGAGGCGACGATCGACAGGCTGCTCGCGTTCGCCCGCGCGGTCACCGGCGCGCTGCACGCGGGCGGACTGCGGCGCGCGCTGCTGCTGACGCTGGGGGCGGCGCTGCTCGCGGGCGGGCTGCCGTGGCTCGTGGCGACCTCGCCCTTCGATGGCGCGACGGCCGATCCCTTCGACGGGCTGTCGGCCGGTCCGCTCGCGATCTGGGCGATCGGCTGCGCCGCGGCGATCGCGACGGTCGCGTTCTCGGGCGAGCGGCTGGTCGCGCTGGTCGCGCTCGGCGCCGTGGGCCTGGTGACCAGCCTCTCGTTCGTCTGGTTCTCGGCGCCGGACCTCGCGCTGACCCAGCTGCTGGTCGAGGTCGCGACCACGCTGCTGATGATGCTCGCGCTGCGCTACCTGCCGCCCGAGTCGCCGCGCGAGCCCGACGACCGCCGCAAGCTGCGCGACGCGGCGATCGCGGCGGTGGCCGGCCTCGGTGTCGGCGCGATCGCCTGGGCGGTGATGGCGCGCCCGCAGCGCGACGCGATCGCAGGCTGGTTCCTCGAGCGCACGCTGCCCGAGGGCGGCGGCTCGAACGCGGTCAACGTGATCATCGTCGACTTCCGCGGCTTCGACACCTTCGGCGAGATGACGGTGATGCTGGTCGCGGGCCTGGTGATCCACGCGCTGATCGCGCGGATCGCGCTGCCGCCGGTGGCCGGCCCGGCGCGCGGCGCGGCGGAGGCGGACGAGCGCCGTCATCCGCTGATGTTCGCGACGATCGCCCGCACGCTGCTGCCGTTCGCGCTGCTGGTCTCGTTCTACTTCTTCCTGCGCGGACACAACCAGCCCGGCGGCGGCTTCATCGCCGGGCTGATCTTCGCGGTGGCGCTGCTGCTGCAGTCGGTGGCCGCCGGCCCGCTCGAGCGCCGTCGCGGCACGGACCGGGCGGCGCAGGCCGCCCGCACGATCGAGCGCCTGCACGTCGTGCTGGGGGCGGGCCTGCTCATCGCCTGCCTCACCGGGCTCGGTTCCTGGCTGTTCGGCTATCCGTTCCTGACCAGCACCTTCGGCCATCCGGTGCTGCCGCTGGTGGGCGAGCTGCCGCTGGCGAGCGCGGCGGCGTTCGACCTCGGCGTGTTCCTCGCGGTGGTGGGCGCGACGGTGCTCGCGCTCGCCGGCATCGGGCGCCTCTCGCGCCGGGAGGGCTGAGATGGCGCTGCTGATGGCCTCGGGGATCGCGGTGCTGACCGGCACGGGCGTCTGGCTGCTGCTGCGTCCGCGCTCCTTCGACGTGATCCTCGGGCTCACGCTGCTGTCGTACGCGGTGAACCTCTTCATCTTCTCGATGGGGCGGCTCGTGGTCGGCCGCGCGCCGATCGTCGACGGCACGGCGACCGGCGCGGTGGCGGATCCGCTGCCGCAGGCGCTGGTGCTGACCGCGATCGTGATCGGCTTCGCGATGACCGCGCTGCTGCTGGTGCTCGCCGTCCGCGCCTACGCCGCGCGCGGCACCGACGACGCCGACGGCGGGCAGGCGCCGGCCGCCGACGCGCAGGACCTGCCGCGATGAACCACGCGCCGGTCGTCCCGATCGTGCTGCCCGCGCTCGCCGCGGCACTGATGCTGCTCGACCGGCGGCTCGGCGCGCAGCGCGCGCTCGCCTGGCTGTCGGTGCTGCTGCAGCTCGGCTGCGCGGCCTGGCTGGTCGCGCTCGCGTCGGACGGGTGGCGCGGCGTCTACCTGCTCGGCAACTGGGCCGCACCCTGGGGCATCGCGCTGGTCTGCGACCGCCTCTCGGCGATGATGGTCGCGCTGACCGCGCTGCTCGCCGTCGTGGCGCTCGCCGCCGCCCACGGTCGCTGGGACGGCCGCGGCGAGCACTTCCATCCGCTGCTGCAGGTGCAGCTGATGGGGCTCAACGGCGCGTTCCTCACCGGCGACCTGTTCAACCTCTTCGTGTTCTTCGAGGTGCTGCTGATCGCCTCCTACGGGCTGCTGGTCCACGGCGACGGTGCGGCACGGATCGCGGCGGGGCTGCGCTACGTCGCGCTGAACCTGCTGGGCTCCGCGCTCTTCCTGGTCGGCACGAGCCTGCTCTACGGCGTGACCGGCACGCTGAACCTCGCCGACCTGTCGGCACGCGTGCCCGCGCTGGAGGGCGGCGACGCGACGCTCGCCCTGATCGGCGGCTGGCTGCTGCTGACGGTCTTCGCGCTGAAGGCGGCGGCGTTGCCGCTCTACCTGTGGCTGCCGGGCACCTACTCCGCGGCGAGCCCGCCGGTGGCGGCGCTGTTCGCGGTGATGACCAAGGTCGGCGTCTACGCGATCGTGCGGACCTTCACGCTGGTCTTCGGGGCCGACGCGGGCCCGCTCGCGAACGCGGCCTTCCCGTGGCTGGCGGCGGTCGGCGCCGCGGGCTACGCGCTCGCGATGCTGGGCGCGCTGGCGGGCACCGACCTGCGACGGCTCGCGTCGATGCTGCTCATCGGTTCGGCCGGCTTCCTGCTGATCGGCGTGGGTCTCGCGAACGCCGGCACGCTGTCGGCCGCCCTCTTCTACCTGCCGCACACGACGCTGTCGGCCGCGGCGCTGTATCTGGTCGCCGACCTCGTCGCGCGCGGTCGCGGCGAGGCGGCCGACCGGCTGCAGGTGGGCCCGCTGCCGCTGCATCCGGCGGCCACCGGCCTGCTCTTCTTCGCGACCGCGGTGGCGGTCGCCGGGCTGCCGCCGCTCGGCGGCTTCGTCGGCAAGGCGATGCTGCTGGCCGCGATGCTGCCCGCATCGGGGTCGCCCGGCGCGTCGGTCGCGGCGCTGTGGACGGTGGTGCTCGGCGGCAGCCTGCTCGCGATGATCGCGCTGGCGCGCGCAGGCAGCGTGCTGTTCTGGAAGTCCGACGCGCCGCCCGTCGCCGGCGCGCCGGTGCCGCGCGCCGCGGCGTTCGTGCCCGCGCTCGTCGCGCTCGCCGGCGTGGTCGCGATCACGGTCTGGGCCGCGCCGCTGCAGCGCTACGCGGACGCCGCCGCGCGCGACCTGCTCGCGCCCGCGGCCGCGGTCGACCAGGTGCTGCGCACGGTGCCGCGCGCGGGCCCGCACCAGCCGCGGCCGGAGGCGTTCCGATGAGCGCGCCCGCGCCTCGCGACGGCCTCGTGCGGCGGCTGCTGCCGCGTCCCTGGACCACGCTGTGGCTCTGGGTGACCTGGCTGCTGCTGAACCAGACGGTGGCACCCGGCCACCTGCTGCTGGGCCTCGTGCTGGCGGTGGCGCTCTCGCGGCTGCCGGGCGGATCGCCGCGCTTCGCACGCGCGCCGGGCGAGCGCGGCCTGCTCGCCCGGCCGCGGATCGCCGCGCGGCTCGCGGCCGTCGTGCTGAGGGACATCGTCGTCGCGAACCTGCAGGTCGGCCGGCGGATCCTCGGCCCCGCCTCGGCGCTGACGCCGCGCTTCGTCTGGGTGCCGCTCGACGTGCGCCGCCCGCGCTCGATCTCGCTGCTCGCCGGCATCGTCACGATGACGCCGGGCACGCTGTCGTGCGAGCTGTCCGACGACCACCGCCACCTGCTCGTGCACGGCCTGGACATCGACGATCCGCAGGCGCTGGTCGACGAGGTCAAGACCCGCTACGAGGCGCCGATCCGGGAGCTGTTCGAATGATCGACCACGCGCTGACCCTGGCGCTCGCGCTGTTCGCCGTCGCGATGCTGCTGTCGTGCTGGCGACTGCTCGTCGGACCCGACGTGCTCGACCGCGTGCTCGCCCTCGACACGCTCTACGTGAACGCGCTGGCGGTGGTGATCCTGCTCGGCATCCGCTTCCGTACGCAGGTCTACTTCGAGGCGGCGCTGGTGATCGCGCTGCTCGGCTTCGTCGGCACCGTCGTCACCGCCCGCTTCGTCGCACGCGGCGACGTGATCGACCACGACTGAAGGGCGACGCGATGGCGAACGACGAACTGCCGCTGCTGATCGAGCTGATCGCGAGCCTGCTGATGATCGCGGGCGGCGGGTTCGCGCTGGTGGGCGCGATCGGGCTGGTGCGGCTGCGCGACTTCTACCTGCGCCTGCACGCGCCGACGAAGGCGAGCACGCTCGGCGTGGGCGGCGTGCTGCTCGCCTCGATGGTGTTCTTCGGCTGGACCGGCCAGCGACCGGTGATCCACGAGCTGCTGATCACCGTCTTCGTGTTCCTGACCGCGCCGATCGCCGCCCACCTGCTGGTGAAGTCGGCGCTGGCGCGCGAGCCGCTGCGGCGACCGCCGGAGCCCGGGGGCGACCCGGCAGCGCCGGACGGCGCCCGCCCGGACGGCACCGGGCCCGACGCGGACGGGTCGCCGACCTCAGGGGGCGCCGCGGGCTGACCGGGAACACGGTGACGGCCGACCCGGACCGAGCCCCAGCGCGATGCGCTGGTCGAGCTCGGCTGCAGCGGCCGATGCAGGGCTACCTGTTCTCGCGACTCCTGCCCGCCGACGCGTGCGGCGAACGCCTGCGCGGCCGCGCCGAGCCTGCCGCCGCCTCCACCGCTGACACGCCGTCGTCGCCGACGGCCCACAGCCGCGAGTGACGCGGCACGCCGGCCAGCAGGAAGGTCATCTGGTCGGACAGGATCCGGCGGTTCGCGAGGATGAAGGCCTCGTGCCGGTTGGGCACGTAGGGCACGTAGAGCAGCGGCATGCCGGCGGACTCGGGCGTGCGGTTGCCCTTGCGCTGGTTGCAGGCGCGGCATTTTCCCTACCAACTTCAATTTACTACTTGGGGTTAAACCTCCCGTAGAGCTTCGATTTCACTTTGTGAAAACCGCAAAGCACTGCCAAACGGACTCCCATTTCATTGACCAGTTTGGGCCGCGGGAAATTCGATTGACCAAGGAGACCACGCAAGCCATTAACTGGTTTGACGGCAGTGTTCTGCCGAACGGATACAGGGCCCTAGTGATTCGCGATGGGACGGAACCGGGGCCATTCGGCGCTGCGTCGGTGGTTCTCGACGGACGAGTTGTCACACTAGCGGGCCGACCGGGCGCGCGCATGGCCGGGCCCGTAGGTCCCGCGCGGTAGTCGGCCGGAAAGGTCATAGCCTTCGAGACCGATATGGCTGATTCTCGAATCGCAACTCGTTCCAGGACGTTGATGACATGCTCAACCAGACCCCTCCTTTCGTTGACTGCGACCCGGATATTCAGGGCGGCATGCCGTGCTTCGCAGGCACGCGGGTGAACATTGACGCGGTCGTCGCAAGCTTGGACGCCGGCATGACTTGGGCACAACTCGTCGACTGGGTGCCCGGCATCACGCCAGCGCATGTTGAAGCGGCAAGGCATTGGCTTGAGGCGCATTCTGCGCCTCGAGCAGCCCGAGTTCGGGATGCCATCCCGAACGCGGTCCTCGTGTCGAAGAAACGGATGCCATGGAGTCGATGAGATGGGCATCGAGGGCGCCTTCGTTTAACGCTTCGCTCCCACGTGCGACGTCCCCGCCGCTCCATGATTCAGCCGCGTCGCCAAGGCCGACTGTGCGCCTTACTGGCGGGCTCGACTGCAGCCACAGGAGTTGATGGGCGAGTAACTATTTCGGTCCGGAAGCAATAACTTACGGCGCTTCTTGGTCCCGCGGACCGGGAATCGTAGCGGTCGCACCCGGCGTCGCGGGGGGCAGGAGTCCGAGGCTCGCTTTACCGATAGCCGAGCGCGCGAATTACAGCAACGATGATTAACGCCGCCAAAACCACCCAGCAAACCGCGAACAGTACCCTCTCCCATCGCAGCTGCTCTCGTTGAGCCACTTCTAAGCGGTGCTTAGCGCTCATCCCGAGTCCGTGTACGGCAATGCCGATTCCGATGAGCCAGTAGACGTACGGCCCGAACGCATCTGGCGCGAGCAGCGCCAACCCGGCGCCAAGCACGCCGGCGCCCAGCACCGACAGTACTTCCGCCTGCTTGATGCTTGCCAGGCGCTTGCTCTTTGCGACTACGTCGGTCACGTGCTTCCCCTTATGTTGCTCGGGTGTTCTAGGAGCAGCGCCCAGAGCGCAATCAGCCACGGAGTAAGTGCGGCCAAGAGCACCCATCTGAAGTCCGACTGAATCGCGAAGTTCGTTGCAGCCATCCACGCGCACACCGCGAAGCCAGCCACTGCGGCCCCCAGACGAGTCTGATTCGGCGATTCAGACGTGGCAAGCCATACGACCAGGCCGCCCAAGCCCGCCGCGAACCCACCCAGCACGTCGAACACGTGCCCAAGCCAAGGCGCCAGCCCGGGGAGAACCGCGGAAGCGTCCTGCAGGGACTTCCCAATAAAGCGTTCGTCTTCCGGCAGCAGCGGTGGGCGCAGCACGATGAAGTAGAGTCCTAGTCCGAGTAGCCATATCCCGCCCAACAACAACGCCGCATTGGCCACGGACCAGGAGCGTTTCGCGGTGACGTTCACGGCTGACCCCTCATTGGGACTCGTGTCACTGACGAGAAGACGGCAATTCCTGCATACGGCTATCGGTGCGGCGGTCGCGTCTGCAAGTGTGTCCAGCGCACAAGTCACTCAGCCGAATGTAGGGCTCGCGCTCGGCAGCGGCTCGCTGCACGGGTACGCCCACCTTGGCGTGCTGAAGGCGCTCGAAGCCCGAGGCGTTCGACCTGGCGTCGTGACCGGCACCAGCGCAGGCGCCATCGCGGGTGCGATGTGGGCGTACGGGCTGTCCTGGGAGCAAGTCCATCGGGCGACGATGGGGTTGGGCTGGTGGACGAACCAGTCGCTCGCGCTTGACCGAGGGCTGCTGCGAAACGACGCCGTCGGTACGCTCGTCGCGAGAGAGACGCACGGCGTGCCCATCGAACGCTGGCCGACCCGGTTCGCCGCCGTGGCGACCGACTTTGCCACCGGGCAGCGCGTGCTGCTGTCGCAGGGGCCGGCGGGCCCGGCGGTGCAAGCATCGAGCAGTCTGCCAGTGCTGTACTCGCCGGTGCGCCTCGACGGTCGATGGCTGGTCGATGGCGCGCTGTCGGAGCCGATTCCCGTCCGTGCTGCGCGCGAGCTCGGTGCGCGTCGGGTCATCGCGGTCGACGTCGCCTACCGTCCCGGCGAGGAGCCCGCCCCAGGCCTTGCCGGCACGCCGCTGCATACCGTCCATATCCTCGTGAACCGCCTCATCGATGAACAGGTAAAGGACGCCGACGTCGCAATTCGTCTCGACGTTCACCGATGGGTCGACAAAGCGGGCCATCACGATGCGCTCATCGCCGCAGGCGAGCGGGCCGTCGAGGAGCGGTGGGACAGCATCGCCGCGCTCCTCGGACGTTGACGGGCTTTAGAACGAGCCTTCCCGGCCGCTCGCCGAGTTCGACTGTCCGCTATCGCCGCCTTGGCGATGATGGCCATGCCCTTGACCATGACCATGTCCGTGCCCGAACAGGTGCATCAACGGACAGGCAAGCAGCAGCAGATAGGCTGCGTTTCCGGCGATGTGGTTCCAATGCTCCCTGAGCAAGTAGAAGGCAATCACCGCTGCGACCATGATTGTGGCCCCTCTCCAGGGCAGTCTTCGAGCAACTGAGTGCCCGAGATTCGTACCTGAGCTATCAGCCATGTTGGTGTCCTCCCAAGGACCCAACACGTCGCTTCGCGCAGGCGCCCCGCCGCTTGGGTCCGGGCAGCGGGGCGCCCCATGACCCTCAACGCGTGGACATACCCGCGCAGTTCTTCTCCATCATCTCGCGGTGCATGCGCGCCTGCTCGGGCGTGACATTGCTTCCGTGCATGGACCTCATGTGTGCCTCCATTGCCGACTGCTGCTCCGCGGGCGACTTGCCAGCCATCATCTGCCGGTACATCTCGCACATCTGCGCCGAATTTCCGCCTCCCATGGCCATGCCACCGCCCGAGCCACCCATCATCGACCCGCCAGAACCTTGACCTTGCTGCGTTGAGCAGCCAGCCAAGAAGGTGAGCGCTGCAACCGGAACCAGCATCAGACTGCGTGTCTTCATCGCTGTCTCCTTCACGAGTTGAACACCAGTGGGACGGTCGGGCGGCTAGGCCGCACTACTGAGCGGCTTCGATGGCAGTGACGGTATAGGCGCCGTCGACCTTGTCGGCCTTGAATCGGACCTTGTCGCCTACCTTCAGGCGCTGGAGCACGGCCGAGTCCTGCACTTGGAAGACCATCGTCATGTCCGGCATCTGCAGGTTCGGGATGGGGGCGTGCCTCAGCGTGACCTTCTTCGTCTCGAGGTCGATGCGACGTACCTCACCTTGGACGAAGTCCGCGCCTTGAGCGGTCGAGGCGGCGGCCGGCGCGTGGTGCGAAGCGTGGTCAGCGCCCTGCGTCTGGGCCTGAGCGCCCCAAGCGGTCAGCGCGATGACGAGGCAGAGGGCGAAATGCGAGTCTTTCATGTTGGCTCCGAGTCGTAGAAGTCAGGATTGGCGGGACCACACACGGGTGCCGCCCTTGCGGTCGATGAGCAGGACCTCGTAACGGTCCTTGTGCCCCCCGGGCACTTCCATGCCAGGAGAACCAATGGGCATCCCGGGCACGGCGACGCCGACGGCGTCAGGGCGCTCCTTGAGCAGACGATGAACATCGGCGGCGGGTACATGCCCTTCGAGGGCGTAGCCACTCACCCGAGCTGTGTGGCAGCTGCCGAAGCGCTCGGGGACGCCAGCGAGCTTGCGAGGACCGGAGGTATCCGAGACCTCAGTCACACTCACCGAGAAGCCGTTTGCCTTCATGTGCTCGACCCACTCCGTGCAGCAGCCGCAAGAAGGGTTCTTGAACACGCTGACTTGCGGACCCGCCGCAATCGCTGGAAGCGCGGGCGAAAGTGCAGCGCCGGCGAGCACCGACAGCACACGACGTCGATTCACTTGACCACCACCTTGCCGGACATGCCGGCCTCGAAGTGTCCCGGAATCAAGCAGGCAATGCCGAAGGTGCCCGCCTTGTCAAAGGTCCACGCAAGCTCCCCCGTCTCACCGGGCTTCACGTGGACCATGTTCGGGTCGTCGTGCTCCATGTCGGGGAACTTGCGCATCAGCTCGGCATGCTTGGTGAGCTCCTCAGGCGTGCCGAGCACCATCTCGTGCATGACCTTGCCCTGATTGCGGACCACGAAACGCACCGTCTCGCCCCGCCTGACCTCAATGGTCGAGGGCGTGAACTTCATGCGGTCGTCCATCGAGACGCGAATCGTGCGCGTGGCCTTCTTCGGGTCAGCTGCGCGACCGTAGGGCGTTTCCTCGACGCGGCTCGCATCAAATGCCTTTCCTGAGCCGTGACCACCGTGCGCCAACACCGCTGGGGTGGTCACCCCGAGGGCGACAAGGGTGAACACATGGGCGCCGGCCCAGCCAGTTCCGCCGACCAGACCGGCAAGCGCCACCGTCAGAACAGTCTTTTTCATGGCTGCCTCAGTGTTGGTGGTTATCAGGCTTGCGCACGCGCAGCGTGCGCGAATCGGCAGCCGGAGCGGCCGCGCGCGTTGGTGGTGGCACTTCGCCGTTCCACTCCCAGGCGACGGTCCGGGGCGGATGCTTGTACCAACCGGGGTCGCTGTAGTCGCCTGCCTTCTGGTCGTCGCGTACCTTGACGACGGTGAACATGCCGCCCATCTCGAGCGCACCGAACGGGCCACGGCCGGTCATCATCGGCAGCGTGTTGTCCGGCAGCGGCATTTCCATCTCGCCCATGTCTGCCATGCCGCGCTCGCCCATGACCATGTAGTCGGGAACGAGCTTCTTGATGCGGTCGGCGACCTCGCGATGGTCCACGCCAATCATCGTCGGCACGTCGTGCCCCATCGCATTCATCGTGTGGTGCGACTTGTGGCAATGAAACGCCCAGTCGCCCGCCGCGGCAACGAACTCGATGGCTCGCATTTGACCCACCGCAACATCGGTCGTGACCTCGGGCCATCGGGCAGCCTTCGGCACCCACCCACCATCTGTACCCGTCACCTCGAAGTCGTGGCCGTGCAGGTGCATCGGGTGGTTGGTCATCGTCAGGTTGCCAAAGCGGATGCGAACGCGTTCTCCCGTTCTGGCCACCAAGTGGTCGATGGCAGGAAAGACCCGGCTGTTCCAAGTCCACAGGTTGAAGTCGAGCATCGTGTTGACCTTGGGCGTGAAGCTGCCCGGGTCAATGTCGTAGGCCGACAGCAGGAACACGTAGTCGCGGTCGGCTCGGAACTGGCGCGCGTCTTTCGGGTGGACGATGAACATGCCCATCATCCCCATCGCCATCTGGACCATCTCGTCGGCGTGGGGGTGGTACATGAAGGTGCCCGACTTCGTCAGCGTGAACTCGTAGACGAAGGTCTTGCCGGGCGGGATGTGCGGCTGCGAGAGCCCGCCCACGCCGTCCATGCCGGAGGGCAGCAGGATGCCGTGCCAGTGGATAGTGGTGTGCTCGGGCAACCGGTTGGTCACGAAGATGCGCACCCGGTCGCCCTCGACCGCCTCGATGGTCGGTCCCGGGCTCTGGCCGTTGTAGCCCCAGAGGTTCGCCTTCATGCCAGGCGCGAACTCGCGCACGACAGGCTCGGCCACCAGGTGGAACTCCTTGACGCCGTCGTTCATGCGAAAGGGCGCAGTCCAGCCATTCAGCGTCACCACCGGGTTGTAGGGACGGCCTGCGGCCGGAGCAAGCGGAGGCTGCGTCTTGGGCGACGATTGCGTCGCAATCTCGGGCAGGCTGGCAAGCGCGGGGCGGCTTACCGCTGCCGCGCCAAGAGCGGCAGCGCCTGCGGCTTGAAAGAAGGTTCTGCGGGAAGTCATGTCGATTCTCGATTCGGTTAATGCGCCGCCGCGCCGCCACGAGCGGGTGCGGCCGATGCGCGCATCGCGGCACCTTGGCTCGGCGCACCGGCGGTGAGCGCGGTCTGCAGGTCGGTGTCGGCTTGCCAGAAGTCGCGCAGCGCCTCAACGGCACCGACGACGCTTCGAACCTGCTCGCGTGCATCGGCGAGCAGCTCGAACGTGCCGATGAGCATCCCGTTGTAGCGGTAGACGTTTTCTTCGGAGATGCGCTTGGCCAGCGGTACGACCTCATCGCGGTAGTGCTTCGCAAGGTCATAGGCCGTTCGGTACGCCGAATAGCTCTCGCGGACCTGGGAACGGGCGTCGACCGCCGTCTGCACCGCGCGCTGCACCGACTGCATGTACTGCGCCTCGGCGCGGGCCACACGCGCGGTACCCCAATCGAAGAGCGGAATCTCGAACGAGAGTTCGTAGCCATTCATGCGTGGCTCGCCGCCCTCGTTCATGTTCGCGTAGCCGAGCTCGAAGCCGTCGACGAAGCGCGTGATGCGAGTGAGCCCAAGCGAGGTGGCGAGTGTCTGCGTCGAGCGCCGGGCCAGTTGAACGTCGAGCCTGCGCTCGAGCGCGAGCTTCTCCGCGTCTACCGGCTCGGTCGGCGCTTTCGGCAGGTCAGGCAGCCGCTCGGGCAGCTTGAACTGCGTACTTGCACCCCACAACCCCAGCACGCGAATTAGCTTCTCGCGGTCGGCGGTCGCCTGGTGCCGGGCGCGGGCGAGCTGCGCAGTCGCCTCCGCGTAGAAGGTCTGCTCGCGCATCTGGGCCAGCCGACTGAAGTTGCCCGCTCGCGCCATGCGTCGGGCAAGTTCGGACGATGCGTCGGCCGCATCCTTGACCTGCTCGGCGTAGGTGGCGAGTTGCTGCGAGGCGACCGCTGTTGCCCATGCACGCCGTGCCTCGGTCGCGAGTCCGACCGCCTCGGAGGCGGCCTGCACCTGTGCCTGTTCGAAGCGGGCCCGCTCGACGGCGATGCGCTTGGGCATCGTGAGCAGGCTCATCACGTCGAACAGAATCGCCCGCTCAATCTTGTACGACTCGGCGCTCGAGACGTTGAAGAAGCTGAAGACCGGGTTGCGGATGCGCCCCGCGTCGACCAGGTCGGCTTCGGCAACGCCCAAGTCGCGCAGGCTCGCCTGCAGCCCGGCGTTGTTGAGCATCGCGATTTCGACCGCGGAGTCAGCCGTGAGCGGTGCACGCAGCAGCTCGGCTACGCGTGCTTGCGCGGTGCGGGCGTCGTCGGGCGTCTTCGCCAGACGTACCGGTTGACCGGTGCGCTCCCGGGTCAGTTCACCGACGGCGTTCAAGCCACCGTCGTCCGAGAACGTCGCGCATCCGCTCAGCGCCAGGACGAACACCGCCGCGGTCGCCCGCCGGGGGTGATGGAATGCGAACCGCCGGCTCATTTGCCACCTCCGTGTGCGCCATGCCCGTGGTGAGCGCCGCCGTGACCCCCAGTCGGGGATGGCGCAGGCCGAGGCGACGCGGGAGTCGTCGGCGCTGGTGCCGCCGAAGCTGGAGGCGTCGAAGCAGGCGCCGCGCCGTGCCCGGCGTGGCCCCCGCCGGACTTGCGGGCAGCCTCATCGACGACTCGATTGACCTCGCGCCAGTCAGCGCGGGGCGCCTCGTCGTAGGGTTTGTAGTCGGCAAAGGCCGACGAGTAGCCCAGCGCCGGTACCTCGGCATTGGCCTCCAGCGGGCTTGCCGACACCCAGGTTGCCGCCGGCAACAAGGCCGCGGCCAGAATCCAGTTCTTCATTGTTGTTCCGAAACATCCGAGTGCAGCCACCCGAAGGACCGGTGTGGCCAAAGCGAACGGTCCGACGGCGCATGCCGCGGCCGAACGCACCCAACGGCTCCTTCAGCGGAGCCGCAGCGGGGTCAGATGCTTCGTGGGGGTCGCTCGAGGCCTGCCGACACGGCGTCGGGAGGCTCCAGGAGGGCAAGCCCGCGCCAGTCACGCGCAGGCTCCAGGACCGGCAGGCTCAGGCTGAGCGCTACCGGCAAGGGCGAGGCGCCGCAGACGGCAGCGCAGGCCATACACGTTGCGTAGCCCGGAGTGTCACCGGTATCGGCGCCATCGGAGTGCTGGTGGACAGCACTGTCCGATTCGGACGCAACGTGCGATGCATGCGCGGAATGCGCATCGTGCATCGAGTGGGCTTCGTGCTCGTGAATCGCTACCACCTGCTGAGAAGCTTGCGAATGGCACAGCATTGCCGCAGACGCCATCGCTCCCTTCAGGGGAAGGATGACTGCCAGCAGCAGCACCAGCCAGTACTTGAGCTTCATCAACACGGCGTCGAGGTTATCACGGTCGAATGCAGGCCTTGTCGTCCTGCGGGTTTGCACTTTACGTGCGTGTAGCCACCCAAACCATTTGCCCTGCGCTATTGGCTAGGCCCGTGCCGGAGTGCGAGGACTCATCGGCTTTCGGCGAACACGACCGGCGTGCGAAGCCATTGCGCCATGCTCGGCGCAGCCATCCGCCAGGCCTTCGATGATGGGGCAGTCAGGGCGCTCATCGCCCCTGCAGCCACGCGCTAGATGCTCCAGCGAAGCCTTCATCGCAAGCAACTCGCGCGCCTTCTCATCCAAGGCACGGATGTGCTGCTGAGCGAGCTCCTTGACCTCTCGACTCGAGCGCTCGCGGTTGAACCAAAGGCTCAGCAGTTGACGAATCTCGTCCAGCGAAAAGCCCAGGTCGCGAGAGTGACGGATGAAGCGCAAGGTCTGCACATCGCGCTCGCCGTACTGACGGTAGCCCGCATCCGTGCGCGCCGCCTGCGCCAACAGCCCGATGTCCTCGTAGTGACGAATCATCTTGGCCGACACGCCTGACAACTGAGCTGCTTGTCCGATGTTCAGCATCGCTGGACCTGTCTGTTTTGGTCAGTTCACGAGAGTTTGGACCTTCCGCCCATGGGAAGGTCAAGGGGGTGTGAACGCCATGAGTCGACCTGACTCGACCCCCACACAACAGCGCTTGACCTTCCAACGGTGGGAAGTTCGAAAGTGGACTCCTCGGCCACTACTTCTCAAGGAAATACAGCAATGTTTACCTTCAAAATCAATGACATGACCTGCGGTCACTGCGTGGGCAGCATCACGGCAGCCGTGCGCAGTATCGACCCGGCAGCCACCGTTCAGGTCGACCTGGGTCGGCGCGAAGCGGCGGTCGACACCCGAGCCACTCGAGCGGCCGTCGAGGCCGCAATTCGTGAGGCCGGCTACACGCCGCAGAGCGTCGGACAGACCGCGGCGAAGGCGCCCGTGGCGGCCTCTGGCTGCTGTTGCGGCAGCGCGGCTCGACGCGCAGGTTGAGTGGTCGCGTCTGCAAGCGGTCATTCCAGGCCGACTGCAGACGCATTGCTTCCAGCAAGCCGATAGGCCTCAAGTTACCTCACAGCATTCGACAGTCCGAGACGTCGCAGCTCGGGCGCCCGGAAAGGGAGTCAGCCACCATGCCGTCAGACCCTTCGGTCAAAGGTCACACCAAGTCCAGTGAGCACGTGCACCACGCAGCTCACGGGCAATCAGACGCCGGTCACGCCGCGAACCACGGCCATGCGGCCCACGACCACGGCGCGCACTGCGCGATGCACGCGGCAGGGCATCACGACCACCACGCTCACCATGCCCGTCATTCCCACTCGCCGGCTCATGTGGCGCCCGCGACGGCTCGCACCCCGGTCGCGGAGGGTTTGAAGGACCCGAAGGCCGTCGAGTACACCTGCCCGATGCATCCGCAGGTCCGCCAGATGGGCCCTGGCAGCTGCCCCATCTGCGGTATGGCGCTCGAGCCGGTCGTCGCAACCGCCGATACGGGCCCCAGCGAAGAGCTGCGCGACATGACGCGCCGGTTTTGGATTGGCCTGGCTCTGACCGTGCCGGTCGCGGCGCTCGAGATGGGCGGGCACCTCACGGGCCTGAACCACTACGTCGGGTTGCAGACATCCAATTGGCTGCAACTGCTGCTCGGCACGCCGGTCGTGCTGTGGGCGGGCTGGCCATTCTTCGTGCGCGGCTGGGCGTCGCTCGTGAACCGCAGCCTGAACATGTTCACGCTCATCGCGCTGGGCACTGGAGCGGCATGGCTCTACAGCATCGTGGGCACGGTGGCGCCGCAGCTCTTCCCCGCGGACCTACGCGGAGAAGGCGGTGCCGTGCCCATCTACTTCGAGGCGGCTTCGGTCATCACCGTGCTCGTGCTGCTCGGACAGGTGCTAGAGCTGCGGGCGCGCGAGAGGACGTCGGGCGCCATCAAGGCCTTGCTAGACCTCGCACCGAAGACCGCGGTGCGCGTTCGCCCTGACGGGTCCGACGAGACCGTGCCGCTGGAGTCGGTGCTGGTCGACGAGCTGCTGCGGGTCCGGCCTGGCGAGAAGGTGCCGGTCGACGGCGAGGTGACCGAAGGTCGCGCCACGGTCGACGAATCGATGGTGACGGGTGAGCCAATTCCAGTCGCGAAGGCGCCTGGTTCGAAAGTCACTGCAGGGACGATGAACCAGACCGGCGGCTTCGTGATGCGCGCCGAGAAAGTGGGCTCGGACACCCTGCTCGCTCAAATCGTGCATATGGTCGCCGCGGCACAGCGCAGCCGGGCCCCAATTCAACGCATGGCTGACCAAGTCGCGGGCTGGTTCGTGCCCGTGGTCATCCTCGTGGCGCTCGTCGCCTTCGGTGCGTGGATGGTCTGGGGCCCGAGTCCGCAGTTCAGCTACGCGCTGATTGCCGCGGTGGCGGTGCTCATCATCGCCTGTCCGTGTGCACTCGGGCTGGCCACGCCGATGTCCATCATGGTGGGCGTCGGGCGCGGCGCGCAGCAGGGGGTTCTCATCCGCGACGCCGAAGCGCTCGAGCGCATGGAGAAGGTCGACACGCTTGTGGTGGACAAGACCGGCACGCTGACCGAGGGTCGGCCGAAAGTCGTGCACGTCCAGCCCGCTGTTGGCTTCGAGGCCTCAGACGTGCTGCAAAAGCTCGGCAGTGTCGAGCGTGCTTCAGAGCATCCGCTGGCCGCCGCAATCGTGGCCGATGCGCAAGAGCGCAGGCTCGCGCTTTCGACCGTGACCGACTTCGATTCTCCGGTCGGTAAGGGCGTGCTGGGCACGGTCGACGGCGTGCGCGTCGTCTGCGGCAGCGCCAAGTTCTTGCGCGAGAACGGCATCGAAGCCGGCTCGATGGAGGGCGCCGCAGAGCCGGTGCGAGCCAAGGCCGCGACGGTCATCTTCGTGGGGCTCGACGGCCGGCTCGCCGGTTTCGTAGGCATCGCCGACCCGGTCAAGGCGACGACACCCGAGGCCATCGCTGCGCTCAAGCACGAGGGCATCCAGGTCGTGATGCTGACCGGTGACGGCCGCACGACCGCGGAGGCAGTCGGCCGCGAACTTGGTATCGACGAAGTGGTCGCCGAGGTCCTGCCCGAGGAAAAGGCCTCGGTCGTGCAGCGATTGAAGTCTGAGGGTCGGGTCGTCGCGATGGCCGGCGATGGCGTCAACGACGCCCCCGCGTTGGCCGCCGCCGAAGTCGGCATCGCGATGGGCACAGGCACCGACGTCGCGATGGAGAGCGCGGGCGTGACACTGCTGAAGGGCGACCTGCTCGGCATCGTGAGAGCGCGCGCCGTGTCCCGCGCGACGATGCGCAACATCCGGCAGAACCTGTTCTTCGCGTTCGTCTACAACGTGGCAGGTATCCCGCTGGCTGCAGGCGTGCTGTACCCGTTCTTTGGCCTGTTGTTATCCCCGGTGGTCGCGGCGGCGGCCATGGCGTTGTCCTCGGTCAGCGTCATCGCGAACGCACTGCGATTGCGTACGGTGCGGCTGTCCTAATCAGCAAGTGAGGACGATGCCGCGAAACCGCTCATCCCTGCATCGCGCTGTCTGGTCGCCGTGCCTGACTTGCTGCCGGTCGACCCGAGCGGTGCTCGGGCAAGCGGTGAACCACCCCGGAGGACAAGCCCGCGTCAAGAGCGCCGGCGCGGATGAACGGCGCCGGCATGGCTTTCGCTTCGTACGTTTCCAACCAGCGCACCCTTTTGAGCGGCAGTCGCCAGTTCCGACAGGATGCCGCAGTGCGCAGCGTCGGTGACCGACGCGCATCGGGCTCGCAAGGACTTCAGCTCGCGCTCAAGGCCCTTGAGTTCCTTGATGCGACGCGTGACATGCCCAAGGTGCTCGTCCAACAGCGTGTTCACGTCTCCGCACTCCTCGGAGGGCGAGTTCCTCAACCGGAGCAGCGCTCGGACCTCGTCGAGCGACATGTCGAGGCTGCGGCAGTGGCGAATGAACTGCAGCTCCTCGAGATGTGTGGGTCCGTAGACCCGGTAGTTGCCGTCGGAGCGCGCCGGCTCGGGCAGCAAACCCTCGCGCTCGTAGTAGCGGATGGTCTCGACTTGAATGCCGGTCCGACGCGCCAGTTCGCCAATGTGCATGGTGGCCTCCGAGGGCGCCGATGATACTCGCTTGACTCTGGAGTAGCTACAGGGTTCGAAATGGAGCTATCTGAACATTTTCCTGCGGACCGCCGCGCCTCGAACGATGCCTGCCGACGACCTCACCCTCCTGACGCCGAGCCGACTGCTCGACTTCGAACACTCGGACATCGCTTGCCTCATTGCCGCCCGCGGTTGGGCTGAGTTGCCGTTGTTCGAGCGAATCGGCGCGGTCTATGCGTTCGTCCGCGACGAAATCCCGTTCGGCTACAACGCCTCGGACGACCTGCCTGCCTCACAGGTGCTGGCCGACGGCATCGGTCAGTGCAACACCAAGTCGACGCTCCTGATGGCTCTGCTGCGTGCCGTCGACGTGCCTTGCCGGTTTCATGGCTTCACCATCGACAAGGCGCTGCAAAAGGGCGCCATCACTGGGCTCTGGTACCGGCTCGCGCCCCGCAGCATCCTCCACAGCTGGGTCGAAGTGCGCTTCGCGGGGCGCTGGGTGAATCTCGAGGGATTCATTCTCGACAAGCCCTACCTGACCGCCCTGCAGCGACGTTTCGCCGACCGAACAAGCCCTTTTTGCGGGTTCGGTGCGGCCACGCCCGACCTTCGCACGCCCCCGGTGGAATGGCTGGGTGACGACACGTACATCCAGCGAGACGGCATCAACCATGACTTCGGCGTCTTCGAGACGCCCGACGCCTTCTATGCACGCCATGGCACGAACCTGAGTGGACCGAAGCGATGGCTCTTCGTTCACGTTGTTCGCCACTTGATGAACCGCAATCTGGGGCGCATCCGAGGCGTGTCGGAGACTGACCCGGCACCCACAGCTGTCGCCGTGGGCCGCGTCCATGCTCCGGGAGGGTGACCTTGGGTTTCCTCAGGATTCGACGTTGCGGCGACGGCGAACTCGGGCGAACGTCCGCTTCGGCATGCCCGCGTCGCTTCGCCACGCCCCTGTTAAAGCGCGACCCGTCTCCGCTGTGCTAGGCTAATTCACGTATGCGAAGGCTCGTGTTCCTCGTGCTGGCGTTCCTCGTCGCTTTCCAGGCCTCCTGGGCGATGGCGGCGCCCTATTGCCTGCACGAGCGCTCTGCAACGCCGATGCATTTCGGGCACCACCAACACGAGCATGTGCACGAGTCCGGTTCTTTGGACGAAGGCAGCGACCGCTCTTCGGCTGTCGGCGAAACCTCGGTCGGACTGCCCGATGCGGACTGTTCGGCCTGTCACGCCGCTTCGCCCGCAGTCATGCTCGCTGCGCCGTCGGTCGAGTCGCTGCCAGACAAGCGCGAGCGATTCATCCTGGCACCATCGGCCGCGCCGCCCGAACGTGTAACGCGCATTGAACGGCCCAACTGGGGCCGCCTCGCCTGAGTCGGCGAGGCGGGTCCGGGCGAGCCCCTCTTCCGCTCCTGTTGACGTAAGCGACGCCTTGTAGCAAGGCGTTCGCTTTCCCGCACGTCAAGAGCGCAGCCCTCGTCGACTTTCCGCTGTGGTTCACCACTGGAGAGTCGGATGTTCCGTGTCCTTCGGGGACGCACGCTCGTCAGCCTGCTGGCGGCCGTGGGTGCCTTCGCCTCAGGCCCCGCAGCCTGGGCTCAATCTCAACCGCCTGCGCCGTCGGCCTCAACGGCACGACTCGAGTCGCTCACGATTGCCAGCGCATTCGAGACGGCCTGGGTCCTGCAGCCAGTCGCGGCGTCCCGCGCGTCCCGGCTCGATGCCGCACTAGCGGCCCAGCGGGCCGCGCGAACATGGACGGCCGGTCCGCCGGTCGCCGGCGTCACGGCTCGCACCGACCGCGTCGGTTCGAACTCGGGCGAGCGCGAGTACGAGCTTGGCATTGCAGCGCCTCTGTGGCTTCCAGGCGAGCAGGAACGTGCTGCGCGACTTGCCGATGCACAACTGTCGACGGTCGATGCGCGGGTGGCCGGCGCCAGGTTGAGGCTGGCCGCGGCGATTCGTGACGCCTGGTGGGCATGGCAGCGAGCCGAACTCGAGTACGCGCTGGTCGTCGACCGCCTGGAGAGCGCGCGCCGGCTCAATTCGGATGTCCTGAAGCGCCAGCGCGCCGGCGAGCTGTCCCGAGCAGACCAGTTCCAGGCAGAAGGCACGGTGGCACAGGCCGAGGTCGCGCTCGCCGATGCGGCTGCGGTGCGGGCGTCGTCCCGTCAGGCGCTGGCCGCACTCGTCGGCATCCCCCTTGACCGCGCCGTGTCGCAACCCTCGCTGCGTACCGAACTCGACCCTGGCGACTTGGCCCAAGGCGAGCAGCTCGACAGCAATCATCCGGTACTCGCCGAGCTCGCGCAGTTGAGCGAGCAGAGCCGACGCGCGGCCGACCTGGCTGCGGTCCAGCGACGTGCCAATACCGAGGTCCTCGTCTCCACCGTTGCCGAGCGGGGCATCTCGGGGGAGCCGTACAACAACAGCGTCGTGCTGGGAGTACGCGTCCCATTCGGCGCCGGGCCGCGAGCGCAAGCACGCATCGCGACGGCGCGGGCCGAAGCCGACGAGCTCACCGCGCAACTCGCGTTCGAGCGTTCACGCGTGCTGGCCGACATCGATGGCTCGCGCGCGCGGTTACAGGCGGCACGCCAACAGCTCGTAGCCGCCGAGCGACGCGCAACGCTCGCGTTGGACGTCCGCGGCTTCTTCGAGAAGTCCTTTCGCCTTGGCGAATCCGACCTGCCCACGCGCCTGCGGGTTGAGCTCGAGGCAGTCGAGGCCGAACGACAGGCTGCGCGCGCCCGCGTCGCAGTCGCAACGGCCTTGTCGGCACTGCGTCAGGCCCTGGGCCTCCTGCCCGAATGACACCGGGAACAATCGACATGCGAATTCTTGGATTCACCGCGCGAGTGGCCGCCACCCTGCTCGCCGCGACGATGGCTTGCTCGGTGACGGCAGGGCCCGGGCATGACCACGGTGATGCGCCACGAATGGCAGCCACGGCGGCATCGCCCCGATTCGAAGCGGTGTCCGATGCTTTCGAACTGGTGGGCATCCTCGACGGTAAGCGGCTGACGCTGTATCTCGACCGCGCCGATGACAACGCTCCGGTCCGCGACGCGAAGCTGGAACTCGAGCTGGGCGGCACCCGACTCGAGCTCACGGACAAGGGCTCGGGAATCTTCGAAGCCGAGCTGCCGGCCGCACCGGCACCCGGTGTCACGCCAGTGACTGCAATTGTGGTCGTCGCAGGCGAGTCCGACCTGCTCGCCGGCGAACTCGACATTCATGAGGACGAACACGCGGACGAGGCATCGGTCCCCTGGAGTGCCGGACGCATCGCGTCGTTCACGGGAATCGGCGTCCTTGCGCTCGCCTTGCTTGGAACGTTGGGGTGGGCCGCTCGCCGCCGCGCCATCGCCCGCAGCGAAGGAGCGGCGCGATGAAGCACCTGTTCACGGCCTTCTGCGGCTTTGCCGTTTTCGCCGGATGCCTGCTGGCATCTGCCCCAGTGTTTGCGGGCCCAGGACACGACCATGACGAACCCGCGGCAGCGGCTCCGAGCAATGCCCCCAAGCGGCTGCCCGACGGCAGCGTCTTCCTGCCGAAGCCCGCACAAAGGCA
The DNA here is from genome assembly GCA_046046245.1 of Pseudomonadota bacterium. Taxonomy (GTDB): domain Bacteria; phylum Pseudomonadota; class Gammaproteobacteria; order Burkholderiales; family Burkholderiaceae_E; genus UBA4615. Next base: position 17,076 of record JBJOKE010000083.1, on the reverse strand, counting down.
GCTCGATGTCCGAACGGTGCGCGTCCAGCGAGAGGCACTGCCGCGGACTTCGGAACTGACCGGTCGGGTCGTGATGGACCCGAACGCCGGCGGGCGCATCCAGTCGTCGATTCCCGGGCGACTCGAGGCGGGTCCGAAGGGCTTGCCAGGCATCGGTCAGTCCGTGCGCAAAGGCGAAGTGCTTGCATACGTGATGCCGACCGCTGGCTCCATCGAACGCTCGAACCAAGTCGCACAGTTGGCTGACCTGCGCAGTGCGAAGTCCGTCGCAGTGCGCCGCCTCGCGCGACTGCGCCAACTCGAGGATACGGTCGCACGACGCGACATCGAAGCGGCCGAAGCCGATGTCGCAAGTCTGACCGAGCGCATCGCAGCGCTCGGCGCCGGGTTGAACAACCGCGAATCGCTCATCGCCCCCGTCTCGGGCGTCATCGCCACTGCCAACGCGGTCGCTGGTCAGCTCGTCGACGCTCGCGAGCTCGTCTTCGAGGTTGTCGACCCAACGCGCCTGCGCATCGAGGCGGTCGCCTACGACCCGGCGCTTGCCACGGACGTCGGCGGCGCCAGCCTCGCCATCGGCGACCGGAGGCTGCCGCTCACCTTCCTCGGTGCGGCGCGCACATTGCGCGAACAGGCCCTTCCGATGAGCTTCTCCGCGGACGGAAGCGCGCTGCGAAAGCTCGCGGTCGGACAGCCAGTGCGGGTCTTTCTGCAGTCGAAGTCCCGCCTCGAGGGCATTCCGCTCCCCTCGGCATCGCTCGTCAGAAACCCGTCCAACCAGACCATCGTCTGGGTCAAGGCGCGCACCGAGCGCTTCGAGCCGCGGGTGGTGACGACCGAGCCACTGGACGGCACACGAGTCGCCGTCGTCGGGGGTCTGCAGCCAGGCGACCGGGTCGTGACGCGCGGTGCCACGCTCGTGAATCAGGTGCGCTGAGGAGCCAAAACGATGTTTCGATGGCTTCTCGAATCGAGTCTTGCAAACCGCCTGCTGGTGCTGATTCTCGGCACGGTCCTGATGGCGTACGGCGCGTTCACGCTCACGCGCACCCCGGTCGATGTCTTTCCGGACCTCAATCGACCCACGGTGACGGTGATGACCGAGGCCGGTGGGATGGCTACCGAGGAGGTCGAGCAACTCATCACGTTCCCGCTCGAGACGGCCTTGAACGGGCTGCCGGGCGTCGAGAGCGTCCGCTCCGTGTCGAGCGCTGGCCTGTCGTTCGTCTACCTGAGCTTCAGCTGGAGCACAGAAATCTACCGCGCGCGGCAGGTCGTCGCCGAGCGGCTCGCAACGCTCGAGAACGTGCTGCCCGAAGCGGTCCAGCCCCGGATGGGACCGGTCACCTCCATCATGGGCGAAATCCTGCAGGTCGCGCTGCCCATCGACACCTCCAAGACGAATCCGATGGCGGTGCGCGAGTACGCGGATTGGGTGCTCCGACCGCGCATGCTGGCGATTCCGGGCGTCGCTCAGGTCATTCCCATCGGCGGTGCGGTCCGCCAATACCAGGTCCAACCGAACACGGTCCGGATGGGCGAGCTGGGCATCACGATGCAGCAGCTCGAGTCATCGCTGCGGGGCTTCTCGGCCAATACGTCGGGGGGCTTTCTCGAGCTCAATGGACGCGAGTACCTGATTCGCAACCTAGGTCGCACGTCGCGCCTTGAGGACCTGCGCAACCTGGCGCTCGCTGCGAGGAACGGCCAGACGGTGCGATTGCGTCAGATTGCCGAGGTCGATTTCGCGCCTGCGGTTCGTCGGGGTGACGCCGGCTTCGAGGGGCGTCCGGCGGTCATTCTCGGCATCCAGAAGCAGCCGACGGCCGATACCGTCTCGTTGACGCAGTCCATTGAAGGGGCCCTCGCGGACTTGAAGAAGTCGCTGCCAGCCGGCATGGAGGCACCGCGCGTCACGTTTCGCCAGGCGAGTTTCATCGAGGCGTCCATCGACACGCTGGAAGGCAAGCTCGTTGGTGCGTCGGTGTTCGTTGCGCTCGTGCTCTTCGTATTCCTCGGCACGCTGCGACCCACAGTCATCGCCTTGGTCGCGATTCCCGTGTCCATCCTCATCACCGTACTCGTGTTTCGCTATTTCGGACTGTCCATCAACACGATGACCCTGGGCGGGCTGGCCATTGCCATCGGCGGGCTGGTCGACGACGCGGTGGTCGACGTCGAGAACGTGATGCGTCGCCTGCGCATGGCCAGGGAGGCGGACCCGCAGAGCAGCTTCGATGTGCTGGAAGTCGTAAAGAACGCGTCGATGGAGGTTCGCTCGGCCATTCTGTACGCGACCGTCATCATCGTTCTGGTGTTCTTGCCCCTCTTCGCACTGCCAGGCATCGAGGGGCGGCTCTTCGTGCCCCTCGGTATCGCGTTCATTGTCTCGACGCTCGCGTCGCTGCTGGTGTCGCTGACGGTGACACCCGTGCTGGCTTCGCTGCTGCTGCCCGGAATGAAGTCACTCGGCCACGGCGACACGCGCTTTCTCAGGATGCTCAAGCGCGGGTACCGAAGTCTGCTCGAGCGAGCGCTTGCGTGGCCCAAAGTGGCACTCGCAGCGGGGGTCGTTGCCGTGGCACTGGCGGCCGCAGCCGTGCCGTTCTTTCCGACGACGTTTCTGCCGCCATTCAATGAAGGCACGTTGCTGGTCGGCCTGCGACTCAACCCTGGGGTGACGCTCACGGAGTCCGCCGACATCGCCCGGCAGGCCGAAGTCGCCGTTCGCAAGGTTCCCGAGGTGACTCACGTCGGCCGGCGCAGCGGCCGGGCCGAGCTCGACGAACACGCGGAAGGCGTGCACGTGAGCGAGCTTGACGTGGGTCTGCTCCCCGCGGAGAAGCTCACCCGCTCGATGGACGAGATACGCGCGGACATCCGCGCCCGGCTCGTGAATCTACCCGCGGCAATCGCCATCGGCCAGCCCATCTCCCACCGAATCGACCACATGCTGTCGGGGGTGCGCTCGCAGATTGCCATCAAGATTTTCGGCGACGACCTGGACACCCTGCGGGGCGAAGCGGAAGCACTTCGAGCCAGGCTCGCGCCGATTCGTGGATTGGTGGACCTCGAGGTCGAGAAGCAAGTGCTTGCCCCTCAGGTCAAGGTCAGGGTCGACTACGACGCGGCTGCCCAGTTGGGTGTGCCTACCACCCAGATTCTGACCACGCTGCAGAGCCTCGTCGAAGGCGAGCGAGTCGCTCAGGTCGTCGAAGGCAATCGACGCTTCTCCCTGCTCGTCAGGCTGCCGGAGAACGCACGCTCGCCTGAAGGGCTCGGGCGCCTTCTCATCGAGACACCCAATGGCCGCGTGCCGCTGTCTCGCGTTGCAAGCATCGAAGACAGCGACGGGCCGAATCAGGTGAGCCGGGACGACGGCAGGCGTCGAATCGTGCTGTCCGCAAACGTCCAGGGCCGTGCGTTGTCGGCTGTCGTCGCGGACATCCGGCAGGCCGTCGCACAGGTGAAGCTGCCCGAGGGGTACTTCATCACGCTCGGCGGGCAGTTCGAGGCCCAGGAGGAAGCTTCTCGCCTGGTGGGTTTGTTGTCCATCGCATCGGCGCTGCTGATGTTCGTAGTGCTCTACAGCCGGTACAAGTCGACGACGCTGTCGCTGATGGTCATGGCAAACATTCCGCTGGCACTGGTCGGCGCGGTGTTCGGGCTGTGGCTGTCCGGCCAGCCGCTGTCGGTGGCGGCACTCATCGGGTTCATCACGCTGGCGGGCATCTCGGTGCGCAACGGCATCCTCAAGGTCAGCCACTACCTGAACCTGATGCGCCTGGAAGGCGAGCGCTTCGACCGCGCGATGATTGTTCGCGGCTCACTCGAGCGGCTGAGCCCAGTGCTGATGACGGCACTGGTGACTGCGTTTGCGCTCGCGCCGCTGCTCTTCGAAGCCGAGCGTCCTGGCACCGAAATCCTGCACCCGGTGGCCGTGGTCATCTTCTCCGGTCTCATCAGCTCGACGATTCTGGACACGTTCCTCACGCCGGCGATGTTCTGGCTGTTCGGCCGCACGCCCTCAGAGCGGCTCCTCAAGGACCGTAGTGCCGATGCCTACTGACCCGAAATCAACCAAACCCAAGGAGATTTTGATGAACGCCCGCTTCCTCGCCGCCTCTTTCGCTTCGCTGCTTACGGTGTCGGTGGCAGCCGGTGCGCTGAGCGCGGTGCTCTTCCTGTGCGCAACGAGCACCGTTCACGCCGCCGGAGGCCACGACCATTCGCCCAAACACGGCGGCGTCGTCGCGGAGGCGAACGACCTGGATTTCGAGTTGGTGGCGCGCCCCGACCGACTGACGTTGCACGTTCGTGACCACGGCAAGCCGCTGCCAGTGCAGGGCGCTTCGGCTCGGCTCACGCTGCTGACGGGAACCGAACGCGCCGAGGCCGTTCTCGCCCCGGTCGGCAATGACCGGCTCGAGTCGCAGGGGTCCTTCAAGCTTGGCTCGGGGACCAAGGTAGCCGCAGCGGTCACGCTACCCGGCCGCAAGCCGGCGAATGTCAGGTTCGTGCTGAAGTGAGTCGCACCGTAACCGTACCCTCCGATTCCAAGGGCGCTTGACTCGGTAGTTGCTACAGGGTTTGTACTGTGCCCATGGACATGAACATCCCACCCCGAGAAAGCGATGAGGCCGCGGCGCTTGATGAACGCGCCGAGTCGACCGCGGTGCGCATCGACAAGATGGACTGCCCGACCGAAGAAGCCGTCATTCGCAAGCGACTGGCTTCGGAACCCGCCGTACTGGACGTGCGTTTCGACCTGCTTGCGCGTGTTCTGACGGTGAAGCATGCGTCCGGCGCACGTCCGGCGCTACTCGCAGCGCTAGATGACATCGACATGTCCGGCGAGGTTCTCGAACCTACGGGCGAACGGGTACGTGCTTCGGCGCCCGAGCCTGGACGCGGATGGTTGGCGGACAACGCGCGCCTCATCTTGGGCGGCATGGCCGCCTTCGGAGCCGAGGTCGTCGCGCTCTCCGTCGGCGATACCGCATGGCCGGCGCTTGTGCTTGCACTCGCGGCCATCGGCCTGACTGGACTGTCGACCTACCGCAAGGGTTGGGTCGCCGTGCGCCAGCGCACGCTCAATATCAATGCGCTGATGTCCATCGCCGTCACCGGGGCGGTGCTCATCGGTCAATGGCCCGAGGCGGCAATGGTCATGGTGCTGTTCGCGCTCGCCGAGGCCATCGAAGCGCGCTCGCTCGCACGGGCGCGGCGTACGGTGGAGAGCCTGATGGCCATGGCGCCCGAGACCGCAACGGTGTTGGTCGCTGGGCAATGGACCACGCAGCAAGCTGCGGCCGTTGCCATCGGCGCACGAGTCAGGGTGCGCCCTGGGGAGCGCGTGCCGCTGGACGGGCGGGTCGCCTCCGGCCACGCCACGCTCAACGAGGCGCCCATCACCGGAGAGAGCGTGCCCGCCGAGAAGGCATCGGGCGACGCAGTCTTTGCGGGCAGCATCAACGAGGGCGGCGAGTTCGAGTACGAAACCACGGCTACCGCCGACGGCTCGACGCTTGCTCGCATCGTGCGTGCCGTGCAGGAAGCGCAGGCCACCCAGGCGCCCACTCAGCGCTTCGTGGACCGCTTCTCGGCCGTGTACACGCCTGCCGTCGTTGCGCTCGCCGTGGCGGTCGCGCTCGTACCGCCTCTGGTCACCGGCGGCGCCTGGCTCGACTGGGTCTACCGGGCGCTGGTGATGCTGGTAGTGGCGTGCCCATGCGCGCTGGTCATCTCGACGCCGGTGACGGTCGTCTCGGGGCTGACCGCGGCTGCGCGTCGCGGCATCCTGGTCAAAGGGGGGCTGTTCCTCGAAGGGGGGCACAACCTGACGGCAATGGCGCTCGACAAGACGGGGACGCTGACCATGGGACGCCCGTCGGTGACCGAGGTCGTCCAGCTCGATAGCGCTGACGCCAGTTGGCTGAACGTGGCAGCAGCACTCGCTGCCCGCAGCGACCACCCTGTTTCGCGTGCCATCGCGGCCCATCTGGCTGGAGTCGGTCCGCTTCCCGAAGTCGAGGGATTCGGTGCGCTCAAGGGGCGCGGCGTGACCGGGCGCATCGACGGGGTGGACGTGCGCCTAGGCAACCACCGCATGGTGGAAGAAGCTGGCGCCTGCTCACCTGCGCTCGAAGCGCGCCTGCAGGAGCTTGAACAGACCGGGCACACGGCGGTCGTGCTGATGGTCGGGATGCGGCCCATCGCGTTGTTCGCGGTGGCGGATACGGTGCGGCCCGAAAGTGCCGAGGCGGTGAGCGAGCTCAAGGCGCTGGGCGTCAGACCGATGATGCTCACCGGCGACAACCGGCATACGGCCGCTGCTATCGCAAGCAAGGTCGGCATCGACGACGTGCGCGCGGAGCTCTTGCCCGAGGACAAGCTTGCCGTCGTCTCGCAGCTGCAGGCCGCAGGCGGACGTGTCGGCATGGTCGGCGACGGTATCAACGATGCACCTGCGCTTGCCAAGGCTGACATCGGCTTCGCGATGGCTGCGGCTGGAACGGATACGGCCATCGAAACCGCGGACGTCGCGCTGATGGATGACGACCCGCGTAAGCTGGCCGAGTTCATCCGGCTCTCGCGTGCGACACGCTCCGTCCTGTGGCAGAACATCGCCCTTGCCATCGGCATCAAGGTGGTGTTTCTCGGACTGACGATGTCTGGGCACGCGACCCTGTGGATGGCGATTTTCGCCGACATGGGTGTGAGCCTGTTGGTGGTCTTCAATGGCATGCGCCTGCTCAGGTCCGGCGCGCCGGCGCCGCTCCGCGAGTCTGCAGCCAGCGCCGCGTAGCGCCTTGAAGCGGCCAATCGAGGTACATCCGGGCCGCTCGACTTGACAGGTGTGCGTCGAGCAGCGTAGGAAATGGGGCTTCCTCGACCGGTTCCGGTAGACTCGACGAGGTCATGTTCCGTCGCCGCTTTCGTCGCCTGACGACCACCCTGGCTCTGGTGGCTTCACTGCTTGTCTCGCAGTGGGCGATGGCGACCTACGTGTGCCCGGTGGAGGCACCGGCTGAAGCCGCGATGCAGGCCATGCTCGAACGCATGGCCGCAGGGGAACCCTGCCACGGTATGGATGAAGCCCAGCCGGCGATGTGCCACCAGCACGTCATGGGCAGCCCAGAGTCGCTGGAAGCGTCGGGTTTTCCCCCTTTGACGCTTCCCGCGGTCATTCAACTGATTGTCTTGCCGACGCTCGTGTCCGAGCCCGGTAGCCATCCGTCTGCCACGGCGCCGCTCTTGCGACCGTGGCCTCCACCGACGTCGGTGTTTCTCTCGACCCGCAGGCTGCGAGTCTGACCTCCGCTGATTGAACGACGCGAGCGCATCCGCGCTCGGCTGTCTTCCGTTCGTCTGCGGAGTGTCTATGTTCATACTTGCTGTGCGTGCGACCGTTCTGGTTGCCGCCCTCCTGCCCCTCCTGGCCGCCGCCCAGTCGCTAACCCTTGCTCACGCTCTGGAACTCGCGGTCAAGCGGTCTGAATCCGCCGCCGCAGCCCGCGCGGGCGCGTTGAGCGCAACCGAGTCCGCCCGTACTGCGGGACAACTGCCCGACCCGATGCTTCGTGCAGGCGTCGACAACCTGCCAGTCACCGGGCCCGACCGCTTCAACCCTTCGGTCGACTTCATGACGATGAAGCGTGTCGGGGTCAGCCAGGAGTGGCTGTCGCGGGACAAGCGTGCCGCGCGGGAGGCCGCTGCGCTCGCGAACGTCGAGCGCGAATCGGTCCAGGCTCGAAGCGTCGAGGCCGAGACGCGCCTGCAGACCGCGTTGGCGTACCTCGACGCCTGGTTCGCACAGGCAGCCCTCGACATCGCCGAACGGGCCGAGCGCAACCTGCGGGAAGAGCTCGACATCGCCCGTGCCCGGGTGACCTCCGCGTCGGGCTCCGCGACCGAAGTGCTTTCCCTGGCCACTTCACGGGGCCTCGCGGAGGACGCGGCCGACGAAGCACGGCAGATGCAAGCCTCAGCCCGCACGGAGTTGCGGCGCTGGGTCGGCATCGACGCCACCGAGCTCGCCCGACCCGAAGGCTTCGTGCCTCCGTCCGAATCGCAATATCTCGCCGCGTATCCCATGCTCGTGGCCCTTGAACGAGACATCGAGGTGAATCGCCGTGCGCTCGCAGCCACTGCGGCCGAACGGACGGCGAACTGGACCTGGGAAGTCGCCTACAGCCAGCGCACAGGCTTCTCCGACATGGTGTCCGTAGGCGTCAGCATTCCGCTGCAAGTCGCCCCCGCGCAGCGCCAGGACCGGGACATCGCGGCAAGAGCGGCCCTCGTCGACAAGACACGGGCTGAGCTCGAGGAGGCTTCGCGCGAGGCCGCCGCCGAGTACCGCCGATTGACGGGCGACCTCGCTCGCCTGGAGCAGCGCATCGAACGGCTCCGAGCCGGAGTTCTGACTCCAGCCCGCCAGCGCTCGGTCGTCTCGCTCGCCGCATACCGCAGTAACCAGGCGCCCCTTGCGGGCTACTTCGAGGCGCGCAATGCCGAGGTCGAAGCGCACCGGAAGTTGCTGTCGCTCGAGCGCGAACTGGCGCGGACCCAGGCACGGCTCGCCTTCAAGCCGTTCACTCAAGGAGCCGAGCGATGAACCGCATGACGGTCGTCGTCGCATCCGTCGCTTTGGGCGCCGCACTAGCGGCCGGAGGCTACTGGCTCGGTGCCCGTCATGCCGGAATGCAGCATTCGGCGGCACCTGCGGTCCAAGGCGACGCGAAGCCCACGCAAGGCGAACGCAAGGTGCTGTATTGGCATGACCCGATGGTGCCGGGCCCGCGTTTCGACAAGCCCGGCAAGTCGCCGTTCATGGACATGCAACTGGTGCCGGTCTACGAAGACGAAGCTGCCGACTCGGGCGTCAAGGTGGCCCCTGGCATCCAGCAGAACCTGGGCATCCGGACCGTCGCCGTCTCACGTTCGTCGGTGTCGACCTCGTTCGATGCCGTCGGAACCGTACAGTTCGACGAGCGACTGGTCACTGCCGTTCAAACTCGCGTGTCAGGCTACGTCGAGCGGCTGCTCGTGCGAGCGCCGATGGAACGCGTCGCAGCAGGTCAGCCGCTGGCCATCGTGTTCGCGCCGGACTGGCTGGGTCCGCTCAGCGAGCTGTCCGCGCTCAAGCGTGCGGGCGTGGACCCCGACTTGTTGAATGCCGCCCGCGAGCGGGCGCGCGCACTGTCGATTCCCCCGGAGCTGGTTCGCCAGGCCGAGGCGGGCGAGCCTGTCACCGGTCGATTCACGGTATCGACTCCGAATGCCGGCGTCGTCGCGGAGCTGGGCATCCGCGAGGGCGTATCGGTCGCGCCGGGAACCTCCCTCTTTCGCATCGCAGGCCTGCAACGCGTATGGGCCATTGCAGAGATTCCCGAGTCTCAAGCCGTCCGTCTCGCACGGGGCCAGAAGGTCAAGGCCGTCCTGCAGGCAGACCCTTCGCAGGCCTTCTCGGGCGAGCTCAAGGAGTTGCTGCCGCAGGTCAGCGAGAGCACACGAACGCTGCAGGCCCGATTCGAGGTCGACAACCGGGCCGGCAGGCTCATTCCAGGCATGCTGCTGCGGCTCGAGGTCGCCGGGCCGACCTCCACGCGACTGGTGGTGCCCGCCGAAGCGGTCATGCGCACCGGTACGCGCGCGGTCGCTTTCGTGCGAAGGGACGACCGAACGTTCGAGCCGCGCGAAGTGACGCTCGGGGCCGACCTGGGCGACCAGCTCGAAGTGACCGGAGGTCTCGCCGAAGGCGACCAGGTGGTCGCCAGCGGCCAGTTCCTGGTCGACTCCGAGGCTCGGCTGCGGTCGGTGCTCGGTTCGATGACGGCCTCAAGCGCCAATGCCTCTGGGGTGGCCCCCAATTCGAAGCGAACATTCACCACTCGCGGCAAGGTCGAGAGCGTCGACGCGGATGGTGTGCTCATCTCGCACGAGCCGGTTCCAGAGCTCAAGTGGCCGTCGATGACGATGGGCTTTTCTCGGGCCGAGCCGAAGAAGCTGCCGGAGCTGAAAGCCGGCGATGTCATCGAGTTCGAGTTCCGGGAGGGCGGACCGATGGGCTGGGAACTGCTCTCGGCTCGCCGGCAGGAGCGCGCGAAATGATTGCGGCGCTCATCCGATGGTCGGTCGCCAACCGGTTCATGGTGCTCGTTGCAACCGCGCTGCTGACCGCAGCGGGCATCTGGTCCGTCTTGCGAACGCCGCTCGATGCGCTGCCGGACCTGAGCGACACGCAGGTCATCATCCGCACACCGTATCCAGGGAAAGCGCCCCAGGTCGTGGAGGACCTGGTGACCTACCCGCTGACCACGACGATGCTGAGCGTGCCGGGCGCCCGGGTCGTGCGCGGCTACTCGTACTTCGGCGACTCGTTCGTCTACGTGCTCTTCGACGACGGGACCGACCCGTACTGGGCCCGTTCCCGTGTGGTCGAGTACCTGAACCAGGTGCAAAGCCGGTTACCGCCAGGCGCTTCCGCTTCGCTGGGGCCGGATGCGACCGGAGTCGGCTGGGTGTTCCAGTACGCACTGGTCGACCGGACCGGCCGCCACGACATCTCCCAGCTCCGGGCACTCAACGACTGGTTCCTGCGCTTCGAACTCAAGACGGTGCAGGACGTCGCGGAGGTCGCTAGTGTCGGCGGCATGGTGCGCCAGTTCCAGGTGGTGCTCGACCCGGACCGCATGCGCGCGCTCGGCGTGACTCAATCGATGGTGACTGAGGCGATTCGTCAGGCGAACCAATCGGCCGGCGGCTCGGTCCTCGAGATGGCGGAAGCCGAGTACATGGTGCGCTCGACTGGCTTTTTGCGGTCGCTGAAGGATTTTCGGGCGATTCCGGTCACGGTGTCGGGCTCCACGCCCGTGATGCTCCACGACGTCGCCTTCGTACAGCTCGGACCGGAGATGCGCCGCGGCGTGGCGGAGCTCGATGGAGAGGGCGAAGTTGCAGGAGGCATCGTCGTGATGCGCTCGGGCAAGAACGCACGCTCGACCATCGACGCCGTCAAAGCCCGACTCGATTCGCTGCGCGCCAGCATGCCTCCCGGCGTCGAAGTCGTGACGACGTACGACCGGTCACAGCTCATCGACCGGGCGGTCGCCAACCTCGGCTGGAAGCTGGCCGAGGAGTTCTTGGTTGTTGCCGTCGTCTGTGCGGTGTTTCTGTTTCATCTGCGCTCCGCGCTGGTGGCCGTCGTAGCGCTACCCATTGGCGTGCTCGCCGCGTTCTTGGTCATGCAGTGGCAGGGCATCAACGCGAACATCATGTCGCTCGGCGGTATTGCCATCGCCATCGGAGCGATGGTCGACGCCTCCATCGTCATGGTCGAGAACGCGCACAAGCACCTGGAGGCATTTGAGGCGGCTCACGGCCGCCGGCCACAGGCGGCTGAGCGCTGGCGGCTCGTGACGGACGCGGCGGTCGAGGTGGGCCCGGCCCTCTTCTTCTCGTTGCTGGTCATCACCCTGTCGTTCGTCCCGGTCTTCACGCTCGAAGCCCAAGAAGGTCGACTCTTCGCTCCTTTGGCGTTCACAAAAACGTACGCGATGGCTGCGGCAGCTGGACTATCGGTGACGCTGGTGCCTGTCCTGATGGGCTACTTGATTCGGGGACGCATTCCGCACGAAGAAGCCAACCCACTCAATCGGATGCTCATCGCGCTCTACCGTCCAGTGCTCAATGCGGCGCTTCGGTTCCCGGTGCTCACCCTGCTTCTGGCCGGCGCACTCCTGGCCTTGACGGTTGTGCCGATGAAGCAGCTCGGCGGGGAATTCCTACCCCCGCTTGATGAGGGTGACCTCCTGTACATGCCCACCGCGCTTCCAGGCCTTTCGGTCACGAAAGCATCCGAACTCCTGCAAGTGACTGACCGACTCATCAAGACCGTGCCCGAGGTGGCACGCGTGTTCGGCAAAGCAGGACGCGCGGACACGGCGACGGACCCCGCACCGCTCGAGATGTTCGAGACGACCATCCAGTTCAAGCCTCGCGAGCAGTGGCGTCCCGGAATGACGCCGGACAGGCTTGTCGAAGAACTGGACAGGGTCGTGAAGGTACCGGGGCTGACCAACGTCTGGGTGCCGCCCATCCGCAACCGCATCGACATGCTCGCTACCGGCATCAAGAGCCCTATCGGCATCAAGGTCGCCGGCCCGGACCTGGCCACCATCGACCGCCTCACCGGAAGCATCGAAGCCGCGGTGAAGTCGGTGCCTGGCGTGTCGTCAGCAATCGCCGAACGGCTGGTCGGCGGGCGTTACGTTGACATCGAGGTGGACCGCAACGCGGCCGCCCGCTATGGCATGTCGGTGCAAGACGTTCAATCCATCGTGTCGACGGCCATTGGCGGTGACAACGTAGGCGAAGTCGTTCAGGGTCGCGAGCGCTATCCCATCAACGTCCGCTATCCGCGGGAGGTCCGAGATTCGCTGCAGCGCTTGAGAGAACTGCCGGTCGTCACGGGACGAGGAGCTCGAATCCAACTGCAGGACGTTGCCCGCATTCGAATCGACGAGGGCCCACCGATGCTACGGAGCGAGAACGCGAGGCTGTCGGGCTGGGTCTATGTCGACGTGCGAGGCCGGGACCTGCGTTCCGTTGTGACCGACCTGCAGGCGGCGGTCTCGGGGAAGGCCGACATTCCGGCAGGCTATTCGGTGTCGTGGTCCGGGCAGTTCGAGTACTTGGAACGAGCAACGCAACGACTCAAGGTTGTGGTGCCGGCAACGCTCGCCCTCATTCTCTTGATGCTCTACGTGCTCTTCCGCTCGTTCAAAGACGCCGCGCTGGTCATGCTGGCGGTGCCGTTCGCGCTCGTGGGCGGCATCTGGCTCGTCTGGGCGCTCGGCTATGCGCTGTCGGTCGCCACCGCGGTGGGCTTCATCGCGCTCGCCGGCGTCGCGGCGGAGTTCGGTGTCGTGATGCTCGTGTATCTGCAGAACGCCTGGTCACGTCGAATCGCGGCCGGGGAGCCCGACGACGATACGACCCTGCTGGCGGCGATACGGGAAGGCGCGGTCCAGCGCGTCCGGCCGAAGGCGATGACGGTGGCGGTCGTACTTGCGGGCTTGCTGCCCATCCTGTGGGGAGGCGGGACCGGGTCCGAAGTGATGGGCCGAATTGCCGCGCCAATGGTTGGAGGCATGGTCACCGCGCCGTTGCTCAGCATGCTGGTCCTACCCGCGGCTTGGCTCCTCATCCATCGACGCCGAGGAAAGCGCTCCAAGGATGCGCTTCCTGCGCGACCACCGGCACTCGACCCGACACCTTCCTGAAGGCGACTTGACGTGAACAAGTTCTACCCGCTCGCTCTTGTGGCCGCCGCGCTGCTACCGACCGCTCCCGCCTTTGGACAGTCAACCCCAAAGGCAGATGAGTCCAAGCCCGCGGGCGGCATGCCCCTCGTCAAGGCCGAAGTCCTCAAGGTCGACGCCGCCAAAGGACTGGTCGTCCTGAAGCACGAAGACCTGCCGAACCTAGCGATGCCACCCATGACCATGGGCTTCGACGTCGTCGACAAGGCGATATTGAACGGCATCAAGAGCGGCGACAAAGTGCTGTTCCAGGCCGAGATGCGGCAAGGCAAAGCAGTGGTGACAGAGCTCAAGCCACGAAAATAGAGAAGCGGCCGATGCAAATGCATCGGCCGATAGTGCGCTCACTATTGCGGAAGGACCAAAGAATGCGTTCTCGCGTTCATTGCTGAAGAGTTTGGAACGCGTCATGTTCGTAGCGTTTTGCTACTAAATCGCCACACGGTTGCGCGCGATTACTCTGGAGGCGTGAAGCCAGAGCTCGACCCACTGGTACTGATTCACCTCAGCATCGCATCCGTCGATGCAAAGACGCTTCCCGTTCTACTGTCGGCCGACATCGACGAAGTTCCGCGCATCGAACTGAGCGCACTCAGGTACGCGCGCTACGTCCAGCGCCAGGGAACGATGAGCTATGGCTCCTTGACCGATGCCGTGCGATGCATCGGGAGGCTCATCGATTTCTATCGATGGCACTACGGTCAATCCGACGACACACGTGTCGGACCTCACGTGCTTGCTGAGCGCTTCCTGCACGCGTACGACCACGGGGCGTTCCAAGGCTGGAGGCCGGCCACCAACGCTCGCTATCACCAGGCTCGCCTCACCGTGGGCGAGTTCCTGAAGTTTCTGGCGGACAGCAATAGCGCGGACTGGCCAGAGCGGGAGCACGCCTTCATCGAGGCGTGCAGGCAGTCATGGCAAAGCGCGTCTCATGCGCAACACAGCCTACTTTTCCACACAAAGCGTCGCCCTCGCATCAAGCGCCGAGGCAGAAAGCGTCAGGTTGTCGGCCTGAGGCACGTCCGGCCGTTCCCTGCCGACCTCGTCGATGACTTGTTGGCGCTGACGAAGAATCCGCGCGACCGACTGTTGTTCGGGCTACTCGCATGTGGCGGGCGGCGCGTCTCCGAGATGTTGCATCTCTTTCTACAGGACATCGGCGAAGCACACGGCGAGCTGCACGTCGTGCTTCGTCACCCGTCGCACTCTCCGATGGCCTGGCGCAACCAGGCACACGCAGTGATTCAAGGAACGAGGCGCGAATACCTCCAATCCATGTTTGGACTACTGCCCCGAACGGAGCATGGCGCTCGGCCCACCTCTGTGGGGTGGAAGGGCATTCGGTTCGACGACGAACGCCTGATGTCATCCGACGTCTACTTCATCCGGCAAGCCGAGAAAAAGCTTCTGCCGCTGCACCAAGCGCATCTGGCGACGTTTCGGCAGCATGTCCCTCGCCGCCCCCATCCGTACTACTTTGTGTCGGAGAGCGGCGAGCCGCTCACCGTTCGCGCCGTCGAGAAACAATTCGAGCTTGCGGTCCGCCGTGTAGAGAAACGAACCGGGCGCGACCTGTCCGGTTTTCGACTGCACTCCCTTCGGCACGGATACGGATGCTTCTGCGCCGCTGTCCTGAATGCTCCGCTTCTCGTTCTTCAGAAATGGATGGGACATGTACGACCGTCGACGACCGCCGCCTACACGAATCTCCCGCCTGACGTAGCGCACGCCTACATGCAGGAGAAATGGCGCGAGGCGCTGACCGCTAGGCCTATACGGCCACTCGAGCCACAGGTGGTCGACCGCATCACCTCGACTGGCGGGCTGACGCCCTTCAGCAATCTTTCTCGAAGGCTGCCATGACCTTCGTCTACCTGACCACAGACGCACCGGAGCGATTCCCTGCACCGGGCGAGGACGCCGAGCCAGTACTGCTCAACGCCAACAAGAAGCAGTTCTGCTTGATTGCGAGTCCGTCTCGCCAGGCAATCGCTTCGATGATTGAGGACTACGCCGGAAGGCGCCTCGATGCGCATTGGCAGTTCCTGATGGAGCCCCACAGTGCGCGATGCATCAGTCTTTTCCAGATTGCGCAAAGGAAATGCGTCTACGCCCCGCCGTCGGTCCTTCAGAGGTCCTGCGGCGTTGATTCGCAGGCCGCACTGCGGACTGCGCTCGAGTCGATGTCGCTCGCCGAGCAGCGAAAGCGAGTTCGACATCTGAAGCCCGCTTCTATCCCGGAGATGCTCGCGTTCTTCAGCGACACCAAGCTCCACGACATGACCGGGTATTCGTACCTGCATTCAGTGCTGAGCCGTTCCAATGACGCCTTCGCATTCTTCGGACGCTTGATTGATGAGTTCCTGCTCGGTCTGGCTGGTACCGACTATGAGCTTGGCACTCCGAAGAGCAACTTTCACCAGCCCCGAGTGCTGGAGTTCCTCGGCCTCGCCACAGCCGCCAACTGGCTGCTGTTTCCGTTCGTGCACCGCTCGTCTGGACTCTGGGAGCATCAAGTTCTATCTCACCACGCCAACGTTGCCGGGTACTTCGACCCCGCGTACAGGCCAAGTGAGACGCAATCCTTGATGGACGACCTGCGAAGAGCAGAAGCGAACAGTCCGTCGCATGTCAAGCTAGTGGCCCAGCTTCGCAATTTGGTCGTCTGCTCCACGTACCGACGCATCGAGCAAAGCAGCACTGCGCTATTTCGCCGTTGCCTCGAGCTCATCGGCCAAGACGAGCGCCCGATGATTCCGCAGCAGGTCGGCATGGCACGGATAACGTTCAACGCGCTTATCCGACTGCATCAAGTTCAGTGTCCGAATGCCCCCAACCAACCGGTCTTGATAAGGGCCCGGAAAGCTCCAACCGTTGCGGAGTTCAGTGATTTTCCGGAGTTTCGCGCGCAAGGAGAACGATGGACTGTTTGGGCAGACACGATGCAGCAGTTCGTTGCATCCGGAACGCGGTCGGACCCCCAGACGCTCAAGACAGCTTGCCTCGACTTGGTCGAGTTTCTGCTGTCAATGCGCAGCCCGCCAAGTCGTCCGGAGCTGACCGAGCGGCGTCACATCAACACGATGACCGAGTCGGGCGAGTGCTTTCGAAACTTTCTGCGGGAGAAGCATTCCTCGGCAGCGGTCCGAAACGGACGCCTAAACCTGGTATCCCAATTCTTCGACTTTGTCCGAGCAAGTTTGCTGGCTGAGTATCGCGGCCCTGCTCATCAAGCCCCGTGGTTTGCACCCCCTGTCGACATCAAGCTCGACAGGTTCCAGGAGCGCTATCGCGCCGGTACCCAGCGCAAAGCCATCGCCGCCGAGGTCTTGGAACTGATGCGGGAGGTGCTTGTCGAGAACGACTATGCATGGTCGAAGGCTCAGACAGCGTGGGTCAACCTGCCAGACCGCAAGACCGGTCGCCTCGAGTACGTATGGTGTCCGAGCTCGGCGATTCTGCTCTATCTGATGTTGTCGGTGCCGCTTCGCAGTCTTCAGGCTCGAATGCTCGACTCCGGAGAGGGGGACGCGAGCCTCTACGATTTCGACAGCGCGCGGATGGTCCGCAACCGCAACCAGCTCCCGGTCGAAGGCCGTATAGACCCCGCGCGTCGTGAAGGCCTGCTGTCAATGCCGGAGCTGATTTCCTCATTCTGGCCGGATGAATTTTCCCCACCTCGATGGGCGGGAGCTCACCCCCTGGCGGCAGCGGCCACCTCCTTGCGGGGGCGGCCCGGTCCGCGCTT
>JBJOKE010000093.1:0-45687 GCA_046046245.1 Pseudomonadota bacterium | reverse complement strand
CCCGCGACATGATGGGCGGCAACGGCATCAGCGCCGAGTTCGGCGTGGCCCGCCACCTGGTCAACCTCGAGGTGGTCAACACCTACGAGGGCACCCACGACGTGCACGCGCTGATCCTCGGTCGCGCGCAGACCGGCATCCAGGCGTTCAGCTGACCCGGGGCGCGACGATGACGACGACCGTCCACGACTTTTCCGGCCGGCGCGTGCTGGTCGCCGGCGGCAGCCGCGGCATCGGCCGTGCGATCGCGATGGGCTTCGCCCGCGCGGGCGCGTCGGTCTCGATCTGCGCGCGCGGCCGAGAGAGCCTGGAGGCCGCGCGCGCCGAGCTCGCCGCCGCCGGCCGCGGCACGATGCACGCCGCCCCCTGCGACCTGTCGAAGCAGGCCGACATCGAGGCCTGGGTCGCGCAGGCGGCCGAGGCGCTCGGCGGCATCGACGTGCTGGTCAACAACGCCTCGGGCTTCGGCGCCGGCGACACCGAAGCCGGCTGGGCCGCGAGCTTCGATGTCGACGTGAACGCCGTGGTCCGCGCGAGCCGAGCCGCCCTGCCCTGGCTGCAGAAGGCGACCGGCGCGTCGGTGGTCAACGTCTCGTCGATCTCGGCGCTCAAGCCCTCGACCCGCACGCCGGCCTACGGTGCGGCGAAGGCGGCCGTGATCCACTACACGACCAGCCAGGCCGCGCTGTGGGCGCGCCAGGGCATCCGCGCGAACTGCGTGGCGCCCGGCTCGATCGACTTCCCGGGCGGCCTCTGGGAGCAGCGCAAGGCGAGCGACCCGACGCTCCACGAGCGCACCCGCGCGAGCATCCCATTCGGCCGATTCGGCGCGCCCGAGGAGGTCGCGGAAGTGGTGCTCTGGCTCGCCTCCGACGCCGCCCGCTGGGTCACCGGCCAGACCATCGCCGTCGACGGCGGGCAGACGCTCGGCGTCTGAGTTGCAGCACGCGGCGTCACCGCTGCCGCCCGCGCAGGTCCGGCGGCTCGTCCTCGGCCTGCTGCCCGCGATCTTCCTCGGTGCGATCGACGGGTCGATCGTGCCGGTCGCGCTGCTGACCATCGGTCGCGCCCTCGAGGACGTCTCGCTGATCGCCTGGGTGATGACCGGCTACCTCGTCGCCGGCACGGTCGCCACGCCGATCTACGGCAAGCTCTCCGACCTTCACGGCCGCCGGCGGATGCTGCTGGTCGCGATGGGCATCGCCGCGGCGGGTTCGCTCGGCTGCGCGCTCGCCGTGTCGATGCCCATGCTGATCGCCGCACGGATCGTCCAGGGGCTGGGCAGCGGCGCCCTCTTCGCGCTCGGCCAGGCCGCCGCGGCCGACGTGGTGCACGGTCCCGAGCGCGGTCGCTGGCAGGGCTACTTCTCCGCGGTGTTCGCCACCGCCGCGCTCGCGGCGCCGCTGCTCGGCGGCTTCCTCACCGAGCACCTGTCATGGCGCGCGGTGTTCTGGGTCAACCTGCCGATCGCGGCGTTCGCCGCCTGGCGGATCTCGTCGGTGCTGCCCGCGGCCGCGCCGCGCGGTCGCGACGCGCGGATCGACTGGCTGGGTGCGGCGCTCCTCGCCGCGGGCCTGGGCGTGGTGCTGGTCGCGTTCGCGCGCGTCGGCCAGGGCGCGGGCTGGCTCGGCGCGTCGACGCTCGCGCTCGCCGCGCTGGGCATCGTGCTGCTGATCGCCTGGGCCTGGCGCGAGAGCGACGCCCCCGAGCCGATCGTGCCGACCTCGCTGTTCGCGAACCGAACCGTGCTCGCCTGCTGCACGGTCAACGGACTGAACTTCTTCGTCCTGATCGGCAGCACGGTGCTGCTGCCGCTGTCGATGCAGACGCTGGGCGACGCGCGCGCCGACGAGGTCGCGATGCGCCTGATCGCGCTGACGCTGGCCACGCCCTTCGGCGCGTTCACCGCCGGCCGCCTGATGCTGCGCTGGCCGCGGATGGGGGCGATCTCGGCGATCGGCTCGTCGCTCGCGGCGGCCGGACTCGTCGCGCTCTCGTGGTCGGCGTCGAGGGCCGCGCCGGTGCCGCTGTGGGCGATGGTGCCGCTGGGCTACGGCCTGGGCATGACGCTGCCCTCGGTGCTGGTGGCCGCACAGGGCGCGGTCGGTCCGGCGATGATCGGCGTGGTCACCGCGCTGGTCTCGTTCTTCCGGTCGCTGGGCGGCGTGATCGGCATCGCCGTGCTGACCTCGATGGTGATGGCCGGCTCCGGCGGGCGCAGCCTCGCCGACGCGGCGCCCGCGCAGCTCACCCGCGCGTTCGCGCAGGCGTTCGCCGTGTCGGCCGCGGTGGCCGTACTGGCCGCACTGGTGGCGGCCCGCATCCGAGGGCCGAAGGCGCGCCGCGGCTGAGCGCCGCGCACGCCGCCGAGCTCACTCGCGCGGCAGCAGCCGCGAGCGCCGACGGACGATGGTGACCGTGGGGGTCGCGGGCGCGCGCGGCTCCGCCGGCGGCGGCAGCTCGACGTCCGGATCCTCGCGCGGCGCCTGCAGCTCGCGCGGCTCGCCGCCGCCCCAGCCGCGCCCGTCGTCCCGACGCGGTCCGCCTTCCGCGCGGCGAGGCCCGCCCGGGCCGGGCGGTCGACGTCCGCGCACCGCGGTGGCCGGCTCGATCGTGCTGATCGCATGGCCGTAGATCACCATCTCGCCGTGCTGGGTCTCGAGCAGCACGGTGTGCACGTCGAACGAGCGGATGCGGCCGGTGAAGCGCGTGCCGCTCAGCAGGTAGACGTGGACCGCGGTGCGCTCGCGCCGGTACCGGTTGAGCTGCAGGAACTGCCGGTTCTTGGGATCTTCGGGAGCTTTCAAGCGGGACTGGGCGGGTGGTCCGGCGCCGTGCCGCGGGCACGCCGACGCGTTCTGGGTTCCCGGCGGTGCCGGGCGTCGTGCGGAGCATTGTAGACGGCGATCCGGGATCCCGCGACACGGGACGCACTCCGGACGCAATGGATCCGACACGCGGGCATCGGCTTGACGCCCGCGGGGGGCGACGCCGAGAATCGCCGGGCCCCTCACAGACCGGACGCCGGCGTGCCCCGCACGGCCAGGACGTCCTGGACACCCAGGAGACTCCCAGTGATCCGTTCGCTTGCGCGCATCGTGAAGACCGCGGCCGTCGGCTTCGCCATCGCCGCCGCGTCCACCGCGGCCTTCGCCCAGTCCTATCCCAACCGTCCGATCACGCTGATCGTGCCCTGGGGCGCCGGCGGCGGCACCGACGCCACCGCCCGCATCATCGGCAGCCTGCTCGAGAAGGAGCTGGGTCAGCCGATCAACGTCGTGAACCGCACCGGCGGCTCGGGCGTGGTGGGCCACCAGGCGATCGCGTCGTCGGCACCGGACGGCTACACCCTCGGCCTGATCACGGTCGAGATCACGATGATGCATCACCAGAAGCTGACCGACCTGACCCACGCCAGCTACACGCCGCTCGCGCTGGTCAACCTCGACCCGGCGGGCTTCCAGGTGCGCGCCGATTCGCCGTACAAGACGATGAACGACGTGATCGCCGCGATCAAGGCGGCCCCGGTCGGCAAGTTCAAGGCCTCGGGCACCGGCCAGGGCGGCATCTGGCACCTCGCGCTCGCCGGCATGCTGTCGGACCTGAAGATGGACCCCGCGGCCGTGCCCTGGGTGCCGTCGAACGGCGCCGCGCCCGGCCTGCAGGACCTGGTCGCCGGTGGCGTCGAGTTCGTGCCCTGCTCGCTGCCCGAGGCACGCTCGCTGATCGACGCCGGCAAGGTCCGCTCGCTCGCGGTGATGGCCGACAAGCGCGCCACGCTCTACCCGAACGTGCCGACGCTGAAGGAGGCGACCGGCTCGAACTGGGGCACGGGCGCATGGCGCGGCGTGGCCGCGCCCAAGGGCCTGCCGGCCGACATCCGCACCAGGCTCGAGGCCGCGCTGAAGAAGGTCTACGACAGCAAGGAGTACCAGGAGTTCATGGCCTCCCGCGGCTTCGGCGTGATCTGGGGCAACGGCGAGGAGTTCGGCCGGTTCATGGCCAAGGGCGACGCCGACATGAAGGCGGTGATGACCGCCGTCGGCATCGTCAAGTAAGGCACCGCCGTGCAGCGGATCGATCGCTGGGTGGGGGCCGCGATCGCGGCCCTCGCGATCGTCGTGTTCTGGACGTCGCGATCCTTCCCGAACGTGCCCGGCCAGAAGCTGGGCGCGTCGACGCTGCCCGGCATCGTCGCCGGCGGCCTGCTGGCGTGCGGGCTGCTGCTCGTGCTGCGCAGCCTGCGGCCGGCCCGCTACGCGTCCGGGACCGGGGATGCCGCGCCGGAGCGGATCGCGCCGGCCCTCGGCATCCTCGCGTCGATCGTGCTCTACGTGCTGGCCTCCGACGGACTCGGCTACCTCGTGGTGGCCCCGGTGTGCCTGCTGATCGCGATGCGCTCGCTGCGTGTCGGCTGGGGCAAGGCGATCGCCTGGTCGATCGTCGCCTCGCTCGCGGTCCACGTGTCGTTCTACAAGCTGCTGAAGGTCCCCCTGCCCTGGGGCCTCGTGCCCGTCCTCTACTGAGCGCGCCGAGCCCTCGGCCCGCCCCTCCATGGACCCGATCCTCGCCGCATTCGGGCTGGTCTTCCAGCCCTATGTCCTGCTGGTGATCCTGCTGTCGGCGCTGTTCGGCCTGTTCGTCGGCGCGATCCCCGGGCTCACCGCCACGATGGCGACCGCGCTGCTGGTGCCGGTCACCTTCTTCATGCCGCCGATCCCGGCGGTCGCCGCGATCGTCACCGCGACCGCGATGGCGATCTTCTCCGGCGACATCCCGAGCGCGCTGCTGCGGATGCCCGGCACGCCCGCGTCGGCCGCCTACACCGACGAGGCCTACCTGCTGACGCGGCAGGGCAAGGCCGAGATCGCGCTCGGCTCGGGGCTGGTGTTCTCGGTGCTCGGCGGCATCTTCGGCACCGTGGTGCTGATCGTCGCTGCGCCGGTGCTTGCCGACATCGCGCTGAGGTTCAGCTCGTTCGAGTACTTCTGGCTGGTGATGCTGGGTTTCACCTGCGCGATCTTCATTGCCGGCACCGATCCGCTGAAGGGCTGCGTATCGCTGCTGCTCGGCCTGCTGGTCTCGATCGTGGGGCTGGAGAACCCGGCCGCCTTCCCTCGCTATACCTTCGGCAACGCCGACCTCACCGGCGGCATCCCGCTGATCCCGCTGATGATCGGGATGTTTGCCATCTCCGAGGTGCTGCGCTACGCGACCGTGGTCGACAAGCCGGTTCTGGGCACCGACAAGCCCTTCGGCAATGTGTTCGCGGGCATGTGGGGCCTGGTGAAGAAGTACCCGGTCCAGTTGCTGCGCGGCTCGGCGCTCGGCACCGCCGTGGGTGCGCTGCCCGGCGCGGGTGCCGACATCGCGGCGTGGATGTCCTACGGGATGTCGAAGAAGTTCTCGAAGGAGCCGCAGAAGTTCGGCACCGGACACGTCGAGGGCATCGTCGAATCCGGCGCGGCGAACAACTCGGCGCTCGGTGGCGCGTGGATCCCGGCGCTGGTCTTCGGGATCCCCGGCGACTCGATCACCGCGATCGCGATCGGCGTGCTCTACCTGAAGAACATGAACCCCGGGCCGACGCTCTTCGTGGACAACCCGCAGAACATCTACGCGGTGTTCATCGTCTTCCTCCTGGCGCAGCTGCTGATGCTGCCGCTCGGCTGGTTCGCGATCAAGGTGGCCAAGCAGCTGCTGCGGATTCCCGGCGAGATCCTGATGCCGATCATCCTGCTGTTCTGCATCGTCGGCAGCTTCGCGATCAACAACACGCTGTTCGGCGTGATCGTGATGGTGATCGCCGGCGTCGCCGCGTTCTTCATGGAGCGCTGGGGCTTTCCGGTCGCGCCCACGATTCTCGGCGTCGTGCTCGGCACGATGCTCGAGGAGCACTTCTTCAGCTCGCTGGTCAAGGCGGACGGCCGCCTGACGGCGTTCTTCGAGCGACCGATCGCCGGCACGCTCGGTGCGGCCACCGTCGCGATCTGGGCATGGTGGCTCGTGAAGTCGATTCGGGGTTCCCGGAACAGGATGGTCCATGGATGACTTGAAGGGCAAGGTCGCGCTGGTCACCGGCGCCTCCACCGGCATCGGTGCCGCGGTCGCGCGAGAGTTCGGCCGCCTCGGCATGAAGGTCGGGGTCCACTACTTCGCGAGCGGTGAGGCTGCCGAGCAAGTGGCCGCCGACGTGCGCGCGGCCGGCGGCGACGCGTTCACGCTGCGGGCCGATGCCCATTCGTCGGCGGCGATGCGCGGCGCGGTCGAGGAGACGGTGAAGCGATTCGGTCGCCTCGACCTGCTGGTGAACAACGCCGGCGCGCTGGTCAGGCGCGTGCCGATCGACCAGTTCACCGACGGGATCTTCGACGACGTCGTCGACGTCAACGTCCGCTCGGCGCTGGCCGCGACCTCGGCCGCGGTGCCGGTCATGCGTGCGCAGGGCGGCGGCAACGTGATCTTCGTGACCTCGATCGCCGCGCGGCACGGCGGCGGTCCCGGCGCGTCGATCTACGCGGGCTCGAAGGCCTTCGTGAGCAGCGCCACGCGGGGGCTGGCGAAGGAGCTCGCGAAGGACCGGATCCGGGTGAACGCGGTGTCGCCGGGGGTGATCACGACCCCGTTCCACGAGAAGTTCTCGACGCCGGAGCAGCTCGAGGCGATGCGGCTGACGATCCCGATGGCGCGGCTGGGCGAGGCGGACGAATGCGTGGGCGCGTTCGTCTACTTCGCGTCGGACAGGCTGTCCGGCTACGTGACGGGGCAGATCCTCGAGGTCAACGGCGGGCAGTACATGCCCTGAGGTCTGTCGGGTGCGTTCGGACTTCCTCGGTCGGCGCGCACGCCGCCGGCCGGGGTGGGGCAACGCTTCGCTGTACCCCGCGGGCTGACGCTTCGCGGTGCCCCACCCCGGCACGATCACCGCGGCCGCTACTCGACCCGCTCCAGATCCCGCCCCCGCGTCTCCGGCAGGGCCACCAACGCCACCACCGCCGTCACCAGCGCCACGGTGATCGGGAACCCCAGGCCGGCGAGGGCCTCGCCGCGCGCGGCGACGCTCGCCGCCGCGATGGCCGGCAGGAAGCCGCCGAACCAGCCGTTGCCCAGGTGGTAGGGCAAGGCCATCGCCGTGCAGCGCACCCGCGTCGGGAACAGCTCGGACAGCGCGGCGGCCACCGGGGCGTAGACCATCGCGGCGAGCGCCACCAGCACCCACAGCAGCGCGACCACCTTCGGTCCGCAGACGCGGTCGGGGTCGGCGCGATCGGGATAGCCCTCGATGCGCAGCGCGCCGTCGAGTCGGGCGCGCAGGCCTGCGGCATCGCCCGGCGCCAGGTCGTCCAGCGACACGGTCCGTTCGCCGACCATGATCGACACCGGCTGCCCCTCCGGCAGCGGTTCGCGCTCGTAGCTGAGGCCGCGGCGGGCGAGGTGTCGGCGCACGACGTCGCACGGACCGGCGTCGCCCGCGATGCCGAGCGGATCGAACTGCAGCAGGCAGTCGGCCGGATCCGCATGCACGACGATCGGCGCCCGCCGCTGGGCCTCGCCGTGTGCGGGGTTCGCGGCATCGATCAGCGCGTCGAAGATCGGCACGTACAGCGCGGCGGCGAGCAGGCAGCCGCCGATCACCAGCGGCCGCCGGCCGATCCGATCGGACAGGTGTCCGAACAGCAGGAACGTGGGCAGCGCCAGCAGCAGCGCGGTCGCCATCAGCGACGCCGAGTGGGTCGTGCCCACGCCGGCCGCGGTCTGCAGGAAGCCGAGCGCGTAGAGCTGACCGGTGTACCAGAGCACCGCCTGCCCGGCGGTCAGGCCGAGCAGCACCAGCACCGCGCGACGCAGCAGCCGCCCGTCGCCGAGCGCATCGGCCACCGGCGCCGACGACACGCCATGCGCCGCGCGCAGGCGTTCGAAGATCGGCGACTCACGAAGCCGCAGCCGGACCCAGATCGACAGCGGCAGGAGCAGCACCGACATCAGGAACGGCACGCGCCAGCCCCAGTCCTCGAAGCCGCGGTCGCCGAGCACCGCGCGCAGGCCCTGCTCGACCGACAGCGCGGCCAGCAGCCCGAGGGTCGCGGTGGTCTGCAGCCAGGCGGTGTACGCGCCGCGCGCGCGTGGCGGGGCGTGCTCGGCCATGAACGCGGCCGCGGCCCCGTATTCGCCGCCGATCGCCAGGCCCTGGACCATCCGCAGCGCGACCAGCAGCAGCGGCGCGGCGAGGCCGAGCGTGTCCCAGCCCGGCAGCAGGCCGACCGCGCAGGTCGACCCGCCCATCGCGACGACGGTGAAGACGAAGACGCCCTTGCGACCGATCCGGTCGGCGAGGGCGCCGAAGAGCAGCGCGCCGAACGGGCGCACCGCGAAGGCCGCGACGAAGGCGAGCAGCGTGACGACGGTGCGCAGGCCGGCGTCGAGCGGCGCGAAGAAGTGCGCGCCGACGGCGGGCGCGAGCACGACGAACAGGTAGAAGTCGTACCACTCCAGCGCCGTGCCGAACACCGACGCGAACACGACGCGACGCTGTGCTGCACTCCACCGCGCGGGCGCGATCGCCGTCGTGACCGGGACCGCCGTCATCCTCCTGCTCGCGATCGGGTGACGCGGCGCCGCGGAGGGACCGGAGCTACTTCGCCGGCTCGGTCTTGGCGTCGCCCTTCATCGATTCCTGCGCGGCATGCTCGCCGCCCATGTCGACGTGGCCGCCCATGTTCATCACGACCAGCGCGACGGCGGCGAGGACGACGAACCCGATGATGATCTTGGTCATGTTCCGGAACTCCCTGGAGCTCGAAGAAGACACGCCCGTCGGGGACGGGCGCGCCGGGGGGTCACGGGTCGGGGCGGCGGCGCGCGCCGCCCTCGCCCGGATCAGTCGTTCGCGAAGATGTCGCGGTCCTTGGTCTCGCGCACGAACAGCATGCCGACGACGAAGGTGATCACCGCGATCACGATCGGGTACCACAGGCCCGAGTAGATGTCGCCCTGCGCCGCGACGATCGCGAAGGACGTCGCCGGCAGGAAGCCGCCGAACCAGCCGTTGCCGATGTGATACGGCAGCGACATCGACGTGTAGCGGATCTTCGTCGGGAACAGTTCGACCAGCATCGCCGCGATCGGGCCGTAGACCATGGTCACGTAGATCACCATGATCGTGAGCACCAGGATGATCATCGGCTTGTTCATCTGCGCCGGATCGGCCTTCGCCGGGTAGCCCGCCGCCTTCACCGCCTCGTCCATCTCCTTCCTGAAGCGCGCGGCCTCCTCCTTGGCATTGGGCGCCTTCGCGTCGTACGCCGCGATGACCTTGTCGCCGATGGAGATCTTCGCCACCTCGCCCGCCGCGGCCGGCTCGTTCTTGTAGTTCAGGCCGCCCGACGCGAGATAGGCCTTCGCCACGTCGCACGAGTTGGTGAACTTGGCGGTGCCGGTCGGGTTGAACTGGAACGAGCAGTTGCCCGGATCGGCGCTGACCTTGATCGGCGAGCTGGCCTGCGCGGTCTCGAGCGCCGGATTCGCGTAGTGCGTGAGCGCCTTGAACAGCGGGAAGTAGGTCAGCGCGGCGATGATCAGGCCGGCCATGATGATCGGCTTGCGGCCGATCTTGTCGGACAGCCAGCCGAACAGCAGGAAGAACGGCGTGCCGATGATCAGCGAGGTGGCGACCAGGATGTTCGCGGTCGCGCCGTCGACCTTGGCCATCCGCTCGAGGAAGAACAGCGTGTAGAACTGGCCGGTGTACCAGACGACGGCCTGGCCCGCGGTCAGGCCGACGAGCGCCAGGATCACGATCTTCAGGTTGCTCCACTGGCCGAACGACTCGGACAGCGGCGCCTTCGAGGCCTTGCCCTCGGACTTCATCTTGGTGAAGGCCGGCGACTCGTGCAGCTGCATCCGGATCCAGACCGAGATGCCGAGCAGCACGATCGAGACCAGGTACGGGATCCGCCAGCCCCAGTCGGCGAACGCGGCCTCGCCGAGCCAGGTGCGGGTCGCCAGGATAACGATCAGCGAGATCATCAGGCCGACGGTGGCGGTCGTCTGGATCCACGCGGTGTAGAAGCCGCGACGCCCGTGCGGCGCGTGCTCGGCCACGTAGGTGGCCGCGCCGCCGTACTCGCCGCCGAGCGCCAGGCCCTGCAGCAGCCGCAGGCCGATCAGGATGATCGGCGCCCAGATGCCGATCGTCGCGTAGGTCGGCAGCAGGCCCGTGAGGAACGTGGCCAGGCCCATGATCAGGATGGTGACCAGGAAGGTGTACTTCCGGCCGACGAGGTCACCGAGGCGACCGAACACCAGCGCGCCGAACGGACGCACCGCGAAGCCGGCCGCGAAGGCCAGCAGCACGAAGATGATCCGGGTCGACTCGTCGAGGCCGGAAAAGAAGTTCTTCGCGATGATCGCGGCCATCGCACCGAACAGATAGAAGTCGTACCACTCGAAGACCGTGCCGAGGGACGACGCGAAGACGACGCGCTTCTCCTCTTCGGTCATGGGGGCGACGGCGGACCCGCCTCGCGCTGCCGGAGCTGAACTTGCCATGTGGATGTCTCCCTGATTGCCTGCGGACGCGCGTGAATGCACGAACGCGCGATCGCATCGTCGGCGCCGAGCCTTACGGACGCCTGACTGACGCGAGGCTTACGGTGCGGTCGGCGGCGAGGGGATCGCGGCCTCGGACTCGCGGCCCGGCACGCGGACCACGGTCACGCTGCACGGCGCGGCTGCCACCACCTGCGACGACACGCTGCCGAGGTAGCGGCGCATCGACGAGTTCGCGCGCGCGCCCATGAGCACGTGGTCGACGCGGTTCGTCGTCGCGTAGTCGACGATCGCGGCCGCCGCGTCGGGCGCCTCGAGCACATGGTGGGTGAGGCGATCGGGCGGCAACCCGAGCGCGCGCGACCAGTGCGCGAGGTCCGCGAGGCCCTGCACGTGCAGGTGGCGGCCCGAGGCGTCGACCATCGTGTCGATGCCGATGCGCGCGGTCTTCAGCACGGTCACGCACGCGAGGCGCGCCGAGGGCTCGGACTGCAGCACGCGACGCGTCGTCTCGCGCAGCGTCTCGGCGAGCGCATCGGTCCCGTTCGACAGGTCGACCGCGACCACCACGATCGGCGCGGCGGCGAGGTGGCGCGACACCGGCGTGGCGGCGCGCGGCTCCTCGCCGATCGAGCGGAACCAGCGACGCAGCACCGCGCGCG
The DNA here is from genome assembly GCA_046046245.1 of Pseudomonadota bacterium. Classification (GTDB taxonomy): domain Bacteria; phylum Pseudomonadota; class Gammaproteobacteria; order Burkholderiales; family Burkholderiaceae_E; genus UBA4615. The sequence goes on along the minus strand of JBJOKE010000093.1, from coordinate 34,477 downwards.
CGCCGTCACGCCGCGTGCGGGCCGCGCGCTCGCCGAGGGCGACCTGCTCCGGATGGCGCAGCAGCAGCGCCACCTGCGCGGCCGTCTGCCAGCGTGCGGCCGGCGAGACCTCCAGGCAGCCCAGGATCACCTCCTGCAGCCAGGGCGGGCAGTCGAGTGCGAGCGCACGCGGCGGCACGGGGTCGCGCCAGAGCCGCCGGCGCAGCCCGCGCACGGTCTTCGGGAAACCGAACGGGCGTTGTCCGGTCGCGAGGTGGTAGAGCATCACGCCGAGCGCGAAGAGGTCGCTGCGCGGGTCGTCGCGCAGCCCGCGGACCTGCTCGGGCGAGATGTACGGGCCCGTGCCCATCGGCAGGCGGAACTCCTCGGCGAGCAGGTCCGGCAGCCGCTCGTGGCGCGACAGCCCGAAGTCGATCAGCACCGCCTCGCCCGACGGACGCCACATCACCTGGCTGGGCTTGAGGTCGAGGTGCAGCACGTTCTGCCGGTGCAGGTCGTGCAGCGCGTCGGCCACCTTCGCGCCGATCGCGGCGACCTCGGCCGCGGGCAGCGGCGCGTCGTCGAGCCGCTCGCGCAGCGTCGGCCCGTCGAGGCGCTCCATCACGACGAACGGCTGCGGCGCATCGAAGCCGGCGGCCGCGACGAACCGCGGCACGTGCGGGCCGGCGAGCCGCGGCAGGATCATCTGCTCGACCTCGAAGCCGACGATCGCGGCCGGGTCGTCGCCCTCGCGCACGCGAGGCAGCTTCATCACCAGCGGCTCGGTCTCGCCCGGCCGCTCGACCCGCCACAGGCTCGCCATGCTGCCCGCGTGCATCCGCTCGCGCAGCACGAACCCGCCGATCTCCATGCCCTCGGTCAGCATCGTCCCTCCCCGCCCGGTGCCGCCGGAAATGATCGGCCATCCGGGAGGCGACGTCGTTGACGCGGATCAGCAGAGGACGGCGGCCGGCGCAGCGCAGGCGCCACCCGTCGGCACGATGAGCCCACACTTCCCTCGCAGGCTTTCACCCGTGCAAGCCGCGGACGACATTGGGCCGGACGGGCGATGACCGCAGACGCTGAATGCCGGGTTCCCGCCCCCTTTCCGTCCAACGCAGGGAGCAGAACACAGATGAAGTCCCTCAAGAGTCTCTTCGGGATGTCGATCGCGTTCGTCGCGATCGCGGCCGCACTCCTCCTCGTGGCGATCTGGCAGGTCGGTCGCACCAACCAGGCGGTCGTCGCCGCGAACGAAGCCCGCTACGCGTCCGCGCTGCTCGCCGACGAACTGCGCCAGAGTTCGGACGATCTGACCCGCCTGGCACGCACCTTCGTGGTCTCGGGCGACGAGAAGTGGGAGCGCCAGTACTTCGAGATCCTGGACATCCGCAACGGCAAGGCGCCGCGACCGCCGCACTACGACAAGATCTACTGGGACTTCCGCGCGGTCGGCGAGACGCCCGTCCGGCAGGGCGCTTCGACGACGACGCCGCTGCTCGAGCGCATGAAGGAGGCCGGGTTCACCACCGCGGAATTCGACAAGCTCAAGGAGGCCGCCGGCAACTCGGACGACCTGGTGCGCACCGAAACGATCGCGATGAACATGGTGAAGGGCCTGTACGCGGACGACAAGGGCGGCTTCACCGTCAAGGGGGCACCCGACCGCGCGAAGGCCGCGGAGATGATGCACGACCTGCAGTACCACCGCTTCAAGGCGAAGATCATGAAGCCGCTCGACGAGTTCTTCATGATGCTCGACGGGCGGACGGCCGCGGCCGTCGCGGCCGCCGAGGCATCGCGCTCCCTCTGGTACGCGTTGATGGCTGCGATGGGGCTCGCGCTCGCGCTGGTCGCGATCGCCGCGCTCGCCTACGCCGGCCGCTGGACGATCGCCCGCCTCGGCGCCGAGCCGAAGGACGTGCTGGACGTGGTCGACGCGGTCGCGCGCGGCGATCTCGCCCAGGCCCGGCTGCACGGTCGGTCCGCCCAGGGCAGCGTCATGGCGGCGCTCGGCGACATGTCCGACCGCCTGGGTGCCGCAGTGGTCGCCGTCCGCTCGGGCGCCGACGCGGTCGCACTGTCGAGCCGGGAGATCGCCGAGGGCAACGGCGACCTGTCCCACCGGACGGAGGAACAGGCGGCCGCCCTGCAGCAGACCGCAGCCTCGATGGAGCAGCTCGGCGCGAACGTTCGACGCAACGCGGAGAACTCGCGCGAGGCGGACCGCCTCGCCAGCGAGGCGAGCGGCGTCGCGGGCCGCGCCGGCGACGTGGTGGAGCGGGTGGTTCAGGTCATGCAGGGCATCGACGAGAGCTCGCGCCGGATTTCCGAGATCATCACCGTGATCGACGGGATCGCGTTCCAGACCAACATCCTCGCGCTCAACGCCGCCGTCGAGGCCGCCCGGGCCGGCGAACAGGGTCGCGGATTCGCAGTGGTTGCCTCCGAGGTCCGCAGCCTGGCCGCGCGCTCGGCCGACGCCGCGAAGGAGATCAAGCAGCTGATCGGCGACAGCGTCGATCGCGTCGCGCGCGGCAGCGCCCTCGTCGGCGAGGCCGGCACGACGATGGACGAGGTGGTGGGGTCGATCCGACGGGTGAGTGACATCGTCCGGGAGATCAGCGTCGCGAGTTCGGAGCAGAGCGACGGGGTCGATCAGGTCGGCAGCGCGGTCAGCGAGATGGATCGGGCGGTCCAGCAGAACACCGCGCTGGTGGAGCAGAGTGCCGCATCGACCGAGGAGCTGGCCCGGCAGTCGCAGCAGCTGGTACAGGCGGTATCGGTATTCAGGGTCGCGTCGACGGCGCCGTCCCCGAGCTGAGGCCCGACGTTCAGGAGCCGGTCTCCAGACGCGCGGCGAAGCGCTCCGGAAGACCGGCCTCGCGGATGCGCCGCGCGGCGCCCGCGTGGTCGTACGGCACGCGGCGCCACGTGATCGTCCGGGCGTCCGCGTCGAGCAGCGCCCAGCAGGCCGCCGGATCGCCGTCGCGCGGCTGGCCCGTGGAGCCGACCACCGCGAGCCAGCGGCGCGGGCCGGGGATCGGGATCTCGGTCCCCGGCACCGGGACGAACTCGCCGAGCTTGCCGGTGCCCGACATCGTCCAGAGCATCGGCTCGTGGACGTGGCCGCAGACGGTCAGCGAGGCATCGGTGGCGGCGAGGCTGCGGCCGACCTCGATGCGCGACAGCAGGTACTCCCAGCGGGACGGCGCGTAGGCGTTCGCGTGCACGTAGAGCACGCCGCCCTCCTCGTGCGTCAGCGGCAGTCCGCGCAGGAACGCGATCGAGTCGGCGTCGAGCCGGTCGCGGGTCCAGTCGACCACGCGCTGCGCCTCGTCGTGCAGCCCGGCGCGCGCGGGGTCCGCGACCGACGCGTCGTGGTTGCCGCGGACCGCCAGCGCGCCCTGCCCGACCGCCTCGCGGACGCGGTCGACGACCCACTGCGGATCCGCGCCGTAGCCCACCAGGTCGCCGAGGAAGGCCAGCCGGTCGGCGCCGCGCCTGCGCACGTCCTGGAGCACCGCCGTCAGCGCCTCGCGGTTCGCGTGGACGTCGGCGAGCAGGGCGACGCGCACGTCGCCTGCTCAGTGCTTCGTGCCGAAGATCCGGTCGCCGGCGTCGCCCAGGCCCGGGACGATGTAGGCGTGCTCGTTCAGGTGCGAGTCGAGCGCCGCGACGTAGACCGGCACGCCCGGATGCCGGCGCTGGAAGGCCTCGACGCCCTCGGGCGCGGCCACGAGCGCGAGGAAGCGGATCTGCGAGGCGGGCACGCCGCGGTCGATCAGCACCTGCACCGCATGCGCCCCCGAGTGACCGGTGGCCAGCATCGGGTCGCAGACGATGAAGATCCGGCCCTCGATCTCGGGCAGCCGCACGTAGTACTCGACCGGGCGGTTGTCCTCGCCGCGGTACAGGCCGATGTGCCCCTGGCGGGCCGACGGCATCAGCTCCATCAGCCCCTCGGCCATGCCGAGCCCCGCACGCAGCACCGGTACCACCGCGACCTTCTTGCCGTCGATCACCGGTGCGTCCATCGGGCACAGCGGTGTCTCGATCGACTGCGTGGTGAGCGGCAGCTCGCGGGTGATCTCGTAGCCCATCAGCAGCGTGAGCTCGCGCAGCAGCTGGCGGAAGGTGCGCGTCGAGGTCGTGCGGTCGCGCATGTGCGACAGCTTGTGCTGGATCAGCGGGTGATCGAGCACGTGCAGGTTGGGGAAGCGGGGGTCTCGGCGCATCGGGTTCGGCGGACGGCGGCGGGAGCGGGCCAGTGTAGCGCAGGGACCCGCGGGCCCGCCGTCGGCGCGCGCCGCTCAGCGGCCCTTGAACGCGGCCGCGCGCTTCTCGCGGAACGAGGTCGTGCCCTCGGCCAGGTCCTCGGTCAGCCCCACGTCGTGGAAGCTCGACGATTCGAGCCGCAGCGCCTCGGGCTGGGACAGCCCGTGCGAGCGCCGGATCACCTCCTTCGCGAAGCGATGCGACAGCGGCGAGCGGCTCGCGAGCTTCTGCGCGTAGTCCATCGTCCGGGCGAGCAGCTCGGCCTGCGGCCAGATCCGGTTCACCAGCCCGATCCGGTAGGCATGTTCGGCGTCGACGCGGTCGCCCGACAGGATGATCTCCATCGCGTGGCCCATGCCGACGATCTGCGGCAGCCGGACCAGCCCGCCGTCGCAGGCGTGGAAGCCCCACTTCGCGTCCTGCAGCGCGAACTCGGCGTTCGGCGAGCAGAAGCGCAGGTCGCAGGCGAGCGCGAGCTCGAATCCGCCGGAGATCGCGAAGCCGTTGACCGCGGCGAGGATCGGCTTGTCGATGTCGAGGTTGCGGGTGATGCCGCCGAAGCCCGGGCCGTTGGTGAAGCGTCGGCGGAACTCCGGCGCGGGGCGGCGCGCGAAGTCCATCGTGTAGGTCTTCAGGTCGGCGCCGGCGCAGAACGCCGCATCGCCGGCGCCGGTGACCACCGCGACCCAGGCCTCGTCGTCGGCGTCGAACTCGCGCCAGGCGGCGACCAGCCGGTCGTTCGCCTCGAAGTCCAGCGAGTTCATCTTCGCGGGCCGGTCGATGGTGATCAGCCTCACGCGGCCGTGCTTCTCGTAGCGGATGTCGGTCATCGGGGTCCTCGGTCGGGGGCGGTGGCCGGCGCGGCGTCCCGCAGCTCGAAACGGATGTAGGGGCCGTCGCCGGCGAGCGCGTGCACCGGCGCGCCGACCGCGGGCGGCGCGCCCGGCACGAGCCGGCCGGTCACCCGCAGGCCGGCATCGAGGTCGACGACGGCGACGTCGTAGGGCGCATCCTCGCGGAAGCGGGTGGGCGCGCGGCGGATCGTGGTCCAGGTCGCGAGCCGGCCGGAGCCGGCCACGCTCGAGGGCTCGAGCCGCGTCGACAGGCAGCCGGCGCAGACGACGCGACCGGGCGAGTCGATCCGGCCACAGTCGGCGCAGCGCAGCACCGCGACCGGCGCCGCCGCGCTCATGCGTCCCCCCGCCGCAGGATCGACACCGTGCAGGCCACGCCGGTGCCGCCGAGGTTGTGCGTCATGCCGATCGCCGCGCCCGGGACCGGATTCGGATGCGTGCCGCGCAGCTGCTGGACGACCTCGTAGAGCTGGCCCACGCCGGTGGCGCCGACCGGATGGCCCTTCGCGAGCAGGCCGCCGCTCGGATTGATCGCGACGTCGCCGCCGATCGCGGTACGACCCTCGGCGGCCCAGCCGCCGCCGTGGCCGCGCGGCACCAGGCCCAGGTCCTCGCTGTCGATCACCTCGGCGACCGAGAAGCAGTCGTGCAGCTCGCAGACGTCGACGTCCGACGGCGCGATGCCGGCGGCCTCGTAGGCGCGGCGCGCCGCCGAGACGGTCGCGTCGAACGAGCACAGGTCCGGATGGCCGGCGATCCGCGCCGAGCCGCGCGTCTGCACGCTCGCCAGCACGTCGATCGGCAGCCGCGGCAGGCCCTTCGCCGCGGCCTTCGCCACCACGACGACCGCGGCCGCGCCGTCGCTGGTCGGGCAGCAGTCGTAGAGCTGCAGCGGGTCGCAGATCGACGCCGACGCGGCGATCTGCTCGTCGGTGAGCGCCGCGCCCATCTGCGCGAGCGGGTTGCGCAGGCCGTTCGCCTTGTTCTTGCGGACCACGGCCGAGACCTGGGCGCGGGTCGTGCCGTAGCGCTCGGCGTGCTGGCGCCACGCGAGGCCGAAGAGGCCCGGGAAGGTCAGCCCGCTGGGGCCGTCGTGCTCGTTGTCCATCGCGCAGTTGAGCGCCGCGGTGGTCGCCGGCGTCGGCGCGTGCGTCATCGTCTCGACGCCCACCACCAGGGCCGCGTCGCACTGCCCGCTCGCCACCGCCAGCCACGCGTGCCGGAACGCGATGCCGCCCGACGCGCAGGCCCCCTCGACCTTGGTGCAGGGCACGTTGGGCAGACCGAGCTGGTCGGCCACGATCCCGGCGAGCACCTCCTTGCCGTTCAGCGGGCCGCTGACGAAGTTGCCGAGATAGACCGCGCCGATCCGCTCGCGCTCGATCCCGGCGTCGGCGAGCGCGGCGGCCGCGGCGCGGACCGCGAGCTGCTCGATCGGCTGGCCGGCGAGCCGGCCGAACGGCGTGGAGCCCACGCCAGCGATCACGACTTCACGCATTGCCCGTCTCCTCGCGCAGCATCCTGCGCAGTTCGGTCTTCAGAACCTTGCCGTAGTTGTTCTTCGGCAGCGCCTCGACGCGCCGGTACGCCTTGGGCCGCTTGAAGCGCGCGAGGTGCTCGAGCAGCAGCGACTCGAGATCGCGGTCGTCGACCGCGTGGCCCGGGCGGGTGACGACGAAGGCGATCACCTCCTCGCCCCAGTCGGCGTGCGGACGGCCGACCACCGAGCACTCGAGCAGCGCCGGATGGCGCAGCAGCACCTCCTCGATCTCGCGCGGATAGATGTTCGAGCCGCCCGAGATGATCATGTCCTTCGAGCGGTCGCGCAGCGTCAGGTGGCCGCGCTCGTCGAGCGAGCCGACGTCCCCGGTCCAGAGCCAGCCCTCGCGCAGCGCGGCGGCGGTCGCCTGCGGGTTGTTCCAGTAGCCCGCCATCGTGCAGTCGCTGCGGGTCGCGACCTCGCCGGTCTCGCCCACGGGCAACGGCCGGCCGTCCTCGCCGAGGATCCGGACCTCCACACCGGTGCGCGCGATGCCGCAGGACGCCAGCCGCGCCAGGTGGGCCGGGTCGCCGTCGCCCTCGTGGTCGGCCTTCGACAGGCCGGTGATCGTCATCGGGCTCTCGCCCTGGCCGTAGAGCTGCCACAGCCGCGGGCCGAAGACGTCGAGCGCGCGACGCAGGTCGCTCACGTACATCGGGCCGCCGCCGTAGTAGAGCGTGCGCAGCCCGGGTACGTGCGGCGAGGTGCCGGCGCTCTGCACGAGCCGGGTGACCATCGTCGGCGCGGCGAACATCGTCACGTTGCGCCAGCGCTCGAAGGCCTCGAAGACGGCGAGCGGATCGAAGCCGGGCAGCACCACCTGGTGGCCGCCGGCGAACAGGTGCGGCAGCGCGTAGAGCCCCGAGCCGTGCGACAGCGGCGCGGCGTGCAGCTTCACGTCGCCCGGCATCACCTGCTCGATGTCGGCCGCGTAGGCGAGGCTCATGAACATCAGGTTGCGGTGCGTGAGCATCGCGCCCTTCGGCCGGCCGGTGGTGCCGCTGGTGTAGAAGATCCAGGCGAGCTCGGTGGCGGCGAGGTCGGCGCAGGCGGCGGGCGCCGCCGCGAGGAGCCGGGCCCAGGCCGCGCTGCCGACGACCGTGACCGCGGGCCTCGGCAGTCCGTCCTCGCGCAGCGCGAGCTCGATGCCCTCGACGAGCGGCTCGCTGGTGAAGACCGAGGCGGCACCGCAGTCGCGGACGATGTGCGCGACCTCGCGGCCGTGCAGCTTCGCGTTGGCGGGGACGGCGCAGAGCCCCCCGATCCAGCAGCCGAACAGCGCGACCAGGAACTCGAGGCGGTTCTCCATGCAGAGCACGACGCGGTCGCCGGCGGCGAGGCCGTGCTCGCCGCGCAGGCCGCCGGCCACGCGCGCGGCGCGGTCGACGAACGCGCCGAAGGACAGCGTCTCGTCGCCTGCGGTCAGCGCGGGCCGGTCGGGCGCGCTGCGCGCGCGGTTCAGCAGCGTGGCGGCGATGTTCACGGCGTCTCCTCCGATCCGTGCGCGGCGGGCGGCGGGCCCGGTCGCGCCGCGTCATGGTAAGGGGGCGGGCACGGCGCGTCGATCCGCGTGCGTGCCGGAACCCGGCACGGGGCGCGCGCGGCGTCGCGGGTTCGCGGTGGCCTGCGGCTCAGCGGGCGTGCAGCCAGTCGACCCGTGCGGGGCGACCGTCGAGGTGCAGCGTCGAGACCGCCGGCGCCTGCTCGGCGACCACGCGGCCGCGCCGCACGACCGCGAGCCGCGCCGGCCGCAGCCGGATCGCCTCGACCGGATGCCTTGCCTGCAGCAGCACGAGATCGGCGAAGCAGCCGGGCGCGATGCCGTAGCCGTCGAGACCGAGGATGCGCGCCGGCGTGACGGTCACCGCGTCGAAGCAGGCGCGCATGCCGTCCTGCGAGGTCATCTGCGCGACGTGCAGCCCCATCGACGCGACCTCGAGCATGTCGGCCGAGCCCATCGGGTACCACGGGTCCATCACGCAGTCCGCGCCGAAGGCCACCGGCACGCCGGCGGCCATCAGCTCGGGCACGCGGGTCATGCCGCGGCGCTTCGGATAGCCGTCGTGCCGGCCCTGCAGCGTGATGTTGATCAGCGGGTTCGCGATGGCGGACAGACCCGCCTCGGCGATCAGCGGGATCAGCTTCGAGACGTAGTAGCCGTCCATCGAGTGCATCGACGTCAGGTGCGAGCCGGTCACGCGGCCCTGCAGCCCGAGCCGGCGCGCATGGAACGCCAGCGTCTCGACGTGGCGCGACAGCGGGTCGTCGGACTCGTCGCAGTGCATGTCGACGCGCAGTCCGCGCGCGGCCGCGATCTCGCACAGCAGCCGCACCGACTCGGCGCCGTCGGCCATCGTCCGCTCGAAGTGCGGGATGCCGCCGACGACGTCGACGCCGCGGTCGAGCGCCTGCTCCAGCAGCTGCAGCGCGGTGAGCCTGCACGACGGATCGTCGCGGCTCGGCTCGTAGCGCAGCACGCCGTCCTGCGGGAACGCGACCAGCTGCAGGTCGAGGTAGGGCGCGACCCGACGCTTGACCTCGAGCATCGCGTCGACCGCGAGCAGCCGCGGGTCGGACGTGTCGACGTGGCTGCGGATCGCGAGCAGCCCACGTGCGACCGCCCAGTCGCAGTAGGCCAGCGCGCGCTCGACCAGCGCCTCCTGCGTCAGGTGGGGCTTGAGCTCGCCCCAGAGCGCGATGCCCTCGAGCAGCGTCCCCGAGCGGTTGAGCCGCGGCAGCCCGAGCGACAGCGTCGCGTCCATGTGGAAGTGCGCGTCGACGAAGGGCGGCGACAGCAGCAGGCCGGCGGCGTCGATCTCGCGGCCGGCGGCGGCCGCGGCCAGCTCGGCGTGCGGCGCGACCGCCTCGATCCGGTCGCCGCGCACGGCGACGTCGATGTCGGTGCGCCCGTCGGGCAGCGCGGCATGGCGGACGATCAGGTCGAACATGGTGTCAGCGCTCCCCTTTCCGATACGGCTTCATCAGTGCCTGCGGGTAGGCCGCCCGGCGGGCCACCAGCACCAGCGCGAGGATCGACAGCAGGTACGGCAGCATCAGCCACAGCTGGTAGGGCACCTCGCTGCCCGCGCCCTGCTGCAGCCGCAACTGCATCGCGTCGAACCCGGCGAACAGCAGCGCGCCCGCGAGCGCCTTGCCCGGCCGCCATGACGCGAACACGACGAGGGCCACGCAGATCCAGCCGCGGCCGTTGACCATGTTGAAGAAGAACGCGTTGAACGCGGCGAGCGTGAGGAAGGAGCCGGCGACGCCCATCAGCGCCGAGCCCGCACAGATCGCGGCGATCCGCGTGCCCGCGACCGGGATGCCGGCGCTCTCGGCGGCGGCCGGGTTCTCGCCGACCATCCGCAGCGCGAGGCCGGCCGGGGTCCGATAGAGGAGCCAGCCGATCGCAGGCACCAGCGCGAACGCGAGCAGCGCGAGCGGGGTCTGCGCGGCGATCACCGGGCCGACGATCGGGATCGCATCGAAGGGCGCGCCCATCCCGGCGAAGGGCTCGATCGTGGGCGGCGCGCTCACCTTCGGGAAGCCGACCCGGTAGGCGTAGTAGGACAGGCTGGTGGCGAACAGCGTGATGCCGAGCCCGGCGACGTGCTGCGACAGCGCGAGCGTGACCGTCAGCAGGCCGTGGACCAGGCCGAAGGCCGCGCCCGTCGCGGCCGCGGCCAGCACGCCCGCCCACAGGCCCGCGCCCTGGTAGACCGCGAACCAGCCGGCGAAGGCGCCGGCCACCATGACCCCCTCGATGCCGAGGTTCAGCACGCCCGCGCGCTCGCACAGCAGCACGCCGAGCGTGCCGAGCACCAGCGGCGTCGCGATCCGCAGCACCGCGATCCAGAAGTTCGCCTGCATCAGCGTGTCGAGCACGTCGGCGAGCACGGTCAGCGCCTCCGGATCCGGTACTGCGCGAGCATGGTCGCCACCAGCATCGCGATCAGCGACACCGAGACGATCACGTCGGCGATGTAGCTCGGCACCGCGACCTCGCGGCTCATGCTGTCGGCGCCGACCAGCATGCCGGCGACGAACACCGCGGCCGCGACCACCGCGAGCGGATGCAGCGCGGCGAGCATCGCGATCACGATGCCGGCGTAGCCGTAGCCCGGGCTCATGTCGAGGGTCACGTAGCCGGTGCGTCCGGCGACCTCGGAGACACCGGCCAGCCCGGCGAGCGCCCCCGAGATCAGCGCGGCGCGCAGCGCCGCCGCGCCCACCGGCACGCCGACGAAGCGCGCGGCCTCCGGGCTCGCGCCGACCGCGCGCCACTCGAAGCCCCAGGTGGTGAAGCGCTGGACGGCCCAGATCACGACCGCGAGCGCGAGCGCGACCAGCAGGCCCGCGTGCACCCGCGTCTTCTCCAGCAGCCTGGGGAACTCGAGCTCGGGGTTCACGCCGACCGACTGCGGCCAGCCCATCGCGCCCGGATCCTTCATCGGACCGTCGAGCATCCACGAGACGAACAGCAGCACGACGAAGTTCATCAGCAGCGTGGTCACCACCTCGTCGACGCCGAAGCGCCCGCGCAGCAGCGCCGGGCCGGCGACGGTGGCCGCGCCGGCCAGCATGCCGGCGGCGACCATGCCGGCGCCCAGCAGCGGCAGCGGCGCGTCGAAGCCGCTGCCGTCGTGCAGCCCGCCCACCGCGATCGCGGCCAGCGCGCCGAGGTAGAGCTGCCCTTCGGCGCCGATGTTCCAGAAGCGCGCCCGGAACGCCACCGCGGCCGCGAGGCCGGTCAGCATCAGCGGTGTCGCGCGGGTGAGCGTCTCGGTGAAGGCGAAGCGCGTGCCGAACGCCCCCTCGAACAGCAGCGCGTAGGTGCGGCCCACCGGCGCGCCGGCCCAGGCGACCAGCAGCGCGCAGGCGACCAGCGTCACCGCGATCGCCGCCAGCGGCGCGCCGACCATCGCGGCGCGCGACGGGGTCTCACGCCGCTCTAGCCGCATCCGCGCCCTCCCCGTGCGCCGCGCCGGCACCCATCATCGCGAGCCCGAGCGACGCGGTGGTCCAGTCGGCCACCGGCCGCGCCTCGGACAGTCGGCCGTGCGAGATCACCGCGATGCGGTCGGCGAGCGCGAGGATCTCCTCGAGCTCCTCGGAGATCAGCACGATGCCGGCGCCACCGCGCGCGGCCTCGAGCAGCCGACCGTGGATCCAGGCGACCGCGCCGACGTCGAGCCCCCAGGTCGGCTGGTCGACGACGATCAGCCGAGGCGAGCGCGACAGCACCCGGCCCAGGATCAGCTTCTGCATGTTGCCGCCCGACAGCTGCCGCGTCGGCTGCTCGAGCCCGCGGCAGCGGACGTCGTAGTCGGCGACGATCCGCGCGGCGGCCGTGCGGATCGCCCTGGCGTCGACCCACCAGCGGCCGCGCGCGTACGGCGGCTCGCGGTAATGCTCGGCCACCGCGTTCTCGGCGACGCTGGCCTCGGCGATCGCGCCGAGATGGTGCCGGTCCTCGGGCACCCGACCCACGCCGGCCGCGACGAAGGCGGCGGGCCGCGCGTCGATCGGCGCGCCGGCCACCTCGAGCGTGCCCGAGGACGGCGCGCGCAGCCCGCAGAGCAGCTCGGCGAGCGGCTGCTGGCCGTTGCCGGCCACCCCGGCGATCGCCACGATCTCGCCGGGCCGCAGCGCGAGCGATACCGCGTCGAGCAGCCGTCGGTCGCCGTCGACGACCGACACGTCGCGCAGCGCGAGCACCGGCGCCGCGTCGCCGGCGGCGGGCATGCGCGTCCCGTCGCTCGCCCGCGTGGGCACCGCCACCTCGCGGCCGACCATCAGCCGCGCGAGCGCCGCGGCGTCGGTGCCGGCCGCCGGCAGCACGGCCTCGAGACGGCCGGCGCGCAGCACCGCGACGCGATGGCTGACGGCGAGCACCTCGTGCAGCTTGTGCGATATGAAGACGATCGACAGGCCGGCGTCGACGAAGGCACGCAGCGTGTCGAAGAGGCGCTCGCTCTCCTGCGGCGTCAGCACCGCGGTCGGCTCGTCGAGGATCAGGATCCGCGCGTCGCGATAGAGCGCCTTCAGGATCTCGACCCGCTGCTTCTCGCCGATCGACAGGTCGCCGACCCGCGCGTCGGGGTCGACGGCGAGGCCGAATCGCGCGGCGAGGTCCACCAGCTTCGCGCGGGCCGCGGCGCGCCGCGACACCGGCCGCCACCACGGCTCGACGCCGATCAGCACGTTGTCGAGCACGCCGAGGTTGTCGGCCAGCGTGAAGTGCTGGTGGACCATGCCGATGCCGGCGGCGAGCGCTGCCGCCGGATCACCCGGCGGCAGCGGCGAACCGAAGGCCTCGACGGTACCGGCATCGGCCACGTAGTGGCCGAACAGGATCGAGACCAGCGTGCTCTTGCCCGCGCCGTTCTCGCCGAGCAGCGCGAGCACCTCGCCGCGGCCGAGCGCCAGCGTGATGTCGTCGTTGGCGAGCAGCGAGCCGAAGCGCTTCGTGATGCCGGTCAGCCGGAGGACCGGCTCGGAGCGCTCCACCGTCAACGGATCACTTCGCGGTGGCCTTGGGCTGGTTGTCGTCCACCTTCACGGTGAACTTGCCGTCGAGGATCGCCTTCTCCCGCTCGCGCACCTTCTTCACGATGTCGGCGGGGATCTTCGACTCGAAGGTGCCCAGCGGCGAGAGCTCCGAGCCCTTGTACTTCATCATCGAGAACTGGCCATAGTCCTCGGCCTTGAAGGCGCCCTTCTTCACCGCCTCGAGCGCGCGCTCGATCGTCGGCTCCATGTTCCACAGCGCCGACGCGATCACGGTGTCCGGGTACTTGTCCTGCGTGTTGATCACGTTGCCGATCGCGAGCTTGCCGCGCTCCTTGGCGGCGTCCGACACGCCGAATCGCTCGGCATAGAGGATGTCGGCGCCCTTGTCGACCATCGCGAACGCCGCCTCCTTCGCCTTCGGCGGATCGAACCACGAGTTGATGAAGGTGACCATGAACTCGACCTTCGGGTTCGTCTCCTTCGCGCCGGCCATGAACGCGTTCATCAGCCGGTTGACCTCGGGAATGGGGAAGCCTCCGACCATGCCGATGCGGTTCGACTTGCTCATGCCGCCGGCGATCATGCCGGTCAGGTAGGCCGGCTCCTGGATGTAGTTGTCGAACACCGAGAAGTTCGGTGCCTGCGGCTTGCCCGAGGAGCCCATCAGGAACGAGATCTTCGGATAGTCCTTCGCGACCTTGCGGGCCGCGGCCTCGACCGCGAACGACTCGCCCACGATGAACTGCGCACCCTTCTCGGCGAACTGGCGCATCACGCGCTCGTAGTCGGCGTTGGCGACGCTCTCGCTGAACTCGTAGTCGATCGCGCCGCGATCCTTGGCGGCATTCAGCGCCTTGTGGATCCGGCTCACCCACTGCTGCTCGACCGGCACGGTGTAGACCGCGGCGACCTTGATCTTCGACTGGGCGAACACGCTCGCCGGCACGCCGGCGGCAGCGAGGACGGAGGCCGACGCGGCGGCGGACAGGACGGCACGGCGGGTCTGCGGACGGGTGCTCATGGATGACCTCGGGCTGGGCGGGAACGGCGATTATAGGGACCGTTCCGCAGCCCCGGCGCGGATCGTGGAACGGCCCGGAACGGTCCCCGGGCGGCGCGGCGATCAGTGCGTCGCGCGGGCGTCGTCGCGCACCGCCGCGGGGGGCGGACGCACCAGGTCGAGCGGCCGCGAGAGCGCGCGGCGCACCAGCGCGCGCCACAGCGCCCCGATGCCGGTCGCCGCGAGCCGCCTCGCACGCAGCGCCAGCATCAGGGACAGGGTGAAGCTGACCGTGAGGTTCACGATCGCGATGATCGCGACGCCGAACGCCCCGGCGACCAGCATCGTCCAGTCGAGGTGCGACCACAGCGTGACGGCGACGATGCCGAGGTTCGCCGACGCGAAGGCCACGTGCCGGATGTCGAGCGGCGCGCCGGTCAGCGTGCCGAGCATCGACACGCCGCCGAGCATGCAGCCGAACAGGAAGTTGCCCGCGAGCGCGCCGAAGTTGTGCTCGACGTAGTCGCCCACCGCCCGCGCGCGGCGCTCGCCGACGAGTCGCACCAGCAGCGGCATGCGGGCGACGCGTCGCGGCAGCCGATGGAAGACCGCCAGGTTGTCGCAGTAGCCGGAGATGATGCCGGACAGGAACAGGCACACGCCGGCGATCGCCGCGTACATCGCGGTCAGGCCGAGCGGATCGAGCTGCGAGAGCAGCGCCTCGGCCTTCTGCGGCGAGGCGGGCCCCACGCCCGCCAGCGCGAGCAGCACCGCCGTGACCGCGGCCGCCAGCGGCAGCGCGACGCCGACGTTGCCGAGCACCGCGACGAACTGGCTGCGCACCACCTGCACCAGCAGCTCGACGACGCGCGGCACCCAGGTGCGGTTCGAGCCGCCGCCCTGCGCCGCGTCGATCTCGGCGGCGATCCGGGCCGCGGTCATCGCCGGCTGCTTCGTCGCCACCGTGCCGTGCAGCAGGTGGATCAGCACGAAGCCCAGGCCGTAGTTCAGCGACACCAGCACCCCCTCGACCAGGGGCGGCGCGTGCAGCGCCGCGATCAGGATCTTCTGGATCGCCATGAACGCGATCACGAAGCCGCCGACCGCCGCCGAGCGCAGCATCTCGAACCACTGGCTCCGGTCCGACGCGATGTAGTGCTCGCCGGTACGGCCGGCGTGCTCGGTGACCTCCAGCGCAGCGAGCTCGGTGCTCTTGCGCCAGACGGCCGACACGCTGGTCTCGTCGGCACAGGCACGGACCTGCTGGCGGAAGAAGCGCATCCACGCGGCCGCACGGGCCTCGTCGCCGCGCGTCCGGTCGACGAGGTCGAGCAGCAGCTCGAGCCGGTCGACGATCTCGGCGAGCCGCTGCAGCTTGAAGGTCAGCGACACGGTGACGCCGGTGCGGCCGGTGCCGCGCCGGATCCGGCGGATGACCTCGCGGCACTGGTCGAGCATCACCCGCACCGGCCGGTCGTCCTCGTCGGGCTGCGCCACGCCGTCGCCGAGCGCGACCACCCAGCGCTCGAGGTAGGTGCGCAGCGCGGCCTGCTGCTCGAGGAAGGGCGAGGCCGAGCGCTGCGCGTCGGGCGAGACGCGGCCGACCAGCGGGTCGACGCCGATCGCGGCGATCCGCGCCGACAGCACCTTCATCGCCTCGATCAGCTCGCCGGCTAGCCGCATCCGCGCGGGTTCGGGCAGCCGGCCGACCGACAGCAGCGGGCCCAGGCGCGCCCACCGGTCGGCGGGAATCGACAGCACCCAGGCGGCCGCGCGCGGCCGTCCGAAGAGCCGCCGCGCCCAGTCCTTCAGCTGGTCGTCCTCGAAGTCCTCGGGCAGCAGCTTGTGCAGCAGCCGGCGGCGCAGTTCGGCGCCGAAGCCCTCGGGCGGCGCGACGCCGAGGTCCGCGAAGAAGCCCACGTGCCAGGTGCCGGAGACGATCCGCGCGAAGGCCGCGGCGACCGACTCGCGCTCGGCCTCGTCCCGCTCGAGCCGTTCGAGCCAGGCATCGAAGCGGGCGGCGGCGCCGGCGGTCCAGGCGCGGTCGCCGGCGCGCAGCCGGCGCACCAGGGCGACCAGCGCGGCGGGATCGGGGGGGGCGGTGGCGGTCATCGGCGTTCGCGGCAGCCGGGGCTGCGACGCGCCCGGGGCAGGGCCCGCAGGGGCCGGGGCGCACAGCTTAACCCGGAAGCGGTCGCCGTCCGGACGCGCCGACGCCGACGCGCGGGTCGCCCGGTTCCGCGCGACGTGCGCGGCGCCGGGACCCGCGGTCCGTCAGAAGAGTTCGATCTCGGCCGCGCTGGACTTCTGCGCGAGGTCGCCCGACGCGACCAGATCCTCCCACGCGCGGACCTGGTTCCGGCCGTGCTCCTTGGCGTGGTAGAGGGCCGCGTCCGCGCGGCCGAACGCGCCAGCGGCGTCGTCGAGCGGTCCGATCCGGGTGTAGCCGATCGACACCGTCACCCGCCCCACCCTCGAGAAGCTGCGCGACTCGATCGAGCCGCGCAGGCGCTCGAGCGGCACGCGCACGGCCGCGGCCTGCGTGCGGGCCAGCACGATGACGAACTCCTCGCCGCCGAACCGGTAGATCCGGTCGATCGGCCGGAACTGCGCACGCATCATCTGCGCGAGCAGCAGCAGCACCTCGTCGCCGTACAGGTGGCCGAACTCGTCGTTGATCCGCTTGAACCGGTCGACGTCGACGACCGCGAGCCAGTGCGGCGCGTCGGCCGGGGGCGGCTGCCGGGATCCGGCGACCGTCGAGGCTACGCTCGCAGCCTCGATGTCGACCGTCTCGCGCAGCAGCCGCGAGAAGTCGCCGTCGAAGGTGCGTCGGTTGCGCAGCGAGGTGAGCGTGTCGTGCTCGCCGTAGTCGAGCAGCGCCAGGTGGTTGCGGTAGATCCGGAGCAGGTTCGCGACCGCCGCCTCGCGCTCGATGGGCAGCGTCGATTCGACGCCGTCGGCCTCGATCAGTCCGATCGGCTCGCGCTCGGCCAGCACCGGGAACAGGTAGCTGCAGCGCGGCTCGTCGCGAACGCTGAGCCGCAGCACGGCCCGCTCGGCGAGGCAGCGCGCGCGCGAGCCGTCGAGCGCCGGCAGGCGGCGCGGGTCCGACGCGTCGCCGAGCCGGTGGCAGCCGGTCGCGGTCGCGCGCAGCACCGGCCAGAGGCGGGGACCGCCCTCGGCCGGGACCAGTCGCATGTAGGTGACGCCGCGCGCGTCGAGCTGCGCGCGCAGCAGCTGCGCGAGCGAAGCCTCGAGCGACTCGCGGTCGCGTTCTGCCGTCAGGTCGGCAACGGTCTCGATCAGCGTCGGGGTGGACACGGGCGTGCGCTCGGCTTGGGGAAATCCCGTAGGGTGTGACCCATTGTCGGCACGCCGGCGAGGAACTTTAGGCCGCGACCGCGGAACCGGTCACCGACCGCTCAGACGATTGCGAGCGGCTGGGGCTGCGCCGGTTCGGGCCGCGCCGCCGCGGCCGCGCCGTCGAGCCGGGCGCGGGCCGCGAGGCGGGCACGGCGGTCCTCGATCGCCCGACCGACCAGCAGCACGACCGGACGGTCGTCGACCGCCAGGCCGCCCGAGGCCAGCCCGCCGAGCGTGTACCGCTCGGTCGCCTGATCGGGCCAGGACGCCGCGCGGACCGCGACCGCCGGTGTATCGGCCGGGAAACCGCGGTCGAGCAGCGTCCGCGCGCAGCGGTCGGCGATGCGCCCGGCCATGTAGAGCACCACGGTACCCGACGGCGACAGCGCGTCGGCCCAGCCGCCGTCGGCGTCGCCGTCATGGCCGGGCTCGCCCCGGCCGATCCGCGGCGTGACGACGTCCAGCCGGCGGGCGACGCCGCGCCGGGTCAGCGAATGACCGGCCGCGGCCGCCGCGGCGCCCGCGGCGCTGATGCCGGGCACGATCTCCCAGTCGATGCCCGCCGCCTCCAGCGCGTCGATCTCCTCGTCCAGGCGACCGAAGACCGTCGGATCGCCGCCCTTCAGCCGGACCACCACAGCGTGCCGGTGCGCGGCCTCGACCAGCGCGCGGTCGATCCACGCCTGCTCGGACGATGCGCCGTCGCAGCGCTTGCCCACCGGGACGAGGTCGGCCGCCGGCGCCCACTCGAGCACCGCGTCGGTCAGCAGCGCGTCGTGCAGCACGACGTCGGCGCGGGCCAGCACGCGGATCGCGCGGACGGTCAGCAGGTCGGCCGCGCCCGGACCGGCCCCGACGAACCAGACCTTGCCCGTCGCGGCCGGCCGGCCGCCGCCCAGCGCGTTCACGCGGCGGCCGCCTCGCGGCGCCGGAACAGCGGCTGCGGCTCGTCGGCCGCCGCCTGGTAGCGGACGCTGAAATCGGCGAAGGCGGCGACCGCAGCCCGCGCGTCCTGGTCGGCTCGCAGCGCGAAGCTGTCGAAGCCGCAGCGCGCGTGGAGGAACAGCTGGTCTCGCAGCACGTCGCCGACCGCACGCAGCTCGCCCGTCCAGCCGTGCCGCTCGCGCAGCAGACGCGCGATCGAGTAGCCGCGGCCGTCGGTGAAGGCGGGGAACGAGACGGCGACCAGCGAGAAGCGGCCGAGGTCGGCGGCGATCGTCGCCGGGTCGTCGGTGGGCGACAGCAGCACGCCCAGCCGCCCGACCCGGGCCGACCAGACCGCCGCGCGCTCGCGCCACTCGTCGAGCGGGATCAGCGCGTCGGCCTCGGCGGGGATCGACGCGGCGTCGCCGTCGAACAGGTGCCAGGTGTCAGGCCGCAGCCCGTTCCGATCGATCAGCGTTGCCATAGACGGATGCCTTGAAGGGGTCGATGCCGACGCGCTGGACGACGTCGATGAAGCGCTCGTCGGCCGATGCGCGCAGGGTCACGTAGGTGCGGACCAGGCGGTCGACGACGTCGGGGATCTCGGCGCGCGAGAACGACGGGCCGATGATCCGGCCGATGGCGGCGCGCGGGCCCTGCACGCCGCCGAGCGAGACCTGGTACCACTCCTCCCCGGCCTTGTCGACGCCGAGGATGCCGATGTGGCCGACGTGATGGTGGCCGCAGGAGTTGATGCAGCCCGAGATGTTCAGCTCGATCTCGCCGATGTCGAACAGGTCGTCGAGGTCGTCGAAGCGCGCCTGGATCGACTGCGCGACCGGGATCGAGACCGCGTTGGCCAGCGAGCAGAAGTCGCCGCCCGGGCAGGCGATGATGTCGGTGAGCAGGCCCACGTTGGGCGCGGCGAGCTTCGCGGCCTTCAGCAGCGCGTAGAGCCCGGGCAGCGCGGCGCGCTCGACGTCGGGCAGCACCAGGTTCTGGTGGTGGCTGACGCGGATCTCGCCGAAGCCGAAGCGCTCGGCGGCCTCGGCCACCGCGCGCATCTGGTCCGAGCTCGCGTCGCCGGGGGCCACGCCGTGCGCCTTCAGCGACACGGTGACCGCGCGGTAGCCGGACACCTTGTGCGGCGTCACGCTGCGCGCGGCCCAGGCGGCGAAGCCCGGCAGGTCCGACAGCGCGGCGTCGGGCAGTTCGTGGTCGTCGGCGAGCGTCCGGTACGCCGGCGGCGCGAAGAACGCGCGGGCCTGATCGAGCACGCCCGCGGTCAGCGTCGACGGGCCGCCCCGCAGGTGCGCGTACTCGGCCTCGACCTGCGCGGTGAACGCCTCGGTGCCGAGCTCGCGGACCAGGATCTTGATCCGCGCCTTGTACTTGTTGTCGCGGCGACCGAAGCGGTTGTAAACCCGCAGGATCGCCTCGAGGTAGTTGATCAGCTCGGCCTCGGGCAGGAACGCGCGGATCCGCGGCGCGACCACCGGCGTGCGACCCAGGCCGCCGCCCGCCCAGACCTCGAAGCCGAGCGCGCCGGCCGCATCGGTCACCACGCGCAATCCGATGTCGTGGACCTGGACCGCGGCGCGGTCGGCCCTCGCCGCGGACACGGCGATCTTGAACTTGCGCGGCAGGAAGGCGAACTCGGGGTGGATCGTCGACCACTGACGGATCAGCTCGCAGTAGGGCCGCGGATCGACCCGCTCGTCGCGCGCGACACCGGCGAAGTGGTCGGTGGTGGTGTTGCGGATGCAGTTGCCGCTGGTCTGGATCGCGTGCATCTCGACCGTCGCCAGTTCGGCGAGGATGTCGGGCACGGACTCGAGGGCCGGCCAGTTCAGCTGAAGGTTCTGACGGGTGCTGAAGTGGCCGTAGCCCCGGTCGTAACGGTCGGCGAGATCGGCCAGCTTGCGCAGCTGGACCGACGACAGCGTGCCGTAGGGGATCGCGATCCGCAGCATCGGCGCGTGCTTCTGCACGTACAGGCCGTTCTGCAGCCGCAGCGGGCGGAACGCGTCCTCGGAGAGCTCGCCGGCGAGGAACCGCCGGGTCTGGTCGCGGAACTGCGCGACCCGCTCGTCGACCAGCGCCTGGTCGTATGCGTCGTAGCGGTACATGTGGTCCGGATCCGGGGCCCCTGTGTCAGGCTCGAAGCCTAGGGGCGTACGGCCGGACCGCGAACGATCCGTATCTGCTGAGCATATGCGGGAGAGCCGCCATGGCCCTCCCGCCCGCCGCGGATCAGTAGGTCTCGAGGTGCAGCCGGCCCTCGCGCTTCAGCGCCGCCCCGACCGTGTCCCAGTTCAGCCCGGACTGGACCGCCACGTCGCGCAGCGCCAGCACCACGCCCTCCTCCATCGCCTTCAGCCCGCAGACGTAGAAGAAGGTGTTCGGGTCGGCGAGCAGCGGGCCGAGGTCGGCCGCGCGCTTCCTGATCAGGTCCTGCACGTAGGTCCTGGGCTGGCCCGGCGCACGCGAGAACGCGAAGTGGATGTCGATGAAGTCGTGCGGCAGCGACTGCAGCGGCCCGAAGTACGGCAGCTCCTCCTTCGTCCGCGCGCCGAAGAACAGCATCAGCTTGCCGCCCTCGAACTTGCCGCTCGCGCGCAACCGCCGCCGCCACTCGGTCATCGCCCGCATCGGCGCACTGCCGGTGCCGGTGCAGATCATGACGATGTTCGAGCGCGGGTGGTTCGGCATCAGGAAGCTCGCGCCGAAGGGCCCGATCACCTGCACCGTGTCGCCGACCATCAGGTCGCACATGTAGTTGCTCGCGACCCCTCTGACCGGGTTGCCCTGGTGATCCTCGAGCACCCGCTTGATGGTGAGCGACACGTTGTTGTAGCCCGGGCGCTCGCCGTTGCGCGGGCTCGCGATCGAGTACTGGCGCGCGTGATGCGGCCGGCCGCTCGCGTCGGTGCCCGGCGGGATCACGCCGATCGACTGGCCTTCGAGCACCGGGAAGGGCATCGATCCGAAGTCCAGCACGATGTGGTGGGTGTCGTAGTCGGTGCCGACCTCGGTCACCCGGACGTTGCCGGTCACCGTCGCGGTCACCGTCCTCTCGGCGGCCTTCGGGCCGTAGAGCTGGGTGTAGGCGTGGGCGGCCGACCACGGCGGCACGGTCGCGCCGTACCGCGCGCCGGCGAACGCGGTCTCGCCGGTGGCGGCCGCCGGCAGGCTGGGTGCGACCGGCTCGACCTCCGGCGCCGCGTCGGCGGTCACGCCCTCGGCAGCGAGCTGCTCGGCGGTGAGTTCGGGCGGCAGCGTGTCCCAGCCCAGCTGCGCGTCGACGCTGTAGGCCTTCACCCGGGGCATGGTCCGCCAGTTGTCGATCGAGCCGGTCGGACACGGCGGCACGCAGGCCATGCAGAAGTTGCACTTGTCCGCGTCGACCACGTAGTTGCGCGAGTCGTGCGTGATCGCACCCACCGGGCAGGTCGCCTCGCAGGTGTTGCAGCGGATGCAGATCTCGGGGTCGATCAGGTGCTGCTTGACGACGGCGCCGTCGGCCAGGTCCATGGTCGCTCTCCAGGGCCGACGCACGGGGGCGCGCCGACCGGTCTCCTTGAATGGCGAAGGGCCCCGCGGGGCCCTTCGGCGGGCGCGGGCGGAGGGCGGACCGGCCGCCCCCGCGGGCTCACGCGAAGCGAACGTACTCGAAATCCACCGGCTGGCGGTTGATGCCCATGACCGGCGGCGCGATCCAGTTCGCGAACTTGCCCGGCTCGACGACGCGGCCCATCAGGCTCGCGACGAACGCGCGATCGGTCTCGGTCGGCAGCCACTGGGCGACGTTCGCCTGCCACTCGGACTCGCTCACCACGCGGCCCTCGGGCGAGACCTTGATGCCCTTGAGCGCGCCGATGTTGCGATGGAACGCCTTGTGCGGCGCCTTCAGGCGGAACGGCAGCCCCTGCTTCTCGATCACCTTGTTCCAGCGCTCGACGCCGGCGATCGAGTCCTTGATGTAGTCGTCGCGCAGCACCTCGTTCAGCGCGTTGAGCATCGGGACCTCGCGCTCGACGAGCTGGCCGTTCTGGGCGCCGAGCACGCGGTAGGTCTGGCCGCGCAGCTGGTGGTCGTCGGTGCGCTTGCCCTCCTCGTAGCGGCCCTTCAGGCCGGTCGAGTAGAACGTGGCCGCGTTCGACGACTCGTCGGCCCCGAACAGGTCGATGGTCACGCTGAAGTGGAAGTTCAGGTAACGCTGGATCGTCGGCAGGTCGATGACGCCGGCTTCGCGCAGCGTCTTCGGGTCGTCGGTCTTCAGCTGGTTCATCGCCTGGCAGGTGCGCTGGATCACGCGGCTGACGCCCGACTCGCCCACGAACATGTGGTGCGCCTCCTCGGTCAGCATGAACTTCGTCGTGCGGGCGAGCGGGTCGAACGCCGACTCGGCCAGCGCGCACAGCTGGAACTTGCCGTCGCGGTCGGTGAAGTAGGTGAACATGAAGAACGACAGCCAGTCGGGCGTCGGCTCGTTGAACGCCTCCAGGATCCGCGGGTTGTCCTCGTTGCCGCTGCGCCGCTCGAGCAGCGCCTCGCCTTCCTCGCGGCCGTCGCGACCGAAGTACTTGTGCAGCAGGTAGACCATCGCCCACAGGTGACGACCTTCCTCGACGTTCACCTGGAACAGGTTGCGCAGGTCGTACTGGCTCGGCGCGGTCAGCCCGAGGTGGCGCTGCTGCTCGACCGACGCGGGCTCGGTGTCGCCCTGCGTGACGATGATCCGGCGCAGGTTCGCGCGGTACTCGCCGGGCACGTCCTGCCAGGCGGCCTCGCCGAGGTGGTCGCCGAAGTGGATCCTGCGGTCCTTCTCGCCCGGATTCAGGAAGATGCCCCAGCGGTAGTCCGGCATCTTCACGTGGCCGAACTGCGCCCAGCCCTGCGGGTCGACGCTGACCGCGGTGCGCAGGTAGACATCGAAGCCCTGGCTGCCGTCGGGGCCCATGTCGTTCCACCAGTCGAGGTAGTTCGGCTGCCACTGCTCGAGCGCGCGCTGCAGCGTGCGGTCCTCGGCGAGGTTGACGTTGTTGGGGATCTTCTCGCTGTAGTTGATGCCGGACATCTCGGTCTCCAGACTCGTGACGATATCGGATGGACGCAGTGGCGCGGGAATGGTTGCGACGCGAGGCGCGTCAGACGCGGTTCCAGTCGAAGGCAGCCTTGTCGCCCCTGCCGTAGACCTTCAGCGCGCCCTTCTCGCCGACGGCGTTCGGTCGCTGGAAGATCCAGTTCTGCCAGGCGGTCAGGCGCCCGAAGACGCGGGTGAACATGTTCTCGGGGCCGTTGAAGCGCAGGTTCGCCTCCATGCCGGTCAGCGCGTCGGGCGACATCGCGACCCGCTCCTCGACCGCGATCCGGACCTCGTCGGCCCAGTCGATGTCGTCGGGGGCGCTGGTCACCAGGCCCAGCGCGAGCGCCGCGTCGCCGTCGAGCGGCTCGCCCGACTTGGCACGCACGGCGTCCATCGCCGGCACCTCGTCGTAGAAGCGGCGCCCCAGCCGGCTCTGGCCGGTGACCATCGGGTAGAGGCCGAAGTTGGCCTCGTCGATCGCGATCCGCGGCGCCTGCTGCGGCGCGTCGGGCAGGACCAGCATGTAGCTGCGATCGCAGGCGAGCGCGAGCTCGAGGAACGAACCGACGAAGCACGAGCCCGGCTCGATCAGCGCGAACAGCGAGCGCGACGACACGTCCAGCCGCGAGAAGGTCCGGCGCAGCAGGCCGATGGTCTCGCGGACCAGCCAGTGGCCCTGGTTCGCGACCAGCACCGAGTCCATCGCCAGCACGGCGGTGGGGTCGCCCTCGGTCTTCAGCAGCCAGATGCCGATGTCGAGCTCGTTGGTGCGCATCGACAGGATCGCGTCCTCGAGCTCGCGGGCCATCGCGAGCGGGTACCACGACGCGCCGGCCGCCTCGATCGCGGCGACGTCCTTCGGCTGCGCGCCGACGGGTGCCTTCACGACGAAGGTCGCGGTGCGCTTCGCGCGGTCGATCTCCACGGTCACGTTCGGGTAGCGCAACGCGTCTGCCTCGATCACGCGCTCGAGCGCGGGCAGCTCGACACCCTTCGCGCCGGCCGGCCGGTCGCTCTTCGCGGCCAGCGCCAGCGCGCGCTCGCGGACCCTGTCCTTGAACACCGCGGGCTTCGCGATGTCGTCGACCAGCCGCCAGTCCTTGGCCTTCTGGCCGCGCACGCCTTCGGTCGTCGTGCAGAAGATGTCGGCGAGGTCGTGGCGGACGTGGCGCTTGTCGGTCACGCGGGTCAGGCCGCCGGTGCCGGGCAGCACGCCCAGCAGCGGCACCTCGGGCAGGCTCACCGCGCTCGAGCGATCGTCGACCAGCAGGATCTCGTCACAGGCAAGCGCGAGCTCGTAGCCGCCACCGGCACACGCGCCGTTGACCGCGGCGAGGAACTTCAGCCCGCTGTGCTTCGACGAGTCCTCGAGGCCGTTGCGGGTCTCGTTGGTGAACTTGCAGAAGTTGACCTTCCAGGCGTGGCTGGAGGTGCCGAGCATGAAGATGTTCGCGCCCGAGCAGAACACCTTGTCCTTCAGGCTGGTGACGACGACGGTGCGGACCTCGGGGTGCTCGAAGCGGATGCGGTTGATCGCATCGTTCAGCTCGATGTCGACGCCGAGGTCGTAGCTGTTGAGCTTCAGCTTGTAGCCGGGACGCAGACCCGCGTTCTCGTCGAAGTCGGCCGCGAGCGTCGCGACGGCGCCGTCGAACGACAGCTTCCAGTGGCGGTACTGGCTCGGGTGGGTCTGGTATTCGACGCGCTGGGGTGCGTTCACGGATGTCTCCTCCTGGCAGGGGATGTGCAGCGCAGTGCAGGCGCCGCGTCACGATGAAAAGCAGTATCGTGCATCTGCAGATCGGTGTCAAGCAATATCGTGCA
This sequence comes from Pseudomonadota bacterium, assembly GCA_046046245.1. Taxonomy (GTDB): domain Bacteria; phylum Pseudomonadota; class Gammaproteobacteria; order Burkholderiales; family Burkholderiaceae_E; genus UBA4615. The sequence goes on along the minus strand of JBJOKE010000093.1, from coordinate 9,110 downwards.
TCTCTTCCAGGGGCAGCTGCAACGCACTGCGTACCATCGCGCGCAGCGCGGCGAAGGTCTGCTCGAGGGGCTGCGCGCTGGTGTCGAGACGGAACTCGGCCTTCGAATAGAACGGCGCACGGTTCGCGAGGATGGTCTTCAGGTCGTCCATCGCCTCGCGGCTCGCCGCCATCGGCCGCATGTCGCCCTGGTCGATCACCCGCCTCATGTGATCCTCGGGATCGGCCTGCAGCCAGATGGTCGTGCAGTGCGCGAGCAGCTGGTTGAAGGTCGCGGGGTCGGCCACCAGGCCGCCGGGCGTGGCGATCACCGCCTCCGGGTAGATCTGGATCGACTCCTCGAGCGCCCGACGCTCGTAGCGGCGGTAGGCGTTCTGGCCGTAGAGCGCCTGGATCTCGGACGCGCTGCAGCCCGCGAACTTCTCGATCTCGCGGGACAGCTCGACGAACGGGTAGCCGAGGTCGTCGGCGAGCCGCTGCCCGAGCGTCGACTTGCCCGCGCCGCGCAGGCCGATCAGCGCGATCCGCTGGCTGCGGGCCTCGTTCTGGCCGCCGGTGCCGAGCAGCTCGCCGATCGCCGCACGCACGCGGCGCAGCGTCGCCTCGTCCCGCTGCTCGAGCATCTCGCGGATCATCAGCCACTCGGGCGACGACGTGGTCACGTCGCCGAGCAACTCGGCAAGCGGGCACTGCAGCGCCTGCGCGACCTGCAGCAGCACGAGGATCGACGCGTTGCCCACACCGTACTCGAGGTTCGCGAGGTGGCGCTCGGAGACCTCGGCCGCCTGCGCGACCGCCTTGCGGGTCATCCCCCGCCGCGCGCGCAGCGCCCGCACCCGCTCGCCCAGCGCGACCAGGAAGGGGTTCTTCGCGTCGGCATCGGCGTCCGCGCCCTCGGGGACCGGCTCGCCGCGGTCGACGGCATGAACTATAGTGCTTGACATGACGGGAAGTGCCCCCTAGAGTGCGCGAACGCACAATACTGCATGCCCGACGGCCGGGCAAGCGCGCGGCCCGGCCCGGGCCGCGCGACCGGCCGCGGCGGCCCCTCGGAGGAGACGTCCGTGACCGCAGCCCCCACCGCGACCCCGCCCGGCGAGCGCTTCAACTTCGCCGCATCCCTGCTGCAGGCCAACGCGGCGCGGGCCGCCAAGCCCGCCTTCGTGGACGACCGCCGCACCCTCACCTACGGCGAACTCGACGAGCGGGTGCGCCGGATGGCGGCGGCGCTGCGCGCGCTCGGGCTGCGCCGCGAGGAGCGGGTGCTGCTCGCGATGCAGGACGGCGTCGACTGGCCGGTCGCCTTCCTCGGCGCGATGTACGCTGGGCTGGTGCCGGTCGCGGTGAACACGCTGCTGACCGCGGACGACTACGCCTACATGCTCGAGCACTCGCGCGCCCAGGCCGCGCTGGTCTCCGGTGCGCTGCTGCCGACGCTGGTCGCGGCGATGACCCGCAGCGACCACGAGGTGCAGAAGGTGGTGGTCTCGTGCCCGGTCGCGCCGCTGCACCTGTCCGAGGTCGATTTCGAGGCGCTGCTCGAAGGCCACGCGCCGGCCGCGAAGCCGGCCGCCACCGCGTCGGACGACCCGGCCTTCTGGCTCTACTCGTCGGGCTCGACCGGCCGCCCCAAGGGCACGGTCCATTCGCACGCGAACCCGTGGTGGACCTGCGAGCTCTACGGCCGCGGCGTGCTCGGCCTGCGCGAGTCGGACGTCTGCTTCTCGGCCGCGAAGCTCTTCTTCGCCTACGGGCTGGGCAATGCGCTGACCTTCCCGATGTCGGTCGGCGCGACGACGATCCTGATGGCCGAGCGGCCGACGCCCGAGGCGGTGTTCGGCAGATGGACGGGCCGGGTCGGCGGCCTGAAGCCCACGGTGTTCTTCGGCGCGCCCACCGGTTTCGCGGGGATGCTGGCGTCGCCCGCACTGCCCGCCCGCGAGCAGGTCGCGCTGCGGCTGGTGTCGTCGGCCGGCGAGGCGCTGCCCGCCGACCTGGGCGAACGCTTCCAGTCGAGGTTCGGCGTGCCGATCGTCGACGGCATCGGCTCGACCGAGATGCTGCACATCTTCCTGTCGAACCGGCCCGACGACGTCCGCTACGGCACGACCGGCCGGCCGGTCCCCGGCTACGAGATCGAGCTGCGCGGCGACGATGGCGGTCCGGTACCCGACGGCGAGCCCGGCGACCTGTACATCCACGGCCCGTCGGCTGCGATGATGTACTGGGGCAACCGGCAGAAGACCCGCGAGACCTTCCAGGGCGGCTGGACGAAGAGCGGCGACAAGTACGTCCGCAACCCCGATGGCACCTACACCTACGGCGGCCGCAGCGACGACATGCTGAAGGTCAGCGGCATCTACGTGTCGCCGTTCGAGGTCGAAGCCACCCTCGTCCAGCACCCCGCGGTGCTCGAGGCCGCGGTGGTCGGCGTGCCCGACGCCGAGGGACTCACGAAGACCAAGGCGTTCGTCGTGCTCAAGCCAGGCGGTCTCGCGACCGAGGCCGACCTGAAGGCCTTCGTCAAGGACCGGCTCGCGCCCTACAAGTACCCGCGGATCATCGAGTTCGTCGCCGACCTGCCGAAGACCGCGACCGGCAAGATCCAGCGCTTCAGGCTGCGCGAGCAGCTCGGCGCGAAGTGACGACGCCGTTCGATCGCGCCGGGACGGCCCGCGTCGCGATCGAACGCGAGGGTCGGCGCGTGGTGATCGAACACGCCTGGGTCGGTGCGGACGAGCCCGACGCACCGCTCCTCGTGTTCCTCCACGAGGGCCTGGGCTCGGTCTCGCTGTGGAAGGGCTTCCCGCAGCGGCTGTGCGAGGCGATCGGCGCACGCGGCCTGGTCTATTCGCGCCCCGGCTACGGCCGCTCGAGCCCCCGCCCGGAGGGCGAGCGCACCGGTCCGGACTTCATGCACATCGAGGCGATCGAGGTCCTGCCCGCGGTGCTCGCCGCGCTCGCCGTCGACACCCGGGCCGCGCCCCCCTGGCTCTTCGGCCACAGCGACGGGGGCTCGATCGCGCTGATCCACGCGGCCCGGTTCCCCGACCGCGTCGCCGGCCTCGTCGTCGCCGCACCGCACATCCTGGTCGAGCCGGTCACGCTCGCGAGCATCCGCCGCGCGCACGAGGCCTGGCAGCGCGGCGACCTGCGCGCCGGCCTCGCGCGCCATCACGACGACCCCGCGTCCGCGTTCGGCACCTGGAGCGACGCATGGCTCGACCCGGCCTTCGAGGCCTGGTCGATCGAGGCCGAGCTCGCCGGGATCCGCTGCCCGGTGCTCGCGGTCCAGGGGCTCGACGACGAATACGGCACGCTCGAGCAGGTCCGCGGGATCGCGCGGCGCGTGCCCGGCACGGTGCTGCTGGAGCTGCCGGCCTGCGGCCATTCCCCCCAGCGTGACCAGCCCGACGTACTGATCGCGGCGACCCGACGCATCGTCGACACGCACGCGCGCGCCGCCCACCGAAACCCCCTCGCGTGAGACCCCGCCCCCTCAGCGCCGCGGCTCGAGCAGCCGATCGCGGACGACCGCGAAGCACAGCGGCGGCACCGCGCCCTGGTGGTAGCTGCCCAGCCCTTCGATCGGTACATCCGCGGGGGGCAGCATGGGCTCGAGCGCAGGCTCCTGCTCGACGTCGACCACGATGAGGGTCGCGCCGCGCGCGCGGAAGTCGTCCGCCGCACGCAGCGTGTTCGAGAACGGCACGATCGGATCCCGCGAGCCGCCGCACAGCAGCACGGGCGCGGCCGGTCGCCAGCCGATCACCGAGTTCGCGGCCAGCACCTCGCGCAGGCCGGACTGCGCGGCCAGCAGCTCGGCCGCGCCGGTGCCGAGCACGTCGCCGAGACGGATCGCGACCGTCCGCGCGACCGAGCCCGACAGGCTGACCGACAGCAGCGGCAGCAGTTGCACCCCCTCGGTGAAGGTGCCCGCGAGGTCGTAGGGGCCGGACATCGCGCCGGTCGCGACGGGCGCAGGGACACCCACCGGCGCGTCGCGCTCGATCGCCCGCTCGATCGCGAGCGCCGCGTGGCCGCCCTGCGAGTAGCCGGTCAGGAACACCCGGTCCGACTCGGCGACGCCGAGCCGAGCGAGCAGCGTGCGGGCGGCCCGCAGCGCGTCGATGCCGGTCCGGGCCGCGGACTCGGCGTGCAGGTAGGGGTGGTAGGGGAAGGACGAGCGGCCGTAGCCGAGGTAGTCGGAGGCGACGACGACGTAGCCGCGCGCGGCGAAGAACGCCGTGATCTCCTGGGTCTCGCGATCGTCGAGCTTCGCCATCGTCCGCGAGCGGTCGAGGTCGGTGCCCCGCGAGTAGGACAGCAGCGGATACGGACCGGGGCAACCGGCGCCGCCCGGCACCAGCACGGCACCCGACGCGTCGGTGGCCTCGCCCTTCGGGCCGGCGGTGGGGTGGAGGATCGCGTGCAGCGTCACGTCGCAGCGGGCCGGACCGGCAAGCGCGGCCCAGCCGCGCGACGCGGTGGCGGCGTCCACCTCGGCCTTCGTGAGGACGGCGACGACCATGGTCTCGGTGAGCCACGCGGGCTGCGGCGCCGCGATCGGGGCGACCAGGGCGTCGCCCCCGACGGCGGTAGGCGGCAAGGGGACAGAGTCGTTCGGATCGTGCCCGCAGCCGGCGAGCGACGCGACGACACGGGCGAGGAGGACGGCGAGACGGGGGCGGGCGGACCGGCGTGCAGTCATCCGCCCCAGTCTGCGGCCCGGCGCGCCGTCGCGCTGGCAGCCCGCGCGGCGGGAGCGCAGGCCGCCGGCGCGTCGGAGCGCGCACACGCGGCGGACCGCGCGCGGGCGCTCCGGCTGCGCCGGTTCAGCGCAGCTTCGAGAACAGCTGGTCGCGGATCACCGACATGCACAGCGGCGGGACCGTACCGCCGTGGTAGCTGGCGAGCTGGTCCAGGGTCGCGTTCGCCGGCGGCAGCGCTGCCGCGAACTGCGGGACCTTCTCGACGTCGACCTCGGTCACGTTGCCGCCCCGGGCCTTGATGTCGGCTGCCGAGACCGCGGTGTTGACCGCGTACAGCACGACCGGATCGCGCGAGCCCCCGCACAGCACCACCGGTGCCTTCGGCGTCCAGCCGAGCAGCGTGTTCGCCGCCAGCGCCTTGCGGAAGCCGCTGTTGGGATCACCGACGTCGGCGATCGCCTTGGGCGTCAGCAGGTCGCCGAGGTTCACCGGCAGCTTGCCGGTCGTGTAGAGCTGGGTGAACGACAGCGAGCCCGGCAGCAGCGATTCGATGCCGGTGGCGTACGGGGCCTTGAAGTAGTCGGTCGGCGCAGAGTAGATGTTCCCGTAGATCTTCTGCCACCCGGTGACCACGTACGGCGTGAAGACGCTCGAGCCGCCGGTGCCGGTGGGCAGGAAGCCGAGGCCCGCGACGAACGAGTTGGTCAGGTCGTACGGGCCCGACATCGGTCCGGCGGCGGTCACGGTCAGGCCGAGCGAGGGATCGGCCTCGATCGCCTTGTGCGTGGCCATCGCGGCATGCCCGCCCTGCGAATAGCCGGTCAGGAACAGCTTGCCCGACAGCGCCACGCCCTGGTTCGCGAGCGAGGCCTTCGCGGCGCGGATCGCGTCGGCGGTGGTCGAGGCCTGCGAATCGGCGTGCAGGTACGGGTGGTAGCCGAACGTCGAGTCGGAGAAGCCGAGGTAGTCGGTCGCGACGACCACGTAGCCCTGGGCCGCGAAGAACGACATCAGCAGCAGCGTCTCGCCCTGGGTCGGGTCGGACAGCGTGCGGGCCTTCTCGACGCTGGTGCCCGGGTTGTAGGCCACGATCGGGAAGGGGCCCTTGCAGGTGTCGCTCGCGACGGGCACGAGCACGCCGGCGACGGCGGTGTAGCCGTCGACCTTGTTCGCACCGACCGTCGAGTGGAGCACCTTGCGCACGGTGACGTCGCAGACCGCCTTGCCGGTCAGCGCCTGGATCGGCAGCTGCGGCGAGCTGGTGGTCGCGTCGATCTGGGCCTTGGTCCGGGTCGTGACGACCGTGTCGGTCAGCAGCGCGCCGCGGACGGCCTGGTCGGTGCCATCGCCGCCGCAGGCGGCGAGCAGCAGGGCAGCGGCCGAGGCGGCCAGCGCCGCACGGGCCGGGGCCCGGGAGGGAATCGGGTACATCGGGTCTCCTCGTCGTGAAGCCCCGGGCCGGCGTCGTGGACCGCCCCGTCGGGCACCGGCGCGTGGGCACCGGCGCCGCCATCTTAGTCCCTTACGGTCAAGCCGAGGAGGCTCGACCCTCCCGACCCGCTAGGCTCCCGGAGAAGCACGGTACGCAGCCCGCCCGAGCCGATCGCGCAGCGCGTCCCAGTCGGAGCCGACCGGCGGCGCCTCGACGAGGATCGCATCGAGTCCGAGTCCGTCGAGGCGGCGCAGCGTGTCGTAGAGCGCCGCCTCGCGGTCCTCGGCCCGCGCCGGCGCGGGCTCCCAGTGGCCGACCGCGCCGGCCGGGCGCGTCGCCGACCAGACGGCGACCCGCGTCGCGCCGAGGGCGGCGGCGCGGGCCTCCAGCGCCGCCGCGGGCAGGACCTCGACCGGCGTGTCCGGCTGGTAGTGCGCGGCCAGCGTGCCCGAGGCGCGCGGCGCCGCGTCGTCGCGGTCCGCGACCGGCTCGCCGAGCACGCGCTCGAGCGCGTCGCGGCCGATGCGCCCCGGCCGCAGAAGCACCGGACGATCGCGGGTCAGATCGACGATGGTGGACTCGACGCCGACCTCGGCGGGGCCGCCGTCGAGCACCAGCGGCGCGACGGCGCCGAGGTCGTCGACCACGTGCTGCGCGCGAGTCGGGCTGACGCGGCCGAAGCGGTTGGCCGACGGGGCGGCCACCCCCGAGCCGCCGAGCGCGACGAAGCGCGCGAGCAGCGCGTGCGCGACCGGGTGCGACGGGCAGCGCAGGCCGATGCTCGGCTGACCGCCGCAGGCCCAGCCGGGGGCATCGCCCGCGCGCGGCATCACGAGCGTCAGCGGGCCCGGCCAGAAGGCCGCCGCGAGCCGCTCGGCCCGCGCGTCGAAGACGGCCCAGCGACGACCGGTCGCGACGTCCGGCACGTGCACGATCAGCGGGTGGCCGGGCGGGCGGCCCTTGGTCGAGTAGATCCGTGCCACCGCCTCGCGACTCGAGGCGTCGGCGCCCAGCCCGTAGACCGTCTCGGTGGGCAGCGCGACGAGCCCGCCGGCGAGCAGCGTGCGGGCCGCGCGGTCGATCGACGCGTCGTTCGCAGGCTCGATCACGGCGCGATGCCGAGCGCGCGCTCGATCGTCGCCGCCGTGGCGATCGTCTCGTCGGCGGTCTCGCCGAGCACCGTCACATGGCCCATCTTCCGGCCCGGCCGCGCCTCGGACTTGCCGTACAGGTGCAGCTTGGCCTGCGCATGGCGCAGCACGACGTCCCAGTCGGGCTCGACCGGACCTCGCCCGTCGCGCCACCAGATGTCGCCGAGCAGGTTCAGCATCACCGCCGGCGAATGCTGGCGCACCGCGCCCAGCGGCAGCCCTGCGAGCGTGCGCGCCTGCTGCTCGAACTGGCTGGTGACGCAGGCGTCGATCGTGTAATGGCCGGAGTTGTGCGGCCGGGGCGCCATCTCGTTGACGACCAGGCGGCCGTCGGCGAGCACGAAGAACTCGACGCAGAGCACGCCGACGTAGTCGAGTGCGGCCGCGATCGCGAGCGTCGCCCCGGTCGCGCGCGCGGCGAGCGCGGTGTCGACGCGCGCCGGCACGGTCGAGACCGCGAGGATCCCGCCGCGGTGCTCGTTCTCCTGAACCGGCCAGGCGCTCGCACGGCCGTCGAAGCCGCGCGCCACGATCACCGAGACCTCGAGCGCGAGCGGCAGCCGCTGCTCGAGCACGCAGGCCACGCCGCCCATCGCGCGGAACGCGGCGATCGCCTCGTCGCGCGTGGCCACCCTCGCCTGCCCCTTGCCGTCGTAGCCGAGGCGGGCGGCCTTCAGGATCCCGGGGAACAGGGTGTCGGGCGCGGCCCGCAGGTCGGCCTCGTCGCGGACCTCGGCATAGGGTGCGACCTCGATCCCCGCGCCGCGCACGAAGGCCTTCTCGGCCATCCGGTCCTGCGCGATCGCGACCGCCGACGCGCGCGGCGCGACGACGAGGTCGCGTGCGAGCCGCTCGAGGGCCTGCGCCGGCACGTTCTCGAACTCGGTGGTGGCCGCGCGGCAGGTCCGTGCGAGCTCGTCGAGCGCGGCCGCATCGAGATAGTCGGCCTTCAGGTGGCGGTCGGCGACGCTGCCCGCGGGGCTGTCGGCGCCCGGGTCGAGCACGCAGACCTTGTAGCCGAGCGCCTGCGCGGCGAAGCAGAACATCCGGCCGAGCTGGCCGCCGCCGAGCAGGCCGAGCCACGAGCCGGGCAGCAGCGGCGGGACGGGACGGTGCATGGGCTCAGGCCTGCGGCAGCGTCATCGCACGCGCCGCCTCGGTCTGGCGGGCGCGGAATGCGGCCAGCTTCGCGGCGAGCGCCGCATCGGTGGTGGCGATCGCGGCGATGGCGTGCAGCGCGGCATTCGCCGCGCCCGCCTCGCCGATCGCGAAGGTCGCCACCGGCACGCCGCGCGGCATCTGCAGGATCGACAGCATCGAGTCCTCGCCGCGCAGGTACTTCGAGGGCACCGGCACGCCATGGACCGGCACGATCGTCTTCGACGCGAGCATGCCCGGCAGGTGCGCGGCGCCGCCGGCGCCGGCGACGATCGCGCGCAGACCGCGGCCGGCCGCGGCCTCGGCGTAGGCGAACAGGTCGTCGGGCATCCGGTGGGCGGAGACGACCCTGGCCTCGTGCGGCACGCCGAAGTCGCGCAGCACCGCGACGGCATGCTGCATCACGTCCCAGTCGCTGCTGCTGCCCATCACCACCCCGACGATCGGGGACGCGTCGGCCATCGGTCGCTCCGCACGGAAAACCGCGATTCTAACCGGCGGGGGAGCGGCGACCGGACCGGCCGCGACGCCGCGGCTTCAGACAACATGGCCCCGGCCCGCGAAGCGGGGGCGGCCATGCTCGAAGTGTTGGGGGTGGTCTGCCTCCAGACGTATCGTGGGTTGCGCGCTTGAGCGTGCCGAGCCACAAGCGGAATGC
>JBJOKE010000089.1:0-50305 GCA_046046245.1 Pseudomonadota bacterium | reverse complement strand
CTACCTAGACACTCAACTTCACAACAGAGCACAACCGCACTCCCGAGGCCCGCGTCCGTGCGGCCTCGGCGACCGGCTCGGGCGTGGCGACCGGCCTGGGCGCGGCAGTCGGCCCGGGCGTGGTCGCCGGACCAGGCACGGCGGCCGGCCCGGTGGCCTCGACCGGCTCGGCCGGGACCTCGGCGACCGGCGGCGGGCCCTCGGGGGACGCCGGTGCGCCGTCGGGCGAACCGCCGGTCGCAGCGCTGCGGCTCCGGGGCCGGCTGGCCTTGGCCAGCACGGCGGTGGTCAGGTCGAGGAGGGTGGCGGGCTTGGTCGGGGCCTTGGGCAGGGGCATCGAGCGGTCCGGGAGCCGAGGGGATCGGGGCGGCGGGTCAGAGCGACCGGACGTACTGCAGGACCTCGTCGACGTGACCCGGCACCTTCACGCCGCGCCATTCGCGCAGCAGCGTGCGGTCGGCGCCGATCACGAAGGTCGAGCGCTCGACGCCACGGACCTGCTTGCCGTACATGTTCTTCATCTTCATCACGCCGAACAGCTCGCAGACGGCCTCGTCGGGATCGGAGATCAGCTCGAACGCGAAGCCCATCTTGGCCTTGAAGCCCTCGTGCGACTTCAGGCTGTCGCGCGAGATGCCGACGATCGTGGCGCCCGCCTCGCCGAAGGCCGGCGAGGCCTCGGTGAAGGCCGCACCCTCGGTCGTGCAGCCGGGGGTGTTGTCCTTCGGATAGAAATACAGCACCAGCACGCGGCCGAGCGTCTTCAGCTGGAACGGACCACCGGTGGACTCGGCGGTGAAATCGGGGACCTTCTTGCCGACGGTGACCGTCACGATTCGCGACCTCGAGGAAGGGAACGAATCGACTGTAGCACGGCCGGATGACGGTCCCGGACGAGGCCCCGGAGGCCGCTGGCGGCCGGCGGCGCGGGCCGGCGCCGGGCTCAGCAGGGCAGCAGGGCGGCCAGCACGCGCCGCCCCTCGACCATCAGGATGTTGTAGGTCCGGCAGGCCGCGCGCGTGTCCATCGCCTCCACGCCGATGCGGCGGGCGGCCAGCGCGGCCACCAGTCGGAGGTGCGGGAAGCGCTGGACCGCGCCGGTGCCGAGCAGCACCACGTCGGGCGCATGGGCGGCGATCGCCTCGAAGTGCTCGGGCGCGAGGTCCTCGAAGCGCACGGGCGCCCAGGCCTCGAGCGGTCGTTCGGGCTGCACCAGCAGCGCGTGCCCGTAGCGCTGCGCGTTGATCTCGAGCCAGCCCTCGCCGTAGGCGGTGACCGTGTTCAGGGCGGTGTCCCGGGTCGAATGGAGCTTCATCTGGGTGGCGCGGTGGCGGCGCGGCGGGCGCCGGGCAGGGCCGGCAACTGCTTGAAAATGCTACATTATCGGTTTGTTCACCGACGGCTGCGGCGCGCGACGCCGCAGTCCGAGCAGGGATCCTACATGAGCGCCGAGCGCGACTTCGCACGCATCCGCCGACTTCCTCCGTACGTCTTCAACATCACCGCCGAACTGAAGATGGCGGCGCGCCGCCGCGGCGAGGACATCATCGACATGAGCATGGGCAACCCCGACGGGGCCACGCCGCAGCACATCGTCGACAAGCTGGTCGAGGCGTCGAAGCGACCGGACACCCACGGCTACTCGGTCTCGAAGGGCATCCCGCGGCTGCGCCGCGCGATCAGCGACTGGTACAAGCGCCGCTACGCGGTCGACATCGACCCGGACAGCGAGGCGATCGTCACCATCGGCTCGAAGGAAGGCCTCGCCCACCTCATGCTCGCCACGCTCGACCGCGGCGACACCGTGCTGGTGCCCAACCCGAGCTACCCGATCCACATCTACGGCGCGGTGATCGCCGGTGCCGACATCCGTTCGGTACGGATGACCCCGGGCGTCGACTTCTTCGCCGAGCTCGAGCGCGCCATCCGCGAGTCGATCCCGAAGCCGAAGATGATGATCCTGGGCTTCCCGAGCAATCCGACCGCGATGTGCGTGGACCTCGGCTTCTTCGAGCGGGTGATCACGCTCGCACGCCAGCACGACATCCTCGTCGTCCACGACCTCGCCTACGCCGACATCACCTTCGACGGCTTCGTCGCGCCGTCGATCATGCAGGTGCCGGGCGCGCGCGAGGTCGCGGTCGAGTTCTTCACGATGTCCAAGAGCTACAACATGGCCGGCTGGCGGATCGGCTTCATGGTCGGCAACAAGGCGCTGGTCGCCGCGCTCGCCCGCATCAAGAGCTACCACGACTACGGCACGTTCACGCCGATCCAGGTCGCCTCGATCGCCGCGCTCGACGGCCCCCAGGACTGCGTCGAGGAGATCCGCCAGCAGTACCAGAAGCGCCGCGACGTGCTCGCCAAGGGCCTGCACGAGGCCGGCTGGATGGTCGAGGTGCCGCGCGCCTCGATGTACATCTGGGCCGAGATCCCCGAGCCCTACAAGCCGCTCGGCTCGCTCGAGTTCGCCAAGCGGCTGCTGGCCGAGGCGAAGGTCGCGGTCTCGCCGGGCATCGGATTCGGCGACTACGGCGACGGCCACGTGCGCTTCGCGCTGATCGAGAACGAGCAGCGCACGCGGCAGGCGGTGCGCGGCATCAAGGAGATGTTCCGCAAGGACGGCCTGATGCCCAAGGCCGCGGCCTGAGGGAGGGGCACGACGATGGCCGTCCAGAAGCTCTCCCCCGTCCGCGTCGGCCTGCTCGGCATCGGCACGGTCGGCGCCGGCACCTTCGCGGTGCTGACCCGCAACCAGCAGGAGATCACGCGCCGCGCCGGCCGCGGCATCGAGATCGCCGCGGTCGCGGACCTGAACGTCGCGCGCGCCCGCGATCTGGCGGGTGACCGCGCGCGCGTGACCGACGACGCGTTCTCGGTCGTGCGCGACCCGCAGATCGAGGTCGTCGTCGAGCTGATCGGCGGCTACGGCGTCGCGCGCCAGCTGGTGCTCGAGGCGATCGCGCACGGCAAGCACGTGGTCACCGCGAACAAGGCGCTGCTCGCGGTCCACGGCAACGAGATCTTCGCGGCCGCGCGCGAGCGGGGCGTGACGGTGGCGTTCGAGCCGGCGGTGGCGGGCGGCATCCCGATCATCAAGGCGCTGCGCGAGGGCCTGACCGCGAACCGCATCGAGTGGATCGCCGGCATCATCAACGGCACCACCAACTTCATCCTCAGCGAGATGCGCGACAAGGGCCTGCCCTTCGACGTCGTGCTGAAGGAGGCGCAGCGGCTGGGCTACGCCGAGGCCGACCCCACCTTCGACATCGAGGGGGTGGACGCCGCGCACAAGGCGACCATCATGTCGGCGATCGCCTTCGGCATCCCGGTCCAGTTCGATCGCGCCCACGTCGAGGGCATCTCGTCGCTGCAGGCCGAGGACATCCGCTACGCCGAGCAGCTCGGCTACCGGATCAAGCTGCTGGGCATCACCCGGCGGCGCGAGCACGGTGTCGAGCTGCGCGTGCACCCGACGCTGATCCCCTCGAAGCGGCTGATCGCCAACGTCGAGGGCGCGATGAACGCGGTCTGGGTCAAGGGCGACGCGGTCGGCCACACCATGTACTACGGCAAGGGCGCCGGCGCCGAGCCGACCGCGAGCGCGGTGGTCGCCGACCTGGTCGACGTGGTCCGCACGCTGACCGTCGATCCGGGCAACCGCGTGCCGCACCTCGCGTTCCAGCACGACGCGATGTCCGACCTGCCGATCCTGCCGATCGGCGAGATCGAGAGCGCCTACTACCTGCGGCTGCGCGTGGCCGACGAGCCGGGCGTGCTTGCCGACATCACCCGGATCCTCGCCGATGCGCGGATCTCCATCGACGCGGTGCTCCAGCGCGAGCCGGCGGAGGGCGAGCGCCAGACCGACCTGATCCTGCTCACCCACGTGACCGTCGAGCAGCGCTGCGACGACGCGATCGCGCGGATGGAGGCGCTGCCCACGGTGGTCTCGAAGGTCACGCGGATCCGCCTGGAAGACCTGAACTGAGGGGCCGCCCCCGCGGGCCGCACGAACGACACGAGACCTCGCCGCGGCGCATGCCGCGGCGACCCCACCGGACGACGCGACACCCATGCGCTACCTTTCGACGCGCGGCGGCATGCCGCCCCAGCGCTTCACCGACATCCTGCTCGGCGGCCTCGCGCCCGACGGCGGCCTGGTCGTGCCCGAGCGCTATCCGAACATCGACGCGGCCACCCTCGAGCACTGGCGCACGCTGCCCTATGCCGACCTGGCGTTCGTGCTGCTGCGCCTCTTCTGCGACGACATCCCCGCGTCGGACCTGCACGCGCTGGTCCGCCGCACGTACACGGCCGAGGTCTTCGGCTCGCCCGACATCGTGCCGCTGCGCACGCTCGAGCCGGACCTGCACCTGCTGCAGCTCTCCAACGGCCCGACGCTCGCCTTCAAGGACGTGGCGATGCAGCTCCTCGGCCACCTCTTCGAGTACGTGCTCGAGAAGGAGGGCCGGACGCTGAACATCCTCGGCGCGACCTCCGGCGACACCGGCAGCGCGGCCGAGTACGCGATGCGCGGCCGTCGCGGCATCCGCGTCTTCATGCTGTCGCCGGCCGGGCGGATGAGCCCGTTCCAGACCGCGCAGATGTTCTCGCTGCGCGACGCGAACATCTTCAACATCGCCGTCGACGGCGTGTTCGACGACTGCCAGGACATGGTCAAGGCCGTCTCGAACGATCTGCGCTTCAAGGCGCGCCATGCGATCGGCACGGTCAACTCCATCAACTGGGGGCGGGTCGTCGCGCAGGTCGTCTACTACTTCAAGGCCTGGTTCGCGGTGACCGCCGAGGGCGGCGCGCGCGAGGTCTCGTTCACCGTGCCGAGCGGCAACTTCGGCAACGTGCTCGCCGGCCACATCGCGCGCCGGATGGGCCTGCCGATCCGCCGGCTGGTGGTCGCGACCAACGAGAACGACGTGCTCGACGAGTTCTTCCGCACCGGTACCTACCGGCCGCGCGGCACCGCCGACACGCACCAGACCTCGAGCCCCTCGATGGACATCTCGAAGGCCTCGAACTTCGAGCGCTTCGTCTGGGACCTGGTCGGCCAGGATGGGGCACGTACCGCCGCGCTCTGGCGCGAGGTCGACACGCGCGGCTGCTTCGAGCTGGGCGGCACGCCCGAGTTCGCGCGCGTCGCCGAGTTCGGTTTCGTCTCCGGGGCGAGCAACCACGCGACGCGCGTCGCAACGATCCGCGAGACCGAGCGCCGGTACGGCGTCGTCGTCGACACCCACACCGCCGACGGGCTGGCCGTCGCATCGCGCTGGACCGAACCCGGCGTGCCGATGGTCTGCCTCGAGACCGCGCTGCCGGCGAAGTTCGCCGACACGATCCGCGAGGCGATCGGCCGCGACCCGTCTCGCCCGGCCGCCTACGCGGGCATCGAGACGCTGGTCCAGCGCCACGCGCGGATGCCGGCCGACGTCGACCTGCTCAAGCGCTACATCGCCGAGCGCGCGCCGGCGGTCGCGGGGCCGGCTGCGGCGGCCGGCGCGCCGGCGCTGTCCTGAGGCCGGGCCCGGAGTCGTGAGGGTCTTCGGCTTCGCCGGCTATTCCGGCTCGGGCAAGACCACGCTGATCGAGCGCCTGATCCCGCGCTTCGTCGCGCGCGGGCTGCGCGTGTCGCTGATCAAGCACGCGCACCATGCGTTCGACATCGACCGGCCGGGCAAGGATTCGTACCGGCACCGCGAGGCCGGCGCCTCCGAGGTGCTGATCACGTCCGCCCACCGCTGGGTGCTGATGCACGAGCTGCGCGGCGAGTCCGAGCCGGACCTGCACGAGCAGCTCGCGCGCATGACGCCCTGCGACCTGGTGCTCGTCGAGGGCTACAAGTTCTCCGACATCCCCAAGCTCGAGGTCCATCGCCCGTCGATCGGCAAGCCGCTGCTGCACCCGAACGACCCGAACATCGTCGCCATCGCGGCCGATGCGCCGCTGGCCACGGCGCTGCCGGTGCTGGATCTCAACGACTATGATGCGATCGTCGCGTTCGTCGCCGGCCGGCTCGGCCTGCCCGACGGCCGCGCACCGACCCCGGATCGCTTCCCACGATGAACCGTCCCGCGCTGCTCGACCTCGACACCGCGCTCGCCCAGCTGCTCGCGCTCGCCGAGCCGCCCGGCGCGAGCGAGACCGTGCCCACGATGGCCGCCGCCGACCGCGTGCTCGCCGCCGACCAGGTCTCCACGCTCGACGTCCCGCCGATGGACAACGCGCAGATGGACGGCTGGGCGGTCCGTACCGCCGACCTCGCGGCCGGCGAGTCGCTGCCGGTCTCGCAGCGGATCCCGGCGGGTGCTTCGCCCGGACCGCTGCAGCCGAACACGGTCGCGCGGATCTTCACCGGCGCGCCGGTGCCCGGGGGCGCCGACGCGGTGGTGATGCAGGAGCAGGCGAGCCTCGACGGCGACCGGGTTCGCTTCGCCGCGGTGCCGCCCGCGGGCGAGTGGATCCGCCGCACCGGCGAGGACATCCGCCGCGGCCAGGTGGTGCTCGCCGCGGGCACCCGGCTGACGCCGCAGGCGCTGGGCCTCGCGGCCTCGGTGGGCCTGGCTTCGCTGCCGGTGCGACCGCGGCTGCGGGTCGCCTGCTTCTTCACCGGCGACGAGCTGGTGATGCCCGGAGAGCCGCTGCCGCCCGGCGCGATCTACAACTCGAACCGCTTCGTGCTCGGCGCGCTGCTGCGCAGGCTGGGCTGCGAGGTGGTCGACCTCGGCATCGTGCCGGACTCGCTGGAGGCCACCCGCGCCGCGCTGCGCGAGGCCGCGGGCGCGGCCGACCTGATCGTCACCTCGGGCGGCATGTCGGTCGGCGAGGAGGACCACGTGAAGCCCGCGCTCGAGGCCGAAGGCGAGCTCAGGATGTGGCAGATCGCGATCAAGCCGGGCAAGCCGCTCGCCTGGGGGCGGGTCCGCCGGCCGAACGGCCACGCGCACTTCATCGGCCTGCCGGGCAATCCGGTCTCCAGCTTCGTCACCTTCCTGCTGCTGGTCCGGCCCTTCGTGCTGCGGCTGCAGGGTGCGGCCGACGCCGGCCCCGCGGTGCTGTCGATGCGCGCCGACTTCGACTGGCCGAAGCCCGACCGGCGCCGCGAGTTCCTGCGCGCCCGCACCAACGGGCAGGGCGGGCTCGACCTGTTCCCGAACCAGGGCTCGGCGGTGATGACCTCGACGGTCTGGGCCGACGGCCTGGTGGACACCCCGCCGTCGCAGCCGATCCGCCGCGGCGACGTGGTCCGCTTCCTGCCGTACGCGGGGCTCATGTGAAGGTCGAGGTGCTGTACTTCGCGAGCCTGCGCGAGGCGCTGGGCACCGGCCGGGAATCGGTCGAGCTGCCGGCGGGCGTGGCCACCGCCGGTGCGCTGCGCGCCCACCTGCGCGCGCGTGGCGGCGCCTGGGCCGAGGCGCTGGCCGACTCGCGGACGCTGCGCGTCGCGGTCGACCAGGCGATGGCCGCCGCCGACGCGCCGCTGCGCGACGGTGCCGAGGTGGCGTTCTTCCCGCCGGTCACCGGCGGCTGACCCGACGGAGACGACGATGCCGGTGCGTGTGCAGACCGCGGACTTCGACGTGTCGGCCGAGCTCGCCGCGCTGCGCGCGGGCCGCGCGAACGTCGGCGCTCTCGCCTGCTTCGTCGGCACGGTCCGCGACGTCAACGCGGGCACCGGCGTGTCGACGATGACGCTCGAGCACTACCCGGGAATGACGGAGAAGTCGCTCGAGACGATCGTCGCCACCGCGCGCGGGCGCTGGGACCTCGACGAGGTGCTGGTCGTCCACCGCGTCGGCGCGCTGCGGCCGCTCGACCAGATCGTGCTCGTCGCGGTCACGTCGGCGCACCGCGGCGAGGCCTTCGCCGCCTGCGAGTTCGTGATGGACTGGCTGAAGACGCAGGCGCCGTTCTGGAAGAAGGAGGCGACGCCCCAGGGCGAGCGCTGGGTCGATGCGCGCGAGTCGGACGACGCGGCCGCCGCGCGCTGGGGCGACGGCGCGGTACCGAACGCCGGCGGCCCGCGGTGAGCGGCTGGCCGGGCCCGATGGTCTGGCTCGCCGTCGCCGCCGGCGCCGTGATCGGCGCCTGGTCGCGCTTCGCGCTCGCGCTGTGGCTGAACCGCGCCGGCCAGACCGTGCCCTGGGGGACGCTGGCCGCGAACCTCGGCGGCGGTCTGATGATCGGTGCCGCGCTGGCGCTGGTCGATCGCCGCCCCGAGTTCGCCGCGTGGCGGCCGTTCCTCGTCACCGGGTTCCTGGGCGCGCTGACGACCTTCTCGACCTTCTCGGCCGAGTCGCTCGCGCTCGTGCACCGCGGCGCGCTCGGGTCCGCGCTGCTGCACGCTGCGGCCCACCTGTTCGGCTCGCTCGCGGCGGCCGCGATCGGCTGGCGGCTCGTGCGCTGAGTCGCCGCCCCGGCCCGGCGTCGGCCGCGGCGTGTCCGGCCGCGGCGCGGGCAGCCCCTCGGTCAGCCGACTCAGCGCTGCCCGAAGCGGATCGCGCCGAACACGTCCTTGAACTCGCGCGGCTGCGCCCGCCAGTACGGGCGGGGCACGTCGACGCTCGCCCCCAGCGCGGCGGCGGCGTGCCACGGCCAGCGCGGGTTCCACAGCAGGCCGCGCGCCAGCGCGACGAGGTCGGCACGGCCGTCGGCGACGATGGCCTCGGCCTGCGCGGGCTCGGTGATCAGTCCGACCGCGATCACCGCCGGCACGTCGACCTCGGCGCGGAGCCGCTCGGCGAATGGCACCTGGTAGCCGGGCCCGAGCGGGATCTTCTGCAGCGGGGAGACGCCGCCGCTCGACGCATCGATCCAGTCGCAGCCGCGGGCCGCGAGCGCCTTCGCGAAGGCCAGCGTCTGCTCGAGATCCCAGCCGCCGTCGACCCAGTCGGTCGCCGAGACGCGCACGCCGAGCGGGCGGTCCGACGGCCACTCGGTGCGTACGGCGTCGAAGACCGCGAGCGGGAATCGCATCCGGTTCTCCAGCGAGCCGCCCCAGCGGTCCGTGCGCCGGTTCGCGATCGGCGACAGGAACTGGTGCATCAGGTAGCCGTGGGCGGCGTGCAGCTCGATCGCCTGCAGGCCGAGCCGGGCCGCGCGTCGCGTCGCGTCGGCGAAGCGGGCGACCAGGGCGGCGATCTGCGCGTCGTCGAGGGCCTGCGGCGCGGCCTCGCCGTCGGCATGCGGCACCGCCGACGGCGCGACCGTCGTCCAGCCGCCGGCCGACGGCGGGATCAGTCCGCCGAGCTCCCAGGGCCGGCCGCTCGAGCCCTTGCGGCCGGCGTGGCCGAGCTGGATCCCGACCGGCATCGACGACACCGCGCGTACCGCGCCCAGCGCGCGCGCCAGCGCGGCCTCGGTGTCGTCGTCCCAGAGGCCGAGGCAGCCCGGCGTGATCCGGCCGATCGGCTCGACCGCGGTCGCCTCGAGCAGCAGCAGCCCGGCGCCCGAGGCCGCCATCTGCCCGAGGTGGACGAGGTGCCAGTCGGTGGCCCGGCCGTCGACCGCCGAGTACTGGCACATCGGCGAGACGACGATGCGGTTCGGAAGCGCGAGGCCGCGCAGGGTGAACGGGCTGAACAGCCGCGGGGCGGCCGGGGCGGAGGCGGTCATCGGGAGACACTCGGGAACGACGGCGGGACGCCGATTCTAGTCCCCGGCAGGCCGCCCGACCCTCAGGCGGGTGCGGGCGGAGCCACCGCCAGGCCGAGCGCCTTCAGCAGCGTGTCGCGGCGGATCGGCTTGACCAGCAGGTCGTCGAAGCCGCTCGACATGATCTCGTCGGTGGTCTGCGGGAACGCGTGTGCGGTGTAGGCGATCAGCTTCAGCCCGCGCAGCGCCGGATCGGCACGGACCTGCCGGCAGACCTCCAGGCCGGACATCCCGGGCATGCTGATGTCGAGCAGCACGACGTCGAAGTCGCCCTGCGCGAGCTTCTGAAGCGCCGCGTAGCCGTCCTCGGCTTCGTCCGCGTGGATGCCGAGCCGCTCGAGGTGCGTCCGCGGCAGGATCCGGTTCACTTCCTGGTCGTCGACGATCAGGACTCTCATCGGTCGCCCTCCGACGCCGGGGCGCGGCACTCGACCGGTCCGCCCTGCGGCAGCACGAAGGTGAACTCGCTGCCCGCGCCGACGCTCGAGCGCACGGTCAGCGTCCCGCCCATCAGCGTGGCCAGTTCCCGCGACAGCGCGAGCCCCAGCCCGGTGCCGCCGTGGCGCCGGGTGACGAACGCATCGGCCTGCCGGAACTTCTCGAACAGCACTGTCTGGAAATCGGGCGGGATCCCGCAGCCCGAGTCCCGGACCGCGAACGACAGGCCGCCGGGCACCGGGGCGAGCGTCAGCGAGATGCCGCCCCGGTCGGTGAACTTGACCGCGTTGTGCAGCAGGTTGTTCAGCACCTGCAGCACCCGAGTGCGGTCGCAGCGCAGCGTGGTCGGCAGCGCCGGGTCGACCTCGACGCCGAGCGCGAGCCCCTTCGACGCCGCGGTCGGCCGATGCGGCGCCACGGCTTCGTCGACCAGCGCGCGCAGCGATGCGTCGGAGACCGCCAGCTCGAGCTTGCCGGCCTCGACCTTCGACAGGTCGAGGATCGAGTTGACCAGCTCGAGCAGGTGCTGGCCGCTCTGCAGGATCACGCCCGCGAAGCGCTTCTCGTCGCCGTCCGGCGCCGCATCGCGCAGGTACTCGGCATAGCCGATGATCCCGTTCAGCGGGGTCCGCAGTTCGTGCGACATCGACGCGAGGAACTCCGACTTCAGCCGGTTCGCCTCCTCGGCACGCGCCTGGCTCGCCTCGAGGCGGGCCGAGATCGCACGCTGCCTGCGCAGCATGAGCGTGGCGGCCAGCGCGAACAGCACGATCACGCCGCTCGCGAGCGCGGCGAACGCGCGGTAGCCGCGGATCCGCTCGGCGACCGGCGACATCGCCTCGGCCTCGTCCACGCCCACGAGCACCGTCAGCGGATAGCCCTCGAGCCGCCGGAACGCGTAGATCCGGTTCAGTCCGTCGACCTGGCTGCGCGAGACGTAGCTGCCGGCCTCGAGGCCGGCGAACCGCCTGAACAGCGGCGAGTCCGCGACCGTCTGCCCGGTGCTGACCTCGTCGCCCGAGCGCCGCGCGCGGATCACGCCGTCGTCGCCCACCATCACGACGACGCCGCGCTGGCCGAGGTCGACCTCGCTGTAGAGCCGCGTGAAGTAGAACGGGTCGACCGAGATCACCGCCACGCCGCCGAATCCGCCGTCGGGTCTGTCGATCCGCCGCGTCAGCTGCAGCGACCACTTGCCCGACGCGCGTCCGAGCACCGGCTTGCTGACGTAGAGCCCGCGCGACGGTCCCTCGCGATGGACCCGGAAGTGCTCGCGGTCCGACAGGTCGATCCGCTTGTGATCGGGCAGGTTGCTGAGCAGGTACGTGCCGTGCTGGTCGATGATGCCGAGCTGGTTGAACAGCCCGCTGATGATCATGCCCTCGCGGACGTAGTCGGCGATGTCGACACGCTCGCCGAAGCGCTCGTACTGGTACTTCAGGAACAGCACCGTCTGGTCGACGGCAGCCAGGGTCCGGACCGTGTGCTCCTCGAACGCCCGCGCGAGGTTGCCGTTCGAGCGCACCACCGCCTGCAGCTGCTGCTCGCGCTCGCTGCGGGCCTTGTAGGCGACCGCGGACCAGGTCAACGCGAGCAGCACCGCCGCGAACAGCCAGAAGGGCAGCTCGGGGGGCAGGCGACGGGCCGCGGCCGACCTCGGCGCGCCGCTGACGGGCGTGCTCGGGGATGCGGCGGAGGAGGCGGGGCGGGCGGACACGTGGGGCTGGGCCGGGCCCCGGGGAGGACGGGGCTCGACGCAGGGTGCCCGAGCGGACCGGTTACGGCAAGCGGTCGGCGCCCGCGGGGCTCGGCTGGCGAGCGCACGCTGCCGAACGGCGTCGCCGTGTCCGGTGCGCGCGACGCTCGTGCCGGTGTCGTGTCCCGATCCCGGTCCTGGCGGGGCTTGAAACCGGCCGGACCGTCCGCAGATCCACGACGTCGACGCGGCCACGCGCCGCCATCCACCCGACCGAGGATCCCGATGCGCCCCGACAAGCTGACCTCCCAGTTCCAGTCCGCGCTGGCCGATGCCCAGAGCCTGGCGCTCGCCAACGACCAGCAGTACATCGAGCCGCTGCACCTGCTGTCGGCGGTGCTCGGCCAGCCCGACGGTTCGGGCCGGGCGCTGCTCGAGCGCGCCGGCGTGCGCATCGGCGCGCTCAAGTCGGCGACCGACGCGGCCCTCAAGCGGCTGCCCCAGGTCTCCGGCAACGGCGGCGACGTCCAGGTCGGTCGCGACCTGGTCCGGCTGCTGAACCTCGCCGAGAAGGAGGCGACCCGCCGCGGTGACCAGTTCATCGCCACCGAGATGATGCTGCTCGCGCTGGTCGAGGACCCGTCCGAGGCCGGCCGCATCGCCCGCGACGCCGGCCTCGAGCGCCGCGCGCTCGAGAGCGCGATCGACGCGGTGCGCGGTGGCCAGACCGTCGGCAGCGCCGAGGCCGAGGGCCAGCGCGAGGCGCTGAAGAAGTACACGATCGACCTCACCGAGCGCGCCCGCGCCGGCAAGCTCGATCCGGTCATCGGTCGCGACGACGAGATCCGCCGGACGATCCAGATCCTGCAGCGGCGCACGAAGAACAACCCGGTGCTGATCGGCGAGCCGGGCGTCGGCAAGACCGCGATCGTCGAGGGGCTCGCGCAGCGGATCGTCGCCGGCGAGGTGCCGGACACGCTGAAGGACAAGCGGGTGCTGTCGCTCGACATGGCGGCGCTGCTCGCCGGCGCGAAGTACCGCGGCGAGTTCGAGGAGCGGCTGAAGACCGTGCTGAGCGAACTCGCGAAGGACGAGGGTCGCACCATCGTCTTCATCGACGAGCTGCACACCATGGTCGGCGCCGGCAAGGCCGAGGGCGCGATGGATGCGGGCAACATGCTCAAGCCCGCGCTCGCCCGCGGCGAGCTGCACTGCGTGGGCGCGACCACGCTCGACGAGTACCGCAAGTACATCGAGAAGGACGCGGCGCTCGAGCGCCGGTTCCAGAAGGTGCTGGTCGGCGAGCCGAGCGTCGAGGCGACGATCGCCATCCTGCGCGGGCTGCAGGAGCGCTACGAGCTGCACCACGGCATCGAGATCACCGACCCGGCGATCGTCGCGGCCGCGGAGCTGTCGAACCGCTACATCACCGACCGGTTCCTGCCGGACAAGGCGATCGACCTGATCGACGAGGCCGCCGCGCGGATCAAGATGGAGATCGACTCGAAGCCCGAGTCGATGGATCGGCTCGACCGTCGGCTGATCCAGCTGAAGATCGAGCGCGAGGCGGTGAAGAAGGAGACCGACGAGGCCTCCCGCAAGCGGCTCGACCTGATCGAGCAGGAGATCGCCAAGCTCGAGCGCGAATACGCCGACCTCGACGAGATCCTGCGCGCCGAGAAGGCGGCGGTCCAGGGCTCGGCCGCGATCAAGGCCGAGATCGACAAGCTCCGTGCGCAGATGGTCGAACTGCAGCGCAAGGGCCAGTTCGACAAGGTCGCCGAGATCCAGTACGGCAGGCTGCCCGAGCTCGAGGGCCGGCTCGCGAACGCCCAGAAGGCCGAGTCCGGCGGCGGCGACGCGCAGCGGCCGAAGCTGCTGCGCACGCAGGTGGGCGCCGAGGAGATCGCCGAGGTGGTCTCGCGGGCCACCGGCATCCCGGTCTCGAGGATGATGCAGGGCGAGCGCGAGAAGCTGCTGAAGATGGAGGACACGCTGCACCAGCGCGTCGTCGGGCAGGACGAGGCCGTGCGTCTCGTGTCCGATGCGATCCGCCGCTCGCGCGCGGGCCTCTCCGATCCGAACCGGCCCTACGGGTCGTTCCTCTTCCTCGGGCCGACCGGGGTCGGCAAGACCGAGCTGTGCAAGGCGCTGGCGGGCTTCCTGTTCGACAGCGAGGATCACCTGATCCGCATCGACATGTCGGAGTTCATGGAGAAGCACTCGGTGTCGCGGCTGATCGGCGCGCCTCCCGGGTACGTGGGCTACGACGAGGGGGGGGCGCTGACCGAGGCGGTCCGCCGCAAGCCCTACAGCGTGATCCTGTTCGACGAGGTCGAGAAGGCGCATCCCGACGTGTTCAACGTCCTGCTGCAGGTGCTCGACGACGGTCGCATGACCGACGGCCAGGGGCGCACGGTCGACTTCAAGAACACCGTGATCGTGATGACCTCGAACCTCGGTTCGCACGACATCCAGCGCCTGTCGGCCGAGGGGACCGATCCCGACCTGATCAAGGAGGCGGTGATGGGCGAGGTGAAGCGCCACTTCCGGCCCGAGTTCGTCAACCGCATCGACGAGATCGTCGTGTTCCACGCGCTTGCGCAGGCCCACATCCGCTCGATCGCACGGATCCAGCTCAAGCGCCTCGAGCATCGGCTTCACGAGCGCGACCTGGTGCTGACGGTCACCGACCGCGCGCTCGACGAGATCGCGAAGGTGGGGTTCGATCCGGTGTTCGGCGCGCGGCCGCTCAAGCGGGCGATCCAGCAGCAGCTGGAGAACCCGGTGGCGAAGGCGATCCTCGAAGGTCGCTTCGGGCCGAAGGACGTGGTGCCGGTCGACTTCCGCGACGGGAAGTTCGTCTTCGAGCGCACGGTGCACTGAGCCGCGAGGCCGCTTCGACCCCGGCGCGCCCTGCGCGTCGGGGCGTGCTTCGCATCCGCGGGTAGGCGGACCGGCCGGCGCCCCGTTCCGATCCCTCCCGCCCGCGGTCATCCCGCGACGGTCACGCAGCCGCCCGACGGGCGCCGAGGCGTCGCCCATGACGCGCGCGAGACTTAGTCGATGTGCGGTGACCGCTTAGTCACATGCACGAATCCCGCTTCGCCGGATGCCTGCCTGTTCGGGAATGGGAATCGCGAAACCGCTGCGTCGATCGTGCGAGCTGGGCCGTATGGGCACCGATCCGGCATTCCCTGACAGGCCGCATTTTTCCCGAAGTCTTGAAGGAGTTCGTGAACCGACCCGGAATGATGAAGGAAATGTGTCCAGAGATAGGCAAATTGGAAACGTCGCGACCGACGAACGGCACGACGGACCCGAGCGACGGGTACCCAACCTTCTCTGGAGATGCACATGACGAATCCGATCAGGGACTTCTGGAATGACGAAGACGGCGTGACCGCGATCGAGTACGGCCTGCTCGCCGCGCTCATCGCCGTGGCGATCATCGCGGGCGCCGGCCTGCTCGGCACCAACCTCAACACGATGTTCAACAACATCGCCGCGCGGCTGGTCGCGCCGGCGCCGAACTGATCCGGTCGCCGACGATCCCGGGGCCCGCCGTGTCATCCGATACGTCACCGGCATCGCGTCGCGAATGCGTCGCTGCGGGCACCCGGTCGTGTGGGCGGCGCGCCGGACGCCCGCTCCGGGCGTCCGCGAGCCCCAGCCGTGTCGGTCGGTCCGCGCCGGACGGCCCCGTCTCCACGACGCCGCGATGAACGCGCTGCCCCCCGCGATCCTGATTGCCGCGACGCTGGCGCTCGCCTGCGGCGAGGACCTGCGCAGCCGACGCATCCCCAACGCAGTATCCGTCGCGTGCCTTGCGGGCGGACTGCTCTGGCACGCGATCGGACCTGCGGGTGCATGGGCCTTCGATCCCCGTGCGCCCGGTGCCGTCGGACTGGCCGGCGCGGCGGCGGCCTTCGCCGGCGTGCTGCTGGCGCTGCTGCCGCTGCGGGCACTGGGTGCGATGGGCGGCGGCGACGTGAAGCTGCTCGCCGCGATCGCCGCCTGCCTGGGCGCCTCGAGCGGACACTGGATCCACCTGCCCGGACTGCTGCTGACGGTCTTCGTGGTGGGCGGTGGACTGTCGCTCGCACGGATGCTCGCGGCCGGCACGTCGCGGGCGGTGCTGGCGAACCTGCGGGCGCTGGTCTCCGGCCTGGCCGTGCGCGGCGCGGGCGGCGTCGCGGTCTCCTTCGATCCCCGGCGCGACAGCGCCGATCGCATGCCGTACTCGCTGGCGATCGCCGCGGGGACGCTCCTCTACCTGGCTGGAACATGGATCGGACTGCTCCGCACGCCCTGACGACCACGGTCGCGCCGCGCGCGCCCCGCACCCCGGCCGAGACCGGCCTGCCCTTCGCGTTCGTGGCCGGGCTGACCCTGCGTCACCTGCTCTCCGGCGGCGAGGCGCGGCAGGACGAGCTCGCCGTGCGCCTGCGCCTGCCGCTGTCGGTGATCGATCCGATCCTCGCCTTCCTGCGTGCCGAGAAGCTCGCCGAGGTGCCGCGGCGCGGCAGCTTCGAGGCCGACGTCACCTGGGCGCTGACCGAAGCCGGCCGTGTCCGTGCGCAGGACGCGACGGCCCGATGCGGATACGTCGGCCCGGCGCCCGTCGCGCTGGACGCGTACTGCGCACGGGTCGCGCTGCAGGCGCAGCACGGTCGTCACGTCGACCGCGCACGGCTGCGCTCGGGCCTCGGCGACGCGGTCGTCCACGATGCGCTCGTCGATGCCCTCGGCGCGGCGCTGAACTCCGACCGTGCGCTGTTCCTGTACGGGCCGAGCGGGACCGGAAAGACCTACATCGCGGAGCGGCTCGGCAACGTGATGCACGACGCGATCCTCGTGCCCCACGCGATCCTCGTCGACGGTGAGGTGATCCAGGTGTTCGATCCGCTGGTGCACCGGCCGATGTCCGAGACGGGCCCGGCCGACAGCCTCGAACGCGCCGCGCCGACCGACGACCGCTGGGTGTCGGTCCGCCGCCCGGTCACCGCCGTCGGCGGCGAACTGACGCTCGAGATGCTCGAGCTGCAGTTCGAGGCGGTGTCCCGGTTCTACGTCGCGCCGCCGCAGGTCAAGGCCAACAACGGGATGCTGGTGATCGACGACCTCGGCCGCCAGCGGGTCGCCGCGCGTGAGCTGATGAACCGCTGGATCGTCCCGCTCGACCGTCGCGTCGACCACCTGGCGCTGCACACCGGCGGCAAGTTCCTGCTCCCCTTCGACGTGAAGGTGGTGTTCTCCTCGAACCTCCCCCCGGAGTCGCTGGGCGATCCGGCGTTCTCGCGGCGCGTCGGCTACAAGCTGCGGCTCGAGGCCATGGATGCGCCCCGGTACCGCGAGGTGATCCGCCAGGCCTGCGGGCGCGCCGGCGTGCCCTTCGACGACGCCGCGGCCGAGCACCTGATCGCGGGGCTGCACGCCCGGCATCGCGTGCCCCTCTACCCGACGATTCCCTTCGACGTGATCGGCAGGCTGCGCGACCGCGCGGACTACCTGGGCGAG
Organism: Pseudomonadota bacterium; assembly: GCA_046046245.1. Taxonomy (GTDB): domain Bacteria; phylum Pseudomonadota; class Gammaproteobacteria; order Burkholderiales; family Burkholderiaceae_E; genus UBA4615. The sequence goes on along the minus strand of JBJOKE010000089.1, from coordinate 32,982 downwards.
GCGCCCGTCCTCGATCCGGAGGGCCTCGACTGGGCCTGGTCCGTCTACTTCTCCGCGGACGGTTCGTCCGGCCGCGCCCCGACTCTCCGAGACGAAACGAGGTGAAACGATGAAAGGCTCGCGAGCCATCGCCATGCTGCTGCTCTCACTCGTCGCAGGGGTGGCGGCTGTCCTGCTCGCCGCCCGCTGGCTGGCGCAGCAGGCCGACACCACCAGCAGGCGGATCGCCGTGCTGTCCCGCGACGTCGACATCGGGCAGCCCCTCGATGCGAGCATGGTCGAGCTGGTGCCCTGGGTCGCGACCGCCATGCCGCGCGGCGCATTCTCCGATCCCAAGGACCTGCAGGGTCGTGTCGTGATCAGCGCGCTGCAGCGTGGCGAGCCGGTGCTCGAGGCGCGGCTCGCCCCGGTGGGGGCGCGCGGGGGTCTGTCGGCCGTCATCCCCAGCGGCAAGCGTGCGATCACGGTGAAGGTGAACGAGGTGGCGGGCGTCGCGGGCTTCGCGCTGCCCGGAAGCTTCGTCGACGTCATGGTCAACACCCAGGACGACCAGCAGCGGCCGGTGTCGAAGATCGTGCTCGAACGCGTCCTGGTGCTGGCGGTCGCGCAGGAGGCGAGTCGGGACGACAGCAAGCCGAAGGTGGTCAACGCGGTGACGCTCGAGGTCACGCCCGATCACGCCGAGCGGCTCGATCTCGCCCGCAGCGTCGGCACCCTGTCGCTGGTGCTGCGCAACCAGATCGACGCCGATGAAACGGTGACCAACGGCACGCGCAAGGCCGATCTGCTCGGCGAGCGGCGCGTCGAGCCGCCGCAGGTCGAAGCGCGCGTCGAGCCTCCCGCGGCGAAGGGACCCGTGCCTCGACCCGCAGTGCGCCGCGTCCAGCCTCGGCCGGAGGTCGCGACGGCTCCGGTGCCCACCCCGCCGCCCGAGTTCCATCCCGGCATCGAGGTGATCCGCGGCGTGCAGCGCTCGACCGCCGACCTCTAGGAGAACGACGATGAACGGCAGCAGAACGCCCCTCGCCCTCGCGCTCGCCGCGTGGTCCGTCCTGGCCCCCGCCGTGGCGTCCGCACAGCCCACGGCCGAGTCCGCGGTGGTGATCCGCGGCGTGACCGGGGCGCGTGCGAAGCCCCCGGGCGCGACGACGGCGCCCGCGCCCGCCGTTCGCGGCGCGGCAGCCGCGACGGGGCCTGTCGGATCGGTGGCCGAGCCCGCCCCGGCGGAGATCGGTCCGATGATGAACCTCACGATCGGGAAGTCGACGCTGCTCAGGCTGCCCGGGGCGATCGACCGCATCTCCGTCGGCAATCCGGCGGTCGCCGACGTCACCCTGATCAGCCCGCGCGAGCTGTACCTGCTCGGCAAGGCGTTCGGCTCGACCAACGTGATCATGTGGAGTCGCAACGCCGCGACGACGATCGTCGACGTCAACGTGGACGTCGACGTCGGTACCCTCGAGCAGCGGATGCGCGAACTGCTCCCGGGCGAGAAGGACATCCGCGTCAGCAGCGCGGCGGATGCGGTCGTGCTCTCGGGCGTCGCCTCCAGCGCGCTCAAGGCCGACCAGGCTGCGTCGATCGCCGAGGCCTACGTGCGGACGTTCAGCCGGGGCATCACGCTGCCCGTGAACGCCGGCGATCGCCTGGCCGCACCCGGCCGCGAGCTCGCGATCGGGCAGGTCCAGACCGCCTCGTCCGACCCGTCCGCGCGCACCGCTTCGCTGCGGGTCGTGAACATGCTGCGCATCGCCGGTCACCAGCAGGTGATGCTCGAGGTGAAGGTCGCCGAGATCTCGAAGAAGCTGCTCGACAAGCTCGGGGTCGGCATCGACGCATCGCGCTCGAGCGGGGACTGGCGCTACGGGATCATCAGCAACTTCCTCAGCGCCTCGGCCGGCGTGCTCGGCATCGCCAAGGGCAACGACTCTGTCACCATCGACGCCGAGCGCAACGACGGACTGGTGCGCGTGCTCGCCGAGCCGAACATCGTGTCGATCAGCGGGCAGGAGGCCAGCTTCCTCGCCGGCGGCAAGATCTTCATCCCGGTCTCGCGCACCAACGCGGGCACGGGCGTGCCGACCATCACGCTCGAGGAGAAGGAGTTCGGCGTCGGGTTGAAGTTCACGCCCACCGTGCTCGAGGGCGACCGCATCAACCTGCGTGTCGCGCCGGAGGTCTCCGAGCTGTCGCAGAACGGATCGCCCTTCACCACGGTCGGCGGCGTCACCGCGATCCTGCCGAGCTTCACGACGCGGCGCGCCCAGACGACGGTGCAGCTGCGCGACGGCCAGAGCTTCGCGATCGCCGGTCTGATCAAGAACAACGTCAGCCAGACGATCAAGCGCTTCCCCGTGCTGGGCGACGTGCCGGTGCTGGGCGCGCTGTTCCGCAGCAGCGAATTCCAGACCGACCGTTCGGAACTGATGTTCATCGTCACGCCGCGGCTCGTGAAGCCGGTGGCCGCGGACATCGCTCTGCCGACCGACAACTTCGTGCCGCCGAGCCGCACCGAGTTCTTCCTCGGCGGGCGGATGGAGGGCAGCGGCCATCCCGACGTCCCGGGGCCCCGCGGGCCGCAGCCGGCAGGCGAGGCCGCCGCCGGATCCGCCGAGCCCGCGGCCGCGGCGCCTCGACCCGCATCGACCGCCCCGACCGCCCCGACCGCACCGTCGACGAGCGGTTTCCAGATCAAGTGAACGGAGCAACTCCCATGAAACGACGACAGTTCGCATGCGTGGCGATCGCCGGGTCGCTGCTGGCCGGATGTGCGGCGACACCCAGGTATGACGCCACGTTCGGCGAAGCCGTCCGCCAGGCCCGGGCGCTGCAGGTGCTCAATCCGGACGCAGGGCGCGACGGCGACACCCTCCCGGGCATCGACGGGCGCGCCGGGCGGGCGGCCGTGGAGCGCTACCAGAGCTCGTTCAAGGACCCGGTGCCGACCTTCGAGGTGCTGAACATCGGCGGCATCGCCACCGGCTCCGGGCGCTGAGCCAGGGCCCGAGCGCGCAGGAGAGTCGTGATGGCGAGACGATCTGACAGGGCGAGCCAGCGGGGCGTCGTGGCGGTGATCACCGGGCTGCTGATCGTCGCCTTGCTCGGGTTCATCGGCATCGCCGTCGACCTGGGCCGCCTGTTCGTCATCCGGTCCGAACTCCAGACCGCGATGGATGCCTGTGCGCTCGCCGCCGCCACGCAGCTGCGCCCCGGACTGAACGACCCGAACGCGCTCGACCGTGCGGTCGCGTTCGGTCGCACGCCGGCGAACCGGGCGGACTTCCAGCAGCAGGCGCTGGCGGCGCAGTCCATCGAGATCGCGTTCTCCGACAGCCTGGCCGGCAGCTACACCGCGTATTCCGGCGGCGGCGGGGCACCGGCCGGACTCGGGAACTCGGCTCGCTTCGCGCGCTGCACGTATCCGCTCGCCGACGTGCCGGTGGTGTTCGCGCGCGTGCTCGCCACCGTCGGCACGACCACCACCGTCGCCGCGACGGCGGTCGCGACGCTGTCGCCATCGCAGACCAACTGCGGATTCCCGGTCGCTGTCTGCCGCGACGCGGGGGCCACCGGTCCGTCCTTCGGGCTGGTCCCGGGCACGTGGATCAGCGGGCTGGGCAGTACCGGCGGGGGGGGCGGCGGGCCGGCCGGTTGCACCTCGGGCACCGGCAGCGGCAACTTCTGCTGGGTGGACTTCAGCCCGCCGGCCGGCGGCGCCTCCGAGCTGACGGCGCTGATCCGCGGCCAGGGGCAGTGCAACCTTCGCATCAGCAACGAGATCGGGCAGACGGGCGTGGCCGCGTCGCTGGTCGACGCGTGGAACACCCGCTTCGGCATCTACAAGGCGAACGAGATCGCGCAGGGCGCCGGCGGCCCGCTGACCACCGCGCCGCCCGACTACACGGGCTACGCGTTCACGTCGACCACCTGGCCCTCGGGTCGCGATGCCTACGACGCGCCGAACGGCTACACCACCCAGCGGGGGGCGCACAGCGCGTTCCAGGGGGCCGCGGCGACAGGCGTCGGGCTCACCGGCAGCGACACGGCCATCAGTGCCGCCCAGCACGGCAGCTTCGGGCGGGACCGACGCCTGGTGCTCGCTCCCATCGTGAACTGCTCGGCCTACGCCGGCAGCCAGACGGTCCCGATCGACGCCTGGGGCTGCATGCTGCTGCTGTCCCCGATCTCGACGCCGGGCGGCGGCGCGTTCTCCGCGAAGCTCGAGTTCCTGGGCGTCGCCAGCAGCGCGAACTCGCCCTGCGCGACGTCCGGGCTCGGCGGCGGCACGGCCGGACCGCTCGTCCCGGTGCTGGTGCAATGATGCGGCGCGGCCGCCGTCCCGTCCTGCCGCAGCCGCGCATGGCGCGAGGCGTCGCCGCGCTCGAGCTCGCCTTCGTGCTGCCGATCCTGCTGACCACCGTCTTCGGCATCACCGAGTTCGGCCGCGCGATGTACCAGTACGACGCGCTGACGAAATCCGCGCGGGCCGCCGCCCGATACCTCGCGGTCTACAACGCCGCCGACGCGGGGGTGCGCGCGCGTGCGGTCAACGTCGCGGTGTGCGGGCTTCCCGACTGCGCCGGCGCGGATCCGGTCGCCCCCGGGCTGAGCGCCGCGAACGTGCGCGTCGCCGACCCGACCAGCGATCCGTCGCTGTCGGGCGTGCAGACCGGCCAGGGGACGATGGATCTGGTCCGCGTGACGATCGGAGCGCCGGGCACGCCGTACCGCTTCGTGTCGTGGGTGACCCTGGTCGTACCCGACCTGGACTTCGGTCCGATCGCCGCGGTCATGCCGCAGAGCTTCTTCTGAGGTCCCTCGTGCACGCCGCGCACACACACCGTCCGGCTCCGCGACACGCGGCGCGTGGCGCCACGCTGATCGAGTTCGCCCTGGTCATCCTGCTGTTCCTCCTGCTGATCATCGGCATCGCCGAGTTCGGCCGCTGGCTCTTCACGCTCAACGCGGCCAGCGAGGCGACGCGCTACGGCGCTCGCGTCGCGGCGGTCTGCGACGTCGGTTCGGCCGGCGTGCCGAACCGCATGCGGGAGTTCCTGCCGGATCTGCAGGACGGACAGGTCACCGTCCAGTACTTCCGCGCGACCGGCCTCGGCGGCGCCGACTGGTCGGCCGGCGCATGCACCGTGGAGACCTGCACCGCGGTACGGGTCGGCCTGCAGGGCTACAGCATTCCCGGGATCGCCTGGTTCCTGCCGGCGACCCTGACCATCCCCGATTTCTCCACCACGCTGATGCGCGAGAGCCTGCGCAGCGCGATCGACGGCAGCGCGAACACCCTATGCAACTGATGACAGAAAGCGTGGCTTCGACTTCCCGCGACGTGCCGGTGCTGCTGCTGGCGTCGAGTGCCGAGGCCTTGTCGATGCTCGAGCGCGAGTACGGATCGATCGTCGCGACGGTCCGTGCCAGCGCCCAGGTCGGCGGCGTGGCCGAGCTCGTCGCCGCCCTGCAGCGCGGCGACGTCGGGCTTGCGGTCGCCGAGCTGCCCGAGCTCGGGGAGACCGAGTTCGCTCGGATCGAGGCGGCGCTCGCCGCGCGCGATCCCACCGCCCTGGTGCTGGTCACCCCGCGGATGTCGGCCGAAGGGCTGCTGCGTGCGATGCGCGCCGGCGTGCGCGAAGTGGTGCTCCCGGACTCGCCGCCCGATTCGCTCGCGGCTGCGATCCGGCGACAGCTCGAGCGGCTGAGCGTCACGGTGTCTCGCGAACGGCGGGGCAAGGTGCTCGCCTTCATGCCGGCCAAGGGCGGCAGCGGTGCGACCTTCCTCGCGGCCAACCTGGGCTACGCGCTCTCGGTCCACGACCAGCGGGTCGCGACGATCGACCTCAACCTGCAGTTCGGCGACCTCGCGCTCTTCCTGACCGAGCGCAAGCCCGGTTCGGATGTGGCCGAAGTCTGCCGCGACATCGACCGCATCGACGGTCCGCTCCTCGAATCCTCGATGGTGCACGCGAGCGAGCGTCAATGGGTGCTGGCCGCGCCGGCCTCACCCGAGCGCGCCGTCGACGTGAGCCCGGATGCGGTCGGTCGGCTGATCGACGTCGCACGCAAGCACTTCGACACGGTGATCCTCGATCTCGGGCGCGTCGTCGACGCCGTGACGATCCGGGCCCTGGACGAGGCGGACCTTGTCTACGTGGTGATCCAGCACACGATCCCGACGCTGCACGACGCCCGGCGACTGCTCGCGCTGCTGGGTGGGCTGGGCTATCCGGCGGACAAGCTGCAGGTGGTGGCGAACCGCCTGGAGAAGAACGCCGCGATCGGTGCAGCCGAGGTCCGCAAGGTGCTCGGCTGCGACGTGAGCGTCTTCGTGCCGAACAGCTACGCGGCCGTCGCCGGCGCGATCAACCGCGGCGAGCCGATCCTGCGCGTCACGCCCAAGGATCCCGTCGCCCGGAGCCTCGCCGAATGGAGCGACGCGCTCGTGCCGCGGCCGGCCCGGCAGACGGGGTGGCTGCGAGGCCTCTTCGGGGCCCGTGCATGAATCCGAATCCAGTTCACGAGGAGCCCGCGATGACGCTGCGTGACGCCTTCCAGGACACCCGGTTCGCAGCGCCCCGGCCGGCTGCCGAGGCGGCGGTGCTTCCTGCCGATTCGCAGCAGCAGATCGCCGGCATGCTCCACCGTCAGCTCCTCGACCGGATCGATCTCGAGGTGATGAGTCGGCGACCGCCCGAGCGCCTGCGCGAGGAGTTGCGGATCCTCGTCGAGAAGCTGCTGTCCGAGTCGGGCCACGCGCTGAACGCGGCCGAGCGGCAGCGGGTCGTCGCCGACGTGCAGAACGAGGTGCTCGGGCTCGGACCGCTCGAGCCGCTGCTCGCCGACCCGAGCGTCTCCGACATCCTGGTCAACACCCACCGGACCGTCTACGTCGAGCGTCACGGTCGTCTCGAGCAGGTGGACGTGCGCTTCGCCAGCGAGGCGCACCTGATGAAGATCATCGACAAGATCGTCTCGCGCGTCGGCCGGCGCATCGACGAGTCGAGTCCGATGGTGGACGCACGGCTCCCGGACGGCTCCCGGGTCAACGCGATCATCCCGCCGCTCGCGATCGACGGTCCGTTGCTCTCGATCAGGCGCTTCGCGGCGTCGCCGCTCAGGATGGACGACCTGCTGCGCCTGCGCACGGTCGTGCCGCCGATCGCGGAGCTGTTCGCCGGGATGGTGAAGTCGCGGCTCAACGTGCTGATCTCCGGGGGGACCGGCAGCGGCAAGACGACCCTGCTCAACGTGCTCTCGGCCTACATCCCCGTCGGCGAGCGGATCGTCACGATCGAGGATGCGGCCGAGCTCCAGCTGCAGCAGCCGCACGTGGTCCGGCTCGAGACCCGGCCGCCGAACATCGAGGGCCGCGGCGAGGTCGAGCAGCGCGCGCTGGTGCGCAATGCCCTGAGGATGCGTCCCGACCGGATCATCGTCGGCGAGGTCCGCGGCGCCGAGGCGTTCGACATGCTCCAGGCGATGAACACCGGTCACGAGGGGTCGATGGCGACCGTCCACGCCAACGGCCCCCGGGATGCGATCTCGCGGCTGGAGAACATGATCGGCATGGCCGGCATGCACATGCAGGCGCGGGCGGTACGTCAGCAGATCGCCTCGGCGATCACGGTGATCGTGCAGATCGCCCGGCTGTCCGACGGCGAGCGCAAGGTGGTCAGCGTCACCGAGATCACCGGCATGGAGGGCGAGATGATCACGATGCAGGAGATCTTCTCGTTCCAGCAGACCGGGGTCGCGGCCGACGGCACGGTCCAGGGGCAGTTCAAGGCCTCGGGCGTGCGTCCCAAGTTCCTCGCCCGGGTGCGGGCGGCGGGGGTGACGGTACCCGATGGAATCTTCGACCCGATCCGGCCGATCGGCTGAGCGGGCGAACCGACCTAGACGGAGACGCGGCGATGGACCTCGGACTCGTACTCTTCGCGCTGGCGATGTTCATGACGGTGGTGCTGCTCCTGGAGGGCGGCTACGTGCTGTGGGATTCGACGCGCGGCCCGGAGGTGCAGCGACTGCAGCGCCGACTGAGGATGCTGCGGGCGGGCGAGAGCGGGAGCGAGGAGATGTCGCTGATGAAGCGGCGGGTGCTCAGCGAGCTGCCCCGCTTCGACCGGCTGCTGCAGTCGGTACCGCGGGTCGCTTCGGTCGACCGCTGGCTCCTGCAGTCGGGGACGTCGATCAGCGTGGGGCGGCTCGTGTCGCTGACGCTGCTCGCGGGCATCGCGGCGTTCCTCGTCGCGGTGGTCCTGCGGGTCCCGGTGCCGCTCGCGCTCGTGGCGGTCGGCGTGCCGGCGGGGTGCATTCCCGCTCTGGTCGTGTCCTGGCGCCGCACGCGCCGGCTGCGCCGCTTCGACGAGCAGCTGCCGGAGGCACTCGACCTGATGGCGCGAGCGCTGCGCGCCGGGCACGCCTTCCCGGTCGCGATGCAGATGGTGGCCACCGACGCCGCCGACCCGGTGGCGGGCGAGTTCCAGATCGCGTTCGAGGAGGTGAACTTCGGCGTGCCGATGCAAGACGCGATGACCAACCTGGCGGCCCGCGTGCCCAGCATGGACCTGCGCTGCTTCGTCGTGTCGGTGCTCCTGCAGCGGGAGACGGGCGGCAACCTCGCCGAACTGCTCGGCAACCTCGCGACGCTGGTGCGCGAGCGATTCAAGCTGTTCGGTCAGGTCCGCGTCCTGTCCGCCGAGGGCCGGCTGTCGGCCTACATCCTCATCGCGCTGCCGTTCCTCACCGCGGCGGGCATCCACGCGGTGAATCCTGCGTTCATGGAGCTGCTGTGGAGCGATCCGGTCGGCTTCAGGCTGGTGATCGGTGCGGTCGCGATGATGGTCGTCGGCGCGTATGCGATGTGGCGGATCGTCAAGATCCGCGTCTGAGAGGCGAGCATGACTGCGCAGCATTATCTCTACCTGGCCCTGGTGTTCGTGGCGGTCGTGTCCGCGGTGCTCGGCCTCGCGGCGCTGGCCTCGCGCGGGGCCGATGTCCGGACGCGCCTGCGTACGCTGGGGCCCGCGCCGGTGCCTATCGGCGGGACCGCGGCCGGTGCCTGGCACCGCGCGCTGATGCGCATCGTCCACCCGGCGGCGAAGCTGTCGACGCCGGAGACCGAGGAGGAGGTCTCTAGGCTGAGGGCGCGCTTCATGCACGCGGGCCTGCGGGATCCGTCGGCGCCCCTGCTGTTCTTCGCGGCGAAGACCGTTCTGATCGTCGCCCTCGCCTTGCTCTACCTGTTCGCGGAACGCTCGCTCGGGCTGCGGCCGGGCGCGTCCGTGTCGCTGGCGCTGATGCTGGCCGCCGCCGCGTTCGGCTACTACCTTCCGAACGTGCTGCTCGCGGCCGCGACCCGACGCCGCCAGCGCGAGGTGTCCGATGCGTTCCCCGACGCGATCGACCTGATGATCGTGTGCGTCGAAGCCGGTCTCGGCCTCGACATGGCGATCAATCGTTCGGCGCACGAGATGCGGCTGCGCAGCCCGGAACTCGCCGAAGAGCTCGAACGGGTCGCCCTGGAACTGCGCGTCGGTGCGTCCCGGGAGCGCGCGCTGCGCAACCTCGCGATCCGGACCGGGCTGGACGAGGTCTCGACCTTCGCGACGATGCTGCTGCAGGCCGATCGCTTCGGCACGAGCCTCGCCGACTCGCTTCGCGTCCACGCCGACGCCCTGCGCACGCGCAGGCGCCTGCGCGCCGAGGAGGCGGCCGCGAAGATCCCGCTGAAGCTGCTCTTCCCGCTGCTGTTCTTCATCTTTCCGTCGCTGATGCTCGTCCTGCTCGGACCCGCGGTGATCCAGGTCTACCGCATCCTGCTGCCCACGCTGGGCGGCACGAACTGAACGTTCCCTTCCCGGAGTTCGTCATGTCGAAGCGACCCGCGTTTCCCGCTCTCGGCCTCGCCGTCGCGATCGCGGCGTCGGCATGCACGCATGTCACGGTGCCCGGCCCGACCGGATCGCACCCGCCGCGTTCGTCGCTGCCGGCGGGAACGGCTGCCGGCCAGTATGCGGTCGGCCGGATCGAGCTCGCGGCAGGGCGGCACGAGGCGGCGCTGCAGCGCTTTCGCGCCGCACTGAGGATCGATGCGCGGTACGTCGAGGCGATGAACGGCATCGGCGTCGCGCTGGGCGAGCTGGGGCGCCATGACGCGGCCATCGAGGCGTTCGAGCAGGCCGCTGTCATCGCGCCCTTGGCGCACGTGCTGAGCAACCTCGGTCTCGTGCAGCTGCGTGCCGGGCGCCTCGAGGATGCATGGCACTCGCTGGCGCGCGCATTCGAGCTCGAACCCTCGAACGAGCGGACCCGGGCCAACCTTCGGCTCGCGTTGAAGGCGCGCACGCCGGAGGCGGGTCCGGTGTCCGAGGGGGCCGAGGCGTCGGTACCGGCGACCCCGGGAGGCGACGCCGCGGCCCCGCCCCGCGCGATGCGGTGGGAGCCGGTGCTTCGCTACGGGCCGTCCGACCTGCCGACGTCGGGCGAGGTCGCGCCGACTGCGGGCCGGGTCGTGCCGACGATCCCGGACGCTGCGCCGCGTCCGCCGTTCCGGCAGGCCGATCCGCCGGGACGGGACCATCGAGGCGCCTACACAGCGGTCACCGCGCCGGCGGAGGGTGCCGGCCTGGTGCTCGTCGCGCCGAACGTCTACGAACTGCGTGCCGGCGCCCGAGGCGGCGCAGGCGCGCCACCGTCATCGTCCGCGTCGTACGGTGCGTCCCCGCGGACGGCGATGACCGCAGCGCTGCGCGACGCAGCGACCTCGTCCATCACGGCTGGTCACGCCGGCGCGGCGCGGGTCGAGGTCGGCAACGGCGTCGGCATCCACCGCCTCGCGGCACGCACCGCGGCGGAACTCGTGCATCTCGGGTTCCAGCCGACGCGGCTCACCGACGTCCGACCGTTCGGTCGGGCGGCGAGCCGGATCGAGTTCCGCCCCGGGTATGCCTCGCAGGCGCGTGCGCTCGGCGACGCGATGGGCGTGCCGGTTCCGATCGTACCGAGCGCGCTGCTGCGTGAGACGGTCGACCTGCGCCTGGTGATCGGCATCGACCTCGCGGACCGGGAGCAGGGGGCGCGCGGCGCGGGCACGACCATCGTCTCGTCACGGCGCCGGGGCAGTGCGGGCGAGCCCGGGGCGGGGTGGCGGATGATCTGAGGGGGACCCGCGGGCGCATCGACGCGACCTGCCGTGTGCGCCCCGGCGGTGTCCCAGGGGCGCTGTGGCACAATCCGCCGCCCCGATCGCCCCCCTGTCGCGCCCCGATGACCGACCCGCAGCCGTCCCCGTCGCGTCCGTCCGCACCCGCCGACTCGCCGTCGCCCGCTGCCGAGCGCAGGGTACGCGCGCGGATCGCGGAGGAGCTCGAGGTCGCGCTGCGGCGTGTCGACGCGGCCGTCGACCTGCTGGACGGCGGTGCGACCGTCCCGTTCGTCGCCCGCTACCGCAAGGAGGCGACCGAGGGGCTCGACGACACGCAGCTGCGCGCGCTCGAGGAGCGGCTCGTCTATCTCCGCGAGCTCGAGGCGCGTCGCGCCGCGGTGCTGGCGAGCATCGGGGAGCAGGGCAAGCTGAGCGCCGCGCTCGCCGGCGAGATCGACGCCGCGAAGACCAAGCAGGAACTCGAGGACCTCTACCTCCCGTACAAGCCGAAGCGGCGAACGAAGGCGCAGATCGCCAGGGAGGCGGGGCTCGAGCCGCTCGCCGATGCGCTGCTGGCCGACCCGCAGCTCGTGCCCCAGGAGGCGGCTGCGGCCTACGTGTCGACGGAGCGCGGCGTGGCCGACGTCAAGGCCGCCCTCGACGGGGCGCGCGACATCCTCTGCGAGCGCTTCGCGGAGCGCCCCGAGGTGCTCAACGCATTCCGCGAATTCCTCTGGGGCGAGGCGTCGATCGCGTCCAGGAAGGCCGAGTCGGCGGCCGGTCCCGAGGCCGAGAAGTTCCGCGACTACTTCGACCATGCCGAGCCGATCCGTGCCGTACCCTCGCACCGGGCGCTGGCGCTGTTCCGCGGGCGTCAGCAGGGCGTGCTGTCCCTGGCCTTCTCGCTCGGCGAGGAGCGCGAGGCGCTGGTACCCCATCCCTGCGTCGCGAAGCTCGCCGGTCTGGTGGGCCTCGCGCCCGCCCTGTCGGACGGTTCCAGACCGGCCGACCGGTGGCTGGGCGACGTGCTGCGGTGGTGCTGGCGCGTGAAGCTGCAGCTGCACTTCGAGAGCGAGCTGTTCGGCCGGCTTCGCGAGGCCGCGGAGGCGGAGGCGATCCGGGTGTTCGCGACGAACCTCAAGGATCTGCTGCTCGGCGCGCCCGCCGGCCAGAAGTGCGTCATGGGCCTCGATCCCGGACTGCGTACCGGCGTGAAGGTCGCGGTCGTCGACGCGACCGGCAAGCTGCTCGACACCTCGACCGTGTACCCGCACGAGCCGCGGCGTGACTGGGACGGCACGATCTCGGCGCTGGCCGCACTCTGCGCGAGGCATCGCGTCGAGCTGGTCGCGATCGGCAACGGCACCGCCTCGCGCGAGACCGATCGGCTCGTCGCCGACCTGCAGAAGCGTCACGCCGAGCTCGGCCTGAAGAAGGTGATGGTGTCCGAGGCGGGGGCCTCGGTCTACTCGGCGTCTGCGCTGGCGGCGCGCGAGTTCCCGACGCTCGACGTCAGCCTGCGTGGCGCGGTGTCGATCGCGCGGCGCTTGCAGGATCCGCTCGCCGAACTGGTGAAGATCGACCCCAAGTCGATCGGCGTCGGGCAGTACCAGCACGACGTCGATCAGCGAGGCCTCGCGCGCACTCTGGACGCGGTGGTCGAGGACTGCGTCAACGCGGTGGGCGTCGACGTGAACACCGCGTCGGTGCCGCTGCTGGCGCGCGTCTCGGGGCTCAACGCGGCGATCGCCGAACGGATCGTCGCGCATCGGGACGCGAACGGGCCGTTCCGCAGGCGCGATGCGCTCATGCAGGTACCGCGGCTCGGGGAGAAGACGTTCGAGCAGGCCGCAGGGTTCCTGAGGATCCAGGGCGGTGACGATCCGCTCGACGCGTCCGCGGTCCACCCGGAGGCCTACGCGGTCGTCCAGAGGATCCTCGAGAAGCTCGGGTGCGCGGCCGGCGAGGTGATCGGTCGACGTGACGCGCTGCTCGGCCTGTCGCCGCAGACCTTCGTCGACGAGCGCTTCGGCCTGCCCACCGTCAGGGACATCTTCGTCGAGATCGAGAAGCCCGGGCGCGACCCGCGCGGGGACTTCGTCACCGCGAGCTTCCGGGAGGGGGTCGAGAAGATCTCCGACCTGCAGCCCGGCATGGTGCTCGAAGGCGTCGTCACCAACGTCGCGAACTTCGGCGCGTTCGTCGACGTCGGCGTGCACCAGGACGGGCTGGTGCACGTGTCCGCGCTGTCGTCCAGGTTCGTCCGCGATCCGCGCGAGGTGGTGAAGGCCGGTCAGCTGGTCCGGGTGAAGGTGCTCGAGATCGACCTGCAGCGCCGGCGCATCGCGCTGACGATGAGGCTCGACGACGAGCCGGGCCGGGTCGAGCGCGCCGCCGACGGACGGCCGCCCCGGGGTGCGCCCCTCCCGGATCGCCCCGGCCGGGGCGCGGGTTCCGGCCGCGACGCGTCCCGTGACGCGCGCGCGCGGGGGCCGCAGGTCCCCACGGCGATGCAGAACGCGTTCGCTGCCCTCAGGAAGACCTGAGATCGCCTCCCGTCGGGCGGTGCGCGATGCGGCGCAGCGGCTCGAGGTAGAGCGCCGGGAGCGACCGATAGGACGCCGTCTCGGGTCCGAGCCCGAACGTCAGCGGGACACGTTCGTGCGTCGTCACGAGCAGGGTGCCGAACAGCCGGTCCCATACAGCCAGCGTGCCGCCCAGGTTGCAGCCGAAGTGCCTCGGATCCTCGGAGTGGTGCAGCTGGTGCTGTGCCGGGCTCAGCAGCCAGCGCTCGACGCGCGGGCCGAAGGAGAGCCATGCGGGCGAGTGCCTGAGCGACGAGCCGAGCAGGTTGCCGAGCAGCCAGAACGCGTTCGCGCCGAGCAGCGTCGACGGTGCGACCGGTTCCGCGCAGGCCCACAGGCAGGCGCCGTTGACGAGCGCTGCCGCACTGCCGATTCCGACGGCGTACACGAGCAGCGACAGGGGATGGTGGCGCTCGGCGGTGACGAAGTTCAGCGCCTCGGCCGAGTGGTGCACCTTGTGCAATGCCCACAGCGCCGGCACCGCATGCTCGACGCGGTGGAGCAGGTAGCGCACCAGGTCGTCGACCACGAAGAGCGTCGCGGCCAGCGCGACCGCTAGCGCGGGCCCGGTGCCGAGGGCAGGCGAGGGCAACAGCGCGTGCAGCCCGGCGGCGACCGCCGCGGCGAGCCGCGGTCCCTCCTGCACGATCGCTGCCAGCAGGCCGCCGATCATCGTCGTGTTGACAATCACCAGCCAGTAGTCGTTCATCGCGCTGCGGCCGAGCCAGGTCGTCGACGAGAACACGTCGAGCCGCGGCGGCAGCCTCGCGCCGCGGCGTCGCTCCTGCCGCCGCAGCCATGCGGCGGCGGCCAGCGAGACCGCCAGATAGGGCCAGTACGACCGTGACGTCGGCTCGAGCAGCAGCCGCGCCGGTGCCACCAGCAGGCCGATCAGGAGTTCGAGCAGCCAGCCCGGCAGGGACGGGATCGTATCGGTCATCGCATCGGACCCCCATGGCGACCGCGGAAACGGGTCGCCCAGGATGCGAGGCTAACCGCGACGACCCGACGCAGGCTTGACCTGCGTCGTCTTCCGCGTTCGGCCGACGCGAACCGGTTGCGGCGCGCTCAGGCGCGGCGCGGCGCGGCGGTGTTCGCCACGCCGTGCACCACGTGTCCGGTCGGGCCCACCCCGGCCGCCGATTCGCAGTGCCGCGTCTGGTCGTCGAAGAAGAAGTCCGGCTCGAAGGCTCTCAGGAAGGGGCCCTTGTCCAGCCCGCCGAGGAACATCGCCTCGTCGACCTCGACCTGCCAGGCCATCAGCGTACGCACGGCGCGCTCGTGGGCGGGCGCGCTGCGCGCGGTGACCAGCGCGGTGCGGATCCGCACGCCCTCGTCTCCCCGGGTGCGCAGCGCATGCAGCGCTCGCAGCAGCGGCTCGAACGGTCCGGGCATGAGCGGCGTGTCGGCCCGCGAGTGTTCGTGGCGCTGGAACGCGTCGAGCCCCTCGCCCTGGAACACCCGTTCGGCCTCGTCCGAGAACAGCACCGCATCGCCGTCGAACGCGATGCGGACCTCGTCCGGGTGCGAGCCGGCCGCGCGCGCCGAGTCCGGATAGACCCGCGCGGCCGGAAACCCGGCCGCGAGCGCGCCGCGGACGTCGTCCTCGTTGGCCGACAGGAAGAGGTGTGCGCCGAGCGCGTGCAGATACCCCCAGGGCGCGCGACCTCGGGTGAAGACGCCGCGCTCGATCGGCAGCTCGTGGTGGCGCGCGGAGCGGAACACCCGCATGCCGCTCGCCGGATCGTTGCGCGACAGGATCACCACCTCGACGCGGTGCCGCCCGCCACGGTTGAACGCGAGCAGCTTGCGCACCAGCGGAAGTGCGCAGCCGGCGGCCGCCGGCACGTCGAGCCGCTCGAGCTGCAGCGCCGTGTAGGCACGGTCGTCCGCCCCCTCGAACAGCCGGTTCTCCTCCTCGAAATCGAACAGCGCGCGCGAGGAGATCGCGACGACAAGCTTGTCCTGCAGCGAGATCGGCATGGTGGCGGCCCGAGAGGGGCGAGGCGGCCCGGTGTCACGGGATTCTACCGGCGGTCGCGGTGTCGGCCGCGGCCCGAAGTGTGCTTCAATCTCGGCCGACCCACCGCCTCGCGCCGTCCCCCGGCCGCGCTCCTCCCGGAGATCCCGCAATGAAGTTCCGCTTTCCCGTCGTCATCATCGACGAAGACTGGAAGTCCGATTCGGCCAGCGGCCTCGGCATCCGCGCACTCGCGAAGGCGCTCGAGGAGCAGGGGCTCGAGGTGGTCGGCGGCTTCACCTACGTCGACGTGACCATGGTCGCGAACCAGGCGGCGCGGGCCTCGGCCTTCATCGTCTCGATCGACGACGAGGAGATCAACGAGGAGGGGCCGGAGAGCAAGGCGATCTCCGAACTGCGGCGCTTCATCCGCGAGACCCGCAACCGCAACGCCGACATCCCGATCTTCCTCTTCGGCGAGACCCGGACCTCGCAGCACATCCCGAACGAGATCCTGAAGGAGCTGCACGGCTTCATCCACATGTTCGAGGACACGCCGGAGTTCGTCGCGCGCTACATCATCCGCGAGGCGACGAACTACATGAATTCGCTGGCGCCGCCGTTCTTCAAGGCGCTGGTTCACTACGCGAACGACGGCTCGTACTCGTGGCACTGCCCCGGCCACTCGGGCGGCGTGGCGTTCCTCAAGAGCCCGGTTGGCCAGATGTTCCACCAGTTCTTCGGCGAGAACATGCTGCGCGCCGACGTCTGCAACGCGGTCGAGGAGCTCGGCCAGCTGCTCGACCACACCGGTCCGGTCGCCGCGAGCGAGCGCAACGCAGCGCGCATCTTCAGCAGCGATCACCTGTTCTTCGTGACGAACGGGACCTCGACCGCGAACAAGATCGTCTGGCACTCGACGGTCGCCACCGACGACATCGTGCTCGTCGACCGCAACTGCCACAAGAGCGTGCTGCACGCGATCATGATGACCGGCACCGTGCCGATCTTCATGCAGCCGACACGCAACCACCTCGGCATCATCGGCCCGATCCCCAAGGAGGAGTTCTCGCCCGAGAGCATCCGGCGCAAGATCGAAGCCAACCCGCTGGTGAAGGACAAGTCGGCGCGACCACAGGTGATGACGATCACCCAGTCGACCTACGACGGCATCCTCTACAACGTCGAGACGATCAAGAACGTGCTCGGCGACTACATCGAGAACCTGCACTTCGACGAGGCCTGGCTGCCTCACGCGACCTTCCATCCCTTCTATCACGAGATGCACGCGATCGGAGAGAACCGGCCGCGATCGCAGACGGCGATGGTGTTCTCCACGCAGTCGACCCACAAGCTGCTGGCGGGCCTGTCGCAGGCCTCGCAGATCCTCGTGCAGGAAGCGGTGGACCGAAAGCTCGATCGCTTCCGCTTCAACGAGTCCTACCTGATGCACACGTCCACCTCGCCGCAGTACGCGATCATCGCGTCTTGCGACGTGGCTGCGGCGATGATGGAACAGCCGGGCGGCCGCGCGCTCGTCGAGGAGTCGATCTCCGAGGCGCTCGACTTCCGCCGCGCGATGAAGAAGGTCGACGACGAGTTCGGCGAATCGTGGTGGTTCCGTGTCTGGGGGCCCGCGGGCTTCGACCACGTCGGCTCCGGCCGGCGCGAGGAGTGGATCCTCAAGCCGCAGGATCTCTGGCACGGCTTCGAGGGCGTCGCGCCCGGCTTCAACATGCTCGACCCGATCAAGGCGACGCTGGTCACGCCGGGCCTGGGCCTCGATGGACGCTTCTCGCAGTGGGGCATCCCGGCGTCGCTGGTCACCAAGTACCTGGCCGAGCATGGTGTCGTGGTCGAGAAGACCGGGCTGTACTCGTTCTTCGTGATGTTCACCATCGGGATCACGAAGGGCCGATGGAACACGCTGGTGACCGAGCTCCAGCAGTTCAAGATGGACTACGACTCGAACCAGCCGCTGTGGCGGGTGATGCCCGAATTCGTCGCGAAGTTCCCGATGTACGAGCGGGTGGGGCTGCGCGATCTCGCCCAGCAGATCCACGAGGAATACCGGCGCCACGACGTCGCACGCGTGACCACCGAGATGTACCTGTCGAACATGGAGCCGGCGATGAAGCCGTCGGACGCCTACGAGTGCCTCGCGCACCGCAGGGTCGATCGGGTGCCGATCGACGAGCTCGAGGGCCGGATCACGACGATGCTGGTCACGCCGTACCCGCCGGGCATTCCGCTGCTGATCCCGGGCGAGCGCTTCAACAAGACGATCGTCGAGTACCTGAAGTTCGCGCGCTCGTTCAACGACCGGTTTCCGGGCTTCTCGACCGACGTGCACGGACTGGTGGTCGAGTCCGACCGCAACGGCAGCGACTACTACGTGGACTGCGTGCGGCGCTGAACGAGACCGGGACGCGTCGGTCCGCTGCGTCCCGCGGGCTCTCGCAACGGGGCGCCGTCAGGCGACGGGGCGCGTGTCGACCACGAGCCGCGTGCCGGCCACGCGGTCGTAGAGCGTGCGGCGTTGCGTATCGAGCAGGCCGGCGAAGAAGGGCAGCGGAAAGAGCAGCAGCCAGGCGGGGTGGCCGGTCTCGGCCGCGGCCCCGACCGGCAGCAGCATCATCGTCCAGCCGGCCACGTACCGCAGCGCGGCCCGCCCGCGCGACAGCGGTCGATCGGCGACGTCGACCAGGCGCAGGCCGATGGTGCGCATCGGCAGCGTGCGCCGACCCTCGCTCCAGAACCAGACGAAGTAGAAGCCGATGACCACGAACAGCCAGGCCTGCAGGCCCCAGCGCAGCCAGCCCGGTTCGCCGCGGTACTGCAGCAGCGCCGAATAGGCGTAGCCGAAGAACACCACGACGCCGAACATCACGATCGACTCGTAGACCGCACTCATGAAGCGCCGCCACAGCCCCGCGGGCGGGAGCGGCGCGGCGGACGAGACGGGTGCGGGCGCGGCCGAGGCCACGCGTCAGCGGCTGCCGCCGGCCGGTCCGACGGTCTGCGAGACGCCGCCGGAGGTCGCCGGGCTCCCATCGGTGCCGACCGCCAGCGTGCCCGCCTGGCGACGAGGCAGCGGCTGTGCGGCCGTCTTGGCCAGCCCGGTGCGCGCCGCGACATGCCGCGCTGCGGTGTTGCTGGTGCCGACCGAGCCGAGCACCGAGCGCTGCTCGGGTGTCATCGACTGGTAGTTCTCCCATTCGGCGAGCAGGTGCTCGCGGCCGACCTCCTGCTGCTTGAGCAGTCGGTAGTTCGCTCGCGCCAGCCGGCGCTGGTCCGGCGTCAGGGCCGCCCACTCGCCGATCCGCTTCTCGACCCGCTGCTTCTCGTCCGCCTTCATCTGGGGGAATCGTCGTGCCAGATCGGCCCAGGCGCGCTTCTCGGTCACCGGCAGCGCGTTCCATTGCGCAGAGAACGGTGAGAGCACCCGCTGCTGGGACGGCGTCAGTTCCGACCAGAGCGGCTGCGCGAGCGGCAGCAGCGACGGACGCAGCCGGTCGGCCGCGGGGGGGTCGAGGCGGATCGGCTCGGATTTGTGCGCGAAGGGTGCCGGCGCCGCCGGTGCATCGGCCGCTGGCGCAGCGTCGGCGGCCGGGGCCGTGCCCGGCTGGGGCGCGTCGCTGCCGGCGGCGGTCGGCGCATCGGCCGCGCGGGCGACGGCACCCGCGCCGAGCGCGAGCACGGCACCGAGCAGCACGACGGCGATCGCCGGCCGGACGATCATTGACGGGAGTTCCTCAGGTAGGCACCGAATCCGCGGTCGGCGAGCACCGACAGCGGCACCTCGTCGTCGTCTCCGGAGAGCACGATCTCGGCGTCGATGTCGGCCGTCTCGGCCGCGCGCTGCGCATCATCCCACGCCGCGATTCCGTAGAGTCCGGCGAGCACCAGCAGGATCGGCGCGAGAGTCGACAGCAGGCGGACCAGCACCGACGGACGGTCGTCGCCGACCCATGTCGCGGTCGGTCCGACGGCCACGGCAGCGGTGGCCGTGGCCGCGACCGGCATCGCGCGGGCGAGCGCCGCCTGCCGGGCGCGCTCGAGCCGCTGCGTCACCCGGTAGGGCAGGTGTTCTGCGGATTCGTCGAGGGCCTGACGAACCCGGGAGGCGAAGAGTTGTTCGTTCATAGCGTGATTCCCTTGGCCTTCAGGGCGGTGGCCAGGGTGTGGGTCGCACGGGAACAGTGCGTCTTGACGCTGCCTTCCGAGCACCCCATGGCCGCAGCGGTCTCCGCGACGTCCATGTCGTACCAGTAACGCATCACGAAGGCCTCCCGTTGACGGGCCGGGAGCTTCTGCACCTCGGCCTCGATCGCCGCCAGGATCTGCGAGCGCTCCACCTCCTGGGCGGCGCTCTCGCCGGCCCGGGTGTCTCCCTCGACCTCCAGCGCCTCCAAGGGGTCGCGCTCGCCGCCGCCGTCCTCGTCGCCAGGCTGCAGCGACGAGAACAGCGTGGTCCACGTGTTCCGGACCTTCTGGCGCCTGAAGTGGTCGTGGATCGCGTTCTGGAGGATCCGCTGGAACAGCAGCGGCAACTCGGCCGCCGGCTTGTCCGCATATTTCTCGGCGAGCTTGAACATGGCGTCCTGGACCACGTCCAGCGCCGAGTCGTCGTCGCGGATCGCGTAGACCGCCTGCTTGAACGCCCGGCGCTCGACCGATTCGAGGAAGTCCGAGAGTTCCTGCCGTGAGGCCATCCGCCACGCTCGACCCGAAGAAGCGCGGCATGCTAGCAGAAAGCGTGCCTTGACCGCCCTGCTGCGGTGCATTACCCTTTCCGGATCCCTTGGCTCCATCGACGGCGCTCTCAGGCGACGACGATGGGGTCTTTGTCTTTTTCGAGGCTGACTCACCCAGCGGCACCCGGATAGGCACGCATGCCGGAACGTCCCCATGAGGGCCGTGAAGGCGTCCGATCAATCTCACAGGCCCCGTTCCGAGGCCTGCGTCGAGGCGGCGAGGAGGCCGCGTTGGCGCCGGCGGGCGGGCTCCCTGGACCTTGAAAGGAACACAACATGGAACTCACGGGCGCCGAGATCGTCGTGCGCTGCCTTCAGGAAGAAGGCGTCGAACACCTGTTCGGGTATCCGGGCGGAGCCGTCCTCTACATCTACGACGCGCTCTTCCAGCAGGAGAAGGTCAAGCACATCCTCGTGCGGCACGAGCAGGCGGCGGTCCACGCCGCCGATGCGTACTCGCGCGCGACCCAGAAGGTCGGCGTCTGCCTGGTCACCTCGGGTCCGGGCGTCACCAACGCGGTCACCGGCATCGCCACCGCATACATGGACTCGATCCCGATGGTGGTGCTCTCGGGCCAGGTCCCGACGCACGCGATCGGCGAGGATGCCTTCCAGGAGTGCGACACGGTCGGCATCACCCGGCCCTGCGTGAAGCACAACTTCCTGGTCAAGGACGTGAAGGACCTGGCCGCGACGATGAAGAAGGCCTTCGTCATCGCGTCCACCGGCCGTCCGGGCCCGGTCCTGGTCGACATCCCCAAGGACATCACCCGCGCGAAGGTTCGCTTCGAGTATCCGAAGTCGGTGCCGATGCGCTCGTACAACCCGGTGGTCAAGGGGCACCAGGGCCAGATCCGCAAGGCGGTCCAGCTGCTGCTGCAGGCCGAGCGGCCGATGATCTACACCGGAGGCGGCGTGATCCTCGCGAACGCGGCGCCCGAGCTGAACACGCTCGTCGACCTGCTGGGATTCCCCTGCACGAACACGCTGATGGGCCTGGGCGGCTACCGCGCCAGCTCCGATCGCTTCGTCGGCATGCCGGGCATGCACGGCACCTACGAGGCGAACATGGCGATGCAGCACTGCGACGTGCTGCTCGCCGTGGGCGCACGCTTCGACGACCGCGTGATCGGCAACCCGAAGCACTTCGCGCAGAACCCGCGCAAGATCGTCCACATCGACATCGACCCGTCCTCGATCTCGAAGCGTGTGAAGGTCGACGTGCCGATCGTCGGCGACGTCCGCGAATGCCTGACGGAGATGACCGCACAGCTGCAGGCGGTGTTCGCTACCGGCTCCCGCCCGCACAAGGGCGTGCAGGCGTGGTGGCAGCAGATCGCCGAGTGGCGCAAGAAGGACTGCCTGAAGTACGACCGCGACAACCGCGAGGTCATCAAGCCCCAGGCCGTCGTCGAGGCGCTGTGGCGGGTGACGAACGGCGACGCGTTCGTCACGTCGGATGTCGGTCAGCACCAGATGTGGGCCGCGCAGTTCTACCGCTTCGACAAGCCGCGCCGCTGGATCAACTCCGGCGGCCTCGGGACGATGGGCGTGGGCCTGCCGTACGCGATGGGCGTCAAGCTCGCGCACCCGGACGCGCAGGTCGCCTGCATCACCGGCGAGGGCTCGATCCAGATGTGCATCCAGGAACTGTCGACCTGCAAGCAGTACGACATCCCGGTGAAGGTGATCAGCCTGAACAACCGCTACCTCGGCATGGTGCGGCAATGGCAGGAGATCGAGTACGGCAGCCGCTACTCGTCCTCGTACATGGAGGCGCTGCCCGACTTCGTCAGGCTCGCAGAGGCCTACGGCCACGTCGGCATCCGCGTCGAGCGACCCGAGGACGTCGAGCCCGCGCTGCGCGACGCGTTCGGCAAGTACAAGGACCGCACGGTGTTCCTCGACGTCGTCACCGACCAGACCGAGAACGTCTGGCCGATGGTCCAGGGCGGCAAGGGGCTGACCGAGATGCTGCTCGGCTCCGAGGACCTGTGAGGCGCACGCGATGAAGCACATCATTTCGATCCTGCTCGAGAACGAGCCCGGCGCGCTGTCGCGGGTCGTCGGTCTGTTCTCCGCGCGCGGCTACAACATCGAGACGCTGACCGTCGCCCCGACCGAGGACCGCTCGCTGTCGCGGATGACGATCGTCACCAGCGGCTCCGACGACGTGATCGAGCAGATCACGAAGCACCTGAACCGGCTGATCGACGTGGTCAAGGTCGTCGACCTGATCGAGACGCCGTACATCGAGCGGGAACTGATGCTCATCAAGGTCCGCGCGGTCGGCAAGGAGCGCGAGGAGATGAAACGGATGGCGGACATCTTCCGCGGCCGCGTCATCGACGTGACCGACAAGAGCTACACGATCGAGCTGACCGGCGACGGCACCAAGCTCGACGCCTTCATCGACGCGCTCGACTCGACCGCGATCCTCGAGACCGTCCGCACGGGCGCCTCGGGCATCGCGCGCGGCGAGCGGATCCTGAAGGCTTGACCACTTCGCGCGGCCTCGCGCACCACACCCAACGAGAGGGAAGGGACTCCGAATGAAGGTCTTCTACGACAAGGACTGCGACATCAAGCTCATCAAGGGCAAGAAGGTCGCGATCATCGGCTACGGCTCGCAGGGCCACGCGCACGCGCAGAACCTGCACGACTCGGGCGCCAAGCTCGTGGTCGGCGTCCGCAAGGGCGGCCCGTCGTGGGACAAGGTGAAGAAGGCCGGCCTGAAGCCGATGGAGATCGCCGACGCCGTCAAGGGCGCCGACTTCATCATGATGCTGATGCCGGACGAGCACATCGGCGCGACCTACAAGTCCGAGATCGAGCCGAACATCAAGCAGGGCGCCACGCTGGCGTTCGCGCACGGCTTCAACGTGCACTACGGCCAGGTCATGCCGCGCGAGGACCTCGACGTCGTCATGGTCGCGCCGAAGGCTCCCGGCCATACCGTGCGCTCGACCTACGCGGCGGGCGGCGGCGTGCCGATGCTGATCGCGATCCACCAGGACAAGTCCGGCTCGGCGCGCGACCTCGCGCTGTCGTACGCGGCGGCGATCGGTGGCGGCCGTGCGGGCATCATCGAGACCAACTTCCGCGAGGAGACCGAGACCGACCTGTTCGGTGAGCAGGTCGTGCTGTGCGGCGGCACCGTCGAGCTGATCAAGGCCGGCTACGAGACGCTGGTCGAGGCAGGCTACGCGCCCGAGATGGCCTATTTCGAGTGCCTGCACGAGCTGAAGCTGATCGTCGACCTGATCTACGAGGGCGGCATCGCGAACATGAACTACTCGATCTCCAACAACGCGGAGTTCGGCGAGTACGTGTCCGGCCCGCGGATCATCACCGCCGAGACCAAGGCGACGATGAAGCAGATCCTGGCCGACATCCAGACCGGCGAGTACGCGAAGCAGTTCATCCTCGAGAATCGCGCCGGCGCGCCGACGCTGCTCTCGAAGCGCCGCCTGGGGGCCGAGCACTCGATCGAGGTGGTCGGCGAGAAGCTGCGCGCGATGATGCCTTGGATCAAGGCCAACAAGCTGGTCGACAAGTCGCGCAACTGACGTGGCTGACGGCGTGAGCGGCATCGCGGCCAACGACGAGGGCGATCGGTCGCCCGCGTCGGCCGCGCCTGCCGAGGCGGGCGGCTGGCCGCCGCCGCTCGCGCCCGACTGGCAGGACTGGCTCACCGCCCAGCTGGTGCGGGGCACCGAGGCCTCGGCGCTGCTCGCGCGGATGGTCGAGGCCGGTTTTCCCGACGGCTACGCGCGCGTCGCGATCACCGTGCTGCGCTCGATGACGGAGCGCGTCCAGCAGCAGCATCCGTCGATGCTCGGCGACTACGAGGCGGATCCGGTCCGCCTGCCGGTCGCCGGATCGCGGGCCCGGGTCGCCGATCGCGAGGTCCGCTTCGGCATGGTCCTCGCCAATCCCAACGTGGTGCTGGTCGAGGACCTGCTGTCCGTGCAGGAGTGCGAGCAGCTGATCCGGATGGCGCAGGGCAAGCTGCGACGCTCGGAAGTCGTCGACCCGAGCTCCGGTCGCCTCGAGATCAGCGGCGTGCGCCGCAGCGAGGGCGCGCACTTCCAGTACGGCGAGAACGCGATCGTCGCGCGGATCGAGGCCCGGGTTCATGCGCTGACCGGCATCCCGGTCCGCCATGGCGAGCCGCTCCAGCTGCTGCGCTATCCGGTCGGCGGCGAGTACGAGCCGCACCACGACTACTTCGATCCGGCATTCCCGGGCACTGCCGCGCTGCTGAATCAGGGCGGGCAGCGGGTGGCGACGATCGTGATGTACCTGCACGAGCCCGACGAGGGCGGCGGCACCTATTTCCCGGAGCTCGAACTCTCCGTGCGGCCGAGACGCGGCAGCGCGGTGTATTTCGAGTACTTCAACCGGCGCGGCCAGCTCGATCCTCGCTGCCTGCACGCCGGAACGCCGGTGGTCCGCGGCCACAAGTGGATCGCCACCAAGTGGCTGCGCCAGTCGGCGTACGCGTCCGGGTGACCGCCCGGTGCGTTGCGCGCGTCGCGGACCGCCGCACCTGCGCTGTTGTCTCGACCGCGGCCCGACGGTAGGCTGTCCCGATGGAAGAACCGAAGCGCCGCCGCTTCCGGCCGTTCCGCGGCAACCGGGCCACCCGCCCGGTGGCCGCCACCGCCGAGGCCCTGCCGACCCGGCCCCGCTCGCGGGGCATCTACATCCTCCCCAACGCGTTCACCACGGCCAACCTGTTCGCCGGGTTCTACGCGATCGTGCAGGCCATGAACGGCCGCTTCGAGGCGGCCGCCGTCGCGATCTTCGTCGCGATGGTCCTCGACAGCCTCGACGGGCGCGTGGCCCGGCTCACCAACACGCAGAGCGCGTTCGGCGAGCAGTACGACTCGATGTCCGACATGGTGTCGTTCGGCGCGGCACCGGCGCTCGTGGTCTACGAATGGTCGCTGCGCGGGATGGGCAAGCTCGGCTGGCTGGCCGCCTTCGTCTACTGTGCCGGCGCTGCGCTGCGGCTCGCGCGCTTCAACGCGAACATCGGCGTCGTCGACAAGCGCTACTTCCAGGGATTGCCGAGCCCCGCGGCGGCTGCGCTCGTGGCCGGCCTCGTCTGGATCGCGACGGACCTGCGCGAGACCCGCTGGATCGATGCCACGGGCACGGATCTGCGCTGGCTCGCGTGGTCGATCACCCTCTATGCCGGCGTGACGATGGTCTCGAACGCGCCGTTCTACAGCTTCAAGACGGTCAACCTGAAGAAGAGCGTGCCGTACATGGCGGTCCCCCTGATCGTCCTCGCCTTCGTCCTGGTCTCATCCGATCCTCCGATCGTCCTGTTCTCGCTGTTCCTCGTCTACGCCGTTTCGGGCTACGGGTTGTGGCTCTGGCGATGGCGGACCGGTCGCGGCGACCGGCTGAAGGGCTCCAAGGCCCTCGCTTCGGCGCCGGCGGTTTCCTCGACCCCGCCGGCCGCCCCCTCCGCTCCGCCCTCCGCCCCGCCGCCGGCCTCGCCGCCGAATTGATCGCCCGGCCGGCGGGCGCTAGAATCTAGGGTTTTGTCTTGCAAGGCCCTCGCCCATGACGGCGCGTACGAAGCTGGTGCTCGGCAACTGGAAGATGAACGGCAGCGTCGAGATGGCCGAGCCGCTGCTCGCGGCCGTCCGCGACGGCGCGGCCGGTCTCGCCGCCGCGCGCGCCGGTGTCTGCCCGCCGTATCCGTACCTCGGCCTCGCGGCGGCGCGGCTCGCCGGATCGACCGTCGGCTGGGGCGCGCAGGATGTCGCGGCCTACGACGACGGCGCCTTCACCGGAGAGGTCTCGGCCCGCATGCTCGCCGAACTCGGCTGCACCTGGACCCTGGTGGGCCACTCGGAGCGGCGTACGCTGTTCGGCGACACCGACGAGCAGGTCGCCAAGAAGACCGCGAGGGCGGTCGCCGCCGGCCTGGTGCCGGTGGTCTGCGTCGGCGAGACCCGCGAGGAGCGGGAAGCCGGCCGGACCGAGGCGGTACTCGGGCGCCAGATCGACGCGGTCGTCGAGGCGCTGAAGGGGGCGGGCGAGCGCTGCGTGCTGGCCTACGAGCCGGTCTGGGCGATCGGCACGGGCCTCACGGCCACGCCGGAGATGGCGCAGGCGGCTCACGCGTTCCTGCGCGGGCGCCTCGCCGAGCGCGGCGTGGCGGCCGCGCCGCGCCTGCAGATCCTCTACGGCGGCTCGATGAAGCCGTCGAATGCCGCCGAGCTGCTCGCGCAGCCCGACGTCGACGGCGGCCTGATCGGCGGAGCGTCGCTGGTGGCCGCCGATTTCCTCGCGATCGTCCGCGCCGCGGCCGATCGCGGCTGAACACGACCGGACGCGCGCCGCGGGCGCGACGCACGTCCCCAACGAAGGACTCTCGACTATGGCCATCCTCTGGACGATCGCGGTGGTGATCCAGGTGCTGAGCGCGATCGGCGTGATCGTGCTGGTGCTGCTGCAGCACGGGAAGGGCGCCGACATGGGCGCCGCCTTCGGCTCCGGTTCGTCCGGTAGCCTCTTCGGCGCCACGGGCTCCGCGAACTTCCTGAGCCGGCTGACGGCGGGGCTGGCGACGGTGTTCTTCGTCTGCACGCTCGCGCTGGCCTTCTTCGCGAACTCCCGCACGGCGGCCCGTGCGCCTGCGAGCGTGATGGACGCCGTTCCGGCCGCCCCGGCGGTACCCGCCGCCTCCGACGTTCCGGCGACCGCGCCGCCAGCCCAGCCCGGCAATGACGCGACGCAAAAAAGTGGGGGGTCGGGCGACATCCCGAAATGAAAACGAGGTAGAATCTTGGGCTGAGCCGACGTGGTGAAATTGGTAGACACGCTATCTTGAGGGGGTAGTGGCGAAAGCTGTGCGAGTTCGAGTCTCGCCGTCGGCACCAAATCCAGGACACGCCCACGACAGTCGGGAGCGGGTCCGCTTCAGGGAATCCTCGTGAACCTAGAGAATTACCTGCCCGTCCTGCTCTTCATCCTGGTAGGCGCGGGCGTCGGTATCGCCCCCATGCTGCTGGGCAAGCTCCTCGGTCCCTCCCGTCCGGACCCTGAAAAACTCTCCCCCTACGAATGCGGCTTCGAGGCCTTCGAAGACGCGCGCATGAAGTTCGACGTCCGCTACTACCTCGTGGCGATCCTGTTCATCCTGTTCGACCTGGAGATCGCGTTCCTGTTCCCGTGGGCCGTGTCGCTCGACAGCATCGGCTTCTTCGGGTTCATGTCGATGATGGTCTTCCTGACGATCCTCGTGGTGGGGTTCGTCTACGAGTGGATGAAGGGCGCGCTGGACTGGGAGTAGCAGCGGCGGGTCGATAGAAGAACCGAGAGTCGCGCACGGTGGCCGGCGGTGAGTTCCGCCGGGTCGGAGGCGCGCCCCGGGCGGGTGATTTCAGTCGAAGGTTGCGCGCGTCGCGGCGCGGGTGGCGTCGCGGGTGACCTCCACCGGCGGTACGGGTGAGCACGCATGAGCATCGAAGGCATCCTCAACGAGGGCTTCGTCACGACGAGCCTCGACAAGCTGATCAACTGGACCCGCACCGGCTCCATGTGGCCGATGACCTTCGGTCTGGCGTGCTGCGCGGTCGAGATGATGCATGCGGGCGCTTCCCGCTACGACCTGGACCGCTTCGGGATCATGTTCCGCCCGAGCCCGCGGCAGTCCGACGTCATGATCGTCGCAGGTACCCTGTGCAACAAGATGGCGCCGGCCCTGCGCAAGGTCTACGACCAGATGCCCGAGCCGCGCTGGGTCATCTCGATGGGCTCGTGCGCGAACGGCGGCGGGTACTACCACTACTCGTACTCGGTCGTGCGCGGCTGCGATCGGATCGTGCCGGTCGACGTCTACGTGCCGGGCTGCCCGCCCACCGCCGAGGCGCTGCTCTACGGGATCCTGCAGCTGCAGAACAAGATCCGCCGCACCAGCACCATCGCGCGCTGAGGACCCTCCGATGAGTTCCCTGGATTCACTGAAGGCCGCCGTCGCCGACGCGCTCGGCGGGAAGGTCGTCGCCCTCGCGGAGCGGCTCGGCGAGCTGACGCTGGTGGTTCGCGCCCAGGATCACCTCGAGGCCGCACTCGTGCTGCGCGACCATCCGGCGCTGCGCTTCGACACGGCGGTCGACCTCTGCGGCATGGACTATCTCGACTACGGCAACGGCGCGCACGACGGCCCGCGCTTCGCGGTCGTCGTCCACCTGCTGTCGGTCGCGCTGAACCAGCGGATCCGCCTGCGCACGTTCTGCGCCGACGACGACTTCCCCGTGGTCGCGTCGCTGACGGGCACCTGGCCGTCGGTCGGCTGGTTCGAGCGCGAAGCCTTCGACCTGTACGGCATCGTCTTCGAGGGGCATGCCGACCTGCGCCGGATCCTCACCGACTACGGCTTCGTCGGGCATCCGTTCCGCAAGGATTTCCCCACCTCGGGCTACGTCGAGATGCGCTACGACCCCGAGCAGAAGCGCGTCGTCTACCAGCCGGTCACCATCGAGCCGCGAGAGAACGTGCCCCGCGTGATCCGCGAAGAGGGCTACGGCATCGGCCGCTGAGGCGGGCCGCGGGGAGCGACAGATGGCAGAGATCAAGAACTACACCCTGAACTTCGGACCGCAGCATCCTGCCGCCCACGGCGTGCTGCGCCTGGTGCTCGAGCTCGACGGCGAGGTCGTCCAGCGAGCGGACCCGCACATCGGCCTGCTGCATCGCGCGACCGAGAAGCTCGCCGAGACGCGCACGTTCCTGCAGAACGTGCCGTACATGGATCGCCTCGACTACGTGTCGATGATGTGCAACGAGCACGCCTACGTCATGGCGATCGAGAAGCTGCTCGGCGTGCAGGTGCCCGAGCGCGCGCAGTACATCCGCGTGATGTTCGACGAGATCACGCGGGTCCTGAACCACCTGATGTGGCTCGGTGCGCACGCGCTCGACGTCGGCGCGATGACGGTCTTCCTGTACGCGTTCCGCGAGCGCGAGGACCTGATGGACTGCTACGAGGCGGTGTCGGGCGCGCGGATGCACGCGGCCTACTACCGTCCGGGAGGCGTCTACCGTGATCTGCCGGACCGCATGCCGCAGTACGTCGCGAGCAAGGTCCGCAACGAGCGCGGCGTGGCCGAGCTGAACGCGAACCGCCAGGGCTCGCTGCTCGACTTCCTCGATCTCTTCACGCAGCGCTTCCCGGGCTACGTCGACGACTACGAGACGCTCCTGACCGACAACCGCATCTGGAAGCAGCGACTGGTCGGCATCGGCGTGGTGTCTCCCGAGCGCGCGAAGGCACTCGGCTTCACCGGCCCGATGCTGCGCGGCTCGGGCGTCGAATGGGACCTCCGCAAGACGCAGCCCTACGAGGTCTACGACCGGCTCGACTTCGACATCCCGGTCGGTCGAAACGGCGACAGCTACGACAGGTACCTGGTCCGCATCGAGGAGATGCGCCAGAGCAACCGGATCATCAAGCAGTGCATCGACTGGCTGCGCGCGAACCCGGGTCCGGTCATCGTCGAAGACCACAAGGTCGCGCCGCCGTCGCGCGTCGCGATGAAGTCGAACATGGAAGAGCTGATCCACCATTTCAAGCTCTTCACCGAGGGGATGCACGTCCCCGAGGGCGAGGCCTACGCGTGTGTCGAGCACCCGAAGGGCGAGTTCGGCATCTATCTGGTGTCCGACGGTGCGAACAAGCCGTACCGGCTGAAGATCCGGGCGCCGGGCTTCCCGCACCTGCAGGCGCTCGACGAGATGGCGCGCGGCCACATGCTGGCCGACGTGGTCACGCTGATCGGCACCCAGGACATCGTGTTCGGCGAGATCGATCGATGACGCAGCTCTCCCAAGACGCCTACGCGCGGATCGACCGCGAGGTCGCGAAGTTCCCGCCCGACCAGAAGCAGTCCGCGGTGATGGCCGCGCTCGCGATCGCCCAGGAGGAGATCGGCTGGGTCTCGCAGGAGGTCGTCGACGCGGTCGCCGCGTACCTGCAGATGCCGGCGATCGCCGTGTGGGAGGTGGCGACCTTCTACAACATGTACAGCAAGACGAAGCCGGGCAGGTTCAAGCTCGCCGTCTGCACGAACCTGCCCTGCCAGCTGCGCGACGGCGAGAAGGCCGCGATGTACCTGAAGGCGAAGCTCGGCATCGACTTCGGAGAGACCACGCCCGATGGCACGTTCACGCTGGTGGAGGCCGAATGCCTCGGGGCCTGCGGCGACGCGCCGGTGATGCTGGTGAACAACCATCGGATGTGCAGCTTCATGGGTGCGCCGCAGCTCGACGCGCTCGTCGACGAGCTCAAGAAGGCCTGATCCAGGAGACGTACGGATGGGTGCGAACGATTTCCGCCAGGCGCTCTCGGACGTGAAGGTCCAGGAGACCTGCTTCCACGGCCGGCACATCTCGCCGCAGATCTACGCGGGCCTGTCCTCGCCGGACGGCTGGCGCCTGAGGGACTACCAGTCGCGCGGTGGCTACGAGGCGCTGACGAAGATCCTGAAGGAAGGGCTGACGCCCGAGCAGGTGATCGCCGAGGTCAAGGCCTCCGGGCTGCGCGGCCGCGGCGGCGCGGGCTTCCCGACCGGCCTGAAGTGGAGCTTCATGCCGCGGCAGTTCCCTGGCCAGAAGTACCTCGTCTGCAATTCCGACGAGGGCGAGCCGGGGACGTTCAAGGACCGCGACATCCTCCGCTACAACCCGCACATCGTGATCGAGGGCATGGCGATCGCCGCCTACGCGATGGGCATCACCGTGGGCTACAACTACATCCACGGCGAGATATTCGACACCTACCGCCGATTCGAGGAAGCCCTGGAGGAAGCGCGCGCCGCGGGCTTCCTGGGGAACGCCATCCTCGGCTCCGCCTTCTCGTTCCAGCTGCACGCCTTCCACGGGTACGGTGCGTACATCTGCGGCGAGGAGACCGCGCTGCTCGAGTCGCTCGAGGGCAAGAAGGGGCAGCCGCGCTTCAAGCCGCCGTTCCCCGCGAGCTACGGCCTCTACGGCAAGCCCACGACGATCAACAACACCGAGACCTTCGCCGCGGTGCCGTGGATCATCCGCAACGGCGGCCAGAGTTTCCTCGAGGTCGGCAAGCCGAACAACGGCGGCACCAAGATCTTCTCGGTATCGGGCGACGTGATGCGCCCGGGCAACTACGAGATTCCGATGGGCACGCCCTTCGCGAAGCTGCTCGAGCTCGCGGGCGGCATGCGCCCCGGCCGCGCGCTGAAGATGGTGATCCCGGGCGGCTCGTCGATGCCGGTGCTGCCCGCCGAGATCATGATGGCCACCGACATGGACTACGACTCGATCTCGAAGGCGGGCTCGATGCTCGGCTCCGGCGCGGTCATCGTGATGGACGACTCGCGCTGCGCGGTGAAATCGTTGCTGCGACTGTCCTACTTCTACTACGAGGAGTCCTGCGGCCAGTGCACGCCGTGCCGCGAGGGCACCGGCTGGCTGTGGCGGATGGTCCACCGGATCGAGCACGGCGAGGGGACGAAAGACGACCTGAGACGGCTCGGCGAGGTCGCCGACAACATCCAGGGCCGGACGATCTGCGCGCTCGGCGACGCCGCGGCGATGCCGGTCAAGGCCTTCCTCAAGCACTACTGGAACGAGTTCGAGCACCACGTGGAGCACAAGCGCTGCGTGGTCCCGGCATACGTCTGAAGCGGCAGAACCCCATGGTCGAGATCGAGGTCGACGGCAAGAAGGTCGAGGTGGTCGAGGGCAGCATGGTCATGCATGCGGCCAACGCCCTCGGCGTCTACGTGCCGCATTTCTGCTACCACAAGAAGCTGTCGATCGCAGCGAACTGCCGCATGTGCCTGGTCGACGTCGAGAAGGCGCCGAAGCCGCTGCCCGCGTGCGCGACGCCGGTCTCGCAGGGCATGAAGGTGTGGACGAAGTCGGAGAAAGCCGTCAAGGCCCAGAAGGGCGTGATGGAGTTCCTGCTGATCAACCACCCGCTCGACTGCCCGATCTGCGACCAGGGCGGCGAGTGCCAGCTGCAGGACCTGGCCGTCGGCTACGGCGGCGGCGCCAGCCGCTACACCGAAGAGAAGCGCGTCGTCTTCCACAAGGACGTCGGCCCGCTGATCTCGATGGAGGAGATGAGCCGCTGCATCCATTGCACGCGCTGCGTGCGCTTCGGCCAGGAAGTGGCCGGGGTCATGGAGCTCGGCATGCAGAACCGCGGCGAGCACAGCGAGATCAGCACCTTCGTGGGCCGCAGCGTCGACAGCGAGCTGTCGGGCAACATGATCGACATCTGCCCGGTCGGCGCGCTCACGAGCAAGCCGTTTCGCTACAGCGCGCGCACCTGGGAGCTGCAGCGCCGCAAGAGCATCAGTCCGCACGACAGCGTGGGCAGCACCGTCGACAGCGAGGTCAGCGGCAACATGATCGACCTCTGCCCGGTTGGCGCGCTGACCAGCAAGCCCTTCCGCTACAGCGCCCGCACCTGGGAGCTGTCGCGCCGCAAGAGCGTGAGCCCGCACGACAGCGTGG
>JBJOKE010000084.1:0-55302 GCA_046046245.1 Pseudomonadota bacterium | reverse complement strand
AAAGATACCCCATACCATATACAACGGTTTGACAGAAATACAGACCTCATCTAATACGATAACGAGAGTCGCCAACTTCTCCATCACGGCCGCCCGGCCGCCGATGGCCCCCACAGGCATGCCGCCGCCGATCACCTTGCCGAACGCGGTCAGGTCGGGCGTGACGCCGCTCACCTGCTGCATGCCACCGAGCGCGACGCGAAAGCCCGTCATCACCTCGTCGAAGATCAGCAGCGCGCCATCCTGCGAGCAGACCTCGCGCAGGCCCTCGAGGAAGCCGGGCTTGGGCAGGATCAGGTTCATGTTGCCCGCGGCGGGCTCGACCATCACGCAGGCGATCTGGCCGGGGTTCGCGGCGAACAGCGCGCGCACGCTCTCCAGGTCATTGAACTGCGCGATCAGCGTGTGCTTCGCGAGGTCCTCGGGCACGCCCGCCGAGCTGGGCGTGCCGAAGGCGAGCGCGCCGCTGCCGGCCTTGACCAGCAGCGAGTCGGCGGTGCCGTGGTAGCAGCCCTCGAACTTCAGGATCTTCGTGCGGCCGGTGTGGCCGCGCGCCAGCCGCAGCGCCGACATGGCGGCCTCGGTGCCCGAACTCGTGAAGCGCACCCGCTCCACGTGCGGGAACAGCGCGCAGATGCGCTCGGCGAGCTCGGTCTCCATCACGTTCGGTGCGCCGTAGGACAGGCCGCGCCCGGCCGCCTCGCGGACGCGCTCGAGCACCAGCGGGTGCGAGTGGCCGACGATCATCGGTCCCCAGGAGCCGAGGTAGTCGACGTACCGGCGACCCTCGACGTCCCACATGTACGCGCCCTCGGCACGCGCGATGAAGCGCGGCGTCCCGCCCACCGCGCGGAACGCGCGGACCGCGGAGTTCACACCGCCCACGAGCACCTGACGCGCCCGGTCGAATTCCTGCTGGTTCGTCGCCATCTCGCCGCGCCTCCCTGGCGCCTCCGTGTCTTCCGGTCGGGCAGTATAGTACCGGGCACCCCAGCCCCCGCCCGCCCGACCGCCATGTCCGACACGACCGCCGCAGCTGCCGACACCGGACGCATCGCCGTCCGCCGCATCGACGGCACGATCCTCGCGATCGGCCTCGACCGGCCCGCGAAGCGCAACGGCTTCACGCCCGAGATGGCGCTGCAGCTCGCCGATGCCTACACCGAGCTCGAGCGCGACGAGACGCTGCGCGTGGGCCTGCTGTATGCCGAGGGCGAACACTTCTGCGGCGGCCTCGACCTGCCGCGCTGGGCGCCGAGGATGCAGGCGGGCGAACCGATGTGGCCCGCCGACCGGATCGATCCGTTCTCGCTGCGCGAACCGCGGCGCACGAAGCCGATGGTCTGCGCGGTCCAGGGTTGGTGCTGGACGCTGGGGCTCGAGCTGATGATGGCGGCCGACATCGCGGTCGCGGCGCACGACACGCGCTTCGCGCAGCTCGAGGTGCTGCGCGGCGTGATGGCGACCGGCGGCGGCACCGTCCGGATCGCCGAGCGCGCGGGCCTGTCGAACGCGCTGCTGTACCTGCTGACCGGCGACGGGTTCGACGCGGCCGAGGCGCTCCGCTTCGGCCTGGTCCAGAAGCTGGTGCCCGCGGGCACGCAGTTCGACGAGGCGCTCGCGATCGCGCGGCGCATCGCCGCCGCCGCGCCGCTGGCGGTGCGGGCCACGCTCGCCAACGCCCGGCTCGCCGTCGAGCGGGGGCTCGAGGCGGCGGTGGCCGAGCACGCGTCGGTCCAGCAGCGGCTCGCACGGACCGCGGACGCGGCCGAGGGCGTGGCGGCGTTCCGCGAGCGGCGCGCGCCGCGCTTCTCGGGGCGCTGAGGGCGCGCCCCGCGCCCCCTACTTCGCGAAGAGCCGGGTCGGGTCGGCGAAGGCCTTGAACTCGAGCGCGTTGCCGGACGGGTCGAGGAAGAACATCGTCGCCTGCTCGCCGACCTGGCCCTTGAAGCGTACGTGGGGCTCGATCACGAAGGCCGTGCCGGCCGCGCGCAGTCTCTGCGCCATCGCCTCCCACTGGTCCATGCCGAGCACGACGCCGAAGTGGCGCACCGGCACGTCGTCGCCGTCGACCGCGCTGGTCGACCGGTGCCCGCATTCGCTGGGCGCGAGGTGCGCGACGATCTGGTGGCCGAAGAGGTCGAAGTCGATCCACGCGTCGGACGAGCGGCCCTCGGGGCAGCCCAGCAACCCGCCATAGAACGCGCGTGCTGCCTGCAGGTCGTGCACGGGGAACGCGAGGTGGAACGGCTGGCTGACGGGGTAACCGGACACGGAACGGGCTCCTTCGGACGAGGCCGTCATTCTAGCGGCGCGGCCGGCGCCGCCGCGGTCACGCGGACCGCGCAGTATTTCAGCTCCGGGATCTTGCCCTGCGGGTCGAGCGCCGGGTTCGTGAGCCGGTTCGCGGCGGCCTCGGCATACGCGAAGGGCACGAACACCGCGCCGTCGGGCACGCCGTCGTCGCGGCGCGCGGCGAGCTCGATCTCGCCCCGGCGCGATGCGATCCGCAGCCGCGCGCCCGGCGCCACGCCGCGCCGTGCGAGCTCGCGACCGTTCATCGACGCGGTGGCCTCCGGCTCGACCGCGTCGAGCACCGTCGCGCGCCGCGTCATCGAGCCTGTGTGCCAGTGCTCGAGCTGGCGGCCGGTGATCAGCACCGTAGGCCAGTCGTCGTCGGGCAGCTCGTCGGCGAAACGCAGGGCGGCAGGCACGAGCCGGGCGCGGCCGGTCTCGGTCGGGAAGCGGTCGACGAACACCACCGCATCGCCCGCATCGCCCTCGTCCGCGCACGGATAGACCGCCGCGCCGTCGCGCTCCAGGCGCGCCCACGAGATGCCGCGGATCGAGGCCATCGCGTAGCGCATCTCCTCGAAGACCTCGGACGGATGCGAGTACGTCCACGGCAGCCCGAGCCGACGCGCCATGTCGACGATGATCGCCAGGTCCTGGCGTGCCTGCCCCGGCGGCTCGATCGCCTGGCGCCCGAGCTGCACGAGCCGATCCGTGTTGGTGAAGCTGCCGGTCTTCTCGGCGAAGGCCGAGGCCGGCAGGATCACGTCGGCGAGCCATGCGGTCTCGGTCGGGAAGATGTCCTGCACCACGAGCAGGTCGAGCGACGCGAGCGCGGCCCGCGCGTGCGCGAGGTCCGGATCCGACATCGCCGGGTTCTCGCCCATCACGTACATGCCGCGGATCCGGCGCGCGGCGGCCGCGTGCATGATCTCCACCACCGTGAGGCCGGGCTCGCGGTCGATCCGCGCGCCCCACAGGCGCTCGACCGCCTCGGCCGCGGCCGCGTCGCCGACGCGGTGGTAGTCGGGCAGCATCATCGGGATCAGGCCGGCGTCGGACGCGCCCTGCACGTTGTTCTGGCCTCGCAGCGGATGCAGCCCGGTCCCGGGTCGGCCGATCTGGCCGGTGAGCAGCGACAGCGCGATCAGGCAGCGGGCGTTGTCGGTGCCGTGGACGTGCTGCGACACCCCCATCCCCCAGAGGATCATCGACGCCTTGGAGGTCGCGAACACGCGGGCGACCGCACGCAGCGTCGCCGCGTCGATCCCGCAGACCGGCGCCATCCGCTCGGGAGAGAAGTCGCGGACGTTCGCGACGATCGCCTCGTAGTCCTCGGTCCGCGCGTCGACGAACGCGCGGTCGACCAGGCCCTCGTCGACGATCGCGTGCAGCATCGCGTTGAGCATCGCGACATCGGTGTCGGGGCGGAACTGCAGCACGTGGGTCGCGTGGCGCGCGAGTTC
Organism: Pseudomonadota bacterium; assembly: GCA_046046245.1. GTDB lineage: Bacteria > Pseudomonadota > Gammaproteobacteria > Burkholderiales > Burkholderiaceae_E > UBA4615. The sequence goes on along the minus strand of JBJOKE010000084.1, from coordinate 51,544 downwards.
GGTGCGGCGCGGATCGGCGACGATGAGCGTCGCGCCCCGCTTCACCGCGTTCTTGATCCAGGTCGCCGCCACCGGGTGGTTGACCGTGGGGTTCGCGCCGATCACCAGGATCGCGTCGGCCACGGCGACGTCGGCCACCGGGTTGGAGACCGCCCCCGAGCCGATGCCCTCGAGCAGCGCCGCGACCGAGGACGCGTGGCACAGCCGCGTGCAGTGGTCGACGTTGTTCGTCCCGAAGCCGGTGCGGACCAGCTTCTGGAACAGGTAGGCCTCCTCGTTGCTGCCCTTGGCCGAGCCGAAGCCGGCGAGCGCCGACGGGCCGTGCGCGTCGCGGAGCCGCGCGAGGCCGCGCGCGGCGACGTCCATCGCCTCGTCCCAGCTCGCCTCGCGGAATGCGTCGCGCCAGTTCGCCGGCACGCGGTCGAACGACGGATCCTTCGGCACGCCGTCGCGACGGATCAGCGGAACCGTCAGGCGCTCCGGGCTCGCGACGTAGTCGAAGCCGAAGCGGCCCTTCACGCAGAGCCGGCCATGGTTCGCCGGACCGTCGCGGCCGTCGACCCAGTCGATGCGCCCGTCGCGGACGTGGTAGGTGACCTGGCAGCCGACGCCGCAGAACGGGCACAGCGAGTCGACGCTGCGGTCCGTGCGCGTGGGGTCGACCGGCTCGCCGGCGTTCGCGCCGACCCGGCGTGGCAGCAGCGCACCGGTCGGGCAGGCCTGCACGCACTCGCCGCAGGCCACGCACGAGGACGCGCCCATCGGGTCGTCCTGGTCGAAGGACACCCGGACCGCGTCGCCGCGCCCCCGCCAGCCGATCACGTCGTTGACCTGCTCCTCGCGACAGGCGCGCACGCAGCGGCCGCACTGGATGCAGGCATCGAGGCTCACGGCCATCGCGGGGTGCGACAGGTCGCGCGCGATCGGGGCGCGCGGCGCGAAGCGCGTGCCCTCGACGCCGAGCTCGCGCGCCCAGCGCAGCAGCTCCGAGTCGCCGCGCTGCGCCGCGGCCGGTGCCTCGGCGAGCAGCAGCTCGACGACCATCCGCTGCGACGCGCGTGCGCGTTCGCCGGTGGCGCGCACGGTCATGCCCTCGGTGGGCGCGCGGCAGCACGAGGGCGCGAGCACGCGCTCGCCGTCGATCTCGACGACGCAGGCGCGACAGTTGCCGTCCGGACGCAGCCCGTCGGCGTGGCACAGGTGCGGCAGTGCGACGCCATGCCGGGCCGCGCAGTCGAGGATCGACTCGCCGGGCGCGGCCTCGAGGGCACGACCGTCGAGCGTGAAGCGCACCGGCTCGGCCGTCGGGTCGGCACGCAGCACTCGGGCGGAGATCGAGGCGTTCATCGGGGGGCGACCTCGTGCGGGAAGAAACGCAGCACCGAATCGAACGGATTCGGCGCAGCCTGGCCGAGCCCGCAGATCGACGCATCGCGCATCATCCGGGAGAGCTCGCCGAGCAGCGCCGCGTCCCATGCGGGCGCGTCGAGCAGCGGCTCGGCCTTCGCGGTGCCGACGCGGCACGGCGTGCACTGGCCGCAGGACTCGTGGCGGAAGAAGCGAAGCAGGTTCGCGGCCGCGTCGCGCGCGCGGTCGCTCGACGAGAGCACGACGACCGCACACGAACCGACGAAGGCGCCGTGCGGCGCGAGGGTGTCGAAGTCGAGCGGCTCGTCGGCGAGCGATGCGGGCAGGATGCCGCCGGAGGCGCCGCCGGGCAGGAAGCCGTAGAGCACATGGCCGTCGGCCATGCCGCCGCAGTGCTCGTCGACGAGCTCGCGCAGCGTGATGCCCGCCGGCGCGAGCTTCACGCCCGGCTCGCGCACCCGGCCGGACACCGAGAACGCGCGAAGCCCCCGCCGCCCGCGACGGCCGTGCGCCGCATACGTCGCCGCGCCGTCCTGCAGGATCCGCGAGACCCACATCAGCGTCTCGGGGTTGTTGACCAGCGTGGGCCGACCGAAGAGGCCGACCTGTGCGACATAGGGCGGTCGCAGCCGCGGCATCCCGCGCCGGCCCTCGATCGATTCGATCATCGCCGACTCCTCGCCGCAGACGTAGGCGCCCGCGCCCCGGCGCAGGTGCAGCTCGGGACGCGGCGCGTCGGCCGACGCGGGCCAGGTCGCCTCCAGCCACGCGCGCAGCGCGGGCAGCTCGCGCTCGAGCCACGCTCGCACGCCGGCGTATTCGTCGCGAAGGTACAGATAGACCGCCTGCGCGCCGACCGCCCAGGCGCCGATCAGCACCCCCTCCAGGATCCGGTGCGGCGCGGTCTCCAACCAGTGCCGATCCTTGAAGGTGCCGGGTTCGCCCTCGTCGGCGTTGACCGCCATCAGGCGCGGCGCCGGCTGCGCGGCGACGGTGCGCCACTTTCGGCCGGTCGGGAAGCCGGCGCCTCCGAGGCCGCGCAGGCCGGCCTCGTCGAGTGCGGCGAAGACCGCGTCGCGGGCCGTCGCGCCCTGCAGGCAGCCGACCAGTCGCGCATAGTCGCCGGCCGCGAGCGCGTCGGCGAACGCCGGCGCGGGTGGCGGCGCGTCCTCGCGCTCGTCGGCGGCGACGGCGGCGAGGACCGCCGCGGGCGTGGCGTCCGTCACCGGCCGCCGTTCGACGACGGCGACCGGCCCGCGGTCGCAGCGGCCGACGCAGGGCACCCGCTGGATCCGGACGGCCGTCGGATCGACCTCGGCCGCCAGCGCGCGCGCGAGCGCGTCCGCACCGGCCAGCTCGCACGACAGCGAGTCGCAGACCCGGACGGTGAGCGGCGGCGGCGGCGCCTCGTCGTCGCCGACGACATCGAAGTGATGGTAGAAGGTCGCGACCTCGAAGACCTCGGCCTGGGCCATCCGGAAGGCCTCGGCGAGCGCCGCGAGCGCCGCGGCGCGGAGATGGCCGTCCGCGTCGCGGACGCGGTGCAGCGCTTCGATCAGCAGGTCAGGGCGGCGGGGCAGGCCCTCGAGCAGCGCCTCGATGCGGGCGCGGACCTCGGGGTCGGTGGCGCGTCCCTTCGGACGGCCGACGGGACGACGGAAAGACAGCGGACGTTCCAACGCGGGCACCGTGGGTCTCGGGACGAACGGGCCGGCACGCACGGACCTGCCTGCCCGTGCGTCGTCTCGCCCGCTTTCGGGCATATAGTGCCAGCACCCTGCACGCGGACACGAATCGGGGCGCCGAAGCGCCCCGATGCGACCGGACGGAACCCGGAAGCGCGGTTACTGGAAGAACTCCTTGACCTTGTCCTTCCAGGAACGGGTCTGGGGCGAGTGCTTGTCGTCCTTCAGCGTCGCCTCGAGCTCGCGCAGCAGCGCCTTCTGCCTGTCGGTGAGCCGCACCGGCGTCTCGATGACGACGTGCGCGTACAGGTCGCCCGGATAGCTCGAGCGCACGCCCTTGATGCCCTTGCCGCGCAGCCGGAAGGTCTTGCCGGTCTGCGTGCCCTCGGGCAGCTCGATCTCGGCGCTGCCGCCCAGGGTCGGGACCTTGACCGTGCCGCCGAGCGCGGCGGCGGTGATCGTGACCGGCACGTGGCAGTGCAGGTCGTCGCCGTCCCGCTGGAAGACCGCATGCTCCTTGACGTGGATCTCCACGTACAGGTCGCCCGGCGGTCCGCCGTTGACGCCGGGCTCGCCGTTGCCGGCCGAGCGGATCCGCATCCCGTCGTCGATGCCGGCGGGGATCTTCACCTGCAGCGTCTTGTTCTTCTTCACCCGCCCCACGCCGTCGCAGGACTGGCACGGATCGGGCACGACCTTGCCCGATCCGTGGCAGGTCGGGCAGGTCTGCTGGATCGAGAAGAAGCCCTGCTGCACGCGCACCGAGCCCTGGCCGCTGCAGGTGCGGCAGGTCTGCGGCTTGGTGCCGGGCTTCGCGCCGCTGCCGTGGCAGGTCTCGCACTGCTCCCACGACGGCACGCGGATCTCGGTATCGAAGCCGTGCGCGGCCTGCTCGAGCGTGATCTCCATCGCGTAGCGCAGGTCCGCGCCGCGGAAGACGTTGCTGCGCCCGCCGGGACCGCGCCCGCCCTGCCCGCCGAAGATGTCGCCGAAGATGTCGCCGAACACGTCGGCGAAACCGCCGAAGCCCTGCCCGCCGGGACCGCCCTGCCCGCCGCCCATGTTCGGGTCCACGCCCGCGTGGCCGAAGCGGTCGTAGGCCTCGCGCTTGGACGCGTCCGAGAGCATCTCGTACGCCTCCTTCGCTTCCTTGAACTTCTCCTCGGCGCCCTTGTCGTCCGGATTGCGGTCCGGATGGAACTTCATGGCGAGCTTGCGGTACGCCTTCTTGATGTCGTCCTCGGACGCGTTCTTCGCGACGCCCAGGACTTCGTAGTAATCACGCTTCGCCATGTCTGTCGGTGCTCGATCGAAACACGCAATTTAACGCGGAAACGCCGGGACGCCGCACGAGGCGCGGCATCCCGGCGTCCCGCGCGGCTTCCGGTCGTCAGGCGTCGCGCTTGACTTCCTTGAACTCGGCGTCGACGACGTCGTCGTCCTTCGAGCCCGGCTTCGCGCCCGACGGACCGCCCGACGCGCCCGCGGCACCGCCGGCGGCGGCGGCCGCCGCCTCGCCCTGCTGCGACGCGTAGAGCTTCTCGCCGATCTTCTGCGACGCGGTCATCATCGCGGTGGTCGCCGCGTCGATCGCCGCCTTGTCGTCCGACTTCAGCGCCGATTCGAGCTCCTTGATCGCCGCCTCGACCGGGTCCTTGTCGGCCGCGGTCAGCTTGTCGCCGAGCTCGGTCATCGACTTGCGCACCGAGTGGATCATCGCCTCGCCCTGGTTGCGGGCCTCGACGAGCTCGCGCCGCGCGTGGTCCTCGGCCGCGTTCGCCTCGGCGTCCTTCACCATCTTCTGGATCTCGTCCTCGGTCAGGCCCGAGTTCGCCTTGATGGTGATCTTGTTCTCCTTGCCGGTCGCCTTGTCCTTGGCCGACACGTGCAGGATGCCGTTGGCGTCGATGTCGAAGGTCACCTCGATCTGCGGCGTGCCGCGCGGCGCCGGCGGGATGCCCTCGAGGTTGAACTCGCCGAGCGCCTTGTTGCCCTGCGCCATCTCGCGCTCGCCCTGGTAGACCTTGATCGTCACCGCCGGCTGGTTGTCGTCGGCGGTCGAGAAGGTCTGCGCGAACTTGGTCGGGATGGTGGTGTTCTTCGTGATCATCTTCGTCATCACGCCGCCGAGCGTCTCGATGCCGAGCGACAGCGGGGTGACGTCGAGCAGCAGCACGTCCTTGCGGTCGCCGGACAGCACCGAGCCCTGGACGGCCGCGCCCACCGCCACCGCCTCGTCGGGGTTGACGTCCTTGCGCGGCTCCTTGCCGAAGAACTCCCTGACCTTCTCCTGGACCTTAGGCATCCGGGTCATGCCGCCGACCAGGATCACGTCGTCGATCTCGGAGACCTTGACGCCCGCGTCCTTGATCGCGATGCGGCACGGCTCGATCGTCTTCTCGACGAGCTCGTCGACCAGCGCCTCGAACTTCGCGCGCGTGATCTTCAGGTTCATGTGCTTCGGACCGGACGCGTCAGCCGTGATGTACGGCAGGTTGATCTCGGTCTGCTGCGACGACGACAGCTCGATCTTGGCCTTCTCGGCCGAGTCCTTCAGCCGCTGCAGCGCGAGCACGTCCTTCGACAGGTCGACGCCCTGCTCCTTCTTGAACTCGGCGATCAGGTAGTCGATCAGGCGCTGGTCGAAGTCCTCGCCGCCCAGGAAGGTGTCGCCGTTGGTGGAGAGCACCTCGAACTGCATCTCGCCGTCGACGTCGGCGATCTCGATGATCGACACGTCGAACGTGCCGCCGCCCAGGTCGTAGACGGCGATCTTGCGGTCGCGGCCGCCGCCCTTGTCGAGGCCGAACGCCAGCGCGGCCGCGGTCGGCTCGTTGATGATCCGCTTGACCTCGAGGCCCGCGATGCGGCCGGCGTCCTTGGTCGCCTGGCGCTGCGCGTCGTTGAAGTAGGCGGGCACGGTGATGACCGCTTCGGTCACCTCCTCGCCGAGGTAGTCCTCGGCGGTCTTCTTCATCTTGCGCAGGACTTCGGCCGAGACCTGCGGCGGCGCGATCTTCTTGTCGCGGACCTGTACCCAGGCGTCGTTGTTGTCCGCCTTCACGATGCCGTAGGGCATCAGGTTGATGTCCTTCTGCACCTCCTTCTCGGCGAACTTGCGGCCGATCAGGCGCTTGACCGCGTACAGCGTGTTCCGCGGGTTGGTGACGGCCTGGCGCTTGGCGGGCGCGCCCACGAGGATCTCGCCGTCCTCCATGTACGCGATGATCGACGGCGTGGTCCGCGCGCCCTCGGAGTTCTCGATGACCTTGGGCTGTCCGCCCTCCATGACCGCGACGCACGAGTTGGTCGTGCCGAGGTCGATGCCGATGATCTTGCCCATGTGTCCGGGTTCCTGTCTGAAGGGGTGAAAGAGGTGCTCTGGGGCGAAGGTGGGACCGGGGTCGGCCGAATCAAGAGCCGGCGCGCACGGTCACCAGGGCCGGGCGCAGCACGCGGTCGTTGATCAGGTAGCCCTTCTGCAGCACCGAGACCACGTGGTTGGCCGGCACGTCGGCGGCCGGGACCATCGAGATCGCCTGGTGGCGGTTCGGGTCGAACTTCTCGCCGGCCGGGTCGATCGCCTGCAGCTTGTGCTTGTCGAAGGCGACGACGATCTGGCGCAGCGTCGCCTCGACCCCTTCGCGCAGCGCCTCGACGGTCGGCGTCTCGACCTTCAGCGCCATCTCGAGGCTGTCGCGCACCGGCAGCAGGCTCTCGGCGAAGGCCTCGATCGCGTACTTGTGCGCGGCGGCGAGTTCGATCTGGTTGCGCTTGCGCAGGTTGTCCATCTCGGCCCGCGCGCGCAGCGCCATGTCCATGTACTCGGTGGCACGTGCCTCGGCGTCGACGAGGCGGGCGCGCTCGTCGGCGTCGAGCGGGCCGGCGGCAGCCTCGGGCTCGGCCGCGCCCGGCCCGGGCTGGACGCCGGACGTCCCCGCGTCGGGGCCGGCGGCGGCGGCATCGGCGCCGGGTTCGGGTTTCGAGTTCGGATCGGTCATCGTTTGTCTTTGTGGATCAGGGACTTGTTGACGTTCGCCGGGGGACGTGGGGGCGGTTCCCGGGATTTCAAGAGGGCCTTGCCGATCGACACCGTCGCGTGACGATCCGACGCCTTGTCGCGATTGACGGCTGCGCGCGCGGCCGGCGATAGTCACCGCTCCCCGGCGGCCGGTCGATGCCGGACGTCACGATTCACACCAGTCGGTCACGAGGAGCGCACGAGATGGGTCTGATGTCTTTTCTGAAGGATGCGGGCGAGAAGCTGTTCGGCAAGGGGCACGCGCAGGCGGCCCAGCAGGCCGCGGCCGCCGATCCGGCGAGCGCCGAGAAGAAGGCCGCGGCGAACGACGCGGCCGCCGCCGCGATCACCGACTACATCCGGTCGATGAACCTCGACGCGACCGGACTGCTGGTGGAGTTCGACGGCGCCAGCAGCGCCGTCACCGTCCGCGGCATCGCGCCAGACCAGGCGACGAAGGAGAAGATCCTGCTGTGCTGCGGCAACGTGGCCGGCGTCGCGACGGTGAACGACCAGCTGTCCGTCGAGGTGCCGGTCGACGAGTCGAAGTGGTACACGGTCAAGAGCGGCGACACCCTGTCCAGGATCGCCAAGGAGTACTACGGCAACGCCAACGCGTACATGCAGATCTTCGAGGCGAACCGGCCGATGCTCTCGCACCCGGACAAGATCTATCCGGGGCAGACGCTGCGGATCCCGCCGAAGGCCTGAGCAGGGGTTCCGGCGAGCATCGCTCGCCGCCCGCTCGAGGGCTCCGGCAGGCTTGCCGGAGCCGCGGGCCGCGAGCCCGAGTCGCTTCAGGCGCCGGGCGGCCGGCGGCGGTGCCAGTCGGTAGCCGCCTGGAACGCGCGGCCCGCTCGCACCAGCGCCGACTCGCCGAGCATCCTGCCGACCAGTTGCACGCCCACCGGCATCCCGGCCGCGGTGACGCCGCCGGGCATCGTGATCGTCGGCTGCCCCGTCATGTCCGACGGCGAGGTGTAGCGGCCGAGGCGCACCCGGTGGCCCGGGACCTTGCGCAGCGCCGCGATCGCGTCGAGGCTCGGACCGGCGAGGGGCATCGCCGGCATCAGCAGCAGGTCCACCCGCTTCATCAGCGCGGCCATCCGGCCCGCGTAGTCCATCCGCACGAGCAGCACGCGCTGCAGGTCGACCGCCGACAGCGCGAGGCCGTCATCGAGCAGGCCGGCCAGCATCGGACCGTACTCGGCGCGACGTGACGGGAAGGTCGCGGCGTGCGCCGTCGCGGCTTCGGCCGCGCACAGCGGCAGCCAGGCGGCGACCACCGGATCGGTGGGCGGGACCTCGACGGGCAGCACCTCGGCGCCGAGCCCGCGCAGCACCTCGGCCGCGGCGCGGACCGCGGTGGCCACCTCCGGCTCGACGTCGCCGCAGGCCCAGCCTTCGTCGAGGCCGATCCTCAGGCCGTCCAGCCGGGCGGCGTCGCCGGCCAGGTAGTCGGGCACCGGTTCGGGCAGCGCGGTCGGGTCTTCGGCATCGGCGCCGGCGATTGCGCCGAGCATCGCGCCGCAGTCGGCCGCGGTGCGGCACATCGGGCCGAGGTGGTCGAGCGAGGCGGCGAGTTCGAACGCGCCGAAGCGGGACACGCGTCCCCAGGTGGGCTTCAGGCCGGTCACGCCGCAGGCCGACGACGGGAAGCGGATCGAGCCGCCGGTGTCGGTGCCGATCGAGCCGTGGCAGAGCGCGGCGGCGGTGGCCACACCCGAGCCGCTCGACGAGGTGCCGGTCCAGGCGGCGGGGTCCCAGGGGTTGCGCGGCGGCGTGACCTGCGGGTGGTGGCCGGAGAACGCCGCCTCGGTCATCTGCAGCTTGCCGAGCAGCACCGCGCCCGCCTCGCGCAGCCGGCGCACGACGGTACCGTCGACCCCCGGCACGAAATCGCGGTGGATCGTCGTGCCGGCGGCGGTGGGCACGCCGGCCGTCCAGCACAGGTCCTTCACCGCGACGGGCACGCCGGCGAGCGGCCCGACGGCCTCGCCGCGCGCGAGCCGCGCGTCGACCTCGGCGGCCTGGGCGAGTGCGAGCTCGGGCGTGAGCCGCGCGTAGGCCCCCAGCGCGGGCTCCAGACGCTCGATGCGGCGCAGCATCGCGCGCGCGGCCTCGGTCGCGGAGAGCTCGCGGGCGCGGATGCGGGCGGCGAGGTCGGTCAGGTCCAGCCAGGCGAGGTCGTCGTCGGTCATCGCGGTCGCAGGGGGTGGTGGGGGGTCGGGAGCAGGCTGGCCAGCCCGTCGCGGGCGGCTCGCCGCAGCATAGCCCGGGCGCTGCGGGCTGCCCGTGGCGCCCGATCAGACCGCGGGGTGACGCCGGTGCCAGTCGGTGATTCTCTGGAACGCCCGCCCGGCGCGGACCAGCCGGTCCTCCCGCAGGTGGCCGGCCACCAGCTGCACGGCGAGCGGCAGCCCGCCCGGCGTGAAGCCCGCCGGCAGCGTGATCGTCGGGTGGCCGCTCATGTCGAAGGGCGCGGTGTAGCGGACGAGCGCGGCCAGCTGCTCGGGCACCTGACCCAGCGTGGCCATCGTGGCGACGGTGGGCGCCGCGAACGGCTGGCCGGGGATCAGCATCAGGTCGACGTCGGCGAACACCGCGTGCACGCGCCCACGGAACTCGGCCCGGCGCAGCAGGATCCTCTGGTAGTCCAGACCCGACAGGCCGCGGCCCGCGTCGATGAAACCGGCGAGGCCGGGACCGTACTCGGCCTTGCGCGCCGGGTAGGTCGCCTCGTGCGCGATCGCGGTTTCCACCGCGCAGTTCGGACCCCAGTCGTCGGTGACCTGCGACACCGCCGGGAAGGCGATCGGCCGGATCGCGGCCCCCAGCCCGCGCAGCACGTCGAGCGCGTCGCGGAACGCACGGACCACCGGCTCGTCGACGCCCTCCGTGCACCAGCGCTCGTCGACACCGATCGTCAGGTCCGACAGCGAGCGGTCGTCGCCGGCGAGGTAGTCGGGCACCGGCGCCTGCGACGCGGTCGGGTCGTTCGGATCGGGGCCGGCGATCGCGCCGAGCATCAGTCCGCAGTCGGCGGCGCTGCGGCACATCGGGCCGAGGTGGTCGAGCGAGGCGGCGAGCTCGAAGGCACCGAAGCGCGAGACGCGGCCCCAGGTGGGCTTGAGCCCGGTCACGCCGTTGGCGATCGACGGGAAGCGGATCGAGCCACCGGTGTCCGAGCCGATCGAGCCGAAACACAGGCCGGCCGCGGTGGCCACGCCGGAGCCGCTCGACGAGGCGCCCGACCAGTGGTCGCGGTGCCAGGGGTTGACCGGCACGGTCACCGCCGGGTGGTGGTCGGCGAATGCGCCCTCGGTCAGCTGCAGCTTGCCGAGCAGCACGCTGCCGGCGACGCGCAGCCGCTCGACGACCGTGCCGTCGCGCGTCGGCACGAAGGCGCGGTGGATCGGCATGCCGGCCATGGTCCGGACGCCAGCCGTCCAGCACAGGTCCTTCAGCGCGATCGGCACGCCGTGCAGGCCGCCGAGGTACTCGCGACGCATGATCCGCTGCTCGGCGCGGCGGGCCTGCTCGAGTGCGAGCTCGGGCGTGACGAGCGCGTACGAGAAGAGCCGCGGTTCGACGCGCGCGATCCGCCGCAGCATCGCCTCGGTCACCTCGACCGGCGAGAGCCTGCGCTGCTGGATCAGCGACGCGAGCTCGGTGATCTCGAGCCAGTGGAGATCGTCGGTGCCCACGCGCCCTCCCCCGGATTCAGGCCGTCTTCGCGACCGCGAGCCCCAGCTCGCGGACCATCGCGTCGCGCATCGCGAACTTCTGCGGCTTGCCGGTCGCGGTCAGCGGGAACTCGCGGACGCTGCGCACGTGCCTCGGCACCTTGTAGTGGGCGATCCGACCCTGACAGAACGCACGGACCTCGTCGGCGGTGATCGATTCGCCCGGCCTGGGGACGATCCACGCGCAGACCTCCTCGCCGAGCCGCGCGTCGGGCACGCCGAAGACCTGGACGGCCTGCACCTTCGGATGCGTGTAGAGGAATTCCTCGACCTCGCGAGGGAACACGTTCTCGCCGCCGCGGATCAGCATGTCCTTGACTCGGCCGACGATGTTGCACCAGCCGTCGGCGTCGATCGTCGCGAGGTCGCCGGTGTGCATCCAGCCGGCCTCGTCGATCGCCTCGCGGGTGCGCTCCGGATCCTCCCAGTAGCCGCGCATCACGAGATACCCGCGCGTGCAGAGCTCGCCCGCCGTGCCCACCGGCACGATCCGCCCGTCGGGCCCGACGATCTTCACCTGGGCGTGAGGCTGGATGCGACCGACGGTCGACACGCGCTTGTCGAGGGGGTCGTCTACGCTCGACTGGAAGGAGATCGGACTGGTCTCGGTCATGCCGTATCCGATCGTCACCTCCTTCATGTGCATCCGGTCGATCACCTGTCGCATCGTCTCGATCGGGCACGGCGCGCCGGCCATGATCCCGGTGCGCAGGGTCGACAGGTCGTGCCGCGCGAAGTCGGGGTGCTCGAGCATCGCGATGAACATCGTCGGCACGCCGTGCAGCGCGGTGCAGCGCTCGCGCGAGAGCGCGGCGAGCGTCTGGCCGGCGTCGAAGGACTCGCCGGGGAAGACCATCGTCGCGCCGACCGCGGTGCAGGCGAGCACGCCGAGCACCATGCCGAAGCAGTGGTAGAGCGGCACCGGGATCGCGAGCCGGTCAGAGGCCGAGAGCCGCATCGCCTTCGCGGTGAAGCGCGCGTTGTTGACGATGTTGAAGTGCGTCAGCGTCGCGCCCTTGGGCGAGCCGGTGGTGCCGCTGGTGAACTGGATGTTGATCGGGTCGTCGGGCTCGAGCGCCGCCGCGAGCGACGCGAGTCGCGCGTGCTGCGCGGGCCCGGCGACGCGGCACCAGGCGCCGAACCCGACCGCGCGCGGCGGGACCGGCCCGTCGCCCAGCACGATCACGTGCTTCAGGTGCGGCAAGCGCTCGGCGTGCAGCTCGAGCGTGGAGGCGCCCGGGTCGGGCCGGAACGCGAGCTCGGGCGCGAGCGACTGCAGCATGCCGACGTAGTCGCTCGACTTCAGCCGACGCGCCATGATCAGCGCGCGGCAGCGCACCGTGTTCAGCGCGTACTCGAGCTCGGATGTCCGGTAGGCCGGGTTGATGTTGACCAGGATCGCGCCGATCCGCGCGGTGCCGAACTGCGCGAGCAGCCACTCGACGCGGTTCGGCGCCCAGATGCCGACCCGGTTGCCGCGGCGGATGCCGAGCGCGAGCAGCGCGGCCGCGACCTCGTCGCTGCGCCGCTTCAGGTCGTGCCAGGACAGGCGCTCGCCGGACTCGCAGAACACCGCCGCGTCGCGCGCGCCCCAGCGCTCGCAGGCCCGGTCCAGCAGCTGCGGGATCGTCAGGTACTTCAGCGGCTCGGTCGTGGGGCCCGCGACGTACGAGAGCGTGCCGTGCGGACGCAGGCGCTCGTCGGCCGGCCCCTTGAGCCAGTCGGACGCGAACGGGTTGCGGTCTCGCGCGGTCATCGTCGCGTCGGTCAGAGCTCGCGCCAGTCGGCCGACTGCTCGAAGGCGTGCGCGGCGCGGTAGATCGTCGACTCGTTCCAGTGCTTCGCGACCAGCATCATGCCGACCGGCAGGCCCTGGCTCAGGCCGCAGGGCACGTTCATCCCAGGGTGGCCGGTGACGTCGAACGGGCAGGTGTTCGCGAGCATCTCGAAGCCGCGCTGGCACCAGAGCGCGAGCGGCGCGTTCTGCGGCGGGATCGGCGTCGCCTTCATCGGCAGCGTCGGCAGCAGCAGCACGTCGTAGCGCGACAGCGCCTCGTCGTAGGCCGCGCGCAGCCGGCGCGACAGGTTCTGCGCCTTCGCGTAGAAGTGGCCGCGGTAGTTCCGGATGAAGTACTCGCCCGCGAACATCGAGACCTTGAGCGTGCGCGACAGCTCGTTCGCGCGCGAGCGCCAGTTCGAGTGCGCATCCAGCAGCGAGGTGGTGTACATCCCCTCCCAATTGAAGCCCATCCCGTTGCCGTGCATCATCTGGGCCATCAGGCCCTCGAGGGCGATCGGCGTCCAGATCGCGGCGCCGTCGAGGTGCATCGGCACCGACACGTCCTCGACGTGCGCGCCCATCGAACGCAGGCGGTTCGCCGCGTCGCGGACCTTCGCGTCGACGTCGGGCTCGCTGTTGGCATGGCCGAAACCCTCGACCAGCACGCCGATCCGCAGGCCCGCCACGCCGCGGCCGAGCGCCGCGGTGTAGCGGTCGACGCGGACGTTGTACTGGCGCGGGTCGAGCCCGTCGGGACCGGCGATCACCTCGAGCAGCAGCGCGTTGTCGGCAACCGTGGTGGTCATCGGACCCGCGTGGTCGATCGTCGCCTCGATCGGCATCACGCCGGTGTAGGGCACGAGGCCGTGCGTGGGCTTCATCCCGTAGCAGCCCGACCAGCCGGCCGGCATGCGGATCGAGCCGCCCTGGTCGCCGCCGATGCCCATCTCGACCTCGCCCGCGCCGACCAGCGCCGCCGTGCCCGACGACGAGCCGCCGGCGGAATGGCCGTACTTCCAGGGGTTGTGGACCGGGCCGTGCTGCGAGGTGTGCGAGCCGCCCGACAGGCAGAAGGACTCGCAATGCGCCTTGCCGACGATCGTGCCGCCGGCGTCGAGGATGCGGGTGACCAGGGTCGCGTCGACGTCGGGCACGTAGCCCTCGAGCGTGGTCGCGCCGTTCATCATCGGCACGCCGGCGAGGCAGACGTTGTCCTTGAGCACGACGCGCTTGCCGGCGAGCGGGCCGTGTGCGGCGCCGCGGACCTCGGACTTCACCGCCCACGCGTTCATCGCGTTCTCGTTCGCGCCGGGCCGGTAGCCGGGGGTGCGCGGATAGCGGACCGGCGGCAGGTTGTCGGGCATCGCCGCGATGCGGTCGTACGACTGGAAGGTGCCCTCGAGCACCTCGAGGTACTCGGCGACCTCGCGGTCGGACATGCTCATGTGCAGGCCCGAGACGATGGACTTCAGCTGATCGAGCGTCGGACGCTTGACGGACGTCATGGACTCCCCCGGGGCCGCGGCGGCGCGCGGCGGGTTGGGCGCCGCGGAGGCGGCGGAGGACGGGCGCGCGGCCGGGGCCGGACGCGCCGGAGGGGCCGCGGACGGTCGCGGCGACGGTGAGGTCGACAGGCCGGCCGCGGTCGGACCGCGGGTCTCGTCGACGCGGGGCGGCTCGAAGCGCGGTACTGCCGACGGCATCGAGGCAGGGGTACGGGCGGCGGTGTCGCGCGGTGGCGCCGGCGCGCGACGATCGTCGTGCCGCTGCGCGCCCCAGCGCTGCGCGGCCGGACCGGGTCCGCGCGGCGCGTCGGCCGCGAGGGGCGGCGCGGCCGACGCCGCCGCACCGCCGTGCGACGACGCGCCGCCGTGCTGCGCCCCCGAGCCGCCGTGCCCCCCGCCGCGCGTGGTCATCCGCGCCGCGCCGAGCCCGAGCAGTTCTCCGACCGCCGGGCCGCGCAGCGCCGCGCCGTCGAGCGTCTGCGCGACGCGACCGCGCTCGAGGACCAGCACGCGCTCGGCGACGTCGAGCACCAGGTCGAGGTTCTGCTCGACGATGACGATCGACAGTCCCTGCGCGTCCCGCAGCATGGCGAGTGTCTGGCCGATCTCCTGGACGATCGACGGCTGGATGCCCTCGGAGGGCTCGTCGAGCAGCAGCAGCCACGGTCCGGCCATCAGCGCGCGTGCCAGCGCGAGCAGCTGCTGCTCGCCGCCCGACAGCGCGCCGCCCTTGCGATCGAGCAGACGACGCAGCCGCGGGAACAGCTCGAGCACCCGCTCGAGCGCCTGCTGCTCGGTCTCCCCGGTCTCGGCGCTCCAAGCGAGGCGAAGGTTCTCGAGCGCGGTGAGCCCCGGCAGGATGCCGCGGCCCTGGGGCACGTAGCCGACGCCGAGCCGGCTGCGCAGGTGCGCGGGCATCCGCGTCGCATCGGTGCCGTCGATCGCGATCCGGCCGCCGCGCGCGGGGATCAGGCCCATCACGCACTTCAGCAGGGTGCTCTTGCCCATGCCGTTGTGGCCGACGACGCCGATCGCCTCGCCCGCGTGCAGCGTGAACGACACGCCGTGCAGCACCGGCACGTGGCCGTAGCCGGCGTGCAGGCCGGAGACCTCGAGCACCGCGTCGCGGCGCGACGCGTCGTCTGCGGCACCGGCCGCCGAGACCGGAGCGACGGGCGGTGCGTTCATGCGGCGCGGCTCCCGATGTAGACCTCGCGGACCTTCGCGTCGGCGAGCACGGTGTCGGCCGGTCCCTCGATCAGGATCGAGCCCTGGTGGAACACGGTGACGAGGCTGTCGAGCATCCGGACGAAGTGCATGTCGTGGTCGACGACGACGACGGCCGCCGTCTGGTTGATCCGCCGGATCGCACCGACCAGGCGGTCGAGTTCGGCGCCCGTCAGGCCCGCGGCGGGCTCGTCGAGCAGCACCAGCCAGGGCCGCTGCGCGAGCACCATGCCGAGCTCGACCATCTGTCGCTGGCCGTGCGCCAGCTCGCCGACCTGGCGGCGGACGATCGAGCCGAGCTCGAGTTCGGCGACGGCCTCCTCGACCGCGCCGTCGGCACCGGCCCGGCCGTGCACGCGCCGCGCCGACAGCCAGAGGTTCTCGAGCACGGTGAGCCCGTTCATCACCGACGGGACCTGCGTCTTGATGCCGACGCCCAGGCGCACGATCCGGTAGGGTCGCCAGCCGGTCACGTCCTGGCCGCGGACCAGTACCTGGCCGCCACCGTGACCCGGGTCCAGCTGGCCGGTCAGGCACTTGAAGAACGTGCTCTTGCCCGCGCCGTTCGGACCGATCAGGCAGCGCAGCTCGCGCTCGCGCAGCGTGAAGCTCACATGGTTGACCGCGACGACGCCGCCGAAGCGCATCGACAGGTCGCGGGTCTCGACGACCGGCTCGTTCACGGCGTGGCTCCCGTCGTGCCGCTGCCGGCGCCCGACGCCGCGCCCTGCCCCGCCGCGCCCCCGCGGCGCCGGCGCGAGGCCGCCTGGCCGCGCCGGTTCGCGACCGACTGCTCACGGCGCCCGAACCAGCCCGCGACCGTCGGCACGATGCCCTTGGGGATCAGCAGCACGACGATGACCATGATCGCGCCGAGCACCAGGGAGTTGTCGATCAGCGTCTGCTGGCCGAGCAGCAGCTTGAGCAGCGTCAGCGCGGCAGCGCCCAGCATCGGCCCGATCAGCGTGCCCAGGCCGCCCGCGATCACCCAGACGATCATCTCGGCCGACATGCCGAGCGCGAAGACGCCAGGCGTCACGATCTCGGCCCACATCGCGAAGAACGCGCCGGCGAGCCCGCACATCGCGGCACCGATCGTGAAGACCGCGGTCTTGTGCGCGGGCACGTCGTAACCCAGCAGCTCCACGCGCAGCTCGTTCTCGCGGATACCCACCAGCGTGCGGCCGAACGAGGTCGACAGGATCCAACGACAGAGCAGATAGCACAGCAGCAGGCAGACCGCGACGACGTAGTAGAACGGCGTGCCGAAGATCTGTGCGGCAGGGTCGCCGGGCACGTTCAGGATCTGGAAGCCCGGGATCCCGTTGAATCCGCCGAGCCGGGCGTCCCCGATCCGGTACGCGTCCCCGGCCGTGGCGTTCATGAACTTGAACAGGATCAGGCTGACCACCAGCGTGATCACGCCGAGGTACACGTCGCCGATCCGGCCCCAGAACATCATGGCGCCGATGACCGCGGCGACGATGGCCGGTACGAGGATCGACAGCAGCAGCGGCCCGGTGCTCTCGCCCATGTTCACCGCGGCGATCGCGTAGACGTAGGCGCCGAGCCCGAAGTAGGCGGCGTGTCCGAAGCTGAGGATGCCGGCATAGCCCCACATCAGTGCCAGCGACAGCCCGGCGAGCGAGGTGATGGCCATCAGCGACAGCGTGTGGACGTCGTCGATCACCAGCGGCAGCACCGCCATGACGATCGCCCAGACGATGAACCAGCCCCAGCGGATCCGTCCGGCGGACGGCGCGTCGTCGATCATGTCGAGTTCCGGAAGAACCGTCCGGTGATGCCCTGCGGCATCAGCCGCAGCAGCACGATGGCCAGTGCCAGCATCGCGATCTCGCCGATGACCGGCGTCGACGCGAACGAGACCACCTGGTTGACGAAGCCGAACATCGTGGCCGCGGTCAGCGTGCCCGACAGCACCGCGGCGCCGCCGGTGATCACCGTGATGAAGGTCTTGGCGATGTAGGCGCCGCCCGAGGAGGGCAGCAGTCCGGTCAGCGGCGCGAGCGCGCCGCCCGCCAGACCCGCGAGCGCGGCGCCGACCGCGAAGGTGGTCATGTAGACCTTCTTCGGGTCGTAGCCGAGCGCGGACGCGACCTCGGGGTTCTGCATCGCGCCGCGCGCGACGAGGCCCAGACGCGTGTGGCGCAGCACCACCCACATCCCGACCATCACCACCGCGGCGAGCGCGATGATGAACAGGTTGTAGCCGCCCATCTGGTAGGCGCCGAGCGTGTAGCCGGGGATCGGCGTGGGCACGCCGACCGCCGAACTGCCGAAGATCAGCGTGACGATGCCCACCAGGAGCAGCGACAGGCCCCAGGTGGCGAGCATGGTGTCGATCATCCGGCCGTACAGGTGGCGGATGACCAGGCGCTCGATCACCAGCCCGATGATCCCGACCACGATCGGCGCGATGATCAGCATCGCGACGTAGACGTTGACGCCCGCCTGCACGCAGGCGAGCGTCGTGTAGCCGCCGAGCATCACGAACTCGCCGTGCGCGAGGTTGATGACCCGCATCATCCCGAACACGACCGCCAGCCCCGCGCTCGCGAGCGCGAGGAAGGCGATCATGTAGAGGATCTCGAGAACGACGACGCCGGCGTAGTCCACGTCACGGGCTCCGTCAGACCTTGACCTCGAACTGCTTGTTCTCGTTCGGGTTCTTGATCAGGTCGCACGACTGCGCGGTGTCGGACGGCGGCCGCTGCTTCGAGGTCTCGAGGATGGTGAGCTTCTGGCCCTTGACCTCCATCAGGTGGATGTCGAGCGACGCGTGGTGCGTCTTCGCGTCCATCGAGACCTTGCCGGTCGGGCCGTCGATCGCGATCCCCGACTCGAGCGCCTTCATCAGGTCGTCGCGCTTGAGCGAGTTGGCCTTCTTGACGCCCTCGGCCCAGAGCATGATGCCCTGGTACTGCGAGACCGCGATCTCGTGGACGATCTTGGTGTCGCCGAACCGCTTGCCCCATTTCTCGAGGAAGGCCTTGCTGGCCGGCGACTGCGCTTCCTGGCTGTAGTTGCCGGCGATGAGGATGCCGTCGCCCTCGGCCGGCGACAGCGCGAGGTGTTCGTTGCCGACGCCGAAGGTGGTCGACGCGAGCGGGATCTTCTTGTTCATGCCCGACGACGCCCACTGCCGGTAGAACGACATGTGCGCACCGCCCACGAGCGCCGAGACCACCCAGTTCGGTCCGGCCTGCTGGATCTTCGCGATCGTCGAGCCGAAGTCGGACACGTCGAGCGGGAAGAAGTTGGTGTCGGCCACCGTGCCCTTGCGCTGCTTCACGTAGTGCTGCAGCCACTTCGCGGTGATCTGGCCGTAGTTGTAGTCGGCGGCCAGGATGTAGACCTTGTTGCCCCACTTCTTCATCGCATGGTCGACGATCGGCTCGACCACCTGGCCCGGCGTGGTGCCGGTGACGAAGCAGTTGCGGTCGCAGACGCCGCCCTCGTACAGCACGTTGTAGAAGTACATCGTGTTGCCGCGCTTGAAGGTCTGGCGGATCGCCTCGCGCGAGGCGGAGGTGATGCCGCCGTGGACCACGTCGACCTTGTCGTCGCGGACCAGCTGCTGCGCGAACTTCGTGTAGAGCGCGATGTCGGACTGCGTGTCGTACTGGATCGCCTGGACCTTGCGGCCGAGCAGGCCGCCGGCGGCGTTGATCTCCTCGACCGCGAGCGTGGTCGCCATCACCATCGGCTTGCCGTAGATGTCGAGGTTGCCCGAGTTGTCGAGCACCGAGCCGAGCTTGATCGGACCCGACTGGGCGCGCGCGATGTAGGGCGCGCCGGCGATCACGCCGGAGGCTCCGGCGGCGGAGAGGAATGTACGACGCGAGATGGCCATGTGGTTCTCCCGATGGCGAGTGAAGGGAACGGCGTGGAAACGGATGCCGGGAACGGCCCGGCGCCGGCGGGACGGCTGGCCCGCGTCAGCTCCCGCCCGCGGCGGGACCGCCGCGGGGCGCGGGCGACGGCGCGGCCGATCCGACCGCGGACGAGAAGTCCACGCCGATCTGCTCGCCGATGCTCTTCAGGGCCGGCAGCTGCAATGCCATGCCCAGGATGCTGTCCATCACCTGGTTCACCGGGGGCTTGCCGCCGCCGGCGTCGATCACCGGGCCGCCGCCCGCGCCGCCGCTCGCGCCGGTGCCGCCGAAGCCGGAGATCTGGTGAATGCGGATGCTGTCGATCTTCTCGGCCGGCTTCATCATCTGCGAGACGATCTCGGGCAGCTTGTCGAGCCGGTACTGCTCGAGCTCCAGCCGCATCAGCGCGTCGGAGCGGCTGTTCCGGGCTGCGATCACCGCCTTCTCGCCCTCCGACTCGGCGAGCCGCTTCAGACGATCCGCCTCGGCGAGCGTGCGCGTCGCCTCGGCGTCGGCCTTCGCCTTCAGGATCAGCACCGAGGTCTCGGTGGCGGCATTGGCTTCGGCCACCTCGCCCGCCTCCTGCACGCGCTTGAGCGCGATCTCGCGGGACCGGTCGGCCACGGCGCGCTCGCGCTCGGTCTGCACCGACTCCTGGGCGAGGATCACCTGGGTGCGGGCGAGCTCGGCCTCTGCCTGGGCGCGCGCCTCCTCGGCGTGCTTGGCGGCGAGCGCGATCGCGCTGTCGGCCTTGCGCATCTCCGAGCCCAGCTGCGCCTCGATCTCGAGCCGGCGCAGCTCACGCGCCTTCTGGATCTCCGCGGCCTTGGTGTCGCGCTCGCGCGCGATGCGGGCGGCCTCGGACGCGACCATCGCCTCCTCGCGCGCCCGCGCGGCCTCCGCGTCGCTGGACGCCTTCACCTTCTCCAGGTCGAGACGCTGGCGGATCTGCGCCTCCTCCTCCTCGCGTCCGAGCTCGAGCCGCTGCTTCGTCGCGGAAAGCTGCGTGTGACGGACCGAGATGTCGGCGTCAGCCTCGATCTCGGCCCGCTTCTTCTTGTTGACCGCGATGATCTCCGCGAGCTTGCGCATCCCCACCGCGTTGAAGGCATTGTTCTCGTCGAGCGACGCGAACGCGGCCTGGTCGAGGCGGGTCAGCGAGACCGAGTCGAGTTGCAGGCCCGAGTGCGCGAGATTGTCGCGAAGCAGGGCAGCGACCTGCTGCACGAACTCGCCACGCTTCTCGTGCAGCGAATCCATCGTCTGCTCCGCGGCCACGGCCTGCACCGCGTCGACGAAGCGACCCTCGAGCAGGTTCCGGATGCCGTCGGGGTTGAAGGCGCGCGAGCCCAGAGACTGGGCGGCCGTCGCGATGCCCTCGGCGCTCGGCTGCACGCGGACGTAGAACTCGAGTTCCGCGTCGACGCGCATCCGGTCGGTGGTGATCAGTGACTTCTCGCCGGTGCGACGGACCTCGATGCGGATGGTCCGCATGTTGATCTCGTCGACCTTGTGCAGGAACGGCAACGCGAGACAGCCGCCGGTGACGACGATACGCTGGCCGCCGAAGCCGGTCCGGACCAGCGCGACGTCGCGCGAGGACTTGCGATAGAAGCGGTTGAGGAAGACCACCGCGATCGCGATCAGGACGATCGCGACGATGATGCCCAACAGCCACGCCAGCAGGACCATGCGCACTCACCCCCGAGTACCGACTAACGGTCCGAGTATGGTCAGCCGATATTTTCCATGTCAAGGAATTTGTTTTCCATGGAAAACATCTCGTGGAACGCGGGACGTCTATCCCCCGGCGGTAACCGGGTGCGACGCACGGGTGGGATCCGTGCGTGATGTTCGCACGTGATGTCCGCGCCGGATCCGTGCGTGGGTCGGGCTGCGCGCGCAGGCCCCCCCGTCCCGATGACACCGCGTCGCGACGCTCAGCGCTCGGGGTGGCGCAGGAAGTCCTCGAGCAACCGGCGCAGCTCGCGACCGCGCTCGTCGCCCAGACGGGTCTCGAGGTCCTGGCGGGTGCGCCGCACGCGACCGCGCAGCAGCCGGTGCTTCTCGAGTCCGATGTCGGAGACGTAGACGAGGACGCGGCGCTGGTCGCCCGGGTCCTGGGCGCGCTGCACCAGGGCACTGCCCACCATGCGGTCGATCAGCTTCGACAGCGAGGGCAGCTTCATCTCGACCTCCTCGGCGAGCGCGGACATGGTCCGGCCCCGCCCGTCGGCGAGACGCTCCAGCACGCGCCACTGCTCGACCGGCAGCCCCTCGGGATCGAGGACACGCTCCAGATCGGCGGAGGCCCGCCGGCTCGCCTCGGAAAGCAGGGCTGCCAGCGATGGTGCGTCGTGCGCACCGGTCTTGCGCCTGTTCGAAGCCATCCGCGCATTCTAGGGGCGCGCAGCCCTCGAATCCAGCGCCGCGGCGGACGGTCACCGAAGGTGGAACGCCGCGTGCTTGCGAATGACCCTTCGCTGCTGCGTTGCATGGTGACGGCCGACCGCCGGTCGGTGAACATGCTCCGCGCCGCCCGTGAGCGAGGCGAGGCGGCTGCGAGGAGGCGACAGACCCGATGGAGCGGTACGCGTTGCGACCGACACTGGCGAGCCCAGTCGCCCCGCGGCGACCGGGCCGGCTCATGCCGGGCCGACGGGGCCCCGGCCAGGCGCTCGGTTCGGCCCGCGCCGCGACACGCCCCACCCGCGCCCTCTCCGACTTCGATCCCTACCGGATCGCGCTCTGCGTGCCGACGTCAGGCACCGCGGGGCTCTGGGGCGCGTCGAGCCTCGCCTGCGCCCGGCTCGCCGTCGAGGAATGGAATCGCGACGGCGGCCTGCGCGGCCGGGAGGTGCGGATCCACGTGATCGACGCGAGCGACGAATCCCCGGACGTGGAGGCCGACCTCGCCGGCCTCGTCGACGACTGCGGCATCGACGCGATCGTCGGGATGCACACCAGCTCGGTGCGCGAACGGATCGGCGAGCGCGGCCCGCGGGTGCCCTTCATCTACACGCCGCTCTACGAGGGCGGCCCCCTCGCACCGCACGTCTGCGCGATCGGCGAGACGCCGGGAATGCAGCTGATGCCGGCGCTCGACTGGATGCTGGAGCGCTGGAACCTGGGGCGCTGGTTCCTGGTGGGCAACGACTACCTGTGGCCGCGCCGCACCCACGCGCTCGCCCGCCGTCGGCTGGTCGAGCGCGGCTGTTCGGTCGTGGGCGACGCATTCGTGCCGCTGGGCCGCTGCGATCCCGAGCAGCTGGTCGATGCGATCCGTGCGAGCGGCGCCCAGGCGGTGCTGATGTCGCTGGTGGGCCAGGACGCGATCGACTTCGGCCGCGCGTTCTCCGACAGCGGGCTCGCGCAGCGCGTGCCACGACTGGGCTGCGCGATCGAGGAGAACGGTCTGCTCGCGATGGGCGCCGAGGGCAGCGAGGGCCTGTTCGTCGCCTCGGGCTACTTCGCAGGCCTGCCCACCGACCGCAACGGCGCGTTCCGGGAGCGCTACTGGACGCGCTTCGGCGACCGGGCGCCGGTACTGAACGCCCTCGGGCAGTCGACCTACGAAGGCGTGGCGTTCCTGCGCGGCCTGCTCGACGGCGCCCGCCGCCCCGACGGCAGCGTGCGCTTCGACTCGGTCCGCGGCACGCGGTGGCGGTCGAACGAGCTCAAGACGACACCGGTGTACCTGGCGGCCGCCGAGGGTCTCGGCTTCGGGATCGTCCGGACGTTCCCGGCCGCGTGAGCGGCCCGGCCCTCAGCCCGGCGCGCCCAGCTCCACGGCTCGCGCGCGCCGCTCGACCAGCAGCCTGTCGCGCTGCACCGCGGCCTCGGCGTCGAGCGCCCGCGTCGGCCAGCCGGAGAGCTGCCGCTCGACGAGGGTCGCCAACCCGTCGATGAAGGCGGGCGCCTCGTTCAGGCACTCGATGTACCGGAACGACTCGCCGCCGGCCGCGACGAAGGCCTCCTTCGCCTCCATCGCGATCTCCTCCAGGGTCTCGAGGCAGTCGGCGACGAAGCCGGGACAGACCGCGTCGACGCGCTTCACGCCATCGCGGGCCAGCTGCTCCAGCGTCGGCTCGGTGTAGGGCTGCAGCCACTGGGCCTTGCCGAAGCGCGACTGGAAGGTCACCAGCCACTCGCCCTTCGACAGCCCGAGCCGCTCGGCGAGCCGACGCGCCGTGGCGTGGCACTCGCAGTGGTACGGATCGCCGAGCTCGAGCGTGCGCCGGGGCACGCCGTGGAAGCTCATCACCAGCCGCTCGCCACGACCGTCGCGCGCCCAGCCGGCGCGAACCTGCGCGGCCAGCGCATCGAGGTAGCCATCATCGGTGTGGAAGCTGCGGACCCAGCGGACCTCGGGCAGGTTGCGCCAGCCGCGCAGCACGCGCCCCACCTCGTCGAACACCGTGGCCGTGGTCGACGCCGAGTACTGCGGGTACATCGGCAGGACCAGCAGGCGGGTCACGTGCTTGGCGCGCAGGCCCTCCATCACCGACTCGATCGACGGCTCGCCGTAGCGCATCGCCAGCGCCACCTCGACGTCTTGGCCGCGCTCGCCGAGCGCACCGCGCAGCAGCTTCGCCTGGCGGACCGAGTGGACCATCAGCGGCGAGCCCTCGTCGGTCCAGACGCTCGCGTACTTCTTCGCGGACTTGGCCGGGCGGGTATTGAGGATGATGCCGTGCAGGATCGGCCACCAGAGCAGCCGGGGGATCTCGACGACGCGCGGGTCGCCCAGGAACTGCGCGAGATACGGCCGCAGCGCCTCGGCCGTCGGCGCCGCGGGCGTACCGAGCTGGACCACCAGCACGGCCGTGCGCGGTCGCGTCGCGTGGTCGAAGGCCACGGCGGGAGGGGAGGACGGACGGGACATGGCCCGGCAGTCTACCAAGGCGCGCCGGCGCCCCCGGGCTTCGGCCGTGCGCGGCAGTCGGTCAACGGTACGCGGGGGCGTGCGCTGCGGGTGCTATTCCTTGACCGCGCCGGTCATGCCGGCGACGTAGTACTCGACGAAGAACGAATAGAAGACCGCCACCGGCAGCGAGCCCAGCAGCGCGCCGGCCATCAGCGGGCCCCAGTGGTAGACGTCTCCCTCGACCAGTTCGGTCACCACCGCCACGGGCACGGTCTTGATCTCCGAGTCCGACACGAATGTCAGCGCGTAGATGAACTCGTTCCAGGACAGCGTGAACGCGAAGATGCCGGCCGAGATCAGCCCCGGCACCGCGAGCGGCAGGATGATCTTGATCAGGATCTCCCAGCGCGACGCGCCGTCGATCAGCGCGCACTCCTCCAGCTCGAACGGGATCGAGCGGAAGTAGCCCATCAGCAGCCAGGTGCAGAACGGGATCAGGAAGGTCGGGTAGGTGAAGATCAGCGCCCAGCGCGTGTTGAACAGACCCAGCGACTGCAGCACGAAGGCCAGCGGGATGAACAGGATAGACGGCGGGATCAGGTAGGCGAGGAAGATCGCCAGGCCGGTGCCCTTCGAGCCCTTGAAGCGCAGCCGCTCGATCGCGTAGGCGGCGAACACCGCGGCGAACAGCGACGCGAAGGTGGCTACGATCGACACGATCATCGTGTTCAGCAGCCACGACGGGTACTCGGTGTCGAACAGGAGCTTCTTGAAGTGCGCGAGCGTGGGGTTCGAGACCCAGAATGGATTGCCCTCGCGCGACAGCAGTTCCTCGTTCGGCTTGAAGGCGGTGACGCCCATCCAGTAGAACGGGAACAGCAGCACGAACAGGAACAGCCCCATCGGGATGTAGGCGGTGACCCAGCGGCGGCCGCGGGTCTCCAGGAAGTCCATCCCGACGACCTCGTCGTCCTTGCCGCTCATCGATCACCCCCCTGCTGCCACGCCCGACGCTGCAGGCCGAAGTACGAGAACATGATCGCCGCCAGCAGGAACGGCACCATCGCCGTGGCGAGGGCGGCGCCCTCACCCATCGCGCCGCCCGAGATCGCCCGCTGGAACGACAGCGTGGCCATCAGGTGGGTCGCATTCAGCGGGCCGCCCCGGGTCAGCACGTAGATCAGCTGGAAGTCGGTGAAGGTGAACAGCACCGAGAAGGTCATCACCACCGCGATGATCGGGGTCAGCAGCGGCAGCGTGACGTGACGGAACCGCTGCCACGCGGTCGCGCCGTCGATGGCGGCCGCCTCGTAGAGCGAGGGCGAGATCGTCTGCAGGCCGGCGAGCAGGGAGATCGCGACGAACGGGATGCCGCGCCAGACGTTGGCGACGATCGTCGACCAGCGGGCGTTCCACGGGTCGCCGAGGAAGTCGATGTAGTGGTCGATCAGGCCGAGCTTCATGAGGACCCAGCTGACGACCGAGAACTGCGAGTCGTAGATCCACCAGAACGCGATCGCCGACAGCGCGGTCGGCACGATCCAGGGCAGCAGCACGATCGCGCGCAGCATAGTCTTGAACGGCAGGTGCCGGTTCAGCAGCATCGCGAGCCACAGCCCGAGCAGGAACTTCAGGATCGACGCGATGATCGTGTAGAAGAGCGTGTTGAAGAGCGCGAGCCTCGTGACGCTGTCGCCCCAGAGGAACTCGTAGTTCTCGAGTCCGACGAAGACGCCGGCCCGGCCGATCTTGGCGTCGGTGAAGCCGAGCCAGACGCCCAGCCCGAGGGGATAGGTGAGGAACAGCAGCAGCAGCACCGCGGCCGGCAGCATGAACAGCAGGCCCAGCCCGTTGCGGCTGTTCTGCAATCGTTCCAGGAAGCTCACGTCGTCTCCATCCCTGCTGGCGGGCCGGCCGGCAGGCCGGCCCGGTCTGACTCCGGTCTGGTCCGTCAGACTTTGTAGTACCGCTCGGCGCGCTTCTGAGCACGCTCCGCCGCTTCCTTGGGCGACTTGGACCCGCTCGCGGCCTCGGCCACCATGTTGGCGACGATGAAGTCGGCGAGCGCGCCGGCCGACGCGTAGCCGAGCTTGCCGGCGTAGCCCGCCGGGCGCAGGTTCTTGAACGCGTCGCGGTACGGCGTGTGCTTCGGATCAGAGGTCCAGATCGGATTCTTGTCGTACGCGCGCAGCGGGTGCGACACGTAGCCGCCACCGCCCTGCAGCCACGGGTCGAACTGCTCTGCCTCCATCATGAAGCGCAGGAACTCCTTCGCGGCCTTCGGGTACTTGCTGTACTTGAAGATCATCTGGTTGAAGAACAGGTGGTACTCGGTGGGCTGGCCCACCGGTCCGACCGGGAAGGCCGAGTGCTGGATGTCGGTCACCAGCTCCTTGACCTTCGGGTCCTGCGAGTTCTTCGCGGCGTAGTAGATCGAGATGCCGTTGTTGGTGACGCTGACCTGGCCGTCGAGGAAGGCCTTGTTGTTGTTCGGGTCGAGCCACGACAGCGTGCCCGGAACGAAGGTCGCGTAGAGTTCCTTCGCGTATTCGAGCGCCTTGACCGTCTCGGGGCTGTCGATCACCACCTTGTTGTTCTTGTCGACGATCGAGCCGCCGAATGCCCAGATCAGCCAGTGGGTCCAGCCGCTGTCGCCGGTGGCGTTGCCGAGGGCCAGGCCGCCGGGCGTGCCCTTCTCCTTCAGCGCCTTGAACAGCCGCAGGAAGCCGTCGGTGTCCTTCGGGAAGGCGTCGAAGCCGGCCGCCTTCACCTGGCTCTCGCGGTAGACCATCATCGCGCCCGCGCAGCCCAGCGGCACGCCGATCCACTTCTTGCCGTCCGGACGCAGGTAGGCCTCGGCCGCCGGGTACCAGCCGCCGTACTTCTTGCCGAGGTAATCGCACAGGTCGGTCACGTCGACCAGCTTGTCGGGGTACAGGTTCGCGTCGTCGTTGGTCGACAGGATGATGTCCGGGCCGCTGCCGACGTTCGCCGCCACCGCGGCCTTGGGCCGCACGTCCTCCCAGCCCTCGTTGTCCACGCGGACCTCGATGCCGGTCTTCTCGGTGAACTTCTTGACGTTCGCCATGTAGGCGTCGATGTCGCCCTGCACGAAGCGGCTCCAGCGCAGCACGCGCAGCTTCGCGCCCTTCTCCGGCTGGTTGTTCCAGGTCGCCTGGGCGTGGATCGCCGGGGCGCCGATCAGGGCTCCCGCGCCGACCGCGGCGCCGGTGCCGGCCTTCAGCAGCGTACGACGGGTGGTGTCATGGGTCATCGTGGGGTCTCCTTCCCTCTGGTTGGGTCCGGGGGTGACGCCAGCGCGCCTCGGTCGACGCGCCGGGTGGGGCTCACGCCGAGAGGCTCTTGCCGCTCGCGGCGTCGAACACGTGGAGTTTCTCGGCCATCGGTGCCAGACGCACCGGATCGCCGGGACGCAGCGTGACGCGGTCTCGGACGACCACGGTCAGTTCGTGGCCGCCCAGAGAGCACATCAGCATCGTGTCGGCGCCGGTGGGCTCGATCACCTCCACCTTGGCGGCGAGCGCGCCGCCGTCGCGGGGCTCGAGGTGCTCGGGGCGGGTGCCCAGCAGCACCTTCTGGCCGTTCTGCGCGCGCATCGGGCGCGGCACGGCGACGTGGGCGTCACCGATCCGCACGCCGCCCGCGTCCCAGATGCCCTCGATCAGGTTCATCGCGGGCGAGCCGATGAAGGCGGCGACGAAGGTATTGGCCGGGTGGTCGTAGAGCTGCAGCGGCGAGCCGATCTGCTCGACGATGCCGTCGCGCATGACGACGATCTTGTCGGCCATCGTCATCGCCTCGATCTGGTCGTGCGTGACGTAGATCGACGTGGTCTTCAGCCGCTGGTGCAGCGCCTTGATCTCGGTCCGCATCGACACGCGCAGCTTCGCGTCGAGGTTGGACAGCGGCTCGTCGAAGAGGAACACCTGCGGGTTGCGGACGATCGCGCGGCCCATCGCGACGCGCTGGCGCTGGCCGCCGGACAGCTGCCGCGGATACCGGTCGAGGTAGGGATCGAGGCCGAGGATCGCCGAGGCCTCGGCCACGCGCTTGTCGATCTCGGCCTGCGGCCGCTTCGCGAGCATCAGCGCGAAGGCCATGTTGTCCCGCACCTTCATGTGCGGATAGAGCGCGTAGTTCTGGAACACCATCGCGATGTCACGCTCCTTCGGCGGCACGTCGTTCACGACCTTGCCGCCGATCTGGATCCTGCCGCCCGAGATCTCCTCGAGGCCGGCGATCATCCGGAGCAGTGTGGACTTGCCGCAGCCCGACGGGCCGACGAGCACGCAGAACTCGCCGTCGTCGATCGCGACGTCGACGCCATGGATCACCTTGGTCTGGCCGAACGCCTTCTCGACGCGCTCGATCGCTACGGACGCCACTTGTCGTGTCTCCTCGTGGTCGGCGCCGCGTCGGATCGCGCGTCGCCGCCTGGTGCGGACGGGAGGCTTCGCCCCACCGCGGGCCGGCAATGCTAACCCCGAGGGACGGGGGGGAGTCAAACGAGTCCTTGCGAACGCGCCAACGCGTGGGACCCGCCCGCACGGACGGTCACCCGTGCGACAGCGCGCTCGAGACCAGCTTCGCGGTGATGTCGACGATCGGGATCACGCGCTCGTAGGCCATCCGGGTCGGGCCGATGACGCCGAGCGTGCCGACGATCTTGCCGTCGGCCTCGTACGGGGCGACCACGACCGAGAGCTGGTCCATCGGCACCAGCTGCGACTCGCCGCCGATGAAGATCTTCACGCCCTCGGCATGGCTGCTGGCATCGAGCAGCTGGACCAGGCCGGTCTTGCGCTCGAAGAGCCCGAACAGCTGGCGCAGCCGGTCCATGTTGTCCGACAGCTCGTGGACGGCGACGAGATTGCGCTCGCCGCTCACCATCAGCGTCTCCTGCTGCTCGGAGGCGGCCTGATGGCCGGCCGCGACCGCCTTGTGCAGCAGCTTCGTGATGTCGTCGCGCAGGCTGACCAGCTCGCGCTGCAGGCGCTGGCGGATCGTCTCGAAGTCGAGACCGGCGAAATGCTGGTTGATGTAGTTCGAGGCCTCGGTCAGCTCGCTCGCGCCGTAGTCGCGGTCGGCGTGCAGGATGCGGTTCTGCACGTCGCCCTCGGGCGTCACGATGATCAGCAGCAACCGACGGTCGGACAGTCGCAGGAACTCGACCTGGCGGAAGGTGGAGCTGCGCCGGGGCGTCATCACGACGCCGGCGAACTGCGACAGGTTCGACAGCAGCGAGGCCGCCTGCGTGAGCACGCGCTGCGGCTCGTCGGCGAGCAGCTGCCCCTGCAGGCGCTCGGTCTGCTCGAGCTCGAGCGGCCGGACCGTGACCATCGTGTCGACGAACAGCCGGTAGCCGCGCGGCGTGGGGATCCGGCCGGCCGAAGTGTGCGGGCTGGTGATCAGCCCGAGCTCCTCGAGGTCGGCCATCACGTTGCGGACGGTGGCCGGCGACAGCTCGAGCCCCGAATGGCGCGACAGCGTCCTCGAGCCGACCGGCTGGCCGTCGGCGATGTAGCGTTCGATCAGGGTCTTGAGGAGGGTCTTGGCCCGCGCGTCCAGCATGGGTGGCAGTTATAGACCGAATTGCCGAGGTTCGGCAACGCCGGCACCCGGCCGCTCCGGGACGGGGCGCCTCGGCCGTCGGCTCCCTGCGCGTCGGACCTAGGCCGTCCGCGGCGGAGCGTCCGACGACTTGTGGTGAAATGACGGCATGTCCGCCCCGTTCAAGACCGTCGCCCTGTTCGGCAAGCAGCCGTCCGAGGGCGTCGCCCAGACCCTGGGCGAGATCGGTACCTTCCTCGACCGACGGGGCTTCAGGGTGCTGTTCGAGGAGGGCATCGCGGCCACCCTGGGCGCCGGCGGCCGCGCCACCGCCACGGTGCACGAGATCGGCGAAGCGGCGGACCTGGCGGTGATTGTCGGCGGCGACGGCACGATGCTCGGCATCGCGCGCGAACTGGCGCCGCACGGGGTGCCGCTGGTCGGGATCAACTTCGGCCGACTCGGCTTCATCACCGACATCCCGCTGCTGCAGTGGTCGGACGCGCTCGGCGCGGTGCTCGACGGCCACTTCGAGGCCGAGGACCGCGCGATCCTGCAGGCGCGGGTCACCCGTGACGGCGACGTGGTCTTCGAGGCCAGCGCGGTCAACGACGTCGTCGTCAGCCGCAGTTCGCGCACCGGCATGATCGAGGTGCAGGTCCGCGTCGACGGCCTGTTCATGTACAGCCAGCGCGCCGACGGCCTGATCGTCGCCACGCCCACCGGATCGACGGCCTACGCGCTGTCGTGCGCCGGTCCGATCCTGCACCCCGCCCTGGACGGGCTGGTGCTGGTGCCGGTCGCGCCGCAGGCGCTGTCGAACCGCCCGATCGTGCTGCCCTCGACATCGGTGATCAGCATGAGCGTGTCCGACGGCCGCGAGCCGCGGGTGAACTGCGACATGCAGACCTTCGCGGACCTGCACGTCGGCGACGTGATCGAGGTGCGTCGCGCCGCCTACAGCGTGCGATTCCTGCACCCGAGCGGCTACTCGTACTATGCGACGCTGCGTTCGAAGCTGAACTGGCACGAGATGCCAGGCCTCGCGCCGCGCGCCTGAATCGCCTCCGCCGCGATGCTGACCGCACTCCGCCTGCGAGACTTCGTCATCGTCGAGGCCGTCGAGCTCGAGTTCGGGAGCGGCTTCACCGTGCTCTCCGGCGAGACGGGTGCGGGGAAGTCGATCCTGATCGACGCGCTGGGGCTGGCCACCGGCGCGCGCGCCGACGCGGGCGTGGTCCGCGAGGGCGCCGCGCGCGCGGACATCGTCGCCGAGTTCACCACCGACGCGCGCCTCGATGCCTGGCTCGCCGAACGCGACCTGGCCGGCGACCCCGGGCTGGTGCTGCTGCGCCGCGTGGTCGAGGCCGACGGGCGCTCGCGCGCGCTGGTCAACGGCCATCCGGCCACGGTCGCGCAACTGCGCGAGATCGGCGAGACGCTCGTGGAGGTGCACGGGCAGCATGCGTCGCAGTCGCTGCTGCGGCCCGACGGGCAACGCGCACTGCTCGACCGGTTCGCGGGCGCGGGCGGCGAGCTCGCCGCGCTCGCGCAGGCGCACGCCGCCTGGCGCGCGCTCGAGCGCGACCTCGAGCGCGCCCAGGGCAGCGCACGCGAGCTGACGCTCGAACGGGAGCGGCTGCAGTGGCAGGTCGACGAGCTCGCGCAGGTCGCGCCGGTCGCCGGCGAATGGGACGAGCTCGCCACCGAGCAGAAGCGGCTCGCGCACGCGGCCACGCTGATCGACGGCGCACGCGGCCTGGCCGACGCGCTCTCCGACGGCGAGGACGCGATCGCCGACCGGCTGACCGCGATCCAGCAGAAGCTGCGGCCGCTCGCCGCGGTCGACGCGTCGCTCGCCCCGGTGCTCGAGATGCTCGAGACCGCGGCGATCCAGGCCGGCGAGGCCGGCTCGACGCTGTCGGCCTACGCGGACCGGGTGGACCTCGATCCGGAACGGCTCGCCGCCGTCGAGGCGCGCATCGGCGCGCTCTATTCGGCCGGCCGCAAGTTCCGGCTGCCGCCCGAGCGGCTCGCCGACGAATACGCGTCGCTGCGCGAGCGGCTGGCCCGCGCCACGCAGGCCCAGGATGTCGAGGCGCTCGCCAGGCGGGTCGAGGCCGCGCGCGCCGACTACGACGCGCACGCGGCCGCACTGTCGCGCCGCCGCGTACAGGCGGCCAGGACACTGTCCGAGGGCGTCAGCGAACGGATCGGTCGGCTCGGCATGCAGGGGGGCCGGCTCGAGATCTCGATCGAGCGCGGCGAGCCGGCCACGCACGGCATCGACCGTGTCGAGTTCCGCGTGGCCGGCCACGCGGGCGCGTCGCCGCGCGCGCTCGGCAAGGTGGCCTCCGGCGGCGAACTGTCGCGGATCAGCCTCGCGGTCAGCGAGCTCGCTGCCGAGGCGACGCCGGTCGGCACGCTGATCTTCGACGAGGCCGACGCCGGCGTCGGCGGTGCCGTGGCCGAGGTGATCGGCGCGCTGATGCGCCGTCTCGGCGCAGCGCGTCAGGTGCTGTGCGTGACCCACCTGCCGCAGGTCGCAGCCAAGGCGAACCAGCATTTCTCGGTCTCGAAGCAGCAGGACGGCGCACGGACCACGTCCCGGATCGAGCGGCTCGACCGCAACAGGCGGGTCGAGGAGATTGCCCGGATGCTCGGTGGCGTCGCGATCACCGCGACCACGCGCAAGCACGCCCGCGAGCTGCTGGGCTGACCGGCGCGACCGGCGTCAGCCCTGCTTCAGCCCAGTTTCAGCCAGTCCGGGCCGGGCAGCTCGTTGAAGACCTTCTTCAGGCCCTGGCTCCAGCCCTGTCGGATCGACGCGAAGTAGGCGTCGTCCGGACCCACGCGATGGCGGAAGGTCACCTTCAGCGCGTCGCGTTTCACGATCGCCAGGTCGAGCGGCAGCCCGACCGACAGGTTCGAGCGCATCGTCGAGTCGAACGACACCAGCGCACACTTCAGCGCCTCGTCGAGCGTGGTCTGCGGCTTCACCACTCGGTCGATGATCGGCTTGCCGTACTTGCTCTCGCCGATCTGGAAGAACGGCGTGTCGTCGGTCGCCTCGATGAAGTTGCCTTCCGGGTAGACGAGGAAGAGCCGGGGACGCTCGCCGGCGATCTGGCCGCCGACCAGGACGTTGCAGTTGAAATCGACGCTGCCCTGTTGCGGCTGGCGCGAGCCGTGATGGGCGATCGTCGTGCGGACCGTATCGCCGACGAGGGTCGCGCAATCGAACAGGCTGGGCACCGACATCAGGTTCGGCGCCTCGGTGCCGATCGCCTTGCGCACCGTGCTGACCACGTGCTGGGTGGTCGCGAGGTTGCCGGAGTTCAGCAGCACGACCACCCGCTCGCCCGGGGTCTCGAAGACGGTCATCTTCGAGAAGGTCGACACATGGTCGACGCCTGCGTTGGTCCGGGAGTCGGAGGCGAAGAGCAGCCCTTCGTCGAGGGCCATCGCGACGCAGTAGGTCATGGCGCGGGAGGCGGACGACCCTCGCTGCCGCCGGCGGCGGCCCGGCGGGGCGCGGCGCGGATCATACCGCCGGGCACCGGGCGGCGGCGCGTGCGGATTCCACCGGGTGGTGGCGCGCGTGGCGCGGCGGGCCCGCGGCACGTCGCATGGCGCGACTGCCTAGCCCTGCGACTGGGACGGGCCCGTCGACGCCGACGGCGCGGTCTCCGGAGGCTGCGCCTCGACTCGCGCCGACGTGTGCAAGGCCTCGCCGTCGCCGCCCAGCCGCACGCCGCGGACCGGGCAGGCATCGAGGTAGTCGAGGCCGACCGCGAGCTTGAGGTGCGCCACGCCCGACTGCCCCGCGTTGCCGACGTCGAAGCTGATCCAGCGGTTCGACAGCCAGGCCTCGGCCCACGCGTGGCTCGCGACGCCGCGACGGTCGGGCGTGTAGACGTAGCCGCTCACGTAGCGCGCCGGGATGCCCATCTCCCGGCAGCAGGCGGCGAACACGTGCGCATGGTCCTGGCAGACGCCGCGTCCGGCGGCGAAGCTCTGGGCGGCGGTGGTCTCGACGGAGGTGTGGCCCTTCTCGTAGGGCATCCGCTCCGCGAGCGCGTGCATCAGGTCGGTCATGCCCATCAGCGGCCGCGACCGCACCATCGCCCGCAGCGGCGCGACGAACGCGCGGATCGCGTCGTCGGGCACGGTGAGCGGCGTCGAGCGCAGGTACACCCGCGGGTTGATCCGGCCGGCGGGCTCGCCGTCGTCCGTCTCGTCGACCTCGACGCGCCCCTGGGCGAGCAGGCGGATCTCCTGGTGCGGCGCGTCCAGCGTCAGCACGTGCGTCAGGTTGTCGAAGGCGTCGGTCATCGTGACCGCGGGCGCCGGCAACTCGAGCCGCCAGTCGACGACCCGCTGACGCGGCGTGGCCGCGGGACTCAGCCGGATGTACTGCGTGCTGCGCGCGACCTCGGTCGCGTAGCGGTAGACCGTCGAATGCCAGACCGACAGCAGCATCTCACTTCATCTCCATGTAGGCGGCGTGGACCGCCTCGCCGAGCCGGACGTTGTTGCGCAGGAAGCGCTCGAGGAAGGCATCGAGGCCGACCTCGTGGACGTCCTCGAGCTCGCCGTGCTGCAGCAGCGCGAGCATGTGCGCGGCGAGCCGCCGCGCCGCCCGCGCGGGCGCCTGAGGCAGCTCGCCGAGGATGCGCACGATCTCGTCGAAGCAGAAGCGCAGCGAACGCGGGACGGTCTCGTCGAAGATCAGCATCTCGGCGACGCGGCGCGAATCGATGGCGTCGCGGTAGACGTCGCGGTAGGCCTCGAGCGACGAGACCGAGCGCAGCACGGCCGACAGCCGGTAGTAGTCGGTGAGACCGTCGCCCGGCGAGGCCTGGCGGGCCTGCTTCACCGACAGGATCCGCGCGGTGTTGTCGGCCCGCTCGATGAAGGTGCCGAGCCGGATGAACTGGTACGGCTGGTCGCGGCGGATCGTCGCGAAGGTGATGCCGCGGAACAGGTGCGAGCGCTCCTTCACCCATTCGAAGAACGCGGCGTCGGTCGGTTCGCTGCCGGTACGTCGCTTGGCCACGAGCTGCAGCCAGGTGTCGTTGATGTTCTCCCACATCTCGGAGGTGATCGAGCCGCGCACCGCGCGCGCGTTCTCGCGGCTGGCCTCGAGGCAGTTGAGGATGGACGACGGGTGCGACGGGCTCCAGGCGAGGAAGCGCGCGACGGTCTCGGGCGTGCGTGCGAGGCCCGACGCGTCGAACGCGGGCAGCGTGTCGGTGATGACGAGCGGCTCGGTCGCGGCACGCTCGTCGCCGGTGCCCGACAGCAGCGCGAGCGACGCGCCGACGTCGAGGATCCGCGCCATGTTCTCGGCGCGCTCGAGGTAGCGGGACAGCCAGTACAGGTGCGAGGCGACGCGCGACAGCATCTCGGCGCCCTCCGCTCAGACCGACGCCGACGCGGGCGCGTCGGGGTCGACGACCCAGGTGTCCTTGGTGCCCCCGCCCTGCGAGGAATTCACCACCAGCGAGCCGCGGCGCAACGCGACCCGCGTGAGCCCGCCCGGCACGATCCGCGTCTCGCGGCCGACCAGCACGAAGGGGCGCAGGTCGATGTGCCGCGGCGCGACGCCCTCCTCGACGAAGGTCGGGCACGACGACAGCGCGAGCGTGGGCTGCGCGATGTAGTTGCCCGGATTCGCCTCGAGCACCCTGCGGAAGGCCTCGACCTCGGCCGTGCTGCTGGTCGGACCCACCAGCATCCCGTAGCCGCCGGCGCCGTGGACCTCCTTCACCACCAGGTCCTTCAGGTTCGCGAGCACGTGCGCGAGGTCGTCGGGCTTGCGGCACTGCCAGGTCGGCACGTTCTTCAGGATCGGTTCCTCGCCGAGGTAGAACCGGACCATGTCCGGCACGTACGGGTAGATCGACTTGTCGTCGGCCACGCCGGTGCCGACCGCGTTGCAGATCACCACGTTGCCCAGCCGGTAGGCGGCCATCAGGCCGGGCACGCCCAGCATCGAATCGGGACGGAACGCGAGCGGGTCGAGGAAGTCGGCGTCGAGGCGGCGGTAGATCACGTCGACGCGCTTCGGTCCGTCGGTCGTCCGCATGTAGACGCACGCGTCC
Source organism: Pseudomonadota bacterium (assembly GCA_046046245.1). Taxonomy (GTDB): domain Bacteria; phylum Pseudomonadota; class Gammaproteobacteria; order Burkholderiales; family Burkholderiaceae_E; genus UBA4615. The sequence continues at coordinate 15,771 of JBJOKE010000084.1, read as the reverse complement.
TTCACGAAGAGGTCCTGGCCCTCGACCAGTTCGACGCCCATCTGCTGCGCGAGGAACGCATGCTCGAAGTACGCGCTGTTGTAGCGGCCCGGGGTCAGCAGCACGACGGTCGGCGAGTCGATCTCGGCGGCCGCACGCAGCGTCTGCAGCAGCAGCGCCGGATAGTGCTCGACCGGCCGCACGTGATAGCGGCGGAAGAGGTCGGGGAACAGCCGCATCATCATCTTGCGGTTGCTCAGCATGTAAGACACGCCCGAGGGCACCCGCAGGTTGTCCTCGAGCACGTAGTAGCCGCCGTCGGAGTGCCGGACGATGTCGACGCCGACGATGTGCGCATAGACGTCGCGGGGCACGCGCGTGCCGATCATCGCGACCGCGAACTGGTCGTTGGCGACGATCTGGTCCTCGGGGATCAGGCCGGCCTTCAGGATCTCCTGGCCGTGGTAGATGTCGGCGAGGAAGCGGTTGATGGCGGTGACCCGCTGCACCAGCCCCTTCTCGAGGCGTTCCCACTCGTCGGCCGAGATGATCCGCGGGACGACGTCGGACGGGATCAGCCGCTCGGTGCCGCCCTCGTCGCCGTAGACCGAGAACGTGATCCCGATGCGACGGAAGATCAGGTCCGCCTCGGCACGCTTGCCCGCCATCTGCTCGGGGCTCGTCGAGGCGAGCCATTCGGCGTAGGCCGCGTAGTGCCCGCGCGGGACCTGCGCGGCGTCGAACATCTCGTCGTACACGCCGGGAGGCGGCGGCAGCGGGGTCAGGGTCGAGGCACTCATGTGCTCACCTTAGCAATAACCATGCCGCTCGTACCGATTCGCCCGGCGGCCCGGGCCGGCACTCGGGGGGGGGGCGCGCCCGGCCGCGATCAGCGGCGGTGGGGGCAGTCCTGCTTCGTGCAGGCGGCATAGAGCGCGAGCGCGTGGTCCTGCAGCCGGAAGCCGCGCTCGTCGGCGATCGCCTGCTGGCGCCGCTCGATCTCGGGATCGAAGAACTCCTCGACGCGCCCGCACTGCAGGCAGACGAGGTGGTCGTGATGCTGGCCTTCGTCGAGCTCGTAGACCGACTTGCCCGACTCGAAGTTGCTGCGCTTGAGGATGCCCGCCTGTTCGAACTGCGTGAGCACTCGGTAGACCGTCGCGAGACCGATGTCCTGCTGCTCGGCGAGCAGCTCCCGGTAGACGTCCTCGGCGCTCATGTGCCGGTGCCGCCGCTCCTGGAAGATCTCCAGGATCTTGAGCCTGGGCAGCGTCGCCTTCAGGCCCATGCTCTTCAGTTCGTTCGGGGTCGTCGGCACCGCGATGCTCTCCGGACTGCGCGTCCGCTGGCGGGAAGGTCGCGTGCGGCCGGAGCGGCCGGGCGAGCGCGTATCATAGCGGCTCCGCCGGCTCTGCCCGACCGCCCGTCCATGCCTCGATCGCGGCCTTCGCGCCCCGTCCCGCTGATGCTCGCTGCCGTCGCGCTCGCCGTCGCGAGCGCCGGCTGCACCTCGACCGACCGCAGCCGAAGCGGCCTGCTGTCGCCCTACCGGATCGAGGTTCCGCAGGGCAACTACGTCGACCAGACGATGCTGACCCAGGTCAAGGAGGGCATGTCCCGCGACCAGGTCCGCTTCGCGCTGGGCACGCCGCTGCTCGTCGACCCGTTCCGGCCCGACCGCTGGGACTACGTGTTCCGCTTCCAGCATCCGAACGGCGAGGCCGACCTGCGACGCGCGACGGTGTTCTTCGCGGACGGCCGCGTCGCCAAGGTCGAGGCCGACGCGCTGCCGGCCAGCGACGAGGGCGCGGACCCGGCACTGCCGGGCTACCGCCGCAAGAAGGGGCGGTTCAGGTGAGCGTGCGCGTGGCGATCGCCGGTGCGTCCGGCCGGATGGGACGGATGCTGGTCGAGACCGTGCTCGACGCGCCCGACGCGACGCTGGTGGGTGCTCTCGACGTCGCCGGCTCGCCCGGGATCGGGCGCGATGCCGGCGAGTCGATCGGCCGCACGACCGGCGTGCCGGTCACCGCCGACTTCGGCGTCGCGCTCGAGCGGGCCGACGTGCTGATCGACTTCACCCGGCCCGAGGGCACGCGGCTGCACCTGCGGGAATGTGCGGCGCGCGGCGTGCGGATGGTGATCGGGACCACCGGGTTCGACGAGGCCGGGCGGCGAGAGATCGCGGCCGCGGCCGAGCGGGTCGGCATCGTCTTCGCGCCGAACATGAGCGTGGGGGTCAACGTCACCTTCCGGCTGCTCGAGGTCGCGGCGAAGCTGCTGTCCGAGGGCTACGACATCGAGGTGATCGAGGCGCACCACCGGCACAAGGTCGACGCGCCCTCGGGTACCGCCCTAGGCATGGGCCGCGCGATCGCCGGCGCCCTCGGCAAGGACCTCGACGCCGTCGCGACCTGGGCGCGGCACGGCGTGACCGGCGAACGAGAGGCCGGCACGATCGGCTTCTCGGTGGTCCGCGGCGGCGACATCGTCGGCGACCACACGGTGCTGTTCGCGGGCACGGGCGAGCGGATCGAGATCACCCATCGGTCGTCGAGCCGGGCCACCTATGCACAGGGCAGCCTGCGAGCCTGCCGCTTCCTCGCGCAGCGCGGCGCGGGCCTGTACGACATGCAGGACGTGCTCGGACTGAAGGGCGGCCCGACCGCCTGAGCACCGCCGACCGCAGCGCCGTTCGGCGCATCCGGCGAGAAGCGGCGGTCAGCCCGGGCTCTTCGGGGCGCGACCGCTCAGCATGCGCGACCGACCGTCCATCTCGGCGGTCACTGCGCCCATCGGTCTTCCCTCGTGCGGCCTGCGTTGCCCGGATACAACGCCGGCAGAACACCCAAGACCGAGTCCACGCCAGGGATGTGATGGACGACAGGTACGGATGCGATCCAACCGATCTCCGCGAGCATGGCTCGTGGCGTGCATGCTCGGCGCGACGCTGGCCTTCGGCTGGGCATCGCCGGGTCGTGCAGCCGATGGCGCGCCTGCGGACGCAGGCGGCTTGCAGGCGCTCGCCGACGCGCTGCTGAACGGCGTGCGGAACCGCATCGCCGATTGCGCAGGCTCGCTCGCGCAGGTCGCGTCGGCCGCGGCGGGCGCCGGCCTGCTGGGGGTCGAACGGCCGCGGCTGAACTGGAACCCGCGGCTCGCCGACGCGGCCCTCCGGCACGCCGATGCGATGGCCCGGACGCGGCTGTTCGATCACGTCGGCGCCGACGGCTCGACGGTGCGCGAACGGGTCGACGCGACCGGATACCGCTGGCAACTGGTCGGCGAGAATCTCGCCGCAGGGCAGCTGCGCCTCGAGGAGGCGGTCGTCGACTGGCTGAACAGCCCCTCCCACTGCGCGGCGCTCCTGGACGCCCGCTACACCGAATTCGGCCTCGCTCGGATCGACTCGGACAGCCCGACGGACGCCTACGGGACCTACTGGACGCTGGTGCTCGGCCGTCCCCGTTGACGGTCGGCGCCCCTGGGCGTCGAGGTCCCTGAGCATCGGGAACCCGGCGCTCCGGAGCGTCGGTATCCCTGCGCCGCGACGCCGCGCCTCGGCGTCCGCGAGCCTCGTCGCCCCCGGCCGCGCCGTCACGGATCCGCCGGGCCGCCCCACGCCGCACCAGCGCGGCGCACACCGCGCCAACTCGGCGCGCCCTGCCCCGACCTGCTCACGGCCCCGCCGCGCCCAGCGCGGGCGCGCCGCGCACGGGTCCGCACCGCGTCGCAGCACCGGTCGCGGACGGGCCGCATCCGTGGCGTCGTCCGACGGGGGCCGCCGACTATAATCGATGGATGGATGTGCGCCGCGTCACTGCCGCCGCCGGGGCCGTGGGGCTGAACGCGCTGGCGAGCGTCGCGATGTTCGGGCTGGCGAATCAGGCACCGGTGCAGGCATTGCGGGTCGAACCGGTCGTCGCCCGGCTGCTCGAGCCGCCGCCGGAGCCGGCCCGTACACCGACCGTACCGCCTCCCGTGGCCACGGCACCGCCCCGACGCGCAACGCCGGTCGAGGCACCGCCCCCGCGACCGGCCGAGCCGCGCGAGGCTCGGCCCGCACGCAACGCGACGCCCGCCGCGGTCGCGCCCCCCCTGCCGGCGGCGCCGCCGGAGATGGCGTCTTCCGCCGCCTCGCCCGGCCCGACACCGCCTCCGGCCGCGCTGCCCGCCCCGACGCCGCCCATCGCCGCGCCGCCGGCGGTCGCTGCGGCACCGGCCGCGGCGGCCCTGCCGGGACCGACCGCGACGTCCGCCGCCGCGGGCCCGGTCGCGTCGCTGGCCCCTCCGGCGTCCGACACGGCGCGCCGGACCGGCCCGCGCGCCGACGCGAGCTGGGCGGGCAACGCGCCCCCCGCGTATCCGGCGGCCGCGAGGCGGCTCGGCGAGCAGGGCGAGGTCCGGCTGGACGTACACGTCGGCGCCGATGGCACGGTCCTCGACGTGCAGTTGCGTGCGTCGAGCGGCTCGCCCGCGCTGGATCGCAGCGCGATCGACGCGGTCCGTCGCTGGCGGTTCCGACCGGCGATGGTGGACGGCCAGGCGGTGGCCGAGTGGTACCGCGACTGGAAATGGGTCTTCAGGCTCGAAGGATAGGCATGGACAACCGTCCGCTCGGATTGATGCATTTCTGGGAGGCCGGCGACGGCGTCTCGCACGCGGTCGCGTGGCTGCTGCTCGCGATGTCGGTGCTCAGCTGGTACGTGATCCTGTCGAAGGCCTGGTCGGCCTGGCGGCTGCGGCGCGGTGCCCGGGCGGCGCTGGACCGCTTCTGGTCGGCGCGCTCGCTCGACGAGGCGGTCGAGGCGCTCGCCCGCGACGACGCCGAGGGCGTCTTCGCGCCGATGGCGGACAAGGCGCGCCGTGCCGCGCGCATGCCCGACGATGCCACGCTCGCCGGCGAGGTCGATCGCGACGAACTGGTGACCCGCGTGCTGCGGCAGGAGATGACGCAGGCCTCGTCGCGACTCGAGTCGGGGCTGACCTTCCTCGCCTCGGTGGGCAGCACGGCGCCCTTCGTCGGGCTGTTCGGCACGGTCTGGGGGATCTACCACGCGCTGCTCGGCATCGCGGGCAGCGGCCAGGTGATGATCGACCGCGTGGCCGGGCCCGTCGGCGAGGCGCTGGTGATGACCGCGGCGGGCCTCGCGGTCGCGATCCCGGCGGTGCTCGCGTACAACGCCTTCACGCGCCTGAACCGGGTGGTGCTCGCCGAGCTCGACGGCTTCGCGCACGACCTGCTCGCGCTGGTCACCCACGGCCGGCGCATCGATCGCGGCGAGGCCGACGCCTTGCGCGCCGCCCCACCGCCGCCGCCCGCGCCGATGGGTTCGGTCGGCCACTGACGCGGAGGCGACGACGATGGCGTTCGGAGGATTCGATTCGCGCGAGGGCCCGATGCGGCCGATGGCCGAGATCAACACCACGCCGCTGGTCGACGTGATGCTGGTGCTGCTCGTGATCTTCATCATCACCGCGCCGCTCTTGACGCATGCGATCAAGCTCGACCTCCCCGGTGCCCCCGCGCCGGTCTCGGCCGAGAAGCCCGAGACGGTCACGCTGTCGATCGATGCGAAGGAGGCCCTGTTCTGGAACGACACGCCGCTGGCCGACACCGCGGCGCTGCGCGAGCGGCTCGTCGAGGCGGCGAAGCGCATGCCGCAGCCCGAGCTGCACCTGCGCGCGGACCGCGAGGTCCGCTACCAGCGGATCGCCGAGGTGATGGCCGCCGCGCAGCAGGCCGGCGTCACGAAGATCGGCTTCGTGACCGACCCGAAGGCCGCGGCGCGCTGACCCGCCAGCTAGAGCGCGAAGCGCATCGCCGACACGAGCGCGGCGGGTGCCTCGATGCCGCCGCTCGCCCGGGCGTCGTAGGTGTCGGTCGCCGGCATCCGCTGTGGGGTGTCGCCCAGCGCCTCGAGGCCGTCGCCGAGCAGGCGGTAGATCGAGTCGTCGAAACGCATCGCCTCGATCGGCTGCACCGCGACGCCGTCCTCGACCCAGACGCTGGCGAAGCGCGTCATGCCGGTCACCCGGGCCGCGGTGCGGTCGGACCAGTTCAGGTACCAGAGGTTCGACACCGACACGCCGGTGCCGAGCCGTGCGAGCGCGTCGCCGGCGGCCAGCGTGCCGGGCGCGACGCGCAGCGAGTCCGGCGACTCCGCGTCGGAGGCCGCGTTCGACGCGAGGCCGAACTCGCGCGCGACGCGCGGCGAGACCAGCTCGCCGACGAGCCGACCGGCCTCCACGAGACGCAGCCGCCGCGGCCGCAGGTAGCCGTCGCCCTGGAACGGTGGCGCGAAGCCGGTGTCGAGGTCCTCGTCGATCGTGAGTCGCGGTGACAGCCGCGCGTCGCCGCGCGCGAGGCGGCCGAGCGGCGACTGGCCCGCACGGTGGGCGCGGGCCGAGAACCCTCCCCACGACAGCGTCTCGAGCAGTTCGGCGACCGCGCGCGGCGCAAGCAGCACCCGATAGTCGCCCGGCGACAGGCGACGCACCGGGCGGGCCAGTACGGCCGCATCGGCCCGCGACCGCAGGATCGCCGCGGCGACCGCCGCGCCGTCGAAGGCCACGCCCGACCAGGACGCCTTGACCGCCTTGCGTGCGCCGTCCTCGACGGGCAGGTGGATCGACCAGTCGAAGGCGACGCTCGTGCGCCGGTACCAGAGCCGGCTGCCGAACGAGCTGCAGAAGCCGTGCACGATCGGTCCCGCCGCGCAGAAGCCGACCAGGTCCGCATCGCCGGCGGCGCCGGCCACCGCGTCGACGAAGGCCGCCCGGTCGAACGGCGGATCGGGTCCCTCGTCGTCGAGCACCGCCGCGTCGCGGCTGAGGTCGACGAGCGGATCGGGCTCGGACTCGGCGACGGCTGCGCGCAGCTCGGCGACGGTCGCCTCGACGAGCGCGCGGACTGCGTCGCGTCCGGCGCCCAGTCCCGGCAGCACGACCGAGGCCGAGGCCTGGCGATCGCCGTCGACGAGCCGCAGCCGCGCGACCGCGCGCTCGACGCGGCCGGCCTGTCGCAGCCTCGCGTGGTTCAGTCGGACGAAATCCGAGGCCTCGGCCTCGAGCACCGCGGCGACCGCCTCGCCGCCCCGCGCGGCGTCGTCCACCGCGTCGGCCAGCGCGTCGAACAGCGCGCGCACCTCAGGCACCTCCGAACACGTCGACCTCGCGGAACAGGCAAGGCGGCGACGCATGCCCGACGCGGACCACCTGCCCCGGCTCGCCCTTGCCGCAGTACGGTGTACCCAGCACCTCGACGCCGGCGGCATCGCCGACCGCCGCGAGGCTGCGCCAGAAGGTCGCCGACACCCCGCGGTAGCCCGGATTGCGAACCACGGTCGTGAGCCGGCCGTCCTCGATCAGACGACCCCACTCGCAGCCGAACTGGAACTTGTTCCGTGCGTCGTCGATCGACCACGAGGCGTTGGTGCGCATCAGCACGCCGCGCTCGACCGACGCGATCATCGCGTCGAGCGGGGTGTCGCCGGGCTCGACGTTGAGGTTGGCCATGCGGTCGATCGGCGGCCGATGCCAGCCGACCGCGCGCGCGTTGGCCGTGCCCTCGAGCGCGGCGCCTCGCGCGGCCGCGCGCAGCCGCGACAGCGCGCCGCCCAGCGGGCGCTGCAGGATGCCGTCGCGGATCAGCCAGACCTTGCGCGCGGGCTCGCCGTCGTCGTCGACCGCGTATCCGGCGAGTTCGCGCGGCACGTCCGGGTCGAAGCTCACGTTGAGCAGCGGCGAGCCGTATCGATAGCTGCCGAAGAGGTCCGGCGTCACGAAGCTGCCGCCCGCGAAGTTGCGCTCGTCGCCGAGGATCCGGTCGAGCTCGAGCGGATGGCCGATCGACTCGTGGATCTGCAGCATCATCTGGTCGGGCATCAGCAGCAGATCGCGCGGGCCCGTCGGGCACTCGGGCGCGGCGAGCAGCGCCAGCGCCTCGCCGGCCACCCTCGCGCCACCGCCGACGAGGCCGCTCGCACGAACCACCTCGAAGCCGCCGCGCTGGCAGAAGCCGTTGTACTGCCCACCGAGCGAGCGGGTCTGCGAGACGCCGCCGTCGACCGCGGTGGCATCGAGGTTCGCCTCGACGTAGCGCTGCAGCACCCCGCTGCGCTCGACGCCGTCGACGATCAGCCGCTGCTCGCGTCGTGTGACGCGCAGCTGCGCCGTCCAGGAGACGATCCGCGGATCGATGCGCATCGCCTCGCTCTCCGCGCGCAGCAGGCCGAGCAGCTCGGCGCGCGACGGCATCGGCTCCTCGACGGCTTCCGCGGGCGCGGCGACCGACACGGCCTCGGGCAGCTCGCGCAGGTCGAGGCCGTCGAACACGCCGTGCCGCTCGACGAGCGCGGCCCAGTGATCGGCCTCGTCGGCGGCACGCTGCAGGCCTTCGGCGGAGAGATCGGCGGTCGCGCAGTAGCCCACGCCGCCGCGCCGCCAGACGGTGACCATCGCGCCGCGGTCGCGCGACAGCGAGATCGGGTGGACGATCGAGCGGCGGACGAACAGCCGCTCGATCGCGTCGTCGACGATCCGGACGGAGAGCCTCGCATCGCGGTTCGACGCGCGCGGCAACGCGGGGCTCGCGCCGCTCACACGGATCTCAGTGCGTGTTCAGCCAGCCGAGCAGGCCCTGCCAGGTGTCGCGGTCCTGGCGGACGCTGCTGGCGGGCACGTCGAACAGCGACAGGCCGTGCGCGGCGAGGTGCACGTAGTTCTGCGTGTCGCGCAGGTAGCCGGCCACCGGCACGCCGAGCGACGTGACGAAGCGACCGAGCTCCTCGGCCGCGCGGGTCCGCGGATCGAGGCGCATGCCGACGATCGCGACCTTGTCGGCGAGACGTCGGCCGCCGCCGTACTGCGTCTTCAGCTGCTGGAGGAAGTCGCGGGTCGCGAGGATGTCGAACATCGACGGCTGCAGGGGAACGACGACCTTGTCGGCGATCCGCACGACCTGCGCGAGACGCTTCGGATCGATCTGCGCGGGCGTGTCGAGCACGACGTGGGTCACCCCCTTCGGCGGCCGGGCGACCGAACCGTCGACGTCCCAGTTGCGGATCGGCGCCGCCTCGCCGGGGCGCAGGTCGAGCCAGGCGCGGGCCGAGGCCTGGCGATCGACGTCGCCGAGCATGACCGGCGTGTTGCCGGTCGCGTAGTAGCCGGCGATGTTGGTGGCGAGGGTGGTCTTGCCGACGCCCCCCTTGGGGTTCACGACTGCGATCACGGGCATGTTCGAGGAGGCTCCGGTGGCTCGCGCGGGACGTGCTGCGAATCGACGACCGCACGACGACGCGACGGGAACGAATCGCCCGCCATTCTATCGACGAAGCGGTCGGCCGTCGTCGGCCCGATGGGCGAATCGTGGCATGCGCCTCATCACGGGCGCACCAGGACCGGCGCGACCTCAGCGGAGCGCGTCGACGACGATCGAGGGGGTCAGCAGTTCGGGGAGCACGCGCGCGTGCGGCTCGCCGGGCTTGATCACCAGGTAGAGCGGCACGCCGTTGCGGCCGAAGCGCGCGAGCGCGGCGGTGATCGCCGGATCGCGGTTCGTCCAGTCGGCGCGAAGGGCCAGCACCCTCCGTTCGCGCATCGCCTGCGCGACCGCGTCCCGCTCGAGCACGAGCTTCTTGTTCGCCTGGCAGCTGACGCACCATGCGGCCGTGAAGTCGATGAAGACCGTGCGCCCCTCGGCGATCGCGGCGGCGACCCGCGCCTCGCTCCACGCCTCCCAGGCGATCGGACCGGCGGATGCCGGGCCCGATGCGGCGGCACGCGAGGCGCCGTCGCCCGGCACCGCATCGACGACCGGGCCGAGCAGGCCCGCCGTCGCGGCCGCCGCCGCGGCCAGCGACGCCCACCCGATCGCGGGCCGCTGCGGCGCGCCGTTCATCCAGCGGCCCCAGGACCAGGCCGCGGCGGCCACGACGATCGCCGCGAGCAGCAGCCGCAGCATCGCATCGGGGCCCGCCTGCTGGACGAGGACCCAGGCGAGCCAGGCGGCGGTCGCGTACATCGGAAATGCGAGCACCTGCCGCAGCGTCTGCATCCAGCGTCCGGGGCGTGGCAGCCGAGACACCCAGCCGGGCATCCAGCCGAGCACCAGGTAGGGCAGCGCCATGCCCAGTCCGATCGCGGTGAAGACCGCGAGCGTGAAGGCCGCCGGCTGCGACAGCGTGAACCCGAGCGCCGAGCCCATGAAGGGGGCGGTGCATGGCGTCGCGACCAGCACCGCGAGCACGCCCGCGCCGAACGACCCGGCGGTCGAGCCGCCGCCGACGCCGCCGAGTCGCGTGAGCGAGAGGCCGAATTCGAAGACGCCCGAGAAATTCAGACCGACGGCGACGAAGAGCAGCGCCATCCCTGCGACGAACGCGGGCGACTGCAGCTGGAACCCCCAGCCGACCGATTCGCCCGCGGCACGCAGCGCGAGCATCGCGCCGGCGAGCAGCCAGAACGACACGAGGACGCCGGCCGCGAACGCGAGCGCGCCACGGCGCATCGCACCGTCCGCGCCGTGCGCATGCGCCGAGGCCTGCGCGAAGCCGAGCACCTTCAGGCCCACCACCGGGAACACGCAGGGCATCAGGTTCAGGATCGCGCCGCCGATCAGGCCGAACGCGAGCGCGAGCGCGAAGCCCGCGTCGACGGCGGGCACGTCGGGCGCGCCGGGACCCGAGCCGGTCGTGCCGGCCGGACCGCTCGACACGTTCGCGAGCAACGCGCCGCCCGCCTTCGACAGGCCGGCCGGTCGATCGGCCACCGACACTGCGGTGCCCGCGGCCGCCGGTCCGGCGACGAGCGCGGCGCGCAGGTCCCGCACCGCGTCGTCCAGGCGGATCAGGCCGTCGACCGAGGCCGGTAGCGACGCGCCGTCGGCCAGCGCCAGGTCGAGCCGCCAGCCGTCCGCCGTGCGCGACAGCGCCTGCGGCGCGGGGGCGGACACCACCCCATCGGCATACGGGAAGAACTCGGCGCGTCCCGGCGCGGGCAGGCCGGTCGGCGTCGCGAACGCCAGCGCAAGGCGTCCGCCGTCTCGATGGGCGGTGCCGGCGATCGCCGCCGCCGGGTCCGGCGTCCGCGCGGCGGCCGCGTCGAACAGAGGCGCCTGCGCCGAGCGCGCGGGGCCCGTGCCGGCGGCGACCACCGGCAGTTCCACGGCGACGCGGGCCTCGCCCGGCACGCAGACGTCCTTGCACACCAGCCACTGCGCGGCCGCGACGAAGCGGACCCGGGGCCCGGCGAGCCCGACGGGCAGGTCGGCGCGGAACGGCAGCAGGACGTCGTCCTCGTAGCCGTAGTTGGCGAGCGGGCCGACCCAGATCCGCATCGGAGCCGGCCAGCGGATCGGCCCGAACCGCGCGCCAGCGGGCCCGGACGGTTCCACCTGGGTCGCGAGGCCGGAGTCGCCGGGGTTGCGCCAGTACGTGTGCCAGTGCGGGTCGTGGCGGAGCCTCAGCGCGAGCTCGACGGTGCCGCCCGGCTCGACCGCGACGCGGTCGGCGACAAGTTCGACCACCACCGCATCGATCCGCTGCGGGCCCGTCCGTCCCTCCACGGACATCGGCTGCTGGGCGTGGGCCGGAGCCGGCACGCCCGCAGGCAGGGCCAGGCCCAGCACCGCCGCGCAGGTCATGCCCCGGACGGTCGCGACGAGGCCTCCGACGGCCGCACGGCCGACCGCGCGAAGCCGCCGGACCGACCGGCCGACGCGGGCCCCCGGGCTCCAGGACATCCGCCGATGCTAACCGATCCGTCGGATCCGCCCGTCCTGCCTCCAGGCTCGGCCGTCGGCTTGACCCTGGCAGGGCGAGTCCCTACCATCGCCCGGATGGAAGACGATCTGCAGGCGCTGCAGGAGCGCATCGAGCGCCTGCTCCAGGGAGCCCGCCGGCTCGCCGACGAGAACCGTCGGCTGCAGGCCGAGCTCGCCGAGTCCCGCGAGGCCCGCCAGCGCATCGAGCGCCGGATGAGCGAGGCACGCAGCCGGGTCGAGGCGGCCCTGTCCCGACTGCCCGCCTTCGCCGACGACCTCAGCGACGTCGCCCACTGAGATGGAGCAGATCGACGTCCGCATCCTCGATCGCGACTACCGCCTCGCGGTGCCCGTCGAGGAGAAGACGCGCCTGCTCGACGCGGTGCGGGTCGTCGACGAGAAGATGCGCTCGATCCGGGACGCTGGTCGGGTCGCCGGCCTCGACCGCATCGCGGTGATGGCGGCCCTGCAACTCGCCCACGACCTGCTCGATTCGCGCGAGGCTGCCGACGCCGCGCCGCCGGCCGAGACCGCGCGGCGGCTGCGCCGGATGACCGAGGAACTCGACGCCGAGCTGCGTCGGCAGGATTCGCTCTTCTGACGAGCCGTGGCGCGGCGGCATCGCCGCGCGCCTCGGCCGGACGGCCGATCGGCCGATCGTCGGCCGAGCTTTCTGCCCCCGCCGCCGCGCAGTACAATCGACTCAACCCTGCGGTGTTCGCTTAGGCCATACATTCCTTGAACCAATGCGAAAGCACCCAGGCCGCGGGTCAATGTTGTGCGTCACTGTTGCGATCGTCCCTCCGTCGGACGAACCTGATGTGATGCCACTCGCGGCCGCCCTGAACTTCACGGTTCAGGATGCTGGTCGACCGGCACAGGCGGGGTCCCTCATTCATCGCGGCGTGCGCTGAGCGCACGCGTTGGCGCAGCGGGCGGGGCGACGCGTCCCGCCCTTCCGATCGATCCACGATGACCGACCGCAGCGAGCGGCGCTTCTGGCTGATGAAGTCCGAGCCCGAAGCGTGCTCGATCGACGATGCGCTCGCCGCGCCCGGCGCGACCGTTCCCTGGGTCGGCGTCCGGAACTACCAGGCCCGCAACTTCATGCGGGACGCGATGCGCGTCGGCGACGGCGTGGTCTTCTGGCACTCCGGCTGCGTCCCGCCCGGCATCGCGGGGCTCGCCGAGGTCGTGTCGGCGCCCTACCCCGACCCGACCCAGTTCGACGCCGCGTCGCCGTACTTCGACGCCGCCGCGAAGCCGGACGCGCCGCGCTGGATGCTGGTCGACGTCCGCGCGCTGCGCCGCACGCGCTTCGTCGAGCCGGGCGAACTCCGCGGCCAGCCGATCCTCTGCGACCTGCAGGTGCTGCGCCGGGGCAACCGGCTGTCCATCACGCCGGTGACCTCGGACGAGTGGGACGCGCTGCAGCGCCTGCTCGCCTGAGCCGGGACGCCGCGCACGGTACACTGCGCGCCCCGTCCGACCTGCCCCGCGAGCGCCGCCGAGGCGCGTGCCCATGACCGTCCCGATCGTCGCCGCGCTGCTGGTCCTCGGCGCGTTCACCGGCTTCGCTGCCGGCCTGCTCGGCATCGGCGGCGGGATGCTGATGGTGCCGTTCATGTCGATGGCCCTCGATGCCGTGGGCTTCCCGCACGACGAGGTGGTCAAGGTCGCGATCGCCACCTCGCTGACGACGATCGTGTTCACGTCGGTCTCGAGCGTGCGAGCGCACCACGCGCGAGGCGCGGTGCGCTGGGACGTGGTCCGCGGGCTCGCGCCCGGCATCCTCGCGGGCTCGCTGCTCGCGGCGCAGCTCGCGCACGCCGTACCCGGCCGGGCGCTCGCGGCCTTCTTCGGGCTCTTCATCGGGTGGTCCGCACTGCGGATGATCTCGAGCCGACCGCCGGCGCCGGACCGGCAACTGCCCGGTTCGGCCGGCATGTTCGCCGCGGGCGGAGCGATCGGCGCACTGTCGGCGCTGCTCGGTGCGGGCGGCGCGTTCATGACGGTTCCGTTCCTCGCGCGCCGCAACCTGCCGATGATCTCGGCGGTCGCGAGCAGCTCGGCCTGCGGCTTCCCGATCGCGCTCGCCGGCGCGATCGGCTACGCGTGGGCCGGCCGCGACCTGAGCCTGCCGGCCGGCACCGTCGGCTACCTGTACCTGCCGGCGCTGGCCTGCATCTCCGCGGCGAGCGTCACGACCGCGCCCTGGGGCGCTCGGGTCGCCCACGCGATCCCGACGAAGACGCTGCGCCGGATATTCGCCGTGCTGCTGCTGTCGCTCGCCGCGTACATGCTCTCGCGCGCTCTGCGCGGCTGAGCGCGCGCGACCGGGTCACGCGCCCGGGTCGCTCCGACTCAGTCCGCGTAACGCTTGCGCAGCTCGTTCTTCTGCACCTTGCCCATCGCGTTGCGCGGCAGCTCGTCGACGACGTGCACGCGCTTGGGCACCTTGAAGCCGGCGATCCGCGTCTTCAGCGCGCCGATGATCGCAACCTCGTCGAGCGAGGCGCCCGGCTTGCGGACCACCACCGCGGTGACCGCCTCGCCGAAGTCGCGATGCGGCACGCCGATCACCGCCGACTCGAGCACCCCGTCCATGTCGTCGAGGTAGGACTCGATCTCCTTCGGATAGACGTTGTAGCCGCCGGTGATGATCAGGTCCTTGCTGCGACCGACGATCGAGAGGTAGCCGTTCGCATCCCATCGGCCGACATCGCCGGTCCGGAACCAGCCGTCCTCGGTGAACTCCTCCCTGGTCTTCTCGGGCATCCGCCAATAACCGGAGAACACGTTCGGGCCGCGGACCTGGATGCCGCCGATCTCGGGCGCGGCGAGCTCGCGCCCGGCATCGTCGACGACCCGCACCGACACGCCCGGCAGCGGCAGGCCGACGGTACCCGCGATGCGATTGCCGTCGTACGGATTCGAGGTCAGCATGATCGTCTCGCTCATGCCGTAGCGCTCGAGGATCCGCTGGCCGGTTCGCGCCTCGAACTGCTTGAAGGTCTCGGTGAGCAGCGGCGCCGAACCGGAGATGAACAGCCGCATCGACGCGGCCGCCTGCGCGGTGAAGGACGGCTCGTCCAGCAGTCGCACGTACATCGTCGGCACGCCCATGAAGACGGTCGAGCGCGCCATCTGCCGGACCACCTCCTTCGGGTCGAACCTGGGCAGCCAGATCATCTTGTTGCCGGACATCAGCGCGCCGTGCGACGCGACGAACAGGCCGTGGACATGGAAGATCGGCAAGGCGTGCAGCAGCACGTCGCCGCGGCGCCAGCGCCAGTAGGCATTCAGCACGAGCGCGTTCGACGACAGGTTGCCGTGCGACAGCATCGCGCCCTTGCTGCGGCCGGTCGTGCCCGAGGTGTAGAGGATCGCGGCGAGGTCGGTCGCCTTGCGGGCGACGGTGCGGAACGCATCCTTCATCGGCGCAGCGGCCTCGAGCAGCGTGCCGCGACCGTCATCGGCCAGCGTGAACACCCTCCTGGAGCCGCGGGCCTTCGCGATCGGCTCGATCCAGCTGCGGTTGCCGGGCGTGCAGACGACGACCGCGGGCTCCGCGTTCTCGACGAAGTAGTCGATCTCTGACTGCTGGTAGGCCGAGTTCAGCGGCAGGAACACGTGGCCTGCGCGCAGCGTGGCGAGGTACAGGCACAGCGCCTCGACCGACTTGTCGACCTGCACGGCGACGCGCGAGCCGACGGGCAGCTTCAGCGACGCGAGCAGGTTCGCGATCCGGCCGGTCGCGCGGTCGAGATCACGCCAGGTCCAGTAGCGGCCGTCGTGGGTCTCGATCGCGCAGGCGTCCAGGTCCTGCGGGAAGCGCGCGGCGATCAGGGCGTAGAGGTTCTCGTTCATGAGGATCGGATCGCCCTCGGGGGCGTGGGGAGTCGGATCAGACAACATGGCCCCGGCCCGCGAAGCGGGGGCGGCCATGCTCGAAGTGTTGGGGGTGGTCTGCCTCCAGACGTATCGTGGGTTGCGCGCTTGAGCGTGCCGAGCCACAAGCGGAATGC
>JBJOKE010000027.1:0-34116 GCA_046046245.1 Pseudomonadota bacterium | reverse complement strand
CCGCCCCCGCCGCCGCAGCCGCCCCGGCCGCCGCCCCCCCGGCCGCCGCCACGCCCGCGCCTGCCGCCACGCGCTGACGCGCCCATCGCGTCCGTCCACCGGAGCCCCCACCGATGGTCCTCTCCGACGTCTGCATCCGCCGTCCGGTCTTCGCGACCGTGCTGTCGCTGATCCTGATGCTGCTCGGCGTCGTCAGCTACCAGCGACTGTCCGTCCGCGAATACCCGAAGATCGACCTGCCTGTCGTCAACGTCGAGACCCGCTACCTCGGTGCGTCGTCCGAGATCATCGAGTCCCAGGTCACGAAACCGCTCGAGGATTCGATCGCGGGCATCGAGGGCGTCGACGTGCTGACCTCGATCTCGCGGCCCGAGCAGAGCCAGATCACCGTGCGCTTCCGCCTCGAGCGCGATGCCGACTCGGCTGCCGCGGACGTCCGCGACCGCGTCGCGCGGGTGCGCCAGCGGCTGCCGCAGGACGCCGACGAACCGGTGATCGCGAAGGTCGAGGCCGACGCGAACCCGATCATCTGGCTCGCGTTCTCCAGCGAGACCATGAGCCCGCTGGAGGTCTCCGACTACGTGAACCGCAACGTCAAGCCGCGGCTGCAGACGCTGCCCGGCGCGGCGGACGTGCGGATCTTCGGCGAGCGCGCCTACTCGATGCGCATCTGGCTCGACCCGGACCGGCTGGCCGCGTACCGGCTGACGCCGCTCGACGTCGAGGACGCGCTGCGCAGGCAGAACGTGGAGATCCCGTCCGGCCGCATCGAGAGCGTGCAGCGCGAGTTCACCGTCGTCTCGCAGACCGACCTGCAGCGGCCGTCCGAGTTCGAGGAGGTCGTGATCAAGACGGTCAACGGCTTCCCGGTCAAGGTCCGCGACGTCGCGAAGGTCGGGCTCGCGCCGCGGCAGGAGCGGTCCGTGGTGCGCCTCAACGGCCGCGACGCGATCTCCGTCGGCGTCATCAAGCAGGCGACCGCCAACCCCCTCACGCTCGCCGAGGCGCTGCGCGCCGAGTTGCCGACGTTGCGGCGCGACCTGCCGCCGGGGCTGTCGGTGCAGATCGCCAACGACAACACCGTCTTCATCGACCGCGCGATCCAGTCCGTCTACAAGACCATCCTGGAGGCGGTGGTCCTGGTCGCGCTGGTGATCTTCCTGTTCCTGCATTCGGCGCGAGCCAGCCTGATCCCGCTGGTGACGATCCCGGTCTGCCTGGTCACCACCTTCGCGCTGATGTACTTCGGCGGGTTCTCGATCAACACGCTGACCCTGCTCGCGCTGGTGCTGGCGATCGGCCTGGTGGTGGACGACGCGATCGTGGTGCTGGAGAACATCCACCGGCACATCGAGGACGGCATGACGCCGATGGCCGCCGCCTTCAGGGGCACGAAGGAGGTGGGGTTCGCGGTGGTGGCGATGACGCTGACGCTGGCCGCGGTCTACGTGCCGGTCGCGTTCACGCCCGGGCGGATCGGGCGGCTGTTCGTCGAGTTCGCGCTGACCCTCGCCGGCGCCGTGATCGTCTCGGGATTCGTCGCGCTCACCCTGTCGCCGATGATGTGCTCCCGACTGCTCAAGCCGCACGGCAAGGGCACGTTCATCGGCCGGGGCATCGAGGCGGCGCTGGGCGGCATCACGCGCGGCTACTCGGCGGTGCTGAGGTTCACGCTTCGAAACCGATGGTTGGTCCTGCTCGCCTACGTCGGCGTCGCCTATGCCTGCTACGGGCTTTGGCTCGGCATGAAGAAGGAGCTGTCGCCGGTCGAGGACCGCGGCACGATCGTCTCCATCATCAACGGGCCGGACGGCGCCTCGATCGGCTACACCGAGCGCTACGGGCGGCAGCTCGAGGCCATCGCCCGAGGGATTCCGGAGATCGACCGTGCCTTCGTCATCGCCGGCAACCCGACGGTCGCGCAGGGCATCGCGTTCTGGCGACTGAAGGACTGGGACGAGCGCACGCGTACCGTGCAGGACATCGTCAAGGAGCTGCAGCCGAAGCTGCTCGCGATCCCGGGCGTGCTCGCGTTCGCGGTGGCGCCGCCGTCGCTCGGCCAGTCGCCGCGCGAGCGGCCGATCAACTTCGTGGTGCTCACCAGCGATCCCTACGACAAGCTCTCGCGCACGCTGCAGCCGCTGCTGCGCGACCTGCAGGGCTGGTCGGGTCTGCAGGGCGTCGACAGTGACCTGCGCCTGAACAAGCCCGAGGTGCGGCTCACCATCGACCGCGAGCGCGCCGCCGATGCCGGCGTGCCGATCGACGCGATCGGTCGCGCGGTCGAGACGATGCTCGGCGGCCGTCAGGTCACCCGCTTCAAGCGCAACGGCGAGCAGTACGACGTGGTCGTGCAGCTCGATCCGGCGGCGCGCAGCTCGCCGCAGGACATCGCGTCGATCTTCGTGCGCGGCCGCAACGAGGCGATGGTGCCGCTCTCCAGCCTGGTGGTCTGGAAGGAGACGGTGAGCCCGCGCGAGCTCAACCACTTCGCGCAACGACGCGCGGTGACGATCACGGCGAACCTCGCGCCCGGCACCTCGCTCGGCGAGGCGGTCGACTACCTCGAGCAGGCGGCGCGCAAGCACCTGCCCGGCGGCTACGCGATCGACTACAACGGCCAGACGCGCGAGTTCAAGCAGTCGTCTTCGGAGCTGTTCCTCACCTTCGCGCTCGCGCTCGGCTTCATCTACCTCGTGCTCGCCGCGCAGTTCGAGAGCTTCGTCGATCCGCTGGTGATCATGCTGACCGTGCCGCTGGCGATGACCGGCGCGCTCGCGCTGCTGCAGTGGACGGGAGGGACGCTCAACGTCTACAGCCAGATCGGTCTGATCACGCTGGTGGGCCTGATCACCAAGCACGGCATCCTGATCGTGGAGTTCGCCAACCAGCTGCGCGAAGAGGGCAAGGCGATGCGCGACGCCGTCGTCGAGGCCGCGTCGCTGCGGCTGCGCCCGATCCTGATGACCACCGGCGCGATGGTGCTCGGCGCGGTCCCGCTCGCGCTGTCGACCGGTGCGGGCGCCGAGAGCCGTATCCAGATCGGCATGGTGATCGTCGGCGGCATGACGCTCGGCACGGTGCTCACGCTGTTCGTCGTCCCCACGTTCTACACGCTGCTGACGAAGGGCAAGCGCTTCGGCGGCGATGCGGCCCGACGTGCGCAGGCCGAGGCCGATGGGCGCGGGGACGGGCTGCCGGCATCGGGCACGCCGCTGGGTGCAGGCTCGGCGCCGGCCGCAGCGCCGACGTCGTCCGCCTCGTCGGCGGCCGTGCCCGCCGGACTGCCGCCGACCTCCGCCGGCCCGCAGCCGACGCCGAGCGCGGGGTCCTGATGCGACAGGTCATCCTCGACACGGAGACCACCGGCCTCGCGGCCGACCAGGGGCACCGGATCATCGAGATCGGTTGCCTCGAGATCGTCAACCGACGGCTGACCGGCCGTACGCTGCACCGCTACCTGAACCCCGAGCGCGAGGTCGACGAGGGCGCGACCGAGGTCCACGGGATGACCTGGGACGACCTGCGCGACAAGCCGAGGTTCGCCGAGGTGGCGGACGAGGTGCTCGCGTTCGTCGAGGGCGCCGAGGTGCTCATCCACAACGCGGCCTTCGACCTCGCGTTCCTCGATGCCGAACTCGACAGGCTGCGTCTCGGGCGCTTCCGCGAGCGGGTTGCCGGCGTCGTCGACACGCTGCTGATGGCGCGCGAGCTGCATCCGGGCAAGCGCAACTCGCTCGACGCGCTGTGCGACCGCTACGGGATCTCGAACGCCCACCGGACGCTGCACGGCGCCTTGCTCGACTCTGAGCTGCTCGCCGAGGTCTATCTCGCGATGACCCGCGGCCAGGACAGCTTCGAGATCGCGCTCGACGACGGCGGCGGGTCGCGCGGCGGGCTGGCCGCGGTCGACTGGCCGCCGCGCGGACTGCGCGTGCTGGCCGCCACCGACGAGGAGGCGGCCATGCACGATGCGGCGCTCGCCGGGATCGGCAAGGAGCGCAAGGGCACCGCGCTCTGGGCGGTCGACGCGGCGCCGGTCGGCTGAGTGCCGGATCCGGGCGGCGGATCACCCGGCGAGCCCGCCGAAGTCGACCCCTGCGTCGAATCGCCGCCCATCGGGACGACCTCGGGTGATCCGGTAAAATCCCGGGTCCGTCCCGCCGTCCGGCCGGGGCCGCCAGGAATCCTCCCCGTGAAAGAAACCCGCCACGCCCGCACCGGCCGCGACCGAAAAGCCCACCTGTCGGCCGATGCCGAGCGGCTCGTCGCAGCCGCGCTCGGGCTCTCGAACTCCGGCAGCCGGGTCGAGGACCGCTACTGGGAGGGGCAGCTCGCGCAACGGATCGAGCGGCTGCTCGACACCGGTCACCCCCAGTCGATCCACGATGCGCTCGACCGGCTGAACCAGACCGACGGCGAGGCCTATGGCGCGCTGATCGAGGCGGTCGAGACCGCCGCCGAGTCGGTGGTGCTCGAGCACGAGGGCGCGCGCTGGGAAGTGCTGCTGGTGGTCGCGCCGGTGGTCGCCTGGACGCGCTTCCGGATCCCGTCGGGCGCGATCCCGGCGGAGACCGCACTCGCGCTGTCGGCCCACTGGCAGGCGCACGTGCTGGCCCGCGATGTCCGCTTCCGGATGGCGTCGACGCTCTACAGCGTCGACCAGCTGCCGCGCGACTTCGGCGAACTGCGTCGGCTGACCCGCCGCCTCGGCCAGGCGGCGCTCGTCGCCGGCGGCACCTCGCCGCGGATCGAGCCGAAGTCGCTGCCCGAGACCGCGGAGATGCTGGCCGACGGCCGCTTCCTCGTCGCCGCGGTGGCCGCGCCGCAGGATGCGCCGCTGTTCCGCTGGCAGCAGCCGGAGTCGAGCGACCATGCGTCGCGCGTGGCCTGCCTCGAGCAGTGGATCGCGCAGGCGCGGCCGTCGATCGAATCGCTGCTGCCGGGCTGCGGCTTCGAGTGCCTGCTGCCCGACGCCTACCACATCAACCTGCGCGAGGCCGACCGCAGGGTTCGGCCGTATGCGATCAAGGCGGCGGTCCACTTCCTCACGCACGCGCTCGACCTGGAACCCGAATCGATCAAGGCCACCGTGGCCCCCTTCGGCGACGACCGCGTCGACGAATACCGGATCGGCCTGTCGGTGGGCGACGACGAGGACGTGGCGCAGGGCGTGGTCTGGCCGCTGCTGGGCGCCGAGAGCGAGGCCGACGAGCCGTCGCCGCTCGATCGGATCCGCGAGACGCTGCGCGAGGCGGGCGTGACCGAGATGCGGACGTGGTCCGAGCTCACCGAGCCCGAGTACTGCGAGGACTGCGGCGTGCCGCTCTATCCGAACCACGTCGGCGAGATCGTCCACGCCGAGATGCCCGAGGACGCGGAGCCCGAGGGCACGCACTTCCACTGAGCCGCGCAGCGCGCGTCAGCGCGTCGTGGGTTCGGCCCGAAGCGCCAGCACCACCTGGTCGCGCAGCAGCCGGATCGCCTCGGCACGCTCGGCGTCGGGCGGCGGCGCGCCAGCCGCGTCGCGGTCGACGTAGAAGAAGCCCATCGGACGGTCCTCGACCCTCACCGGCAGCAGCAGGACGCCGCGGGCCGACGGGAAGGCGTGGGCGTGCCACTGCGGCAGCCTGGTGCGCACCGTATCGGCCGAGGTGTCGGCGAGGTGCAGGTCGGCGCCGCGCGCGAGCGCCGCGTGGAACAGGTCGGGTGCGAACTGCAGCGGCATCGCGATCCGGCCGCGCAGCAGGGAGATCGCGATGCCGGCGGCGGCGCGCGGCCGGTAGACGGCGGCCGCGTCGTCGCGGACGAAGTAGACGACGCGATCCGCGCCGAGCGCGTCGTGCAGCGCATCGGTGGCGATCTGCACGACGCGGCCGAGCCCGCGGGCCTCGGCGAGCGCGTCCGACAGCAGGGTGAGCGAGGACAGCAGGCGACGGTGCGCGGCGCCGGTCGCGGCCTTCGCGGCCCCGGCCGTGAGGCCGCCGTCGGCGGGGACCGATGGGGCACCGATCGTCGCGGCCGCGCCGTCTGCGCCGATCCCGGCCACCGGGCCCGAGCCGCCCGCCACGGCGGGTGCCGCGCCGAGCGTCTCCGCGACCACCGAGCCCAGGCCCAGCGCCTTCGCGAGCAGCAGCGTCTCGCGGTGGGCCTGCGCGAGCAGATCGGCGATCGCGTCGGCGTCCATCGCCAGCGCCTCGCCGTACCGGTGCTGAAGCGCCGACACGGTCAGGTGCCGAGCGGCCGGGCCGTGGCGCCTCGCCAGACTCGCCGAGTCGTCGCCGAACGAGGACGCGAGCCGGACCCACTCCAGCGATTGCCGCGGCGGCGAGGGACGCGGCGGCATGGGCTCCAGCGACTGCCGGATGCGCGTCGGCAGCCCCCAGCCCGCGACGATCTCGAGCGACAGCTCGTCGTAGCCGCGACCGATGATCCGCTTCGCCGTCGCGTGCTCGAAGGCCGCGTCGCCCGCTGCGGCGCGGACCGCCGCGACCGCCTCGGGCACGTGGATCGACGCGATCAGCCGTCCGACGTTGCGCAACAGCGCGCCGATCGCAGCCTCCTCCGCGCAGGCCGGCCAGCGCCGCAGCAAGGTGCAGCGCGCGACCGATGCGGCGCCGAGCGCCTGGCTGAACTCGCGCAGCACCGCGCGGCTGCGCGGTCCGTCGACCAGCGAGTCGATCAGGATCATCGACAGCGCGAGCGACCGCACCCGGTCGAAGCCGAGCAGCACCAGCGCGCGCGACACGGTGGTGACCGGTGCCGCGTCCGGGATCCGGTAGAGCGGCGAGTTCGCGCAGCGCAGCAGACGTCGTGTCAGCGACGCGTCGGACAGGATCGCCCGCGCGAGCTGCGCCACGGTATCGGACTCGCCCTGCGCCATGCGCGACACGGTCGCGACCGACTGCCCGAGCGCGGGCAGCGCCTGGTCCTCGCGCAGCGCGTCGCGGATCCGTTCCAGGAACTCGGGCGTGGCCAAGCGCGGAGCCTTCGCGGGGAGGGCATGGGTCGCGGCGATGATGACGGCCGTCGGCCGCGACGACGCGACGAACAGCCCGGCCGCGCCACGTCTGATCGGGCGACCGCGGGGCGCGGACGGCCGGCTTGCCTACTTCCCGGCATGTGCACATGCGCGAAGGGCGGATGGTCGCTCGTCTATGATGTCCGGTTCGACGAGGAGAGAGTCCGTGACCACCCGCAGGAAGATGCTGGGCGACGCCGCCCGCGTGGCTGCCGCGCTCGCCGCGGCCGGCTGGCTGCCCCGCACCGCGTCTGCCCAGCAGGCCGGCGCGTGGAACAAGGCCGCGTTCGAGGCCAAGACCGTCGCCGAGCTGATGAAGGCGCTCGGCGCGTCCGCGCCGGTCGAGAGCCGGGACGTTCAGCTGACCGCACCCGACATCGCCGAGAACGGCGCCGTCGTGCCGATCACCGTCGCGAGCACGGCCGCCGGCGTGCGCCGGCTGCTCGTGCTCGTCGAGAAGAACCCGAACACGCTGGCTGCCGCCTTCGACGTGAGCGACGCGGTCGAGCCGAGCTTCGGCACCCGAGTGAAGATGGGGCAGTCGTCCGACGTGTTCGCGGTCGCGCTGACCGGCGACGGTCGCGCGCTCTTCGCGAAGAAGGAAGTCAAGGTCACCCTCGGCGGCTGCGGCGGCTGACCGCACATCACAGGAGCGTTCCATGTCCGATCCGATGCGCATCCGCGCCCAGGTGTCCGGCGACAAGGCGGTGGTCCGCGTGCTGATGAGCCACGAGATGGAGACCGGCCAGCGCAAGGACGCGTCCGGCAAGCTCGTGCCCGCTTGGTTCATCCAGGAGGTGGCCGCGCACCTGAACGGCCGGCAGGTGATGACCGCGCAGTGGGGCCCGGCGGTCTCGAAGAACCCGTTCCTGCAGTTCACCGTCCGGGGTGCGAAGGTCGGCGACAAGGTCTCGGTCACCTGGACGGACAACAAGGGCGACCGGCGGACGGACGAGGCGACGGTCGCCTGACGGCCCGGCGACACGGTGGCCCGGCGGTCCCGCGCCGGTACCGCCGGAGGCTCGCCCGCGCCGACGAGATGAACGAGGAGCACCGACCCATGAGACGCACCGCCGGCGCGCTGGCGTTCGTGCTCGTCGCCGCGTGGCCGGGACCATCCGGCGCGCAGGGCCGATCGACCGCAGACGGCATCGCCGAGTACCGGAAGATGCTCGAGGACGGCAACCCGGCCGAGCTGTTCGAGATGCGCGGCGAGACGCTGTGGAAGACCCCGCGCGGCCCGCGCGCCGCCACGCTCGAGCGCTGCGACCTCGGGCGCGGGCCCGGCGTCGTCAAGGGCGCGTTCGTCACGCTGCCCCGCTGGTTCGCCGACACCGGCCGAGTCCAGGACCTCGAGTCGCGGCTGCTGTCCTGCATCGAGACGCTGCAGGGCCTGCCGGCCGCCGAGATCGCGAACGCGCCGTTCGGCCGTGGCGGTCAGCGCGACATGGAGGCCCTGGTCGCCTGGATCGCGGCCGAGTCCCGCGGGATGCGCTTCGAGCTGCCGCAGGGCCACACCGAGGAGCGGGCCACGTACGAGCTCGGCCGGCGCGCGTTCTTCTACCGCGCGGGTTCGCACGACTTCTCCTGCGCCACCTGCCACGGCGAGGACGGCAAGCGGATCCGCCTGCAGGACCTGCCCAGGCTCACCGGCAATCCCGGCGACGGCGTCGGCTTCGCGGCGTGGCCGGCCTACCGGGTCAGCAGCGGCGAGCTCTGGTCGATGCAGCGGCGCCTGAACGACTGCTTCCGCCAGATGCGCTTCCCCTACCCCGGCTACGCCTCCGAGGTCACTGTCGCGCTCGGCGTCTACATGGGCGTGAACGCGAAGGGCGCCGAATCGGTCGCGCCCGGCATCAAGCGCTGAGGACACGATGACCGTACCGGACCGACGCCCGCGCGCCCCCGTCGCCGCGGCTTGCGCGGCGCTCGCCGCGCTCGCCGCCGCGGGCTGCGCCGGCTCCGCCGCCGGAGGGGGGGACGCGCAGCTCGACGAGCGCGTGGCCGCGATGATGCGCGGTTCGTTCCGCGACCAGGGCATCGTCACCGTCGCGCGGCTCCGCCAGGACGAGGCCGATGCGGCCTGCTCGAAGGCCGAGGGCATGCCGCTGCCCGACGCGCTCTCGAGGCGCATCGAGGCCGCGCAGCGGATGACGGTCCGCCCGCCGTCCGACGGCCGCTGGCTCGGCGACTGGAAGCGCGGCGAGGCGCTCGCGCAGAGCGGCCGCGGGATGACCTGGACCGACGCGTCGGCCGCGCCGCAGGCCAATGGCGGCAACTGCTACAACTGCCACGAGCTGTCGAAGGCGGAGATCTCCCATGGCACCCTCGGCCCGAGCCTGAACGGCTACGGCCGGTTGCGCGGCGTGGCCGACCCGTCGTCGTCGGCCGCGCGCCCGGTCGTCGAGTACACCTGGGGCAAGCTGTGGAACGCGCGGGCCTACAACGCCTGCTCGCAGATGCCGCGCTTCGGGCATGCGGGCCTGCTCGACGAGTCGCAGCTGAAGGATCTGATGGCGCTGCTGCTCGACCCGGCCTCGCCGGTCAACCGCGACTGAGTGCCTCCGCACGCCCGATGGACCTGTCGCGTCGCGAGTTCCTGCAGGTGCTCGGTGCGGCCGCGTTCGCCGGGCTCGCGCTCGGGCGGCACGCCGAGGCCGATGCGACCGCGGCCGCGGCCGGGCTCTACGACCTGCCGCCGTTCGGCAACGTCGCGCTGCTGCACCTGACCGACTGCCACGCGCAGCTGCGCCCGCTGTGGTTCCGCGAGCCGAGCGTGAACCTCGGCGCGGCCGGGATGTCCGGCCGCTGGCCGCACCTCGCCGGCGATGCGCTGCTGAAGGCCGCCGGCGTGCCGCGGGGCACGCCGCTCGCGCACGCGCTCACCTCGCTCGACTTCGAGCGCGCGGCGCGCCGCCACGGCCGCGTCGGCGGCTTCGCCCATCTCGCCACGCTGGTGAAGCGGCTGCGCGCGAGCCGCCCCGGTGCGCTGCTGCTCGACGGCGGCGACACCTGGCAGGGCTCGGCGACCGCGCTGTGGACCGATGGCCAGGACATGGTCGAGGCGCAGAAGGCGCTCGGCGTCGACGTGATGACCGGCCACTGGGAGTTCACCTACGGCACGGAGCGCGTGCGGCGCGTCGTGGAGCGCGACTTCGCCGGCCGGATCGACTTCGTCGCGCAGAACGTGCGCACCGCCGACTTCGGCGACCCGGTGTTCGAGCCGTTCACGCTGCGCGAGGTGAATGGCGTGCCGATCGCGGTGGTCGGGCAGGCCTTCCCCTACACCCCGATCGCGAACCCGCGCTGGCAGGTGCCCGACTGGACCTTCGGCATCCGCGATGCCGAGCTGCAGCAGGCGGTGGACGACGCGCGTGCGAAGGGGGCGCGGGTCGTGGTCGTGCTGTCGCACA
This sequence comes from Pseudomonadota bacterium, assembly GCA_046046245.1. Taxonomy (GTDB): domain Bacteria; phylum Pseudomonadota; class Gammaproteobacteria; order Burkholderiales; family Burkholderiaceae_E; genus UBA4615. Next base: position 23,682 of record JBJOKE010000027.1, on the reverse strand, counting down.
ACGGCATGGACGTAGACCTGAAGCTGGCCTCGCGGCTGCGCGGTGTCGACGCGATCCTCGGCGGCCACACGCACGACGCGGTGCCTGTCGCGGTGCCGGTGCCGAACCCCGGTGGCCGCACGCTGGTCGTCAACTCGGGCAGCCACGGCAAGTTCCTCGGCGTCCTCGATCTGGACGTGAAGGGGGGGCGGGTCGCCGATGCGCGCTGGCGGCTGCTGCCCGTGTTCGCCGACGCGCTGCCCGCCGATCCGGAGATGGACGCGCTGATCCGCCGCGTGCGCGCGCCGTTCGAGGCGCGGCTGGGCGAGACGCTTGCGGTCACCGACGGGCTGCTCTGGCGGCGCGGCAACTTCAACGGCAGCTGGGACCAGCTGATCGTCGACGCGCTGATCGACGTGCAGGGCGCAGACATCGCGTTCTCGCCGGGCTTCCGCTGGGGCGGTACGCTGCTGCCGGGCGAGCCGATCACCCGCGAGGCGCTGATGGACCAGATGGCGATCACCTATCCGAACGCAACGCTTGTCGAGATGACCGGCGAGCAGGTGAAGGCGGTCCTCGAGGACGTGGCCGACAACCTGTTCAACCCGGATCCGTACTACCAGCAGGGCGGCGACATGGTCCGCACGGGCGGGCTGACCTACGCGATCGAGCCGGGCGCTCGGATGGGCGCGCGGATCTCGGACCTGCGGCTGCGCGGCGAGCCGCTCGACGCGTCGCGCCGCTACCGGGTCGCCGGCTGGGCGGGCGTGTCCGAGGAGGCGCGCGGCGCGCCCGGGGCCAAGCCGGTCTGGGAGCTGGTCGAGGCCTGGCTGAAGGCTCGCGGCGGCCGCGTGTCGCCACGGGTGCCGAACATCCCCCGGATCGTCGGCCAGGCCGGCGATCCGGGGCTCGCCGAATGAGCGGGCCCGCCGTGCATCGGGGCGCTCGGGGCCGCGTGCAGGCGGTCGGCACGGCCCGAGGGGCAGCGACGCGCCGCGCGACCACGTTCGCGGCGGCCATCGCGATCGCCACCGCGACGGCGCCGCGCGCGCGCGCCGACGAGGCCGCCCGGATCGAGGCGCTGGTGCAGGGCCAGTGCGCGATCTGCCACGGGACCGACGGTGAGAACGCCACGCCCGCGTTCCCGCGGCTCGCGGCGCAGAACGCCGACTACGTGGCGCGTCAGCTCGCCGCCTTCCGCTCGGGCGCGCGGCGCAACGCGACGATGCAGGGCGTGGTCGCGCAGCTCGAACCGAAGGATTTCGCCGCGATCGGCGCCTGGTACGCGTCGCGGCCGGCGCAGGCCCACCCGAGCGGCGATCCCGGCCTCGCCTTCGCCGGCAAGGCGCTCTGGAACGGCGGCAACCTGCCCGCCGGTGTGCCCGCGTGCGCCACCTGCCACGGCGCCGACGGCCACGGCGGGCCGCTGGTGCCCCGGCTCGCCGGCCAGCACCCCGAGTACGTCGTCCGCCAGCTGAAGACCTTCGGCACGCGTGCGAAGACCCACGACAACGCGTCGATGCACCTGATCGCGCAGCGGCTCACCGACGCGGAGATGCGTGCGGTGGCCGCCTGGGTGGCCGGGCTGCGCTGAAGCGGGCTCAGCCCGCGAGCATGTCCGCCCAGATGTTGTCGGCCCAGGAGAGCGCGTAGCGACCCTCGACCTGATTGGCCGCGGCCGACACGCCGCCCGAACCCGGGACGGTCCTGAAGGTCTTCTCGGCCGCGTCGTACTGGTGGACCGATGCGACGTGGACCACGTCGCGCTGGGTGACGAAGCTGTAGCAGGTGTTCATCACCACCGGCGTCGGGTTCGGCGCCTCGCCCTTCAGCGACTGGACGATCGCGGCGGCCGCGACCTTCGCATGCTGGTTCGCCATGTGGCCCGATTTCGGCATCGCCGGCGCCGAGAAGGTCGCGTCGCCGAGCACGTGGATGCCCTTGACCGCGGTCGACTCCATCGTCAGCCAGTCGACGCCGACCCAGCGCTGGTTCATGTTGACCAGGCCGGCGCGCACCGCGACGTCGCCGGCGCGCTGCGGCGGAACGACGTTCAGCACGTCGGCCTTCACGTCGTCGAAGTCGGTCTTCGCGACGAGGCCGGCCACTTCCTTGACCTCGGCGTTCGCGCGGTACTCGAGGAGGCCCTTGTAGTGGTCGGCGAAGGCCTTCTCGAACAGCGCCTTCTTCGACTGGATCTCGGGGTTCGCGTCGAGCACGAGGAGCTTCGAGCGCGGCTTCTCGGCCTTCAGGTAGGCGGCGATCATGCAGGCGCGCTCGTACGGGCCGGGCGGGCAGCGGTACGGCACCTTCGGGATCGAGATCACCGCGACGCCGCCGTCCCGCATCGCGGTCAGCTGGTTGCGCAGCGCGACGGTCTGCGGGCCCGCCTTCCAGGCATGGACGACGCGGCCCGCGTCGAGCGCCGGCGCGAGGCCCGCCACCTGGTCGAGCATGAAGTCGATGCCCGGCGACAGCACCAGTCGGTCGTAGGGCAGTTCGGTGCCCGAGGCGAGCCGGACGCGGCGGGCGGCCGCGTCGACGGCGATGACCTCGCCCTGGACGACCCTGACGCCCGCGGCCTTCAGCGTGTCGTAGCCGCGGGTCACGTCGTCGATCCGGCGGTAGCCGCCGACGACCAGGTTCGAGATCGGGCAGGAGACGAAGGCGGCGTTGCGCTCGACGAGGGTCACGTCGACGTTGCCGCCCCACAGGCGCAGGTAGCGGGCGGCGGTGGCGCCGCCGAAGCCGCCACCGACGACGACGACGCGGCCGATCGACGGGCCCGAGGACGGGGTCGCGCAGCCGGCGAGCGTTGCGCCGCCGAGGGCCGCGCCGGCGGCGAGCCAGCGGCGGCGGGACGGGGAGGGCGTGGAGGCGGGACGGGGGATCATCGCGGGGTCCTCGTCAGGGCGCGGGCTTCTGGGCCGCGAAGTACTCGGCGATCAGCTTCAGCTGGGGCTCGGTATAGCCCTTGACGATCTGGTGCATGATCGTCGCGGGCAGTGCGCCGCTGCGGTAGTCGGCGAGCATCGCGAGCGTCGATTCGGCCGGGCGGCCGGCCAGCGGGCGCATGTCGCCACGCGCGCGGCCGTCGGTGCCGTGGCAGTTCGCGCAGGTGGCGGCGAGCGCGCGGGCCTGCAGCGCGTCGGTCTGCGCGGCGGCCGGCAGGTGCGCGGCGAGCAGCGCCGCGGCGATCGCGGCGAAGCCGGCGAGTCGGGGCGGGGTCGTCATCTGGGGGTCTCCGTGTCGGTCGGGGCCGGAACGCCGAGCCGCGATGCTACGCGACGGACCGCCACGCGGCGGAAGGCCCCGCGGCCGGCCTAGAATTAAGCATATGACGCAATCGACGAAGGACCCGGCCGGTTCGGCCGTGGCGGCATCGCGCCGGCGGGTGCTGGGCGCGGCCGCTGCCTCGCTGGTCGTGCCGGCGGGCACCGGCGTCGGGCGCGCGGCGGTGCCGGCCGCGGCCGCGCTCGTCCGCGGCGCGGCGCCGTTCGCCGCGCCGCTTGCCGCGGTGCCCGGGGCGGCCCGTGCGCTCGAGCGGGGGGCGCCGGTGGACTGGCCCGCGCTGCGCCTGCTGGACGGCTCGACGCTGGCGGCGGACGCCTGGCGAGACCGCGCGGCCGTCGTGGTGTTCTGGGCCACCTGGTGCCCCTTCTGCACGCGGCACAACCCGCACGTGGACGCGCTGTCCCGCGCCGTCGCAGGCCGGCCGATGCGGGTGCTCGGCGCATCGCTGGACCGCGATCCGGAACCCGTTCGCCGGCACGTGCGAGAACACGGCCTGGGCTTTCCGATCACGCTCGACGCCGCGCTGCTGCGCGAGCGCTTCGGCCTCGTGCGGCGCGTCACGCCCACCACCGTCGTGGTCGACCGTCGGGGCCGCTTCGTCCAGGCCATCCCCGGCGAGATGTTCGAGGAAGACGTGCGCGAGCTCGCGCGCTGGGCGGGCGACGCGAGTGCAGGGGAGGCGCGGTGAGGCCCGGCCGGGCGCGGACCCCCCGCGTCGCCGCCTGTACGGCGGTGGCGATCGTGCTGGCCGCGGCCGTCGCGCCGCCGCATGCGTCCGCGCAGCCGGTCGAGCTGCGGGCGATCGAGCGTGTGCCCACGGTCACGTTCGATGCGGCGCTCGTCGCCGCCCGCGCCGCCCTCGCCGACTGCCGGCGCCGCGGTGCCACCGTCGCCGTCGCCGTGGTGGATCGGTCAGGTGTGCCGCTGGTGGTGCTGCGCGACGCCCTCGCTGGGCCGCACACCCCCGACACCGCGGTCCGCAAGGCCTGGACCGCGGTCAGCTTCCGCAGCGGGACCACCGAACTGGTCGGTGCGAGCGCGCTGTCCGGCCCGAACGCCGGGCTGCGCCAGCTGCCGGGCGTCGCGATCCTGGGTGGCGGGCTGATGATCCAGGCCGCGGGCAGCCTGGTGGGCGGGATCGGCGTGTCGGGCGCACCCGGCGGCGAGCTCGACGACGCGTGCGCGAAGGCCGGGATCGGCGCGATCCTGGAGGCGCTGGAACTGGGCTGAGCGCAGCGCCCGAGCCGCGTGCCCGGCCACCGAGGACTCGGCCGCCGAGGACTCGGCCGCCGAGGACTCGGCCGCGGCGACTCAGCCGGCTGCGGTCCGCCGCGCGGTGTCCGCCGGGGCCGGCAGTCCGAAGGCCTCGCGCACCGTCTCGATACGGGACGCGTCGGGCGGCCCCCCGGCCGGCAGTTCGGCGAGCGGCGAGCCGATCGCTTCGAGGTGCGCGACGTCCGCGGTCGGCAGTACCAGCGCGAGCGTGCCCGGGGCCGCGTCCGGCCCGGCGGGGATCGCGATCCAGCCGAGGGCGAGCGCGACCTCCTGCAGCGCCGCCGGGCATTCGGCGAGCCACCAGGCGTCTTCGGTCGACGTGCGGCGCGCGTGCAGCGCCACCGTCGTCAGCAGCGCGAAGCCGGCCCGGCCGGCCTCGTCGTCGTCGGCCGCGATGCCCACGCGGGCCCCTTCGGCGTCCGGCAGCGTGCGCGCGCCGAGCCGCTGCAGTTCGCGCAGCGGCACCGATCGGGCGGGCTCGATCCGCAGCGTGGCGACGATGCGTTCCTCGCCCTCGATCTGCGCGACGTGGTGCTCGACCCCGCCGTCGAGCAGGTAGCGGAGCGCCTCGAGGCGCGGCCCGGCGGCGGATGCGTCGGCGGGGTCGGCAGCGGACGGAGGGGCGGCTTGCGGCATGGCGACGGCGTCGGCACGGGATGTCCGCCGTGGCCCGGAACGCGGGCCCGAGGGTCGCACTCGACGCGAACAGTGTGATCGGCCGCGCGGCCGGTCGCTATCGGTCGGTCGGACTGACGGTCGCTTCGGGCGACGGGACGGACACGCGCAGCCGGCGGCGTCCGACGCCGCCACCTCCGGTCCACGCCGGCGTCACGGCGCGAGCCGCTCCCGATCCCAGCCGCCGCCGTCGCGGCGACGGTAGGCGAGGCGGTCGTGCAGCCGCGACGGCCGGCCCTGCCAGAACTCCCAGTAGTCGGGCTCGAGCCGGTAGCCGCCCCAGTGCGGCGGCCTCGGCGGGTGCAGGCCGAACTTCAGCCCGAACTCGGCCGCCCGCGCCACCAGCGTGGCGCGCGAGGCGATCGGGCGGCTCTGGTCGGATGCCCACGCGCCGATCCGCGATGCGAGCGGCCGCGACGTGAAGTACTCGTCGGACTCGGCCGCGTCGACCCTCGAGACGCGACCCTCGATGCGGACCACCCGCTCGAGCGCGACCCAGTGGAACTGCAGCGCGGCGAAGGGGTGAGCATCGAGCTCGCGGCCCTTGCGGCTGTCGTAGTTCGTGTACCAGACGATGCCGCGGGCATCGAAGCCCTTGATCAGCACGATGCGCGTCGAGGGCCGGCCGTCCGGGCCGACGGTGGCGACCGTCATCGCGTTCGGCTCCTCGAGCTTCGCGTCGAGGGCCTGCTGCATCCAGCGGGCGAACTGGTCGAGCGGCGCGCCGGCGGCACGCTCCTCGACGAGCTCGTCCTTCTCGTAGCTCTTGCGCAGGTCGGCGAGGGACTTGTCCATGGAGGACAGTATAGGCACGCGTGCGGGGCCGACCGGCGGCGGCGGTCCGGACGCGGCGCGTGCTACCATCGACGGCCTGACGCGAGCAGCCAATCCACGCGTCCTGCCGGCTCCCCGCCGGCCGATCCCTCCGATTTCCTTCCCCGGACGTCCGCCTCGATTGGTGTCACTCGGCAAGAGCGGCAGGCTGTCGCTGGAACCGAGACACATGACCTCCTCCGTGACCTTCGCGAGCCTCGGGCTCGCCGAACCGCTGCTGCGCGCCATTTCCGACGCCGGCTACACCATCCCGACCCCCATCCAGGCGCAGGCGATCCCGGTCGTGCTGACCGGCCGCGACCTGCGCGCCGCCGCCCAGACCGGCACCGGAAAGACCGCCGGCTTCACGCTGCCCATCCTGCAGCGCCTGTCCGCTCCCGGCCCCGATGGCCGGCCGATGCAGTCGCGCGCCGGCAAGCCGCGCTGCCTCGTGCTCGTGCCCACGCGCGAGCTCGCCGCGCAGGTCGAGGAGTCGGTCCGCACCTACGGCAAGTACCTGTCGCTGACCTCGCTCGTGGTCTTCGGCGGCGTCAACATCAATCCGCAGATCACCGCGATGCGCGGCCGCGTCGACATCCTCGTCGCCACGCCGGGCCGCCTGCTGGATCACCTCGGTCAGCGCACCGTGGACCTGTCCGCGGTCGAGGTGCTGGTCCTCGACGAGGCGGACCGGATGCTCGACATGGGCTTCATCCGCGACATCCGCAAGGTGCTCGCGTACCTGCCGAAGCAGCGGCAGAACCTGATGTTCTCGGCGACGTTCGCCGACGAGATCCGCGAGCTCGCCGACTCGATGCTGCGCGACCCGGCGAGCGTCGAGGTCGCGCGGCGCAACACGGCGTCCGAGCTGGTCACGCAGTCGGCCTACCTCGTCGACAAGGGCATCAAGCGCCACCTGCTCGCCCACCTCATCAAGGAGGGCAACTGGTTCCAGGTGCTGGTGTTCACCCGGACCAAGCACGGCGCGAACCGGCTCGCCGAGCAGCTCTGCAAGGACGGCATCGAGTCGATGGCGATCCACGGCAACAAGAGCCAGAACGCCCGCACGCGCGCGCTGGCGTCGTTCAAGGACGGCTCGCTGCAGGTGCTGGTGGCCACCGACATCGCCGCACGCGGCCTGGACATCGACCAGCTGCCGCACGTGGTGAACTTCGAGCTGCCGAACGTGCCCGAGGACTACGTCCACCGGATCGGTCGAACCGGCCGCGCCGGCAGCGAGGGCGCTGCGATGTCGCTGGTCGACCGCGAGGAGACCAAGCTGCTGACGGACATCGAGCGGCTGATCAAGCGGCAGATCCCGCGCGCGGCCCTGCCCGAGGGCTTCGTGCCGCCGCCGCCGTCGCAGCGATCGACGATCGACGACGACCGGCCGCCGCGTCCGCCGCAGGGCCGTCGCGGCGAGCCGCGCCGCGGACAGGGCGGAGCGCCCGCGCCGTCGCGGGGCACCGCGCAGCCGGCACGCGCCGGCCAGGGCGGCGGTCAGCCGGGCCGCGGTCCGGCGCCGCAGCCCGGACGCGCCCAACCTGTGCAGCAGGGTACGCCGCGGGGCGCGGGTCCGTCGCAGCCTGGCGGGCGGCCGCAGGGCGGCGCGCACGGGCAGGGCGGCGGTCGGCCCGCGCCGACGCAGCCGGCGCGCGGGGCGCAGCCGGCCCGTGCGCCGCAGCATGCGCAGGCGCCGCGGCCCGCACCGCGGCCTGCCGAGGCGGGCGCGCGGGGCGGCGCCTCTCAGGCTGGGCCGGCACGCACCGGCTCGCTGCTGCGTCGGATTCCCTGAACATCGGCCGGCTCGATCCCGCGCCGGTCGCCGGTCAGGAGCGGCGTGCCGGCGTGTCGGCCCGGGCGGGGGTCCGGCAGATCGCGGCGGGGCAGGGCAAGCGGTAGTAGCGCTCGTTCAGCCAGGTGGTGACCGCGTCGATCTCCTCGTCGCGCCACTCGCCGCCCGAGGTCGAGCTCCACCGCGCGACCTCGGCACGCAGGCCCGCGAAGTCCGTCGCGCGGCGCGCCTCGCGCTGGTGGACCGAGCGTTCGTGGCAGGCGCCGCAGCGCGTCTCGTAGAGCGCCCGGCCGCGCTCGGCGGCGCCCGGCGCGGGGGATGGCGCCTGCGCGGCCGCGACCGTCGCGCCGAGCAGCAGCGCGACGGCGAGAGGGCGCGCGACGGCGCGACGCGGGCCGGGGTCCGGTGCGCAGGAGCGGCCTCGGGCTCGAGGGGCGTGGTTCCGGAACATCCTGTCTCCCGATCGTGTGCCGACCAGCGTACCAGCGGTGACGGCGCGATGTGGCGCCCGGTCGCCGCGGATACACTCGCGCCCTACGGGCCCGCTGACCGCGAGGCCGAGGGAGGAACCGGATGCCCATCTCGAGGACCGTCGCGGCGCTGGTCGGCTGCGTCGCGATCGCGGCCTGCGCGTCGCAGGGTGCGGTGCCGACCGGGGGCGCCTCGCCGTCGTCGGGCGAGGCGCGCTGGACCGTCGGTCCGGCCCTGGCTGGCTGCGTGGCCGTCGCGCCGACCTGGTGCCTGCAGGTGCGCACCGTACCCGGCGGGCCGTGGACGCATCACTACGGACCGATCGAGGGCTTCCGCTTCGTGCCCGGCGACGAGGTCGACCTGGTCGTGCGTCATGAGCCGATCGCCCGGCCGCCGGCCGACGCGCCGAACCGCCGTACGGTGATGGTCCGCGAGCTGGAGCGCCGGACGCTGCCCGGCACGCCGCTGTCGGCGCCGCTCGCCGGCAGCGCGTGGCGGCTCGTCGATCTGCCCGGGTGGACGGCGGTCGGCGGTGCCCGCGAAGCGATCACGATGGCCTTCGATGCGGCCGGCCGGGTCGCCGGGAGCGCCGGCGTGAACCGCTACAGCGCGTCCGCCGCGGCCGGCCCGGGATGGATCCGCGTCGCCGCCGGGATCACCACCCGCATGGCCGGTCCGCCCGAGGCGATGCAGCTCGAATCCGAGTTCCTGGCACGCCTGCAGCGCGCGGGCACATGGCACGTCGACGGCGATCGCCTGCGGCTGCTCGACGGCGCGGGCGGGCCGCTGATGACGTTGCGCCGCGAGCCGGCCGGGAGCGGTTCGTGAACGTCCCGCGCGGCGATCGGGCCGCCTCCGTCCCGCCCGCCCGAGGCCGAGCGGTCGGACGTCGGCGCGCGCTCGCCGCATTGTCCGCGCTGGCCGCGGCGCCGCTCGGCGCAGCGCGTCCGGCGTTCGCACAGGCGCCCGACGGCTGGCCTGCGATCGTGGCCTCGCCGGGGGAGTCGATGCCGGGCAAGTGGGTCTGGCACGAGCTGCTGAGCGTCGATCCGGACCGGGCCGCCGCCTTCTATTCGACGGTGTTCGGATGGTCGATCGTCCGACGCGGCGGCGGCGAGCGCGCCTACCGGCTCGCGCGCCTCGACGGCCGCCCGGTCGCGGGGCTGCTGCGGATCGCCGACGGCCGCGACGGTCGCCGCCCCGCGTCACGGTGGATCGGGCTGCTGTCGGTCGCCGACGTCGATGCGGCGATCGACCGCGTGGTGGCCGACGGCGGTGCCCGCCTGGTCGCGCCGACGCTGCAGCTCGGCCGCGGGCGGGTCGCGCTGGTGGCCGATCCGGAGGGGGCGCCCTTCGGACTGATCCGATCGCTCGACGGCGATCCGCCCGACGCCGCGCCGATTGCCGGCGACTGGGCCTGGCGTGAACTCTGGGCCCGCGACGGCGCGCGGATGGCCGCCTGGTACCGCGGACTCGGCGGCTACGTGGCGCGCCGTCTCTCCACCCGCGACGACCGCGACGAGTGGCTGCTCGCGCACGGCGAGCAGCCCCGCGCGGGCGTCGTCGCACGACTGGACGCCGTGCGTTCGAGCGCCTGGCTGCCGTACCTTCGGGTGGCCGCGCTGGGCCCGTCGCTCGCCGCCGTGCAGGCCGCGGGCGGCCGTGTGCTGCTCGAGCCGTCCGCGCAGCGTCGCGGCGGCCGGACCGCGATCGTCGAGGATCCGACCGGCGCGCCCTTCGGCCTCGTGCAGCCGAACGGGGAGGGAACGCCATGAGAGCGGACCGACACGAGGCGTCGCGGGCCGGCCGCGTTCGACTGCGCGCGCTGGCCGGCTGCGCGATCCTCGCGCTCGCCGGCTGCACGGGCGGGAGCGTGACGCTGGGCGTCGACGTGGGGATGGGCGTGGGTGCCGGGTACGGCTACGGCTATTCCGCGTGGTCCGTCGACCCGTGGTGGGGCGGTCCGGTCGCCATGCCGCCGGTGGGTACCGTCCCGCCGGTGCCGATCCGGCCACTCCCCGCGCCGATGCCCAGGCCGATGCCCAGGCCGATGCCGCGCTGACCGGACCGGTCCGCGCGCCGAACGATCCAAGCGAACTCCAGGAGACCTGCGATGTCGTCCACTCCCCCGGCCGGCTCCGGCCCCTCGCGGCGAGGCGCGCTGCGGCGGCTCGCCGGCCTCGGCGCGCTGTGCGCCGCCGTGGCCGGCGGCGCCTGGCCCCCGCGCGAGGCGCGGGCCCAGTCGGCGTCCTTCACGCCCCCCGAGCTCGAGCAGCTGCTCGCACCGATCGCCCTCTATCCCGACGCGGTGCTCGCACAGGTGCTGATCGCGGCCGCGTATCCGGCCGAGGTCCACCTGGCCGCGGACTGGCTGCGCCGCAATCCGACCTTCAAGGACAAGGGCGACGCCGCGGTCCGTGCGGTCGACGACCAGCCCTGGGACGCGTCGGTCCGTTCGCTCGTCGCGTTCCCGCCGGTGCTCGAGCTGATGGACGCCAACCCCGACTGGACCTTGGCGGTGGGCGACGCGTTCATCGACCAGAGGGCCGACGTGATGTCGGCGATCCAGGCGCTGCGCACGAAGGCGCAGCTCGCGGGCTCGCTGCAGTCGAACGATCGGCTGACGGTGTCGACCCAGGACCGCACGATCCTGATCCAGTCGCCGAACCCCCAGGTCGTCTATGTGCCTTCGTACAACCCGACGGTGGTGTACGGCGCCTGGGCGTACCCCGCCTATCCGCCGGTCTACCTGCCCCCGCCCCCCGGCTACTACGTCGGCGCCGCGCTCGCGAGCGGCATCGCCTTCGGCATCGGCATCGCGGTGACCAACGCGATCTGGGGTGGTTTCGACTGGGGCCGCAACGACATCAACATCAACGTCAACCACTTCAACAACATCCACGTCAACAACGTCCAGAACTTCCGCCGCGACGGCGGCTGGGACTACGACCGAAGCCATCGGCGCGACGTGCCGCGCAACGACCGCGCCTCGCGGGAGCGCGTGCAGAAGCAGGCCATCTCGACGCGCGACCGCAACGACTGGCAGCCGCAGCGGCCCCAGGGGCGCCCCGAGCCGCAGCGGCCGGACGTCGGCCAGCGGCCGGATCGCGCCGGCCGACCGGACGTCTCGCGGCCCGATCCGTCGCGGCCCGAGGCTCGCCCGGGCAGCGGCGGCCGGCCCGACCTCCAGCGTCCGGCCACGGGTGTCGACCGTCCCGAGCCGCGACCGCAGGCGCCGGATCGCGGTGCCTTCGAGGGCATCGACCGTCCGACCCGCGACAAGCCCGCGATCGACCGGGTACCCGCGGGTCGGCCGGCGCCGCAGCCGCAGCAGCCCACCGCCCGCCCGGCGCCGCAGCCGCGGCCCGAGTCGCGCCCGATGCCAGCCAGCCGTCCCGCGCCCGCCCCGCGCCCCGCGCCCGCCGGCCGCCCCGCGCCGGCCGGCGCCGGCGCCGGCGCCCGCCCCGCTCCGGGAGGTGCCCGCCATGCCCGCTGACCGTCTCGACCGCGAGCCGACCATGACTCCTCCGACTCTCCCCCGCGTGGCGACCCGGCTGCGCGTCGCCACGCTGGCGCTGGCGCTCGGGCTGGCGGCTGCGCCGGCCCAGGCCGCACCGCTGCCGGGTCAGCGCAGCTTCGCATCGCCGCAGGCCGCCGTGGACGCGCTCTTCGACGCGGTCGTCTCCGGCGACCGCCGCGAACTGCGGCCGCTGTTCGGCAGCGACGCCGCGCGGGTCGCCCCCATCCCCGACGATGCGGCGATGGCCGATGTCCGCGATGCGTTCGTCGCGACCTGGTCGAAGGGGCACGCGGTCCAGCCCCAGGGAGACGGACGCGCACGGCTGCTGCTCGGCGAGAACGGCTGGCCGTACCCGCTGCCGGTGGTCCGCGAGCCAGACGGACGCTGGCGCTGGGACACCCGTGCCGGGCTGCAGGAGATGGACGCGCGCCGGATCGCTCGCAACGAGTACTCGGCGATGTCGGCGCTGCACGCGTACGTCGATGCGCAGAACGAGTACGCCCGCGTCGACCGCGACGGTGATGGCGTGTCGGCGTACGCAACGCGGATCGCGAGCCGCGCCGGGCGGCGCGACGGGCTCTACTGGCCATCGGCCGCCGGCGAGCCGGCGTCTCCGTTCGGCCCGGACGTCGGCGCGGCGGCGCTCGATGCCCAGGGCGGACGTCCGTGGCGGGGCTACCGTTTCCGCATCCTGACGGGGCAGGGCGCGGCCGCACGCGGCGGCGCGCAGGACTACCGCATCGACGGACGGCTGCTGCGCGGCTTCGCCGGTATCGCGGTCCCTGCGTCGTACGGCCGCAGCGGCGTGCGGACCTTCGTGATCAACCACGACAACCGGATCTGGTCCCGCGACCTCGGACCCCACACCAGGGCGCTTGCCGCGCGCATCGACCGGTTCGATCCCGGTCCGGGCTGGCAGCGAGAGGACTGACGCGCGCCGGGCGGTCTCAGCGGCCGCCCGGTCCGTGCCACTGCCGCGCGATGCGCCAGGCGGTCAGGCCGAGCGAGCCGAACCGCAGCCAGCGCGCGAGGCGCTGGCGGCCGAGCATGGGCAGCCCCACCGCGACGACCGCCGCCGCGAGCCGGCCGGTCCGCCCCGAGCCGCGGCTCCGCGGGAGGGTCGGCAGCGCGACGCGATCGCGGATCTCGTGGGCGAGCAGCGACATCTGCATCCGTTCGAGCTCGGAGCGCGACACCAGCAGGGCCTTGCGCTCCGCCCGCTCGCGGCGGCTCATCGCTTCCTCCCGAATCGCTCGACCAGCCAGTCGCGATCGCGCTCGAACTCCGCGAGCGTCGCCGAGAACGGCCGCTGCTCCCGGCGCGAGGCCTGCGACAGCCGCGCCACGGCGACCGCCGCCACCGCCGTCCACAGCGCCACCAGCAGCGCCAGGCTGACCCAGCCCAGGCGGTCCCACAGCACGGCGACGACCAGCGCGTTCAGTGCGAGCAGCGCGAAGCCCGCGGCGATCGCCGCGACCAGCACGAGCACCAGCCGGTCCCGTGCGCGATCGCGCTCCTCCGCGAACTCCAGGGCCGCGAGTTGCACGCGCGTGTCGACGGCGCTGGCGAGCGAAGCGGCGAGTCGGCCGAGCAGGTCGCGCAGCCCGGCCGGAGACGGTGCGTCGTCCGGTGACGGACCGCGCCCTGCGGCGGCCGCCGGATCCGGAGTCCCGGCGGGCGGTTCGGCGTCGCGCATGCCGCGCTCAGCGGCGGTTCATCAGCAGGCCGATGACGAAGCCGATCACCGCGGCGACGCCGACGGCCTGCCACGGGTGGTCGTGCACGTAGTCGTCGGTGGCGCGGGCGGCGTTCTTGGCGCGGTCGACCGCCTCGCCCTCGAGTTCCTGCAGCCGCAGCTTCGCGTGCAGCAGCTTCGTCTCGACCTGCGAGCGCAGGTCACGGGCCTTGTCGCCGGTCTCGGCAGCGGCGCGCTGCAGGATGTCCTGGGCTTCGGACATCGCCGTGGCGAATTCGTCGGCGATCTTGGCGCGGGTGGACTCGGTGGGCGTGCTCATCGGCGGCTCCTTCACGAGAGGGGGGAGGATTCGCCACGAGTATACCCGCCGGAATCGACGGGCCCGCGCGGGAACGCACGTCGCCCTGCCCCGTCCGGGCGGGCGGGCGCCGCTCAGGTCGCGAGGCCGCGCGCGATGCGTGCGACGATGCCGGCGATGGCCGACTCGAGGCCTTCGGGCGCGTTCACGAACTGCAGGCCGACGCGCAGCTCTCCGGCAGACGCGACGCGACGGATGACCCCCGCGTGGACGACGCGCGCCGACAGCGCCCAGTCGGTGCCATCGGGCAGCGACAGCGACGCCACCTCGAAGACGCGCCCGACCCAGAACCGGTCGCGCGCGCCGATCGCAATCACCGCTGCGCCATGGATCGACAGGTCGTGCAGCGGCAGCGCGACGAGCGCGGCGTCGGATGCGTCGAGCGTGAGCCGCAGGTCGAGCGACGGCGGCAGCTGGACGCGGAAGGCCTCGCGCTTCTGGACGCGCAGCACGCTGGCCGGCCGCTCGAGGCGCAGCACCGGCCTGCCGCCGGCCGGGCCGATCCGCGAGACGCGCGACTCGAAGCTCACGCGGCACTCCGGCAGCCGCAGGTCGATCGCGGCCACGCTGCCGGGCACGAGCGCGCGCTCGATCACCGGTGCGCGCGGCGGATCGAGCACCGGCGCGCCGTCATCGGAGAGTTCGCGCAGCGGCGTCAGATAGGTCTCGGGCCGGCCCGAGGCGCGGACGGACCAGAGGGCCCGCGAGCCCGCCGATCGGCGCAGGAGTTCGAGCACCTCCGCGCCGTCCTCGACGCGGATACGGTCGTAGTCGTGTGCATCCATGAGCTCGGATCTTGCCACGGTGTCCGCGCGTCCCGGCGTCGTCGCGAAGCCGCGCGGCGGGTGGTTTCGTCCGGTCCTCGGCATGCGTCGCGCGGGCGCCGCAGACCGGCTCGGCGCGGCCGAACTGCGCCGATGAACGGCCGCTTTTCCCCGCCTTGCCCGGGGCGCCGCGGCGCCACCATCGCACGACTCCCATCCCGACCCGGCGTCCCCATGTCCGTTCCGTTCGCGCCGTTCCGTCCCGCGCCGCCCGCCGCGCTCCGGCCCGAGGCCGAGCGTCACTGGCGCTCGGGCGTCGAGCACGCGAAGGCGGCGCGCTGGAAGGAGGCCGAGAAGGCGCACGCGCGGGCCGTCCGTATCGCCCCCGGGGAGCCCCTGTACTGGGTCAACCTCGCTCAGGCGCGCCGCAAGCTCGGCGACCTGCCCGGCGCGGTCGAGGCCTGCGACGGTGCGCTGCAGGCCGATCCGCAGTTCGTGCTGGCGAAGCAGATCCGCGTCGCCGCGCGGATGGCGCGGCACCGCTACGAGGATCTGCTCGCCGATGCGGAGGACGTCGCGCGCCGCCCGGGGGCGGGCCACGAATCGTGGCTCGACTACGGCGTCGCGCTCGAGCGGACCCATCGCCACGTGGCGGCGGTCGGCGCGCTGATGCAGGCGCTGTCGCTGAAGCCGGACCTGTTCGAAGCCTACATCGTGCTGTGCAACGTCTTCGACCGGCTCAAGCTGCACGCCGAGGCGGTCGAGAGCCTGCGGACGGCGGTGGCACTGAAGCCCGGCTGGCCGGCCGGGCTCGCGGGGATCGTCCACCACTCGCTGCACGCCTGCGACTGGAGCCGCCTCGACGCCGACCTCGCGGCGCTCGCCGAGCGGGTCGCCCAGCCGGGGCCGTACGACCTGAACCCGTTCATGTTCCTGTCGTTCGGTGCCGACGCGGCCACCCAGAGGCGCCTGTTCGCCGAGCACGCGCAGGGCCGCTATGCCGCCACCGAGCCGCTGCTCGCGGTCGCGCCGCCCCGCACGGCGCCTGCGCGGGTGCGCGTCGGCTACCTGTCGAACGACTTCCAGACCCATGCGACGGCGCTGCTGATCGCGCAGGTGCTCGAGCTGCACGACCGCTCGCGCGTGGAGGTCCGTCTCTACTCGTACGGCGCCGACGACGGCTCCGCGATGCGCCGCCGACTGCTCGCGGCCGGCGACGCATTCGTCGATGTCAGCGGGCTCAGCGACCGCGAGACCGCGCAGCGCATCCGAGACGACGGCGTCGAGATCCTCGTCGATCTGAAGGGCTACACGCTGCACGCCCGCACCGAGGTCATGGCGATGCGGCCGGCACCCATCCAGGTGGCCTGGCTGGGGTTTCCAGGCACGATGGCCGCGCCCTTCGTCGACTATGCGATCGTCGATTCGGTGGTCTGTCCGCCCTCGATGGCCGACGGCTTCAGCGAGTCGCTCGCGTGGCTGCCGGACAGCTACCAGCCGAACGACCGGGCGCGCGAGGTCGGCACGCCGCCGGGCCGAGCCGCCTGCGGGCTGCCGGAGGACGGCTTCGTCTTCTGCTGCTTCAACCACACCTACAAGTTCCGACCCGAGACCTTCGACATCTGGTGCCGGCTGCTGGCCGACGTGCCGGGCAGCGTGCTGTGGCTGCTCGCATCGAACGCGCAGGCCGAGGAGAACCTGCAGCGCGAGGCGCGGGCGCGCGGTGTCGACCCGGCGCGCCTGGTGTTCGCGCCGGTGGCCAAGCCCGTCGAGCACCTCGCTCGACTGACCCACGCGGACCTGTTCCTGGACACCCTGCCGATCAACGCGCACACCACCGCGAGCGACGCGCTGTGGGCGGGCGTGCCGGTGCTGACCTGCACCGGCAATGCCTTCGTCGGACGCGTCGCGGCGAGCCTGGTGCACGCCGTCGGCCTGCCCGAGCTCGCCGTCGACGACCTCGCGTCCTACGAGCGACTCGCACGCGAGCTGGCGACCGACCCGGCGCGGATCGCGTCGATCCGCGTGCGGCTGGGCCAGGGTCGGCTGACGGCGCCGCTGTTCGACAGCGCGCGGACCGCGCGTGAACTCGACGCGCTGTACCTGCGCATGGCCGAGCGCTGGCGCGCCGGCCTCGCGCCCGCGCCGCTGCCGCCCCAGCCGGTGTCGGACGCACCCGCGTGCCCCGTCCCGCGGGAGGACGGCGGCCGCTGAGGGCGCTGATCGGGCACACCGGATTCGTCGGGCGGCACCGCTCGCGACAACGCGCTTGGAACGCCTGCGTCGACCGCCGGAACACCGACGCGATCCGCGGCCGCCGCTTCGAGCTCCGGGCCTGCGCGGGGTTGCCGTCGAACCGCTGGCGGGCCGACGGCAATCCGGGCGGCGAGCGCAGCGACATGCCGAGCCTCGCCGGGGTGCTGGCCGAAGTCGAGGCCGAGCGCGCGGTGCTGGTCGCGACCGTCGAGGTCTACCCGATCCCGCCGGCGTCGACGTGTCGACGCCGATCGACGCCGTCCACCGGCAGGCCTTCGGCGAGCATCGCCTCGCGTTCGAGCGGCGGATCGCGGCGCGCTTGCCGGCCTGCCACGTGCTGCGGCTGCCGAGCGCGAACGGCGCCGACCTGCGACGCAACGTGTTCGACGACGTGATCCGCCGCCGCGACCTCGACGGCGTCGATCCGCGCGGCTGCATCGCGGCTGCTTCCACGACCTGCGGATCGGCGGACGTCCCGGCGCCCCGGAGCGCCGGGATGTACGGACCCTCCACGGCCGCCGGTTCGCCGGCGACGACCGATACCTGATGTCGGAGGACGAGGCGCTGAAGCGCATCGGCGCGTGGCTGCGCGTGCAGCCGCCGGCCGGTCCGCTCGGGCTCCGAGCGTCAGCGCTCGCGCGGCGTCGGCAAGGCCGACAGGGTGCCGAGACGCGATGCGCCGAACATGCCGGCCGCATCCTCGCGCCAGCGAGCCTGGCGCTCCAGGCTCGCGATCTGCCAGCGCAGGTGCTGGACCTGCGGGTCCTCGGAGCCCTGCAACGCCAGGTGACGCGCCAGCTGGGCCCGCAGCAGTTCGATCTGGGTCGACATCGGGATGCTCGCAAGTGGGGACTGACGGCATCGTAGAACCGCCGGGCGGCGGCTCGAGTGAGAAACTGCTCGGCGTGCGCGTCGGACTCGGGCGCGAACGCGATGCTGCCGGTCGAGCAGTCGCGCTGCGCGTGTCGTCGTCTCCCGGCTCCCGCGAGGGGCCTCGACCACGGTGTCCTGCCGAGGGTTCCGGACCGATCGCGGAACGCCTATAGTCCGGACCAGGGAGACCGACCACTTAGGCGTCCCCTGGACGAACCCGCGCCCGAAGGCCTCGCGACAGGAGCCCACGATGCGATCCCATCCCCGTTCGCCAGGCGTGGCCGCCGCTCTGGCGGTGGCCCTGCTTCCGATGGCGGTGCTGGCCGACTGCGTGCCGAATCCCCCGACCCAGTCGATCAACACCTTCCCGTCGAGCCTGACCGGCAAGCTCGCGTACCACAGCTACGCGAGCTACGGCGACGGGACAAGCCAGATCTTCGTCTACGACTTCGCCGCACGCAGGCTCACGCAGGTATCCGGGGCCGCATGGGGTATCCGGGACCCCATGAATGCCGTGTTCAGCCCCGACGGCAAGTGGCTCGCGTTCATGGGCATCAGGAACAACGCGTGGAACGTGTTCGTCTGGCAGGTCGGCACGACCAACCTGCCGATCGACCTGACCCAGAGCGCAGGGCTGACGAGAAACGAGGACCCGAAGTTCAGCGCCGACGGCAAGACGCTCTTCTTCAAGCAGAACCGCGACGTCATGCAGGCCACGCTGTCCTACACCAGCGCGGGTCCGATGTTCACCTCGGTCGTGAATCTCACGCGCACGGCGCCGCGCGTGGAGAACTCGATGCCTTTCCCCACGCCGGACGGCACCGCCTTCGTCTTCGCCACCGGCGCGGGGTCGAGCCTCGGCGTGTACCGGCAGGTCGTCGGAAGCCCGACCGCCGTGGCCTTCGACGCGCCGGCAGGCCTCGCTGCCTACTATCCCGTCGTGCGCGCGGACGGCACCGTCTTCTACAGCCGCTGGCGAGATGCCACCAGTCGGGCAGACCAGATCTATGCCAAGGTCAAGCCGGGCGACGTTCCCAACCAGCTCCGGCTCAACGACTGCAACGCCAGCAATTCCGATCCCTGGCCCGTGAACGGCACCAACTACGTGTTCTTCTCGTCGACCAGCGCCGGCGGCTACCAGCTCTATCTGGGTGACGCGGCCACCGGGCAGCGCTGGAACCTGTCGCCGTTCGGCGTGAATGCGGACACCGGCAAGGCCAAGCTCGGCGCCAGCTACCATCCGGGCGCCTCGGGCCCCCCGAAGGTCATCACGCTGCTCTCCCAGGGCAAGCCGGCAAGCGCGTCGTCCAGCTACAGTCCCGCCCTCGGGCCGTCGTACGCCTTCGACGGGAACACCACCACGACACGCTGGGATTCCATCGAAGGCAACGCCGCCGGGACGCAGTGGCTGATGGTGGACCTGGGCGCGATCCGGACCGTCACCGGCGTCGACCTGTACTGGGATGCGGGCGCGAAGGTGTACGCCATCCAGACCTCGAACGACGCGGTGAACTGGACCAGCATCTACTCGACTTCGAACGGCGTGTCGTGGGGACGGGTCACGCTCGCCAACCTGACCGGCCGTGGCCGCTACGTCCGGATGCACGGCACGCAGCGCGCGACGCCCTGGGGCTATTCGCTGAACGAGATGCAGGTCTGGGGCTACTGAGCCGACGCGGCGTCGCGGCGCCGCCCCACCGCGTGCTCGGGACGGTCCGCCGGGGGGCCTTCGCCCGCGATCGCCGGGTGGGCGGTACTGGCGGCCCCGCGCGTCGCGCGGGGCCCCGGGGTCACTGGGCGGCGAGCACCGGCCGGAACCAGTTGTACGACCGCATCAGCGTGCGCTGCTCGGAGTCCTTGCCCCAGAGCTCCGAGTAGCTCATCCACGTGTACGGGTTGTAGCCGCCGGTCTGCCCGCTGGCGACACCCGCCGCGCAATGCGGGTCGGCGAGCGACTGGCGCGAGCAGGAGACCTGCGCCGACGTCGTCGACGAGGCCACCGTGCGCTGGTCGTCCCAGCGTGCCGACGCACGGGTCGTCGGTGCCGGGCCGGACGTCAGGTTGTCCAGGCTGCTGACCCAGGTCTTGTAGTTCACGACCGACGGATCCGAGCTGTACAGCTTGCCGTTGACCGAGCCCGAGACCCACAGCGAGGTGATCGGCACGGCGCCCGAGGTCCAGCTCATCGGGAAGCCCCCGGTCGCCGGCGCCGGCACCGGTGCCTCGGCCGCCACGCAGCCCGCGTCGTTCTGGTGGCAGGGCGCGAGGACCGAGCCCGTCTTCAGCGCCTTGATCGCCTCGACGTTGGTGAGCCGGCCCATCTGCTGGTCCGGACCCATCGGCCCGAGCAGCTCGCCGGTCGTCATCGGACGCGCCACCGACCAGGTCCGCTGCGTCAGCACCGGGCGGCCGTCGCGGAAGTGGTACTCCGCCCGCCACAGGCCCATCGACTTCCAGGTCGAGACCTCGTCGTCACCCGGCGTGTAGGGCACCATGTCGGACCCGACCTGGCGCAGCGGGCGGATGATGTTCGCGTTCGTGATCGTCGTGGAGGGCAGGCGCGTGTCGCCCGGCTTCACGAACCGCTCCGTCACGGTGATCTGCTTCGAGCCCGAGCAGTAGAACGCGCCGGCGTCGGTCAGCGAGGGAATCAGGCCGCGCGTGGGATCGAGCGCCGCCTCGCCGCGCTTGCAGACCTGCAGGTCGCGCTGGGCGCCGCCCAGGCCCGGCGCCATCACCGTCACCCGGCCGTTCGGCGAGGTCACGCGGACGAAGTCGATGATGCTCGTGCCGCTGACGATGACGTCGTTGACCGCGAACAGCCAGCTCCCCTGCACGTAGTCGAGGTCGGCGTTGTCGCGCAGCGGGAACTCGCGCTTCTGGTTGTGCGAGTTCACGAAGAACCCGTAGGCGTTCTGGTCGCCCGAGGCGCCCAGCATCTCCTTGCCGTCGAGCACGTACTTGGTGACGTACAGCGCGATGTTCTCTCGGTTGCCGTCGGTGTTCGTCCACGAGGTCGAGATGATCGCGCGGCCCTTGCCGTCGGCCGAGCGCGTGCCGGCCAGGTCCTGCACCAGGTAGGCGCGGGCCTGCGGCCTGAACTCGACGGTCCCGCCGTAGGTGAACAGGCCGCCGAACGCGCCGCCTGCCCGCACGCGGGCGCCGCCGTGCAGGTAGCGGGACGGATCGCCATCCACGAAGAGGCTGCGGCAGACCGGCGAGAGCACCGCGCTGACGCGGTCGGTACGGGTCTCGACCGACTCGCGGTAGCAGGCGTTGGCGCGGTCGATGAAGTCGCGGTAGAGCGGGCCCGCATTGTCCGGGGGCAGGTCGCCCGCCGAGATCGACACCGTTGCAGCCTGCGCGGCGATCGCCTGCAGGTCGCTGGTGTTCGAGACGGTGATCGCCGGGTTGTCGGCCGTGGCGGCGATCGGATCGGTCGCCGTCTTGAACGACAGTTCCACGCGCGCCGAGCCGCCGCTGTCGACCGACTTGGCCACGGTGAGCGAGTCGAGCACCTTGTCGAGGGCGGTGCCGTTCGCGGCGAACGTGCCGGTGAACGGGTCCGACGTGGTGCCGACCGCGGTGAGCAGCGGCTTGAGCGCGGCCCGCAGCAGCTCCTGCTTGGCGGCGACCTCGGCCTCCGTGGGGGAGGCGGTGCCGGCCTTCAGCAGCGCGAGCACGTCGGTGCCCTGCGGGTAGAGGAGCGCCACCACCGCGTCCGAGACCGGCGTGACGTTGACGGTGCCGTCGGCCGCGCGCGCGAACACCGCGGCGAGGCGGATCTCATCCTTCTCGGCGTAGAGCACGTAGGGGGCCGTGCCGGTCCGCGTGAGCTGCAGGGCGAAGCTGCCGTCCTCTCCGGTGGCGCCGGTGCCGATCTCCACGCCGAGCGCGTCGTAGGCCTTGACGGCCGCGCCGGCGACCGCGGCGCCCGTGGCGACCAGACCCTTGACCACCGGTGCGGTCGGGGTGGTGCCGGCCTGTGGCGTGCCGCCGGCCTGGGGCGTGCCGTCGGGGTCCGCCGCGGGGGAGGGGTCGGTGCCACCGGAACCGCCGCCGCAGGCGGCGGCCAGCAGGCCGGCGGCGATCAGCGTCGCCAGTCGTGTCGTGTGCATGCTCGCTCTCTCTCGCATCGCAGGCCGGGGCCGGGGGACGCCCGTGCTCGCTGGGTTGCCCATCGGGGTCCGTCGGGAGCCGGGCGCGGGCGGTGCCACCCGGTCCGGATCCGATGCCGACGGACCCGCTGCGGCAGACCGTAGTCCGTCCGGGCTAGCCTCTGCGATGGCGCGGGTCCGGGCGATGGGAAACGGCGGACGAACGGACACGGCGCTGCGTCCCGCGGCGAGCGGGCGTCGTCGTGCCGCCTTGGCGGATGACGATCCGGGACGGGCGTCTTCGGCTCGACGAGGGGTCGGCCCGGCGGGCGCGCCCCGCGAGGCCGCGCCGGGGCGTGGTCAGGGGCCCTCAGCCTCCGGCCGGCAGCACCCGCTGCTTGCGCCAGGAGTCCTTGACCCGGATCCGGTCGCCCTGGAACGTGAACACGTCGCAGCCGTCGACCTCCACGCGCTGTCCGTCGCTCGCGCGCGTGCCGACGAAGGTCCACTCCGAGACGCCCCGCCGCCCGGCCACGAAGTGCCGCGCACGGGTCCACTGCGCATCGGGGAAGTCCGCCCAGGCCTGGGCGAAGGCGGCGCGCACCGCGTCGCGGCCGACGTGGCGAGTGCCGCTGGCATCGGGGCCGGCGCTGGTGTGGAAGACGCAGTCGTCGGCCATGCAGGCCATCAGCGCGTCGATGTCGTGGCGGGTCCAGGCCTGCGCGAACGCCTCGAGCAGGTCGACGGTCACGGCGGGCGGGGCCAGGGATTCCGCGAGGAACGCCTCGATCGCCGATTCGACGTCGGCGCAGTGCTCGCCGCCCGGCATCGTCGAGGCCTGCAGGACCACCGGGGACTCGCGGTCGTAGAAGTGCGGACGGTCCGGAACCCGGTAGAGGCGCGTGCCGAGGCCGGCGCGCGCGGCGCGCGACTGCAGCGCCTCCGTGCGCACGGGGATCGACGGCAGGTCGTGCTCGCCGATGAACATCAGCACGGGCGGCAGCCCCCGCCCGCCGTGCACGTAGTAGTCCGCGTCCTCCGCGTTCATGCCGCCCGACAGGCACACCACCGCCGAGGCCGGCACGCCGAGCGCGAAGGTCGAGTACGCCGCCGCGAACGCACCGGCCGAGAAGCCGCCGATCGCCATCCGCTCGGTGTCGATGCCCCAGCGCGCCGCGTGGGCGTGCACGAACCGGAAGGCGTCGGCGACGTCGCTCCACGTGGCCTCGATGCCGCGCAGCAGCTCCTCGGGGCTGGCCGGCGGCAGGCCCAGCAGGTTGCGCACCCAGTCCGTGCGGTCGCGCCAGAGCGCCTGCGGATCGCGCTTGATCGGACGCGCGAGTGGCGGCGGGCGCTCCTGCGTCAGCCGATACCCGATGGAGAAGCACGCGTAGCCGCGCGCCGCGAAGCGCTCGCAGTACTCGTGCACCGGCGTGTTGTGCGTGCCGCCCTGCTCGAACTCGTCGCGGTCCTTCGCGCCGCGGTGGTAGGCGCCGCCGTGCGCGAGCACGAGCGCGGGGCGGCCGCCCTCGGGCGCCTCGCCGTCGGGCACGAAGACGTCCATCAGCAGCGGGCGCGTGCCGGGCGCCGCGCTGCCGTGGCCGATCGCGCCCTCGCCGTAGCGGAGGTCGCGCTCGATGCGGATCGGTGAGGTCGGCGGGATGCGGGTCGGTGTCATTCGTCGGTCCGTTCGCGTCAGACAACATGGCCCCGGCCCGCGAAGCGGGGGCGGCCATGCTCGAAGTGTTGGGGGTGGTCTGCCTCCAGACGTATCGTGGGTTGCGCGCTTGAGCGTGCCGAGCCACAAGCGGAATGC
>JBJOKE010000054.1:0-162854 GCA_046046245.1 Pseudomonadota bacterium | reverse complement strand
GCAACCCCTCTCCCTCAAAACGCCCCTCGCCTCTTCGGCAAGGGGCGTTTTGCTTTCCACTGACAGCCGCTCCACGACCCGCGTCTCGGTGCACGCGAACCGCTTCCCGCGCGCCGCCTTCCGAGGCGATCGCCAGCCCGTCGAGGGGTTCGGTCAGCGCGGGTGCCTGACGCGAGCTCGACGCGAGTGAACGGGGTGTTGTCGGTGCGTCTGATTCGCCGGCGGCTCTTCGGCCGACGATCCCGTGCCGACGCGTGCCCCGGGCAGGATGCGGACCGCTTGCCATGCCGCGCGCGGGCCGTGCCACGCCGGTCGGTCCGGTGCCACCGTGTGTTCCTGGTGGGCCATTTTTCCTTTGCGACCGCTTTTCCATCTGCGGTGCGCGTGGATCGTGTGGCGAAAACCGTCAAGGTGTGTGGCGAAGCGGAAGTCGTTCACTCGGTGCCCGGCACACTTGGTCGTATCATTCGCGACCGCCTAGATGATTTGCCGGGCCTCGCCTGGCGCAGCATGGCCATCAATCGACCGAAACCGATGCCGGTTAAGACAGTGCTGGAGTGGTTCAGGCGCACGCCGTACACGGCGGGCCACGACGAGGTCGCGCCGGTCTCGACGCTGCTCGCGCTCGAGCCCCGCCTGATGTTCGATGGTGCTGCGGCGGTGACCGCCGAAGCGGGGCCGGCCGCCGAGCGGTCGATCTCCGCAGCCGAACGAGGGGCCGGATCGGCGAACGGGTATCGGGCGTCGGTCGAGAAGACCGTGGGTTCGTCCGGCGAGGCCCTCAAGCACGTGGTGGTGGGGAAGGACGCGGCGCCGGGCACGGTCACGCTGTCGCTGACGGCGCGCGACGGTGGCGCGACCGAGCCGGTCTACGATGGCGTGACCCGCGTGACGGCGGGCGACGCGGTGACGTTCTCGCTGGACTATCGTGCTCCAGCCGGCGATTACCACGGGCTGCGGCTGTCGGCCAGCCTGCCGACCGAAGTGTTCGACGTCGCGGATCCTCGATCGGACGGCAGCGGGCGTCCGCTTTCCTGGGCGGGCGGGGCAGGGGGCTCGACGCCGCCACTGGGCACCTGGAACGTCCGGATCGTCGGGGGGGACGGGACGCCTCTGGCGACACCGACGGTCGAGATCGACCGGGCGTCGAACGCGCTCGTCTTCGTCTTCGGCGACCGCTTCGATGCGGGGAGCGCGGATGCGCGCATCGAGGTGTCGTTCACGGTCGGTGCCGGGTCGCGGCCGGTGGTCGATGGCACCGTGGTGAATGCGATCGGCCGGGCACGGACGCTCGATGCGGGCGGTGCGCCGGTGGTCTCGCAGGAACTCGAGCCGATGCGCATCAAGGTGCCCGACCTGGACCTGGTGAAGGGCGTCGTGCAGGACGACGTCGTCCGGGCGGGGTCGGCCGCCGATCCGAGCTATTCGCCGCAGGACCCGCGCGACCTGCTGCTGCCGGCCGGCAACACGGCCGCACAGCCGCTGCGGGCGACGCTCGACGCGGCCGGCATCCGGGCACTCGACACGGACATCGCGGGCGTGGACGCGCACGACACCCTGCGGTTCGCCATCGTGCTGACGAATGGCGGCGGTGGCGGCCGCGGCGCCTTCGACGTGACGCTCGACGACAACCTGCCGTGGGGAGTCGATCGCGCGTCCGTGTCGAACCTGCGTATCACCTACGGCGACGGTCGCGTGCTGTACGACGGCACGGCGGCGACCTTGTCGCGCCTCACCGACGGCAATGGCACCGCGCTGCGCACCGCCGACGATGCGATCGCCGCACTGATCGACGGCAGTGGCCTGCGACTCGTCGACGACGTCGGCGCCGATGGCATCGCCGGTACCGGCGACGACCGGGGCGCATTGCCCGGCTTGCGGGACACGATGGCCGTGTCGACGCCGCGGGGCGGAAACGTGCTGGTCGTGACCTACGACGCGCGCGTCGCGCCGTGGATGGAGCCGGGCAAGACCATGGCCTCGTCGGCCACGCTGACGCACTACGCGTCGCGTGACGGCGGCCCGGATTTCACCTCGACCGATCCCGCCGACGACGCGAGCGTTCGCACGACCCTGCTCGCGATGACGCAGCGGCTGGTCGCCACCAGCGAACCCGATCGCGTGACGGTCGGCAACGACGCGGTCATCGGCGAGCGCCTGACCTACGAGATCACCATCGCCGTGCCGGAGGGCGCCACGCTCGGCGCGATCCTCGCCGATCGGCTCGCTCCGGGGCTGTCGCTGGTGTCGGTCGATGCGATCACCGCGTCCCCGGGCATCGTCTTCGCGGGCGGCACGCCCTCGACGGGAGCGGTCCGGGTGACGTCGGTGGACGGCGGCGACGCGAACCGCTTCGAGCTGACGCTGGGCGACCTCTACAACATCGACACCGACAATTCGCGGCGCGAGACGATCACGGTGCGCTACACCGCGGTGGCCGACAACGTCGCGCTGAATCGCCAGGGCACGACGCTCGGCAGCGAGGCCGTGCTCGACGCGGCGTGCCAGACGCTGGGCGCTTCGGCCGACGTCGTCCGGATCGTGGAACCGTCGCTGTCGATCAGGCTGGACGGCGGCGAGCAGCGCCCCGCGGTCGGCGGCACGGCGACGTTCACCGTGACGATCAGCGCGGCCGCCGGCCGTCCGCCGGCGCAGGAGGTGTCGCTCGACGTGGCGAACCTGGTGCCGTCGGGGCTGGCCTACGTGCCGGGCTCGCTGGCGCAGGTCTCGGGGCCGGCCGCGTCCTCGATCGGCTTCGGCGGCTCGGGGATCGTGGCCGACTGGTCGACGCTCGCACCCGGCACGCAGGTGGTGCTGCGCTTCGATGCGCGGGTCGTCGACGGTGCGCCGTCGCAGCCGCTGGAGCAGGCGGCGACGGTCCGCTGGAGCTCGCTGCCCGGCGGCACGAACACCGACCTCTCGCCGTTCGCGACGACCGGCGACTTCGAGCGCACCGGCCGGATGACCGATCCGGGCGGTGCGTTGAACACCTATTCCGCGACCTCCCGGGCCCCCGTGTCCGCGTTCGACACGCTGACGCCGCGGCTGACGCTGGTCGCATCGTCGGAGGCGGGGTCCGTCGGTACCTCGGTCGTGCCCGGCGAGGTCCTGCGCTACCGGATGGTCGTGCAGCTGCCCGAGGGCGCCCTCGGCGACGTCGAACTGCGTCCGCTGCTGCCCGACGGGCTGCGCTTCGTGGCCGACGGGACGGCGACCGTCGCCTTCGTGGCCGACGGCGCCGGGTTGACGTCGAGCACGCTGACCGGGTCGTCCTTCCTGCTCTTCGGCGGTGGCTCGGACATCGCGTCGATCGCCGGTCTTCGGCCGCTTCAGCCGCTGCCCGTGGCGTCGATCCGCGACGCCTCCGGCTCGACCGTCGCGCCGGGCACGGTACTGCCGGCCGGCCAGGGGCCGCGCCTCGTCCTCGGCGACCTGACGATCGCCGACCGCGACGCCAACCGCGAGTTCGTCGTGATCGAGTTCGACGCGATCGTCGACAACGCCGCCGGCAACGTCGCGGGCACGTCCAACCCGTTGACCTTCGACGTCACCTCGGGCGGCCTCACCGTGGCCCGCTCGAACACCGTGGTGGTCGAGGTGGCCGAGCCCCGCATCGTCGATCTCGACAAGCAGGTCGTCGCGGTCTCCGGCAACCAGGTCACCTTCGAGGCGACCTTCTCGAACTCGGGTACGCAGACGGCCTACGACGTCCGGCTGGTCGATGTCTTCGCGGGCGTGCCCGGCGCGACCTTCTCGGGCGCCACGTCGCGCCCGGTGGGCTCGTCCGACGCGAGCACCGCCGACACCCTGGACGTCCGGCTGCCGCAGCTCGCGCCCGGCGAGAGTGCCACCGTCCGTTACGTGCTGACCCTCGCCGACCCGGCGACTGCAGTCGCGCCGCGCGACGCCGTCGTCACCTACACCTCGCTGTCGGCGCCAGGCACCTTCCTGCCCGTGGAGACCGCAGCGGGCCTGCGGCTGACGCCGACGACGGGCGAGCGCACGGGCGACACGGCCGACTACGGCGGCTCGGCGAATGCCTACCGCGACGCCGATCCGGCCGGTCTGGCCGCGGTACGGGGCACGCTGTGGAACGACACGGACTCGCCCGACGGCGCGATCGGCATCGACGAGGCGCGGCTCGCGGGCGTGACCGTCACGCTGACCGCGGCGGGTCGGGACGGCCTTCTCGGCACCACCGACGACCTGGTGCTGTCGACGCTCACCGATGCGCAGGGCCGCTACGCCTTCGGCGGGCTGCCCGCGGGCGAACTGCGCATCGTCGCGCCGACGCCCATCGCGAACGCCAACGGCACGCTGGGCGAGGTGCGGGCCCGTGTCGACGGGCAAGGCAGCCCGACCGACGCGCGGATGGACCTTCGCGTGGACGAAGGCACGATGGCGACGGACCTGGACATCGGGTACGTCGAGCGCAACGACGCGCCGACGGTCGTCGTGCCCGAACGGATCGCGCTGCCGATCGACGGGACGGTGCCGGTGCCGGGCCTGCGGATCGGCGACGTCGACGCGGGGCCGACCGGCGTCCTGACGGTCACCGTCGCGGTCGACGAGGGCACGCTGCAGGTCGCGACCGGCACGCCCGGCGTGACGATCGCGGGGAACGGAACCGGCACGCTGACGCTGCAGGGCACGGTCGACGCGCTGAACGCATCGCTCGCGACCCTCGGCTACGATGCCGCGCCCGGCTTCGCGGGCAACGACCGGCTCGTCGTCACGGTGAACGACGGCGGCAACACCGGTGATGCCGATGGCGACGGCGTGCCGAACGAGCCGATCGACGATGCGCTGACCGCAACCGCGGACGTGCCGATCCGCGTCGGCCCGAGCAAGTTCCCGCCGGTGGCGCTGCCCGACGCGAACCGGACGAGCGCCGCCGACACGCAGCCCGCGCTCGGCAACGTGCTGACCGGCGGCAGTCCCGGCGACCGGGCCGATTCCGATCCGGACAACGATCCGATCGAGGTGCAGGGCGTTCGCGCCGGCTCCGACACGACGCTCCCGGCCCTGGGATCGACCGACGTCCCGGTCGCCGGACGCCATGGCACGATCGTCGTCGGCCCGGACGGGCGCTACGCCTATCGGGTCGACGTCAACAACGCCGACGTCCAGGCGCTCAAGCCCGGCCAGACGCTGACCGACGTCTTCGTCTACACGGTCCGTGACCCGGCGGGGCTCACCTCGACGACGACGATCACGATCACCATCGACGGCGTCAACGACGCGCCTTCGGCGAGCAGCGTCTCGCAGGCGATCGACCGCCCGGTGCCCGGCGCACCGCCGCCGCGCATTCCGGTGGCGCCGCCCACGGTGATGGACCGCGACGATGCGAGCACGGACCTCGTCGTGCGGATCGACGCGATCGATCGCCCGGGGGGCGGAACCTTCCTGCGCCCCGACGGCACGCCGGTGCTGCCCGGCCAGACGCTGACCGTCGACCAGCTGCAGCAGCTGACCTTCGTGCCGTCCGACTCGTTCTCCGGCACGCCCGGCCCCGACGGCACGACCGCGACGAGCAGCCTGGTCTTCACGGTCTCGGATCCGTCGGGCGCGAGTTCGACCGGCCGGATCGATCTCGCGCTGCGTCCGGGCACGCCCGCCACGACGCCGACCGACACGACCGCGTCGTCGTCGATCTCCTTCGGCGGCATCCCGCCCGGACCGGTCGCGATCGCCGGCGTGGGCGAGGAGGTCGGCTACGTGCCGCCGCAGCCCGCGGAGTTCCCGCCGATCGGCAATGGCCCCGGCCTGCAGTTCTCGGTGCCCCAGGGTCCGAGCGGCGGTACGCCGCCTGCGATCTCGACCACCGTGGCCGAACTGCGCGGCGACACGATCGACGGACGCGAGGCGCTCGACGCCGCCAGCCGCACCACCGACCTCGACGCCGACGGCCTGCTGCCGTCGAACCGCGTCGCCGGCTTCTTCGGCGAGGAGGCGATCGGTCCGCTGCGCGACGGCAAGTCGCTGGGCGGCCCGCGCCCGACCGCGACGACCTCGGCGCTGGCCACGGGGCCCGGGCCGATCGACCCGGCGTCGGCGACCGCGCTCGCCGCGGCGCCCGCGCCGGTCGACGGCGCGGCAGGCGGTCGGCAGCCGACCGACGTCGCCGGCGTGTCCGTGCCCGGCATCGCCGCGAAGCCCGTGCGGCCGCAGGTCGCCGCGGACGACGACTGCAAGCCGGTCGTCGTCGCCAAGCCGCGACCCAAGCCCGTCAAGCGGATCCTCGCGGACGGGGTCGTCCCGAAGCCGTCGACCTCGTTCAGCGAGCAGATCGACGTGCAGAAGAAGAAGTTCAAGCTGCCGCCCAAGGTGGCTCCGAAACCGCCGCTCGAGCGGCAGTGCTGACGGATCTCGCCATGCGTTCCTCGATTCTCACGATCCCCGGCGCGCGGCCCCGCCGCGCCACCTGGTCGGCGCTGCTGGCCGCGACGGCGCTCGCCGGCTGCGCGGTCGCGCCGAAGCCTTCGACCGACGCGCAGGTCGCGCAGCGCGTGACCGAAGACCGCGCGAAGATGTTCGCCGACCAGGAGCCGATCAGCGCGCCGCTGACCTACCCCCAGGTCGCCGCGCGCGCGCTGAAGTACAACCAGGACTTCCGGCTGAAGGCGATGGAGCAGGCGCTGGCCGGCGGCCAGCTCGACCTGTCCCGCTGGGACATGTTCCCGCGGCTCCTGCTGAACGCCGGCTACGTGACCCGCAACCCGGGAGACGGCTCGCGCCAGCAGACCATCGAGACCGGCGCCGAGAGCCCCTTCCACGTCTCCTCGACCGAGCGCTCGCGTTCGATCGCGAGCGCCGAGTTCTCCTGGAACGCACTCGACTTCGGCGTCGCGTACTACCGTGCCAAGCAGCAGGCGGACCAGGTGCTCATCGCCGAGGAGCGCAAGCGCAAGGTCGTGCAGAACATCCTGGCCGATACGCGCAACGCGTACTGGCGCGCGCTCGGCGCGCAACGGCTCGCCGGTCGCATCGACACGCTGCTCGAGAACAGCCGTCGCTCGCTCGAGCGCGCGCGACAGATCGAGCGCGATGGCCTGATGCCGCAGCCGCAGGTGCTGGCCTACCAGCGCGCGCTGCTCGACTCGATCGTGCTGCTTCAGTACCGGCGCCAGGAGCTCGAGCTCTCGAAGCAGGAACTCGCCGCGCTGATGAACCTCGCGCCCGGCACGCCGTTCGTGCTCGCCGATGCCGCCGACGGCGAACTGCCGCCGGTACCCGGCGACGTCGGCAAGCTCGAGGAGGTGGCGCTCAACCGCCGGCCCGAGCTGCGCGAGGAGGACTACCGCGCGCGGATCACGTCCAGCGAGGTCCGCCGCGCGATCGCGTCGGCGCTGCCGAGCCTGGGTGTCGATGCGGCGATGCGCTACGACTCGAACCGCTTCCTGCTGGACAACCTCTGGGTCGACGGCGGGCTGCGGCTCTCGGTCAACCTGTTCCGGCTCGCGTCGATCCCGACGATCAAGCGCGCCAACGAGGCCCAGAAGCAGGTCGACGAGGCGCGTCGGATGGCGCAGGCGATGGCGGTGATCACGCAGGTCCGCGTGGCGGCGCTGCGCTACGGCCTGACGCTGTCCGAATACGAACAGGTGGCCACCAGCGCGTCGGTCGACCAGCGGCTGCTCGCCTACGCGAAGTCGGCGACCGCCGTGCGGATCGAGGGCGAGCTCGAGGTGATCCGCAACGAGGCGCGTGCGCTGCTTTCGGAATACCAGCGGCACATCGCCTATGCGAACGCGCAGGCGGCCTGGGGTCGGATCTTCAACTCGATCGGCTACGACGTCGATCCGCCGCCTCCGAACGCGAGCGTCGCCGAGACGGCCGCGGCGATCGAGCGCTCGCTCGCGCAGTGGCAGCGGCTGACGTTCGCCGCCGCGTCGACCGAGACGCCGACCACGGCGGTGGCGGCGGCCCGCAAGTGAAGGCCGCGGCTCGACAGGACGCGGCGACGGCGCCGCGCACGCGGCTCGCGGCTGTGCTGGCCATGCTGGTCCTCGCCGGCGTTCACGGCGCGGTCGGCGCACAGGCCAAGTCGTCCGCGGCGCCGACGCCGGCGGCACCGGCGTCGGCCTCGGTGAATCCCGCCCCGGCGCAGCCGCCGGTCCGCGCGCTGGTCATCCCCGCGCGCGAGACCACGGTCGTCGCGCAGATGGTGGGGCGTGTCGAGAAGCTCGGCGGTGACCTCGGCGCGACGGTCAAGGAGGGCGGCGTGCTGGTGCAGCTCGAGTGCGGCGAGCCGCTCGCGCGGCAGCGGATCGCGGAGGCCGAGCTCGACGCCGCCCGCCAGCAGTTCGAGACCAAGGAGAAGCTGCAGGGGCTGAACGCGGCGGGCGACGCCGAGGTGAAGCTCGCGGCCACCGGCGTGTCGCGCGCGCAGGCACAGGTCGAGCTCGCGCGCGAGCAGGCCGCGCAGTGCCGGATCGACGCGCCCTTCGCGGGCCGGATCGTCAAGCTCCACGTGCGTCCGTACCAGGGCGTCGCGGTCGGGCAGCCGCTGGTCGAGATGGTCGCGGCCGGGCCGCTGAAGGTGCGCGTCAACGCGCCGTCGCGCTGGCTGAAGTGGCTGAAGCCGGGCACGACGTTCCGGATCGAGATCGACGAGACGGGGCGCGGCTATCCGGCCGCGGTGTCGGCGATCAACGGCCGGGTCGACGCGGCCAGCCAGTCGGTCGAGATCGAAGGGGTGGTCCGCGGGGCCTTCGCGGAGCTGCTGCCGGGCATGAGCGGCAACGCCGTGTTCTCGCCGCCGCCGGAACGATGAACGCGCCGGCGCCGTTCGCCGACCCGTCGGTCGCCACGGCGTTCGTCCACCACGAGGACCGCCTGCGCGCGGCCCGCACGCCGGCCGAGTTGCGCTTCACGATCGCGAACGAGACGTTCGCGCTGTTTCCCTATCGGCAGGCCTTCGTCTGGGACGTGGTCGGCGGCCGCGCGCGGCTGGCGACGGTCTCGGGGCTCGCGAAGCCGGCGACCGACGCGCCCTTCGGGCAGTGGCTCGGGCGCCTCGGCGATGTGCTGCTCGCGCGGGCCGAGCTGGACGGCGACTACGTCGGGGCGGCCGATCTGCCTGCGGCGATCGCGGACGACTGGGGCGAGTGGCTGCCCGACTGGCTGCTGTGCTTCACCGTCGACGCGGCCGACGGCACGCGGGTCGCGGTCGTCGCCTTCGCGCTCGACGAGCCGGTCTCCGATGTGCTCCAGCCCTGGGTCGCGAGGCTGCCCGGCGCCTGGAGCCATGCATGGCGGGCGACGCAGGCCGCGCGCTCGCCGTCGCGGTCGCGGCCGATCCGTCGTGCCTTGGGGTGGGGTCTGGTGGTCGCGCTCGCGGTCGCGGCGGCGGTGCCGGTGAGGACCTCGGTGCTCGCGCCTGCCGAGATCGCACCCCTGAGGGCGTTCGCCGTCGCCGCGCCGATGGACGGGGTCGTCAAGACCTTCCACGTGGTGCCGAACCAGGCGGTCGCTGCCGGCGACAGGCTGTTCACCCTCGACGACACCACGCTGCGCAACCGCCGCGAGATCGCGCTGCGCCAGCTCGCCACCGCGCGTGCCGACGCGCTCGCGGCTGCTCAGAAGGCCTTCGCCGATGCCGGCAGCCGTGCCGAGCTGGCGGCGCTCGAAGGCCGCGTCGCGGAGCGTCGCGCCGAGCTCGAGTCGATCGACCAGCAGCTCGGGCGCATCGTCGTCGTCGCGCCGAAGGCCGGCGTCGTCGTGTTCGGCGATACCGTCGACTGGGAAGGGCGTCCGGTGGTGACCGGCGAGCGCGTCGCGCTGCTCGCCGATCCGCAGGACGCCGGCGTGCTGGTCTGGCTGCCGGTGGCCGACGCGATCGCGCTCGACGAGGGGGTGCCGCTGCGGCTCTTCCTGCGTGTCGCGCCGACCCGGCCGCTCGAGGCGAGGATCGAGCAGACCAGCTACCAGGCGACGCTGTCGCCCGAAGGCGTCGCCTCGTACCGGCTGCGTGCGCGCTTCGACGCACTGGACCCCGAGGACGCACAGCGGGTGCGGATCGGACTGGCCGGGACCGCGAAGGTCTACGGAGAACGCGCTCCGCTCGGCTACGCGGTGATGCGCCGGCCGCTCGCCGCGCTGCGGGAGTGGACGGGGTGGTGACGGTCGCCCTCCCGATGCGCGCATCGGCCACGATCGAGCGCCGGCACGAGACCCGCGCGGGCCTGCCCGCGCTGCGCGAGGACCTGCGACTCGCGCCGGCCTCGCCGTCGGCCGACGGCTCGCCCGCGTGGACCATCCACGATCCGGCCGCCCACCGATTCTTCCGGATCGGCTGGCTCGAGTTCGAGCTGCTGTCGCGCTGGCGCGAAGGGCTCGCACCCGAGGCGCTGCTCGCGGCGGTGGCTGCCGAGACCACGATGCGTCCGCGCGCCGCGCAGCTCGAGGCCCTCGTCGCCTTCCTGCGCGCGCAGCACCTGCTGCGGGCCGATGCGCCCGAAGACGTCGAGCGGCTGCGCCGCGCGGCCGACGCACAGCGCGAGTCGCCGCTGAAGTGGCTCCTGCACCACTACCTGTTCTTCCGCGTGCCGCTGGTGCGGCCGGGCGCCTGGCTGGCCCGCGTGCAGCCGCGGCTGGAGTTCCTCTGGACCCGCGGCTTCGCGATCGCGACCCTGGCCGCCGCCGTCATCGGGCTGCTGCTCGCCGCGCGCGAGTGGGACGCGTTCACGCACTCGCTGCGCGACACGCTGAGCCCGGAGGGGCTCGCGGGCTTCCTGGTCGCGCTCGCCTTCGCGAAGACGCTGCACGAGCTCGGCCACGCGTTCACCGCGACCCGCTACGGCCTGCGCGTTCCCCAGATGGGCGTCGCCTTCGTCGTCATGTGGCCGATGCTCTACACCGACACCGGCGAGGCCTGGAAGCTCGCCGACCGGGGCCGGCGGCTGCGGGTCGCGGGCGCGGGGATCGCGACCGAGTTCGCGCTCGCCGCGTGGGCGACGCTCGCCTGGTGCCTGGTCGACGACGGCAACGTGAAGAGCGCGCTGTTCTTCCTCGCGACCACCAGCTGGGTGCTGACGCTCGCGGTCAACGCGAGCCCCTTCATGCGCTTCGACGGCTATTTCCTGCTGTCGGACGCGCTCGACGTGCCGAACCTGCACGAGCGGGCCGGCGCGCTCGCCCGCGCGTGGCTGCGCCGCACGCTGCTCGGCTGGAACGAGCCCGATCCCGAGACGCTGTCGCCGCGGCTGCGGCGCGGGCTGGTCGCGTTCGCGCTCGTCACCTGGCTGTACCGGCTGGTGGTCTTCGTGGCGATCGCGCTCGCGGTCTACCACTTCTTCTTCAAGCTGCTGGGCGTGCTGCTGTTCGCCGTGGAGATCGGCTGGTTCATCGCGCGGCCGGTCTGGTCGGAGCTGAAGGTCTGGCACGGGCAGCGCGCCCGGACGCGCACCTCGCGCCGCGTGCTCGGGCTGCTGGGACTCGGCGTCGTGCTCGTCGGGCTCGCGTGGCCGTGGCGGCTGCCGGTCCGCGCCGAGGCATGGCTGCACGCCGAGCGGCAGCACCTCGTCTACAGCCCGCTGCCCGCGCGGGTCGCGCAGCTGCGCGAGCCGGGGCCGGTGCGGGCCGGCGAGCTGGTCGCGCTGCTCGACTCGCCCGACCTGCGCAGTCGCGCCGCGCTGTCGGCGACCTCGGCCGAGTCGCTGTCCAACCAGCTCGACCGCAGCGTCGGGCGCGGCGACGGCGCGGAGCGGCGCACGCTCCTGGCCGAGCAGCTGGCCGGCGTGCACGCCGAGCTCCACGCACAGCGCGCGGAGCTGCGCCGACTCGAGCTGCGTGCACCGTTCGACGGCATGCTCGGCGACCGCGACCCGCTGGTCCAGACCGGCGCCTGGGTCAACGCGACGCAGCCGATCGCGATGCTGCACGCGCCCGACGCATGGATCGTCGACGCGATGGTCGACCAGCGGATGATCGATCGGATCGAGGTCGGCGCGTCCGCGCGATTCCATCGACGGGGCCGCTGGGAGGCGCCGCTCGCAGGGCGGGTCGTCGCGATCGACGGCTCGCGCGTGCAGGCGCTGCCGCATCCGATGCTGGCAGCCGAGCACGGCGGTCGGCTGTCGTCGACGCGACAGGGCGAAGGGCAGCTCGTCCCGAAGGACGGCCTGTACCGGGTCCGGGTGAAGCTCGATGCGCCGCCGCCCGAGGCCGGCGCGGGGGTCGCGCTCGGCACGGCGGTGATCGGCGCGGCGCCGCGCAGCCTGCTGCGCGACTGGGGACTGGGCCTCGCGTCGGTGCTGGTCCGGGAGAGCGGGTTCTGAACGGGCGGGGCATGACGACCGTGCTCGTGCGGCAGGCCGGCACGCAGGGCCGAACCGGGCGCCCGGAGACCGGCGTCGCCCGAGGTCCTCGTGCCCGGATCGCGCCGCCCGTCGGCCCTGAGCGCCCGATCGGCGCGTCGGCCTCAAGTTCCCTCCGCGGCCGGAGGGACAGTCCGGATCACGCGAGCGCCGAACGCGAGGTTCGCCTCCCGATGCCCGACCCGGGCCCGGGGCGGCCCGTGGCCGGGCGCCGCGCCCTACGCGCGATGAACCCGACCCGCCGACTCCTCCTCCCGTTCCGTACCGTGGCCTGCACCGCGGCCGCGCTGCTGGTCGCATCGGCCGGCGCCGTCCGGGCGGGGCAGACCGACACGACCTTCGCCGTGTCGGGGACCTTCGTCGCGAGCTGCGAGGTGAGCGCGTCTGCGCTGGGCTTCGGCACGACCGTGCCCTCGCCGATCGTGTCGCCGATCGACGCCACCTCGACCGTGACGGCGACCTGCAGCACCGCGCTGCCGTTCACCGTCGCGCTCGACGCCGGCACCGGCAGCGCCGGCGACCCGCTCGACCGCCGGATGACCGGCTCGGCCGGCACCCTGCGCTACGCGATGTACGTCGACGCGTCGCGTACCCAGGTCTGGGGCGACGGCAGCGCGGGCACCTCGGTGGCGACGCTGAGCGGCACCGGTGCGGCGCAGCCCATCCCGGTCTACGGCCGGATCCTCGCCGGGCAGACCCCGCCGCCCGGCGCCTACGCCGATCAGGTCGTCGTCACCGTCCGGTT
This sequence comes from Pseudomonadota bacterium, assembly GCA_046046245.1. GTDB lineage: Bacteria > Pseudomonadota > Gammaproteobacteria > Burkholderiales > Burkholderiaceae_E > UBA4615. The sequence goes on along the minus strand of JBJOKE010000054.1, from coordinate 149,789 downwards.
CTGAGTGCCGCGGGCCGCTCGAGCGGCTCCGGTCGAGGTCACATGCGTTGCCCACAGGGTCGGCGGAGCGGTCGATCAGCGGCCGCCATTCCGGCCGGCCGGACCGCGCGGGACGCCCTTCATTCCCCCCGATCGACCGTCCGGCGCCTGCCCCTCAAGTCTGTCGGTTCGGTGCCGACACGGGCGCTCCCGTGGCGTCTCGGCAACGTTACGCTCTGCATCCGTCGCCGATCCGATGAATTGCGCCGAAGACACGGTGCAAATCGCGAAAGGGTCGGCGGCACAGTCGTCCCCTCCCCTCCACGGAGCACGTCCATGAAGACCGATTCGCGCGCGTTGCGCCTTCTCGCTGCCGCGGCCCTGCTGGCCGGTTCGGCGCCGCTGATGGCGGCCACCACCACCACGACCTTCACGGTGACCGGCACCGTCGTGGCCACCTGCACCGTCGCCGCCGGCGCGCTGAACTTCGGCGCGACCATCCCGACGCCCGTCAACACCAACGTCGACGCGACCAGCACGATCACCGCGACCTGCTCGAACGCGGTGCCGTTCAGCATCGGCCTGAGCGCCGGCAACGGCCCGAGCGCCTCGTTCGCGGCGCGCCGGATGACCAGCGGCACGAACACCGTGAACTACACGATGTACACCGACGCCGGCCGCACCACGGTCTGGGGCGACGGCACGGGTGGCTCGTCGCTGAACAACCTGACCGGTACCGGTACCGCGCAGGCCGTCACCGTCTTCGGCCGCATTCCGCAGGGCCAGACGCCCGCGGTCGGCACGTACAACGACCTGATCACCGTCACCGTCACGTTCTGACGGACGCGGTGCCGGCTGCCCGGCCCACTGGCCGGCGGCCGCCCCCCAGCCACCCCATCCAGCCCGACCGACCACCACCCATGCTCCAGCCCACCGTGTTCCCGTTCGTCCGCCTGCTGCGCGCCGCCACGCTCGTCGCGTCGCTCGCCGCGCTCGCGCCGGCGGCGCATGCGGGCTCGTTCAGCGCCAACCCCGTCCGCCTGTCGCTGCCGGCCGGGGCGACCACGACCTCGCTCGTCCTCGAGAACAAGGGTGACCAGCCGGTGACCGTGCAGACGAGCACCGCGGCCTGGACCCAGGACGGCGGCAAGGACGTGCTGACCAGCACGCAGGATCTCGTCGTCTCGCCGCCCATCTTCAGGATCGCGCCCGGTGCCACGCAGACGGTCCGTGTCGGCCTGATGCGCGCGCCGGACCCGTCGCGCGAACTGACCTACCGCCTGTTCCTGCAGGAAGTGCCGCCGCCGCCCGAGCCGGGCCAGCAGGCGGTCTCGGTCGCACTGCAGCTCGCGTTGCCGGTGTTCGTCCAGCCGCCGGGGCCGACGCGCGCGACGCCGAAGCTCATCTGGGCGGCGAAGCCGGCCGACGGCGACGCGCTCGAGCTGTCGCTCGCCAACGAGGGCACGGCCCACGTGCAGCTGGTCGACGCGAAGCTCGCGGCCGACGACGGCACCGTGGTGGCCGAGCTGACGCCGCGCGCCTACGTGCTGCCGGGACAGGCGCAGTCGTGGCGGATCAAGCCGTTCCGCAGCTGGGGCGGCGAATCGCTGAAGGTCGTTGCCCGCACCAGCGGCGGCGACGTGACCGGGCGGATTCCCGGACGCTGACCGAGGGCCGCGCGCGCGGCCGCCCGGACCGGGCCGGCGTGACGGCCGCGGGGCCGGTGCGGGCCGGTCGGCAAGCGGTCGCGCCATGAGGTCCGACCGACTCCTTCGACACACGATCGTCGTCGCGGCCGCGGTCGCCGCGTTCGCGGCACCCTGCGCCGGCGCGGCCGAACCGTCCGCGCAGCAGGCGCCGGTCCCCGCCGCGGGCACGCCGATCCCGATCCCCGCCGCCACGTTCCCTCCGTCGGCGGGTTCGCCGTCCCCCGACCGGCCCGCCGACGGGCTGGCGGTGGTCCTCTACGAGGTGACCGTCAACGGCGAGCTGATCGGTGCCGCACGGCTCGTGCGCCTGCCAGGCGACCGGCTGCTGGCGCGGCGGGACGACCTGATCGCGTGGCGCTTCCGGCTGCCTGCAGGACTCGAGCCGCAGTCGGTGCTGGGCGAGCCCCACCTGCCGCTGGAGACGATCGACGGGCTGACCATCCGCGTCGACCCCGTCGCGCAGGCACTGGTCCTGGATGCGCCGCCGACGGCCTTCACCACGACCGAGGTGCAGGCGATGGCGATGCCGGTCGCGCGCGCCGTGCCGCCGGCGCCGGGCCTGTTCCTCAACTATGACCTGTTCCACTCGCGGACCACGGCCGCCGAGCTCGTGCCCGCGACCCATTCGACGAGCGCGCAGCTCGAGTTCGGCCTGTTCGGCCCCGCCGGCATCGGCACCGCCGGCTTCCTGCTGCAGGCGCAGGGCGACGCCCAGCAGTCGCGTCAGGTGAGGCTCGACACCAGCTGGACGATCGACCAGCCCGACCGCATGCGCACGCTGGTGCTCGGCGACACCGTCGGCGCCTCCGGCTACTGGGGCCGACCGGTGCGCTACGGCGGCGTGCGCTGGGGCACGAACTTCGCGACCAACCCGACCTACGTGACCTTCCCGATGCCAGGCCTGCGCGGCGAGGCCGCACTGCCGACGGTCACCGACCTGTACATCGACGGTCTGCTGCGGCAGACCACGTCGGTGCAGCCCGGCCCGTTCCGCATCACCAACCTGCCGGTGATCACCGGCCAGGGCGAGGTCCGCCTGGTGATGCGCGACCTGCTCGGTCGCGAGCAGGTCGTCGCGCTGCCGTATTACGCGAGCAGCCAGCTGCTGAGCGCGGGCCTGGTCGACGAGTCGTACGAGCTGGGCATGGTGCGCGAGAACTACGGGCTCGCGAGCAACGACTACGGCCGCGCGATCGGTGCCTGGCAGCGACGCCAGGGCCTGACCGACACGCTGACGACCGAGCTGCGGGCCGAGGCGAGCGCCGACGCGCGTACCGCCGGCGCCGGCGCGAGCGTGGCGGTCCGCGGGCTCGGTGTGCTGACCGCGGCCGCGGCCGCGAGCGACGGCCCGCGCGGCGGCGGCACGCTCGGCGCGTTCGGCTGGGAGCGCCTGTCGCGCAACGGCGTCAGCTTCGGCGTGCGCGGCCAATGGGCCACCGAGGCCTTCACGCAGATCGGCCAGCCGATCGAATCGCCCTCGGCGCTGCGGCTGGTGTCGGGCAACGTCGGCATGTCGATGGGCGCGGCCGGCTCGATCGGCATGTCGTACGTGCGGCAGGACTACCGCGACCGGCCGGGCGCCGAGATCGCCTCGGTCAGCTGGAGCCTGAACCTCGGACGCGCCGCGGCACTGGTGCTGACCGGCTACCGGTCGACCTCACCCGAGCCCGGCCATGCCGTCACGCTGTCGCTGGTCACCGCGCTCGACGGCTCGACCTCGGCATCGGCGAGCGTCTCCGGCCCGTCGACCGATCCGCGCACGCAGGTCCAGGTCCAGCGCAACCTGCCGCAGGGCAGCGGCGCGGGCTGGCGCGTGCTCGCCGCCGAGGGCGCGAGCGGCATGCGGCTCGAGGCGGGCGCGTCCTGGCAGGGCAGCGCCGGCACGGTCAGCGGCGAGATCGGCCGCGCCGCCGGCGTCGAGGCGCTGCGGGCCGGCGCCAGCGGCGCGCTCGCGCTGGTCGGTGGCCGCATGTTCCCCAGCCGGCGTCTCGGCGACGCGTTCGGCGTGGTCCACGTGCCCGGCTTCAGCGACGTCGGCGTGATGGTCAACAACCAGCTCGTCGCGCGCACCGACGCCGAGGGCTGGGCGCTGGTGCCGCGCCTGCTCCCCTACCTGGCGAACCCGGTGCGCATCGAGACCGGCGACCTGCCGATCGACACCACGATCGACGCCACCGAACTGGTCGCCGTGCCGTTCGCGCGCAGCGCGGCGCTGCTGCGCTTCCCGGTCAAGCGCAGCGCGGGCGCGCTGCTGACGCTGGTGCTCGAGGATGGCGAGCCGATGCCGGTCGGTGCCGAGGTCCGCGTGCCCGGTGTCGACGAGACCTTCATGGTCGCGTACCGCGGCGAGGCCTACGTGACCGGCCTCGACGGGCCGGGCGAGCTCACCGCGAGCTGGAACGGGCAGCAGTGCGTGCTGCGTGTCGATCCGGGGCAGAATGCCGGCGTGATGCCGAGGCTCGGACCGATCGTCTGCCGGGGCGTGTCGCGATGACGGCCGCCCGCGTCGTGGCCGCCGCGCTGCTCGCGCTCGCTGCCGGGCCGGTCGCGGCCGTCGGCTGCACGGTGCAGCCCTCGGGACTGTCCTTCGGGGGCTACGACCCGTTCTCGCCGATCCCGCTCGACTCGATGGCCACGGTCGTCGTCAACTGCAACGGAACGCCGGGGGCGCTGGTCGCCTACACGCTGCGGCTCGGTACCGGCGGCAGTGGCAGCTATACCGCGCGGCGGATGCGCGGCAACGGGGCCTGGAGCCTCGACTACAACCTCTACGTGAATCCGGCGCGCAGCCTGGTCTGGGGCGACGGCAACGGCGGCAGCCAGGCGGTCGGCGACGCCTTCCTGCTGCCGCCCCGGCCGATCACCCGGGTCCACGCGATCCACGGCCGCCTGTTCCAGCGCCAGAACGTCCCGCCCGGACCCTATGCCGACACGCTGGTGCTGACGCTGGAGTTCTGAGCAAGGGCGCGGCCGCCGCTCAGGTCCGCCTCGCACCGGCCGATAACCCGGGGATCATTCCCCGGAGGTCCGGATGCGGCGCCTGCGCCGCTGCGCGTTCCTGCTCGGTCTGGCCTGGGTGGGTCCCATGCAGGCCGGCCGCACGGGTGCGCAGTTCCCCGTCACCGCGACGATCGTCTCGAGCTGCCGCAGCATCGGCGTGGCCGGGTCGTGGACGCGTGCCACGCTGCCCGCCGACCCGTCGCGCTGGGTCACGGTGGACTGCGCCGGCGGCACCGCCTACCGCGTGCGGGGGGGCGCGCCGGCGGCCCCGCCGGAGCGGGCCGTCGCGATGCCCTCCGGCGGCCGGACCACCGTGTCCGAGGTCGACGGCACCCTGACCGTCACCATCGAGTTCTGAGTCGCCGTGTTCCGCGCGGCGGGTCTCAGGGCCTGAGGTCGAAGTTCCAGCTCGCGGCGAACAGGAAGCCGTTGGCGCCGAGCACCGAGGCCACGATCGCGAAGCGGCCGTAGCGCCAGCCGAGGTTCGGGATGATCACCGGCGCGATGCCGTACTGGTTGAACGGGATCTTGTCCTCGTACGGCTCCTTGTAGCCGTGCAGCAGGCCGAGCGTGGCGTTGACGTACCAGGTGCCACCGGCCCATCGGCCGAGGTCCCATTCCTGGCCGACGTAGGCGTACTGCGAGAACTGCCCGAACGAATTGTCGAAGGCCGCGAAGCCCACGATGCTGCGGTCGGCGCCCCAGACGGTCCACCGACGGCTCAGCAGCTCGCCCGACAGCAGGTGGTTGAAGCGGACGTGCCCGTCGGACCCGCTGAAGTGGTAGGCGGACGGTCCGTAGGACACGCGGAACTGGTCGCCGTCGACGAGCCAGTCCGCCCGCGCGGGAGCGGTCGCCGCGAGGACGGCCGCGGCGAGGAGGGCGAAGGCGGGCCGGGCGCGGCCGGCCGGGGACGGGCGACGCGGGACGGGCGCGGCCGGGCGGACGGCGCGAGGCAGGTCGTTCGACACGATGGACGCGATCGGTTGGGTTCGTGGCGGTGGCCTGCGGCCCCGCCGGGCGCGGGCATGGTACCGCGAAGCCTCGCCGCCGCCGGTGTGTGCGGACATCCGATGCGCGGCGACCACCGGCGCGCCGGCCGCCGGTCGCGCCGACCGCGCTCCGCGACGCCGAGGCCCCCCTCGGAACGGTGCGCGTCCGACACGGAGGGGTCGGCTAGGCCTTATCATCACGGATCTCCACGACACAGCGTCGGCCGTTCCGCGGTCGCGCCCGTGACCAGGCCGATGCCCTGCTCCTCCGCGGCCCGACCGCGCCCCGCCGCCCGATGAGGCCCGCCCGCCGTACCCTCGTGCTCGGGGCAGCGTCGGTCGCCGCCTCGACCTTCGCAGGCTGCACCGTCGTCCCGACGCCCGCGACCCGCCCCGAGCGCGCCGAGCGCACTGCCGCCGACCTCGACACCATGTTCTCCCGGCAGGAGCCGGTCCGGGGCCTCGTGACCTACCCGGAGGCCGCGGCCCGCGCGCTGGTCTACAACTTCGATCTGCGCCAGAGGGCGATGGAGGGCGCGCTCGCCACGGGGCAGCTCGACGTCTCGCGCTTCGACCAGATGCCGCGGATGCTGGCGAACGCCGGCTGGACCACCCGCAGCGGCGGCGACGGCTCGCGCACGCAGTCCGTCGAGACCGGCGTCGAGAGCACGCTGCACCAGACCTCGTCGGAGCGCACGCGGCGACTCGCCAGCGCCGAGTTCTCCTGGAATGTGCTCGATTTCGGCGTGTCGTACTTCCGCTCGCGCCAGCTCGCCGACCAGGTCCTGGTCGCCGAGGAGCGTCGCCGCAAGGTGGTTCAGAACCTCGTCGCCGACGTGCGCAACGCGTACTGGCGGGCCCTGGGCGCGCAGCGGCTGACCGGCCGCATCGACGCGCTGATCGCCCGCAGCAACGCCGCGCTCGAGCGCGCACGCGAGGTCGAGCGCCGCGGCGTGATCCCGGCGCCGCAGGCGCTCGACACGCAGCGCCGACTGTTCGACGCGATCCTGCTGCTGCAGTACCGCCGCCAGGAACTCGAGCTCGCGAAGGCCGAGCTGGCCGGCCTGATGGCGCTGCCGCCGGGCGCGAGCTTCGCGCTCGCCGACGGCCCCGACGCGCCGCTGCCGCCGCCGCCCGCGCAGATCGGCGAGCTCGAGGCGGTGGCGCTCGAGCATCGCCCCGAGCTGCAGGAGGAGTTCTACCGGACGCGGATCACCGCGAACGAGGTCCGCCGGGCGATCGCCGCGACGCTGCCGAACCTCGGCGTGGACCTCTCGGGCCGCTACGACTCGAACCGCTTCCTGTTCGACAACACCTGGGTCGACGGCGGCGTGCGGCTGTCGGTGAACCTGTTCCGGCTCGCCTCGATCCCTGCGGTGTCGCGGGCCGGCGAGGCACAGCGCCAGGTCGACGACGCGCGCCGGATGGCGCAGGCGATGGCGGTGCTGACGCAGGTCCGCGTGGCCGCGCTGCGCTACGGGCTCGCGGTCGCCGAGCACGATCAGGTGGTGACGAGCGCCGCGGTCGATCAGCGCCTGCTCGGCTATTCGCGCGCCGCCTCGGCCGCGCGGATCGAGACCGAGCTCGATCTGGTCCGCAACGAGGCCCGTGCGCTGCTGTCGGAGTACCAGCGCCACATCGCCTACGCGAACGCGCAGTCGGCCTGGGGCCGGATCTTCAATTCGGTCGGGTACGACGTCGAGGTGCCGCCGCCGGAGGTCGGTGTCGCCAAGACCGCCGAGGCGATCGAGCGCTCGCTCGCGCAGTGGCAGCGGCTCGCCTTCGAGACCGGCGGCCGGGGCGCCGACGCGTCGACGGTCGCGCCACGCCGCTGAGCGCGTGCCGGGACCGCGGCCCCGGCCGCCGGAGGTCCGCGGGGCGCGTGTTACCTTCGGCCGCGTCCCGTCGACGACCCGTCCGCGTCCCGTGCCCGCACCGATGACCGCCTCCGCCCCCGTCCACCCGCGCGACGCGCTGCACGATCCCGGTCGCACGCTGCCGGTGATCGCCCCCTGCGAGCACATCGCGGGCAACGAGAAGATGATCGTCAAGGCGATCGCGCTGCAGCGCGATCTGCACGGCGCGTTCGACCTCACCTGCGACTGCGAGGATGGCGCCGCCGTCGGCGCCGAGCGCGAGCACGCGGCGATGGTCGCGCGCGTGCTCGCCGCCGGCGACGCGCCCGCCGGCCGGATCGGCGTGCGCGTGCACGACGTCACCCATCCGCACTGGCGCGACGACGTCGGGATCCTGCTCGCCGGCGCGGGCCCGCGGATCGCCTACCTCACGCTGCCCAAGCCCGAGGGCGTCGCCGACGTCGCGCGGATGGTCGACTTCATCGAGCGTCGCGCGGCGCTCGCCGGCTGCGCGGCGCCGCCCGTGCACGTGCTCGTCGAGACCCATGGCGCACTCGGGCAGGCCCGCGCGATCGCCGCGCTGCCGCAGGTCGAGACGCTCGACTTCGGCGTGATGGACTTCGTCAGCGCGCACCACGGCGCGCTCGGCTTCGACGCGATGCGCTCGCCCGCGCAGTTCGAGCATCCGCTGCTGGTCCGCGCGAAGACCGAGCTGGTGGCCGCCGCGCTCGCCAACGCCGTCGTGCCCGCGCACAACGTGTCGCTCGCGCTGCGCGATCCCGAGGCGGTCCGCAGCGACGCGCGGATCGCGCGAGAGCGGTTCGGCTTCCTGCGGATGTGGAGCATCCATCCGTCGCAGATCGAGCCGATCGTCTCGGCGATGAGCCCGACCCACGCCGAGGTCGAGCGCGCGGGCCGCATCCTGCTCGCCGCGCAGGCGAAGGACTGGGGCCCGATCGACTTCCACGGCGAGCTGCACGACCGCGCGTCGTACCGCCACTGCTGGACGGTGGTGCGCCGTGCGCACGCGGCCGGCATGGCGCTCGAGGCCGACGTGGCCCGCGCGTTCTTCGCCGCGGACCCCAGGAGATCCCGATGACCGAGCCCACCCCCGAGCCGATCTGGCGGCCGTCGCCCGAGCGGATCGAGCGCGCGATGCTCACGCGCTTCACCGACTTCCTCCGCCGCGAGCGCGGCCTCGACTTCACCGACTACGAGTCGCTGTGGCAGTGGTCGGTCGACGACCTCGAGGGCTTCTGGACCGCGGTCTGGACCTTCTGCGCGATGCGCTCGTTCTCGCCGTGGACGACCGTGCTCGGCAAGCGGACGATGCCCGGCGCGACCTGGTTCGAGGGCGCGACCGTCAACTATGCCGACCAGATGCTCTGGCGTGCCGCCGAGCAGGACTGGGTCGACCGCCCGGCGATCGTGTTCTCGTCCGAGATCGTCGCGCGGCGCGAGGTCTCGTGGGGCGCGCTGCGTGCGCAGGCCGGATCGCTCGCCGCGACGATGGGCCGGCTCGGCGTCGAGCTCGGCGACCGCGCGGTCTCGTACATGCCGAACATCCCCGAGGCGATGACCGCGGTGCTCGCCACCGCCTCGCGCGGCGCGGTCTGGTCGAGCTGCGCGCCGGACATGGGCGCGGCGGGCGTGCTCGACCGCTTCCGCCAGATCGAGCCGGTCCTGCTGTTCGCGGTCGACGGCTACCGCTACGGCGGCAAGGACTTCGACCGGCGCGAGACGGTCCGCGAGCTGGTCGCCCGGCTGCCGTCGGTGAAGGCGGTGATCCTCGTGCCGTACCTCGATCCCGACGCCACGCTCGGCGACGCGATCGACCTGCCGGCCGTCGACGGCGCGCCCGCGCGTCGCGTGCCGGTGGTCCGCTGGGCCGATGCGCTCGCGCAGCCCGCACCCTTCGAGCCGGTGCCCGTACCCTTCGACCACCCGCTGTGGATCGTCTACTCGTCGGGCACCACGGGCATGCCCAAGCCGATCGTCCACGGCCATGGCGGCACCACGCTCGAGTACCTGAAGGCGATGCTGCTCCACAGCGACCTGGGGCCCGAGGACCGGTTCTTCTGGTTCACGTCGACCAACTGGATCATGTGGAACATGACGGTGTCGGCGCTGATCCCGGGCAGCACCGTGCTGCTCTACGACGGCAACCCCGGCTTCCCGGACCTCGGCACGCTGTGGCGCTTCGCCGAGCGCGAGCGCGCGACCTACTTCGGGCTGTCGCCCGCGTTCGTGCAGCTCAACGTGAAGAACGGGATGGTGCCGCGCGAGCGCTTCGACCTGTCGTCGCTGCGTACCGTCGGCTGCACGGGCTCGCCGCTGACCGAGGACGGCTACCGCTGGATCTACGGCAGCGTGCACCCTGATGTGCTGCTCGCGTCGATCAGCGGCGGCACCGATCCGAACACCGCGTTCCTCGGCACCTGCCCGACCGCTCCCATCTACGCGGGCGAGATGCAGGCACGCGGCCTCGGTGCCGCGGTCTATGCGTACGACGACGCCGGCCGGGCCGTCCACGGCGAGGTCGGCGAGCTGGTCTGCGCGAAGCCGATGCCGTCGATGCCGCTCTACTTCTGGGGCGACGAGGGCGGCAGGCGCTACTTCGACAGCTACTTCGACGTCTATCCCGGCGTCTGGCGACACGGCGACTGGCTGAAGCTGATCGAGCGCCCCGAGACCACGACCGGGATCATCTACGGCCGCTCCGACTCGACCATCAACCGGCACGGCATCCGGATGGGCACGAGCGAGCTCTACCGCGTCGTCGAGGGCTTCGACGAGGTCGCGGACTCGCTGGTCATCGACCTCGAGTACCTCGGGCGCGAGTCGTTCATGGCGCTCTTCGTCGTGCCGAAGGCGCCGCACGCGCTCACCGAGGACCTGAAGAAGCGGCTGCTGGACGCCATCCGCACGGGGCTCTCGGCACGCCACGTGCCGAACGACGTGTTCGCGATCCCCGAGGTGCCGCGGACCATCTCGGGCAAGAAGCTCGAGGTGCCGGTGAAGAAGATCCTGCTCGGCCAGCCCCCGGAGAAGGCCTGCAACCGGTCGGCGATGTCGAATCCGCAGTCGATCGACTGGTTCGTCGCGTTCGCGGCGGAGCGGGCGAGGGCAGGCTGACGGGGGCGGCGCGGATCGCGCCGAACGGCCCGCGTCGACGGGCGCTGCGCGCGACTCAGGCCGCCCGCGACGCGCTCGGGATGCGATCGTCCGGGCCCGCGTCCGCCTGCGGCGAGGCGTCGGTCGGCCGGTGTTCCGCGGGCTGCTCGGTCGTCGGCCGGTCGTGCAGCTCGAGGCCGATCTCGGTGCGGCCGTGTGCCGAGCGCGCGAGCGGGCGGCCGCCGTGCATCCGCGCGATCGCCGCGACGATCGCCAGCCCGAGCCCGTGGTGCGCGGCACCGTCGGCGCGTCCGGGTGCGGCGCGCCGGAATCGTTCGAACAGGTGGGGCAGGTCCTCCTGCGCGATGTCGGGGCCCTCGTTGCAGGCGAGCACGCGCACCGCGCCGTCCGAGCGTTCGATCCGCAGGTCGACCGTGCTGCCCGTCCGTGCGAAGCGCGCCGCGTTCGACAGAAGGTTCGAGACCGCGCGCTTGACGAGCTGCGCGTCGACGCGTCCCGATGCGTCGCCGATCACGCGCACCGACAGGTCCTGCTCCTCGCAGGCCGCCTCGTGGAACACCGCCACCTCGTCGACCAGCGCGGCGAGGCTCGGCACCGACTGCGTCCGGGGCGGCGCGCTGTGGTCGGCGCGCGCGAGGAACAGCATGTCCGCGACGATCGCCGCGAGCCGGCGCAGGTCCTCGAGGTGCCGTCCGGCGGCGTCGCGCCAGGCGTCGGCGTCGCGCGTGCGGGACAGCATGACCTCGCTGTCGGCGATCAGCTCGGCGAGCGGCGTGCGCAGCTCGTGCGCGACGTCGGCGTTGAACGCGGCGAGCTGCGCATAGGCCGCGTCGACCTCGGCGAGCAGCGCGTTGAAGCGCTCGACGAACTCCCGCAGTTCGCGGTGCCGCGCGCCGACGTCGACGTGCACCGTTCCGTCGCCCGGCCGGATCGCCCGCAGCTGCGCGGCGAGCGTGCCGATCGGAGCCAGCCCGCGGCGCACGAGCGCATGCGACACGAGCGCGATCGCCGCGGCGCCCAGCAGGGCGCCCGCCAGCAGGGTGGCTCTCAGCGTCGCGAGCAGCTCGTCGTCGGCGCGCGTGTCGAGGCGCAGCTTCACGACCAGCCGGCCCTCGGGCTCGTGCCGCCACGGGACCACCACCCACATCGATCGCTGGTGGGTCGAGCGCGCCGCGGCCCAGTTCGGCGAGATGAACAGCGGCGGGCCGTCCCCGGGCGGCGCGACCCGCAGCTCCATGCCGGCGTAGCCGCTGTCGACATCGGCGAGCGTCTGCCGCAGCGCCAGCGCGTCATCGGTCGGCTCGGCCTCCTTCACGAGGTGGCTGACCAGCGTCGCGGTCTCCTCGAGCTCGGCGTGCTGCCGCGCGTCGAGCCCCTCGGCGGTCACGACGTAGACGAACGAGCAGACCGTGCCGAGCCCGACGAACGCGAGCACCGCGAGCGACAGCGACAGGCGCAGGCTCAGCGACGGTCCGCGGCCGCTCATGCGCTGCGGTCCTCGAGGACGTAGCCCATGCCGCGAACGGTGTGCAGCAGCCGGTGCTCGAACGGATCGTCGAGCTTCGCGCGCAGCCGCCGCACCGCGACCTCGACGACGTTGGTGTCGCTGTCGAAGCGCATGTCCCAGACCTGCTCGGCCAGCACGGTGCGCGACAGCACCTCGCCGCGCCGGCGCAGCAGCAGGGTGAGCAGCGTGAACTCCTTGGCGGTGAGGTCGAGCCGCTGGGCTGCGCGCGTCGCGCGCCGCCGGATCAGGTCGAGCTCCAGATCGGCGAGGCGCAGCGTGCCGAGTTCGGCCTGCTCGGCGTCGAGCCGACCGCGCCGCCCGAGCGCCTCGATCCGAGCGAGCAGCTCGGCGAACGCGAAGGGCTTCACCAGATAGTCGTCGGCGCCGGCGCGCAGCCCGCGGACCCGGTCCTCGACCGCGTCGCGGGCGGTCAGCATCAGCACGGCCGTCCGCGAGCCCGTGCGGCGCAGCGCGTCCAGCACGCCGAAGCCGTCGACGCCCGGCAGCATCACGTCGAGCAGGACGAGGTCGTAGTGGCCCTCGAGCGCGAGGTGGCGCCCGTCGATCCCGTCGAGCGCGGTGTCCACGACGTGTCCGTTCTCCCTGAGCCCGCGCGCCACGTAGTCGGCGAGGCGCGGCGTGTCCTCGACCAGCAGAATCCGCATCCCGCCAGTGTCCACCCTGGGACCGTCGCCAAGCTGACGAAATCGTAATGTGGGCGTCCGGCGTGTGTGGGCTCGGAACCGTCACAGTCTCGGTCGGCGGGCCGGTGACCGGTCCGGAGGGTGCGACCGCCGTGCAGGCCGGGCGGGCCATGCAGGTCCCGCCACCTCGGCTCTCCACGCCGGGGCGCCGATCGGCGCGATGCCGTCCCCGACCCCTCTGCGCTGCGACACGGTCCGTCGCGCGCCCGCGTCGCGGTTCCGCCGGCCGGCCGGATGTCACGGCTGACCGGCCGTTCGGCTGCTAGGATCCGCCTCCGATGCCGCAGGATCCTGCGGCCCGGGAGACCCCGATGCACGCCAAGGCCCTCGTCGCCCTCGCCCTCGCGTCCCTGCTCGCCGGCTGTGCGTCGACCGGTGCGCCGGTCTCGGCCGACGTCGCGGCCGACGTGCCGGCCGCCGCAGCATCGGCCGACGACGGGCCGCTGCGTCCGTTCTCCAGCCTCGCCGGCCTCGACGCCCGCGGTCCCTGGTCGACCTGGATCTTCCATCCGACGAAGAAGCCGACGCGCTTCCGCACGGTCACGGTCGACGGCGTCCGCGTCGTCGAGGCCAGTGCCGACCATTCGATCGCCGGGCTGCGTCACGCGGTCGACGTCGATCCGGCCGATCGGCCGATCCTCGAGTGGCGCTGGCGCGTCGACCGCGTGCTGGAGGGCGCCGACGTCCGCGATCGCCACGGCGACGATTCGCCGGTCCGCGTGGTGCTCGCCTTCGACGGCGACATCTCGTCGCTGCCCGTGAAGGAGCAGATGTTCTTCGAGCGGGTCAAGCTGCTCGGCGGACAGGACATGCCCTACGCGACGCTGATGTACGTCTGGTGCCGGCGCAGCGAGCCCGAGTCGGTCGTGCCGAACGCCCACACCGCGCGCGTGCAGAAGATCGTCGTCGAGCAGGGCGCCGACCACGTCGGCCAGTGGCGCAGCTATCGCCGCGACATCCTCGCGGACTACGAGCGCGCGTTCGGTCGCAAGCCGGGCCGCCTGATCGCCGTCGGCGTGATGAGCGACACCGACAACACCAGGGACATCGCGCGAGGCTGGTACGGCGACATCCGGCTGCTGAGCCGCGCCGCCGATTGAGGGGGCCCGTTCCGGCGCGGCTTCAGCGCCGGTGGAAGCCGCGCTTCGCGAACTCGGTGACGGCGATGTAGGCGAGCACGATCCCCACCAGTCCCGCCGTGAGCGTGGCCGGCATCGCGACGAAGCCGAAGGTCGCGGCCGATGGCCCCCACGCGGGCAGCGCCAGCGACACCGCCGCCACCGCGACCGTCGAGACCGCGAGCAGCGCGCTCGGCGACGAGGTCCAGGCGGGCCGCGCGGTCCGCAGCACCAGGACGACGGCCAGCTCGGTCAGCACCGAGGCGACGAACCAGCCGGTCTGGAAGGTGCGTTCGTCGGCGTCGTAGACGCGCCGCAGCAGCACGAAGGTCGCGAGGTCGAACAGCGTCGAGACCAGACCGAAGGCGAGCATGAAGCGGCGGACCTCGGCGACGTCCCAGCGCTGCGGCCGCGCGAGGCGGTCGTCGTCGACGCGGTCGGTGGCGATCGCCATCGACGGCAGGTCCGACAGGAAGTTGTTCAGCAGGATCTGCGTGGCCGTCAGCGGCAGGAACGGCAGCAGCGGCGTCGCGAACGCCATGCTGAGCATGTTGCCGAAGTTCGCGCTGGTGGTGATCGCGATGTACTTCATGGTGTTCGCGAAGGTCCGTCGGCCCTCGATCACGCCGTCGCGCAGCACCTCGAGGTCGCGGCGCAGCAGCACCACGTCGGCGCTCTCGCGCGCCACGTCCACCGCGCTGTCCACCGAGATCCCGACGTCGGCCGCGTGCAGCGCCGGCGCGTCGTTGATGCCGTCGCCGAGGTAGCCCACCACGTGGCCGGCGCGCTGCAGCGCGCGGACGATCCGCTCCTTCTGCTGCGGATCGACCTCGACGAAGAGCGCGGTCCGCGGCGCCTGGTGGCGCAGCGCCGCGTCGGTCATCGCCGCGATCTCCGGTCCGGTGAGCGATGCGTCGCCGTCGATCCCGACCTCGCGCGCGACGTGTGCGGCCACCCAGCGGTTGTCGCCGCTGACGACCTTGGTCGCCACGCCCAGCCGCGCGAGCGCGGCGATCGCGCGTGCGGCCTCGGGCCGGGGCGGATCGCGGAACAGCAGGAAACCGGCGAGCCGCAGGCCCGCCTCGTCGTCGCGGCCCCAGCCCTCGCGGGCGTCGCGCTCGTCGGTCGCCACCGCGAGCACGCGCAGTCCCTCGGCGCCGCGGGCCGCGCACCAGGCATCGAGCCGCGCGCGCCGCGCCGCGTCGAGCGGCGCGGCGGCGTCCGCGGGCCCCGCGTGCGTGCAGGTCTCCAGGACCTGTGCGACCGCGCCCTTGGTGATCGGCCGGTGCCGGCCGGGCCGGGAGGGATCGGCGACGACCACGGTCAGCCGCCGCCGGACGAAGTCGTAGGGCATCTCGGCGACCTTGCGCGTGCCCTCGAGGCCGAGCGACGACGCGGTGCCCGCGCGCACCAGCGCCGCGTCGAGGGGGTTGTCGATGCCGGCCTCCAGCGCCGCGTTCAGCCATGCGAGCCGCAGCACCTCGGCGCTCGGCGCGCCGTCGACGTCGACCGCGGCCTCGAGCACGATCGTGCCCTCGGTCAGCGTGCCGGTCTTGTCGGTGCACAGCACGTCCATGCCGCCGAGGTTCTCGATCGACTCGAGCCGGCGCACGATCGTGCCGCGCTCGGCCATCGCGCGCGCGCCGCGCGACAGCGTGACGCTGACGATCGCCGGCAGCAGCTCGGGCGAGAGCCCGACCGCGAGCGCGACCGCGAAGAGCAGCGACTCGATCGTGGGCCGGCCGAGCACCTGGCTCACCACGATGACGAATCCGGTCATCAGCACCATGACCTTCAGCAGCAGCGTGCCGAAGTCGCGGACGCCGCGCGAGAAGCCGGTGTCGGGCGGTCGCGCGGCCAGCCGCGCGGCGACCGCGCCGTAGGCGGTCGCCGGTCCGGTCGCGGCCACCAGCACGACCGCGGTGCCGCTGCGCACCGAGGTGCCGACGAAGACCGCATTCGTGCGTGCCGACGGCGGCGCATCGGCCTCGACGAGGCCGGGCCGCTTGTCGACCGGGAACGACTCGCCGGTCAGGCTCGCCTCCTCGACGAGGCAGTCGAGCGCGTCGAGCACGCGGCCGTCGGCAGGCACGAGGTCGCCCGCCGACAGCTCGATCACGTCGCCGGGCACGAGCGACTCGGCCGGTCGCCGCTCTAGCCGCCCGCCGCGGCGCACGCGGGCCGCCGGCGCGAGCCGGCGCCGCAGCGCCTCGACCGCGCCGGCCGCGCGCCGTTCCTGGACGAAGCCCAGCAGGCCGCTGCCGAGCACGATCGCGACGATGATCGCCGCGTCGACCCACTCGCGCAGGCCGGCCGAGATCGCCGCGCCGAAGAGCAGGATCAGCACCAGCGGGCTGTCGAACTGCCTCAGCAGCAGCCGAAGCTCGCCGAGGGCGGGCGCGTCGTCGACGCGGTTCGGGCCGTGTGCCGCCAGCCGCCGCGCGGCCTCGTCTTCCGGGAGGCCCTCGCGCGCGGTCCCGAGCCGCTCGAGCAGGGCGGCCTCGTCGAGGCTCCAGAACGGCGCGTCGCGGGGCGGGATCGGGGCCATCGGCTCGGGCCCGCCGCGCCGGCACCGCGCGCGGCGGCGGGTAGGGTCAGTGGGCCGGCTGCGGCGCGCGCGGACCGGTCGGCCGGCGGGCCCGCGGGTCGCGCGCATACCGGTCTAGCCCCAGGCCCTCGGCGCTGATCTCGGGCCGGCGGCGCGAGATCAGGTCCGCGACCAGCTTGCCCGAGCCGCAGGCCATCGTCCATCCGAGCGTGCCGTGCCCGGTGTTCAGCCAGAGGTTGCCGTAGCGGGTCGCACCGATCACCGGCGTGCCGTCGGGCGTCATCGGCCGCAGCCCGGTCCAGAAGCTCGCCGCGGCGACGTCGCCGCCGCGCGGGAAGAGACCGGTCACCACCTTCTCGAGCGTCTCGCGGCGGCGCGGGTTCAGCCGCAGGTCGAAGCCCGCGACCTCGGCCATGCCGCCCACGCGGATCCGGTCGTCGAAGCGCGTGACCGCGACCTTGTAGGTCTCGTCCATCACGGTGGAGACCGGCGCGGCCGACGGATCGACGATCGGTACCGTCAGCGAGTAGCCCTTCAGCGGATAGACCGGCAGGTCCAGGCCGAGCGGTCCGAGGAGCTCGCGCGACCAGCTGCCCAGCGCGAGCAGCACCTGATCGGCGACGAGCCGCTCGCGGCCGTGCGGCGAGCGCACCCAGACCGCGGCGACCGCGTCGCCGCGGGTCTCGATGCGGTCGATCGCGGTCCCGTTCATGAAGCGCACGCCCTGCGCGGCGGCGAGCGCCGCCAGGCGCGTGGTGAACAGCTGGCAGTCGCCGGTCTCGTCGCCCGGCAGCCGCAGGCCGCCGACCAGCGTGTCCTTGACCGCCGCCAGCGCCGGCTCCGCACGGGCGATGCCGTCGCGGTCGAGCAGTTCGAAGGGCACGCCCTGTTCGCGCAGCACGCGCACGTCCTTGTCGACCGCGTCGAGCTGCGCCCGGGTGCGGAAGACCTGCAGCGTGCCCTGCTGTCGGCCCTCGTAGGCGATGCCGGTCTCGGCGCGCAGCGCCTTCAGGCAGTCGCGGCTGTACTCGGCCACCCGCAGCATCCGCTCCTTGTTCACCGCGTAGCGATCCTCGGTGCAGTTCGCGAGCATCTGCGCCAGCCAGCGCAGCTGGAACAGCGTGCCGTCCGGCCGGATGGCGAGCGGCGCGTGCCGCTGGAACAGCCACTTCATCGCCTTCAGCGGGATGCCGGGCGCCGCCCAGGGCGTCGAGTAGCCGGGCGAGACCTGGCCGGCGTTCGCGAAGCTGGTCTCGAGGGCCGGCCCCGGCTGCCGGTCGACCACGACGACCTCGTGGCCCTGGCGGGCCAGGTACCAGGCGCTGGTCACGCCGATCACGCCGCTGCCGAGAACGAGGATGCGCATGGAGATCTCCGAAGCGATATCCTCCAATCTAGTGCCGTTGACGCAGCGTTTGTAACCAAGTTTACGAGCCTATGCAGCGAAAACACCCATCGAACAGTCGATACGCAGGGAATCATCGATGAAACCCCGCCCCGAGGGCGCAGCGCGCCCGCCCGACAGGATCGACCGCAGGATCCTGAGCACCCTGCAGGACGACGGCCGGATCTCGATCACCGAGCTCGCCGAGCGCGTCGGCCTGTCGGCCACGCCGTGCAGCGAGCGCGTGAAACGACTGGAGCGCGACGGCTTCATCACCGGCTATCACGCGCGGCTGTCGCCGCACGCGCTCGGCCAGTCGCTGCTGGTGTTCGTCGAGATCCGGCTGTCGGCGAAGTCCGGGCGGATCTTCGAGGAGTTCAAGCGCGAGGTGCTGAAGCTGCCGAACGTGCTCGAGTGCCACCTCGTGTCCGGCGACTTCGACTACCTGATCAAGGCGCGGATCCCCGAGATGAACGCGTACCGCAAGCTGCTCGGCGACATGCTGCTCGGCCTGCCGGGCGCGCGCGAGAGCAAGAGCTACGTGGTGATGGAGGAGATCAAGGAGAGCCTGGCGCTGACGGTGCCGGACTGAGCGGCGGCAGCCGATCGTCACGGGCACCGGCCCGGCCGCGGCCGGGCGGTCCGTCCGGGCCGGGTCGTCACGATCGTGACGACCCGCCGGCGACCGTCAGTCCACGGTCGCCCCCGACGCCTTCACGATCCCCTGCCAGAGCTTGAGGTCGTCGCGCAGCAGCTTCGCGAGCTGCTCTGGCGTGGAGGGCGCGGGCTCCGCGCCCTGTCCGGCGAGCCGCTCGACGAGCGCCGCATCGGCCATCACCTTGTTGCCCTCGGCCGCGATCCGGTCGACGACCGCCTTCGGCGTGCCCGCCGGCGCGAACAGGCCGTACCACGAGTTCGCGTGGTAGCCGGGCAGCGATTCGGCGAGCGTGGGCAGCTCGGGCGCGAGCCTGGTGCGCTTCTCGGTGGCGACGCCGATCACCTTCAGCTGGTTCGCCTTCACGAACGGGATCACGCCCGGGAAGCTGCCGAAGGTGATCGGCACCTGGCCGCCCACGACGTCGGTCGCGGCCGCGGCCGCGCCGCGGTAGGGGATGTGCACGAGGTGGATGCCGGCCTGCTGGTTCAGCATCACGCCGAGCAGGTGGTTCAGCGTGCCGTTGCCGGCCGAGGCGTAGTCGACGCGGCCGGGGCGCTGCTTCGCGTACGCGATCAGCTCCTTGAGCGTCGCGGGGCCGAACGACGGGTTCGCGACGAGCAGGTAGGGCGCGGTGGCCACCGACATCACCGGCTCGAAGTCCTTGATCGGGTCGAAGCCGGCATTGCGGTAGAGCCAGGGGTTGATCGTCTGCGCGCTCTGCGCGGTGAGCATCAGCGTGTGGCCGTCCTTCGGCGCGCGTGCGACGGCGACGGTGCCGACGTTGCCGCCGGCGCCGGTGCGGTTCTCGATCACCACGGGCTGGCCGATCGCCTGCGACAGTCGCGCACCGAACGCGCGGGCCACGGTGTCGTTGGCGCCGCCGGCCGCCTGCGGCACGATGATCGTCACCGGTTTCGTGGGCCAGGCCTCCTGCGCGCGGGCGCGTCCGGGCGCGGCGGCGGCCGAGGCGAGGGCGACGGGCACGAGCGGCGCGAGCAGGCGGCCGCGGTCGGGAGCGGGGCGGGTCATCGGGGTCTCCTCCTTCGATGGCGGCGATTCTAGTCGGTCCGCCACGGACCGCCCCGTGGTCCGCGAGCGCGACGCATGGCGCGCGGGACGGCATCATGCGCGGTGGGCGCGCGCGCCGGCCGCGCCCGACGAACCGAACAGGCACGAGGAGGGGGTCCGGATGAAGCTCGAAGGAAGAGTCGCCGTCGTCACCGGCGCGGCCCGCGGCATCGGCCGCGCGACCGCGGAGCGCCTGCTGGCCGAGGGCGCGAAGGTGGTGCTGTCCGACGTCGACGTCGAGCGCCTGCATGCCACCGCCGCCGAGATCGGCACCCCCGATACCGTCCACGCGGTGAGGTGCGACGTCGCGGTCCAGCCCGAGGTGATCGCGCTCGTCGACGCGGCCGTCGAACGCTTCGGTTCGATCGACGTGATGGTCAACAATGCCGGCATCGCCCCGGTCGTCGATTTCCTCGAGGTCACGCCCGAGCTGCTCGAGCGCGTGCTCGCGGTGAACCTGAAGGGCGCGTTCTACGGCACGCAGGCCGCCGCGCGGCGGATGATCGCGCAGGGCCGCGGCGGCGTGATCGTCAACATGTCGTCGATCAACTCCGGTCTCGCCAACCCCACGGTCGCGCCCTATGCGATCTCCAAGGGCGGCATGAACCAGGTGACCTCGACCGCCGCGGTGGCCTTCGCGCCGCACGGCATCCGCGTCTGCGGCGTGGGGCCGGGCACGATCATGACCGACATGGTGGCCGGTGCCTTCGTGCAGAGCGCGGGTCACCACGCGATCCTGTCGCGCACGCCGCTCGGTCGCTACGGCGAGGCTGCCGAGGTCGCGTCGGTGGTCGCGTTCCTCGCGAGCGACGACGCGTCCTACCTGACCGGCGAGACCGTCTACGTCGACGGCGGCCGCCGGGTGCTGAACTACGTCGTGCCGGTGAAGTCGTGACGGCCGTGCTCCCGCTCTTCGACAGGCTCCATCACGTCTGCATCGTCGTGCACGACATCGACGCCGCGCAGGCGTACTACGAGTCGATCGGCATCGGCCCGTGGGTCGACTATCCGCCGCTCGCGGAGTACGTCGAGCTCGAGGTGCCCGACCGCGACGGCTTCCTGTCGCTGAAGTACCGGGTCTGCCAGCTGCCCACGGTGCAGCTGCAGCTGTGCCAGCCGGGCGACGCGCCGTCGCCGCAGCGCGCCTTCCTCGAGCGGCACGGCGAGGGCGTCTACCACCTCGGCTTCGAGGTGCCCGATGCGGACGCGGCCGAGGCCTCGGCGCGCGAACTCGGGATGCCGGTGCTGAGCCGCGGCCGGCGTCCGAACCGGACCGGCTTCACCTACTACGACACCTCGGCGCGCGCCGGCGTCACGCTGCTGACGCGGGCCACGCCGCCGACGCGCGGCTGACGCGGCCGCATCGCCCGCCCTCGACGATCCCTCCGCCATGCCGACCCCCGACGCGATCCTCGACGAGACCCTCGATGCGAGCTTCAAGGGCTTCCCGCCCGAACGCGCGCCGTTCCGCGTCCGCGACGCCGCCTCGCAGGACCTGCGGCTGCTGCGCGGCGACCTGCCGCTGCCGGTCGCGGTGCTGTCCGAGTCGGCGTTGCGGCACAACGCGGCCTGGCTCGGCCGCTTCGTCGCGGCCACGGGCAGCGCGCTGGCGCCGCACGGCAAGACCACGAACGCGCCGCAGCTCTTCGCCGAGCAGCTGCGCGACGGCGCCTGGGGCATCACCGTCGCCAACGTCCATCAGGCGCGGCTCGCGGTCGAGGCCGGCGCGCCGCGCGTGCTGATGGCGAACCAGCTGGCCACGGTCGGCGACGCGGCGCGCTGGGGCGCGCTCGCGGCCGCGCACCCGGCGGTCCGCTTCCTCACCCTCACCGATTCGCCGGCCCAGCTCGCGATCCTCGCCGAGGGCCTCGCGCGCGGCGGGGCGCCGCGCATCGACGTGCTGGTCGAGCTGGGCACGGCGGGCGGGCGCACCGGCTGCCGCCGCCCCGAGGACGCGCTCGAGCTCGGCCGCGCGGTCGCCGCGCGGCCAGCGCTGCGGCTGGCCGGCGTCGAGGCCTTCGAGGGCCTGAACGTCTCGGGCGATGCCGCGAAGGACGCGGCCTTCGTCGAGGGCTGGATGCACGGCCTCGTCGGCCTCGCGCAGGCCTTCGAGCGGGAGGGCCTGCTCGAGCCCGCGCTCGACGAGGTGCTGCTGTCGGCCGGCGGCTCGGCCGCCTACGACCTCGTCGTGCGGGGCCTCGCCGCGCGCGGCGGGCTCGCACGGCCCGCGCGGGTCGTGCTGCGCAGCGGCTGCTACCTCAGCCACGATGACGGCATGTACCGGCGCCACGCCGCCGCGATCGCCGCGCGCGCGCTCGATCCCGCCTTCGCCGGCGAGCCGCCGCGCGGCGCGCTCGAGGTCTGGGCGGCCGTGCAGTCGCGGCCCGAGCCCGACCGTGCGATCGTCACGCTCGGCCGTCGCGACGTCGGCACCGATGCCGACCTGCCCTGGCCCAAGCGGGTGTTCCGCCCGGGCCGCGACGCGCGGCCGACCGAGGCGCCCGCGCACTGGCGGGTGTTCGGCCACAACGACCAGCACGGCTACCTGCGGATCGATCCGGCCGATGCCCTCGCCGTCGGCGACTGGATCGCCTTCGGTGTCTCGCATCCCTGCACCACCTTCGACAAGTGGCGACTGGTCTGGGCGGTCGACGACGACTTCCGCGTGACCCGCGCGATCCGGACCTACTTCTGATCGGGGACCGCGCCGCCGCGCAGGAAGGTCAGCGCGTCGCGCGCGGTGCGCTCCGGGTCCTCCTCCATCGGCAGGTGGCCGAGCCCAGGATAGACGACGAGACGGCTGCCGGGGATGTCCCGCCGGAACCGCTCGGCGTGCGAGACCGGCACCCAGGCATCCGATGCGCCCCACTGGATCAGCGTGGGCACGCGCAGCTCGGGCAGGCGCTGCCAGCCGACCGGCCGCCGCTCGGCGCGCGCGCGGTCGCCCATCGCGGCGCGGTTGCCCGGCCGCAGCATCAGCTGCTCGTAGCGGTCGACCAGCTCGGGCGTGACCTTCGAGCCGTCGGCGTAGACGTCGCGCAGGCTGCGATCGACGATGCCGCGGATCGGTGCGAAGCGCATCAGCTCGCTCACCACCGGCATCCGCGCGAGCTGCATCGCGACCGACTCGCCGGCTCCGGGCTCGATCGGGTAGCCGACCGCATCGACGAGGATCAGCGCCGAGACGCGCTCCGGATGGCGCAGCGCGAAGCGCCACGCGTAGTAGCCGCCGAGGCTGTTGCCCGCGATCGCGAAGCGCTTCAGCCCCGCGGCGTCGGCGAAGCGCTCCAGGAAGTCGGTGGTGGCCGCGCCCGAATAGTCGCCCGACGGATGCGGGCCGGTCAGGCCGAAGCCCGGCAGGTCGAGCCGCACGACGCGCATCGACGGGCTCATCACCCGCGCCCAGCCGTCCCAGGTGTGCAGCGAGGACGCGGTGCCGTGCAGCAGCAGGATGGCGGGCGGCTCGCCGGCGGCGCGTGGCCCCGCGGGGACCGACGGGGCGGGGGCGGGCGATGGCGACGCGCCCGGCCCCTCGTCGCGCCAGTGCACCTCGATCCCGTCCATCGGCAGGAAGCGCGAGCTCGGACCCGCCCAGCGCTCCTTCAGGTCGACCAGCGCGAGGTCGGTCTGGCAGCCGGCGAGTGCCAGCAGCGGTCCGACGGCGAGCGCGAGCAGCAGGCGGCGCATGGCCTCAGCCCCGTCCTTCCTCGACCGCGTGGCAGGCCACCTGCGCCCCGTCGTCGAGGCGCCGCAGCAGCGGCCGCTCGGCCTTGCAGCGCGCGTTCGCCAGCGGGCAGCGCGGGTGGAACGTGCAGCCCGTCGGCGGGTTCAGCGGGTTGGGCACCTCGCCGGCCACCGGCGTGCGCGACTTGCCGGTCATCGCCATGTCCGGGATCGCGTCGAGCAGCATCCGCGTGTACGGATGGCGCGGCGTCGCGAACAGCGTCCGCTTGGGCGCGAGCTCGACGATGCGGCCGAGGTACATCACGCCCACCCGGTCGCTGACGTGGTGGACCACCGCGAGGTTGTGCGAGATGAACAGGTAGGTCAGCCCGTCCTCGCGCTGGATCTCGCGCATCAGGTTCAGCACCTGCGCCTGCACCGACACGTCGAGCGCCGAGGTCGGTTCGTCGCAGACGAGGAACTGCGGCTGCGAGGCCAGCGCCCGTGCGATCGACAGCCGCTGGCGCTGGCCGCCGGAGAACTGGTGCGGATACTTCTCGGCGTCGGCGGGGGCGAGGCCCACGTGCCGCAGCAGGTCGCCGACCCGCGCACGGATCGCGTCCTCGCCCGAGATCAGCCGGTGCACGCGGATCGGCTCGGCGATGATGTCGGCGACCTTCCAGCGCGGGTTCAGGCTCGCGTACGGATCCTGGAAGATCATCTGCAGCTTCGAGCGCATCGAGCGCCCGGCCGCCGTGCCCATCGTCGCGATGTCGGCGCCCTCGAAACGGATCGAGCCGCGCGAGGTCGCGTAGAGCCCGACCAGCATCCGGGCGACGGTCGACTTGCCGCAGCCCGACTCGCCGACCAGCGCGAGCGTCTCGCCGCGCGCGATCTCGAAGCTCACGCCGTCGACCGCGCGCAGCAGCGTCCGGGGCTTGCGCTCGATCACGCGGTTCAGCCACGGTGGCGAGACGTCGAAGACCTTCGCGATGTCGTCGACGACGACCAGCGGCTCGCCGGCGCCGACCTGCGCGGCCGTGCCCTCGGACCGGGACCCCTGCACCGCGCTCATGCCGCCTCCTTCGCCACGCCCGCGTCGTGCAGCCAGCAGGCCGCCTGCGACGAACCGGCCGGCATCAGATCGGGCCGCCGCTCGCGGCAGACGCCGAAGACCTTCGGGCAGCGCGGATTGAACGCGCAGCCCTTCGGGATCGCGTTGAGCCGCGGCATCGCGCCGTCGATCTGCGCGAGGCGCTCGCGGGTCTCGCCCACCGACGGGATCGAGCCCATCAGCCCCACGGTGTAGGGATGGCGCGGCGCGTGGATCACGTCGGCCACCGGGCCGATCTCGGCCACGCGGCCGGCGTACATCACCGCGACGCGGTCGGCGGTCTCGGCGATCACGCCCATGTCGTGCGTGACCAGCATGACCGCGGTGCCGTGCTCGCGGCACAGGCGCTTGAGCAGCGCGATGATCTGCGCCTGGATCGACACGTCGAGCGCGGTGGTCGGCTCGTCGGCCACGATCAGCCGCGGCTCGGCCGCGAGCGCGAGCGCGATCACCACGCGCTGGCGCATGCCGCCGGAGAACTGGTGCGGGTAGTGGTCGATCCGCTCCTCGGCCGCCGGGATGCCGGTGTCCTTCAGCAGGTCGATCGCGCGGCGTCGCGCCTGCGCCTCGGTCAGGTCCAGGTGCGTGCGGATCGTCTCCACCAGCTGCCGGCCCACGGTGTAGAGCGGGTTCAGCGAGGTCAGCGGATCCTGGAAGATCGCGCCGATCTGCTTGCCCCGGACGCGGCGCATCCGCGCGGGGTCGAGGTCGTCGATCCGCTGGCCGGCGAGCCGGATCTCGCCGCCTGCGATGCGGCCGGGCGGCTCGAGCAGCCCGATGATCGCCGCGCCGGTGATGGACTTGCCGGCGCCGGACTCGCCGACCACGCCGAGCACCTCGCCGGGCGCGATGTCGAAGGACACGTCGTCGATCGCGACCAGCGTGCCGCGCCGCGTGGGGAACTCCACGCGCAGGTTGCGGACCTCGAGCAGGGGGGCGGTCATCGTGTCGTGCTCACTGCAGCTTCGGGTTCAGCGCGTCGCGCAGCCAGTCGCCGAGCAGGTTCACCGACATGCACAGCAGGATCAGCGCGCCGCCGGGGAAGATCACCAGCCACCATTCGCCCGAGTAGAGGAAGTTGTTGCCGTTGTTGATCATCGTGCCGAGCGACGGCGAGGTCGGCGGCACGCCCACGCCGAGGAAGGACAGCGTCGCCTCGGTGATGATCGCGGTGGCCACGTTGATGGTGCCGATCACCAGCACCGGGCCGAGCACGTTCGGCAGCACGTGGCGCAGCATGATCGTGACCGGACCCACGCCGATCACGCGCGCGGCCTGCACGTACTCCTTGTTCTTCTCGACCATCGTCGAGCCGCGGACGGTGCGTGCGTACTGCACCCAGTTCGCCAGTCCGATCGAGCCGATCAGCACCGCGAGCGCCATCGCGTCGATGTTCGCATCGGCCGGCAGCGCGGCCCGCGCCACGCCGTTGATCAGCAGCGCGATCAGGATCGCCGGGAACGACAGCTGCACGTCGGCCACGCGCATGATGAACGCGTCGAGCCGCCCGCCGAGGTAGCCCGACAGCAGCCCGAGCCCCACGCCCAGCACCATCGCGAAGGCCACCGACGCGAGTCCCACCAGCAGCGAGATCCGCGAGCCGTAGAGGATCGTCGACAGCACGTCGCGCCCCTGGTCGTCGGTGCCCAGCGGGAAGCCCCGCTGGCCCTGCTCGGACCACGCCGGCGGCAGCAGCGAGTTGTTGAGGTCGAGGTTCTTCAGGTCGAACGGGTCGGTGGGCGCGATCCAGGGCGCGAGCACCGCGCCCAGGACCATGACGGCCGCGACCGCGGCGGCCCCCACCGCCACCGGGCTGGACTTGAAGCTGTGGAAGACGTCTCCGTCGAGGAAACGCGCGAGGGCGGAGGTGCTCATCGGGGGACGGTGTCAGTCGACGGTCGCGTAGCGGTACAGGATGATGTTGTCGGCGCGCTGGACGATGGTCACGTTCCTGCGCGTCGCCCAGGCCAGCGCCTGCTGGTGCAGCGGGATGTGGCCGAAGTCCTCGGCGTGGAGCTTCATCGCCTCGGCGATCATCGCGTTGCGCCGGGCCTGGTCGGTCTCGGTGCCGACCGCGGTGGTCAGCTCGTCGAAGCGGGGGTTCGACCAGCTGCCGAGGTTGAACACGCCCTGGCCGCCCTGCGGCGTGGCCATGATGTTGTACAGCGTGTTGTGCGCGTCGTAGGTCGTGGGCGTCCAGCCGAGCAGGTAGAACGAGGTGTTGCGCGACAGGATCTTCGGGAAGTAGGTGTTCTTGGTCTCGGCCTCGAGGTTCACCTTCACGCCGACGCGCGCGAGCATGCCGGCCACCGCCTGGCAGATCTCGCCGTCGTTCACGTAGCGGTCGTTCGGGCAGTTCATCCGGACCTCGAAGCCGTTCGGATACCCGGCGTCGGCCAGCAGCTTCCTCGAGGCCTCGGGGTCGTGGGGCGGGCGCCTGTTCAGCTCGGCGCTGAAGCCGTTGACGCCCGGGCCGATCATCAGGTTCGTCGGCGTCGCCGCGCCGCGCATGATCCGCGTGCGGATCGCCTCGATGTCGATCGCCTGGAAGACGGCCTGGCGGACGCGCCTGTCCTTGAACGGGTTCCTGCCCTTGACGTTCGAGTAGAGCAGCTCGTCGCGCCTGCTGTCCATCCCGAGGAAGATCGTCCGCAGCTCGGGCCCCTGCATGACCTTGATGTTCGGGTCGGTCTTCAGCCGGTCGACGTCCTGCACCGGCACCGGCTGCATCAGCTGGATCTCGCCCGACTTCAGCGCGGCGACGCGCGTCGCGTCGTTGCCGATCGGGGTCCAGACCACCTCGGTCACGTTGCCCTCGACCTTGCCCCAGTACTGCGGGTTGCGCACGAGCACGGTGCGCACGCCCGGCTCGCGCGAGCGCAGCCGGAACGGGCCGGTGCCGTTCGCGCGGACGGAGGCCGCGTTCTCGAGGCCCTTGCGCTTGTCGACCGGCTTCGTGGCGCCGTTCGTCTCGCACCAGGTCTTGCTCATCATGTAGAAGCTGGTGAGCGCGTCGGGCAGGATCGGCTGCGGCGTGGTCGTCACGACCTCGACCGTGTGCTCGTCGACCTTGCGGACCTCCTTGACCGGTCCGGTCACGCCGCGCATGTCGGAGCCCGGGTCGGCGCCGCGGGCGAACGAGAAGACCACGTCGTCGGCGGTGAACGGGCTGCCGTCGTGGAAGCTCACGCCGCGGCGCAGCTCGAAGCGCCAGACGGTCGGCGAGGTCTGCTTCCACGAGGTGGCGAGGCCGGGCGCGAGCCTCAGCTGCGTGTCGCGGGTGACCAGCGGCTCGTACACGTTGCCGGTGAAGCCCAGCTGCGTCGTCTCGTTCAGCGAATGCGGGTCCATCGACACCGCGTCGCCCTGGTCGGCGGTGCGCAGCGTCTTCGCGTGGACGCTCGCCGCGAGCAGCGCGGCGGCGAGCGCGACGGCGAAGCGGTTCGGTCGGAACAAGGCGGCTCTCCCTGTCTGTGTGCGTCGCGCGGGGCGTGGGACGTGCCGCCGGGCTCAGAGCGGCAGCGAGCGCTCGGCCAGCCGGACGAACAGCGCCGCCCCGAGCGGCAGGATCTCGTCGTTGAAGTCGTACTTCGGGTTGTGCAGGAAACAGCCGGATTCTGCGCCGCCCTGGCCGATGCGGAAATAGGCGCCCGGGCGCTTCTCCAGCATGAAGGCGAAGTCCTCGGCGCCCATGCTGGGCTCGAGGTCGCGGATCGTGCGCTCGGCGCCGACCAGCTCCTCGGCCACGCTGGCGCCGAACTCGGCCTCGTCGCGGCTGTTGATCGTCGCCGGGTACATCCGCTCGTACCTGACCACGGCGCGCGCGCCGAAGCCCGCGGCGACCTGCTCGGCCAGCTGGGTCAGCCGCTGCTCGATCATGTCCTGCGTGGCGGCGCGGAACGAGCGGACGGTGCCGGTGATGACGGCCTCGCGCGGGATCACGCTCATCGCCGCCGGATGGCCGGCCTGGATCGAGCACAGGCTGACCACGGCCGAGTCGAGCGGACCGACGTTGCGGCTGACGATCGACTGGGCGGCGGTGATCACGTGCGCGGCGACCACCACCGGGTCGATCGCGAGGTAGGCATGCGCGCCGTGGCCCCCCTTGCCCTCGACGGTGATCGTGACCCGGTCGGCGGCGGCCATCATCGGGCCGGGCTTGACGGCGATCATGCCGGGCTCCAGGCCCGGCCAGTTGTGCATCGCGTAGACCGCGTCGCAGGGGAAGCGCTCGAAGAGGCCGTCCTGGATCATCGCGCGGGCACCGGCGTAGCCCTCCTCGCCGGGCTGGAAGATCAGGTGGACGGTGCCGTCGAAGCGGCGTGTGCGCGCGAGCCAGCGGGCCGCGCCCAGCAGCATCGCGGTGTGGCCGTCATGACCGCAGGCGTGCATCTTCCCGGGCACGGCCGAGCGGTGCTCGAAGTCGTTCTCCTCGGGCATCGGCAGCGCGTCCATGTCGGCGCGCAGGCCCACGGTGCGCCCGCTCCCGCTGCGCTCGCCGCGGATCACCCCGACCACGCCCGTCCGGCCCAGCCCGCGGTGGATCTCGTCGACGCCGTAGCGCTCGAGCTCGCGGGCCACCAGCGCCGAGGTCAGCGTCTCCTCGAAGCCCAGCTCGGGCTGGCGATGGATCTCGCGGCGGATCGAGGCGAGCTCGGCCTGCCAGGCCCGGAGGCCGGCGACCGCGGGATGGTCGGCGAGGTACATGGGCGCGGACGGGGGCTCAGTGGGCGGCGCCGCTGCGTTCGACGCGCAGCCGCGGATCGACCACGAAGTAGAGCAGGTCGACCACGAGGTTGATCGTGACGAAGATCAGCGCGATCAGGCACAGGTAGGCGGCCATGATCGGGATGTCGGCGACCTGCACCGACTGGATGAACAGCAGCCCCATGCCGGGCCACTGGAACACCGTCTCGGTGATGATCGCGAAGGCGATGATCGCGCCGAGCTGCAGGCCGGTGATGGTGATCACCGGCACCAGCGTGTTCTTCAGCGCGTGGCCGAAGTAGACCGCGCGATCGGACAGGCCCCGGGCTCGGGCGAACTTGATGTAGTCGGTCCGCAGCACCTCGAGCATCTCGCTGCGCACCAGCCGCATGATCAGCGTCATCTGGAACAGCGCGAGCGTGATCGACGGCAGGATCAGGTGCGACCAGCCGTCGGCGGTCAGCAGCCCGGTGCTCCACCAGCCGAGGTCCACGGTATCGCCGCGGCCGAACGAGGGCAGCCACCCGAGCAGCACCGCGAAGACCAGGATCAGCAGGATGCCGATCAGGAAGGTGGGCAGCGACACGCCGATCAGCGAGACCGCGAGGAAGACGTTCGCGAGCACGCCCTTGCGCCGCAGCGCGGTGTAGACCCCCATCGGCACGCCGACCGCGAGCGCGATCGCGGCCGCGGCGAGCGACAGCTCGAGCGTGGCCGGCAGCCGCTCCTGGATCAGCGTGCTGACCTTGCGGCCCTGCCGATAGGACAGGCCGAAGTCGCCCTGCGCCGCGTTCCTGACGAAGGTCAGGAACTGGACCGGGATCGGGTCGTCGAGGCCGAGATCGCGGCGCAGGTCGGCCCGCTGCTCGGGGGTGGCGTCCTGGCCGAGCATCGCGACGACCGGGTCGCCGACGAACTGGAACAGCGAGAAGGACACGAACGCGACGACCAGCATCACGACCACCGCCTGCACCAGGCGGCGCACGATGAACGCGAGCATCATCGCCGGCGGCCCTCGGCCGGCACCGCGACCCGGAGCCTCACGCGGTGACCGGCAGGAAACGCTGCACGAGCTTCACCCAGTAGCTGCCGCCCAGCGGGATCAGCTCGTCGTTGAAGTCGTAGCTCGGGTTGTGCAGCGTGCACGGGCCCAGCCCGTGGCCGTGGTCGCGATGGGCGCCGTCGCCGTTGCCGATGAACGCGTAGCAGCCGGGCCTGGCCTGCAGCATGAAGGCGAAGTCCTCCGAGCCCATCACCGGCTCGCAGGCGTCGTCGACGTTCTCCTCGCCGACCACCTCGCGCATCACCGAGGCCGCGAACGCCGCCTCCTTCTCGTGGTTGATCGTCGGCGGGTAGTTGCGGTGGAAGTGCAGCGCGCCGGTCGCGCCGAAGGCCGGCGGCAGCTGCTCGGTCAGCGCCTTCATCCGCGCCTCGATCAGGTCGAGCACCTCGATCGAGAAGGTGCGCACCGTGCCGCGGATGATCGCGCTGTCGGGGACGATGTTGGTCGCGTCGCCGGCGTGGATCTCGGTCACCGACAGCACCGCCGCGTCGATCGGCTTCTTGTTGCGGGTGATGATCGACTGCAGCGCCTGCACGAGGTGGGTGGCGACCAGCACCGGGTCCACGCCCATGTGCGGCAGCGCGGCGTGCGCGCCCTTGCCGCGCAGCGTGATCTCGAACTCGTTCGAGCCGGCCATCAGCGGGCCCGGGGTCAGCGCGAAGGTGCCCACCGGGGCGCCCGGCCAGTTGTGGATGCCGAAGACGGCGTCGCAGGGGAAGCGCTCGAACAGGCCGTCGTCGATCATCTTCTGCGCGCCGGCGCCGCCTTCCTCGGCCGGCTGGAAGATGAAGTTCACCGTGCCGTCGAAGCCGCCGTGCGTCGCCAGCCACTTGGCCGCGGCGAGCAGCATCGCGGTGTGGCCGTCGTGGCCGCAGGCGTGCATCTTCCCGGCGTGCTTCGACGCATGGTCGAACGCGTTGTGCTCCTGCAGCGGCAGGGCGTCCATGTCGGCGCGCAGGCCCACCGCCCGGGTGGACGTGCCGCGCCTGAGCCGCCCGACGAGGCCGGTCCCGCCGAGCCCCTCGGTCACCTCGATGCCCCAGGACCGCAGCTTCGCGGCGACGACGCCGGCGGTGCGGTGCTCCTCGTACTTGAGCTCGGGGTGGGCGTGGATGTCGCGCCGGATCGCCTGGATCTCGGACTGGAGCTCGAGAATGCCTTCGGCCAGCATCATGTTCGTGGGCCTCCCGCCAAAACGATTAGCTTAACATCGCGGTCATGGCCGCCAACCCCGTCGAGAACCCGGGCACTGCGGGCGAGCGCGTCGTCCGCGGCGCCTGTCCGCACGACTGTCCGGACACCTGCGCGCTGCGCGTCACGGTCCGCGACGGCGTCGCGGTCCGCGTCGCCGGCGACCCCGAGCATCCGCCCACCGCCGGGACGCTGTGCACCAAGGTCTCGCGCTACCTCGAGCGCGTCTATGCGCCCGACCGCTTGTCCGTGCCGCTGCGGCGCACCGGTCCGAAGGGCTCGGGCCGATTCGAGCCGGCGTCGTGGGACGAGGCCCTCGACGCGATCGCCGCGCGCCTGTCCGCGATCGCGGCACGCGATCCGCAGCGGATCCTGCCCTACAGCTACGCCGGCACCATGGGCATCGTGCAGGGCGACGGCATGGGACAGCGCGTCTTCCATGCGCTCGGCGCGTCGCGGCTCGACCGCACCATCTGCTCGTCGCCGGGCGTGACCGCGCTGCAGTACACGCTCGGCGCGCCGGTCGGCATGGACGTAGAGCGCTTCTCCGACGCGCGGCTCATCCTGATCTGGGGCTCGAACCCGATCACCTCCTCGGTCCACTTCTGGGCGCTCGCGCAGCAGGCGAAGCGCGGCGGCGCGAAGCTGGTCGCGATCGATCCCTACCGGACCGCCACCGCCGAGAAGTGCGACGTGCACGTCGCGCTGCGACCGGGCACCGACGGCGCGCTCGCGCTGGGGCTGGTCCGTGAGCTGGTCCGGCAGGGCCTCGTCGACCGCGCCTGGGTCGATGCGCACACCGTCGGCTTCGACGCGCTGGTCGCCCGTGCGGACGCGTGGACGCCGCAGCGCGTGGCCGAGACCTGCGGCATCCCGGTCGCGCAGGTCGTCGACCTCGCCCGCGACTACGGCACGCTCGCGCCGGCCGCGATCCGGCTCAACTACGGGATGCAGCGCACCCGCGGCGGCGCGAACGCGGTGCGGCTGGTCGCCGGCCTGCCGGCGCTGGTCGGCGCCTGGCGACACCCGGCCGGCGGCGTGCTGCTGTCGGCGAGCGGGCACTTCAACCTCGACGTCGCCGCCTGGCAGCGGCCCGACCTGCTCGCCGGCCGCAACCCGCGGACGATCAACATGTCGACGATCGGCGACGCGCTGCTCGCGGCCGATCCGCCCGTCGAGGCGCTGGTGGTCTGGAACTCGAACCCGGTGGCGGTCGCGCCCGACTCGACGCGGGTCCGCCGCGGCTTCGCGCGCGAGGACCTGTTCACCGTGGTGATCGAGCAGTTCATGACCGACACCGCCGACCACGCCGACTGGGTGCTGCCCGCCACCTCGCAGCTCGAGCACTTCGACCTGCACAAGACCTACGGCCACCGCTGGTGGCTGGTCAACCGGCCGGCGATCGCGCCGCTCGGGCAGGCGCTGCCGAACTCGGAGGTGTTCCGCCGGCTCGCCGCACGGATGGGGCTCGACCATCCCGCGCTGCGGGCGTCCGACGAGGAACTGGCCGCCGACGCCCTCGACGTCGACGATCCCCGGCTGCCCGCGCCGCTCGCGGCCGCGGCCGCGGCCCATCCGCACGACCGCGTGGCCGCCAAGCGCGCGGCGCTCGCCGCGCTGTCCGGACTCGGTTTCGCGAAGCTCGCGGTCCCCGAGGCCGCGTTCGCCGACGGCGGCTTCCCGACGCCCTCGGGCAAGGTCGAGTTCGTTTCCGCGCGGCTCGCCGCGCAGGGGCTCGACCCGCTCGGCGACCACCTGCCGCCGCGCGAGTCGCCCGACGCCGATCCGGCCCTCGCGGCCCGCTATCCGCTGCAGATGATCTCGCCGCCGGCGCGGCACTTCATGAACTCGACCTTCGTCAACGTCGACAGCCTGCGCCGCACCGAGGGCGGGCCCGCGGTGGACCTGCACCCGGCCGACGCGGCGGCGCGCGGGCTGGCCGACGGCGCCCGCGTCCGGGTCTTCAACGACCGCGGCGCGTTCCTCGCGCGGCTGCGGGTCAGCGACCGCGCGCGGCCCGGCGTGGCCGTCGGCTGGGGGATCTGGTGGCCGAAGCTCGCCCCCGGCGGACACAACGTCAACGCGGTCACCGGTCAGGCGCTGACCGACCTCGGGCGCGGGCCGACCTTCTACGACTGCCTCGTCGAGGTCGAGGCCGACGCGCACGCCGCGCCCGGTGCCGCCGCGGATGCGTAGGCGCGGCACGAGGATCGCGGCCGCCGCGCTCGCGACGGTGCTGCTCGGCGGCTGTGCCGCGTGGACCGACGGGCCGGCCTACTACTGGCAGTCGATGGTCGGCCACCTCGACGTCGTCCGCCGAGCCAAGCCGCTCGATGCCGTGATCGCCGACCCCGCCACCGACCCGACGCTGCGGTCGCGCCTCGAGCGGGCCCGCGAGATCCGCGCGTTCGCGAGCCGCGAGCTCGGGTTGCCCGACAACGGCAGCTACGCGATGTATTCGGCGCTCGAGCGGCCGTTCGTCCTCTGGAACGTGTTCGCCACCCCCGAGCTGTCGCTGCGCCTGGAGCGCTGGTGTTTCCCGGTGGCCGGCTGCGTCGCCTACCGCGGCTACTACGACCGCGAGGCGGCCGAGGCCTTCGCGCTGCGCCTGCGCGAGCGCGGGCTGGAGACGCACGTCGGCGGCGTGCCCGCCTACTCCACGCTCGGCTGGTTCGACGACCCGCTGCTGTCGACCTTCATCGCCTATCCGGAGGCCGAGCTCGCGCGGCTGGTCTTCCACGAGCTGGCCCACCAGCTGCTCTACGTGTCGGGCGACACGGCGTTCAACGAGTCCTTCGCGACCGCGGTCGAGGAGGCGGGCGTCGAGCGCTGGCTCGCCTGGCGGGCCGACCCCGGCGTCGAGCGTGCGTACCGCGAGCACGCGCGCCGCCGGGAGGACTTCGTCGCGCTGCTGCGACGCTCCAAGGACGCGCTGGCCGCGGTCTACGCGGGCGCGGGCGACGACGCGGCCAAGCGCGCCGGCAAGGCGCGGGCCTTCGACGCGCTGCGTGCCGACTACGCCGCGCTGAAGGCCGCCTGGGGCGGCTTCGCCGGCTACGACCGGTTCTTCGCGACCGGGCCGACGAACCCGCAGCTCGCCGCGGTCGGCGCCTACAACGACCTGTTGCCGGCATTCCGCGCGATCCTCGCGCGCGAGGGCGGCGATCTGCCGCGGTTCTACGCGGCGGTCCGCGAGCTGGTGGCGCTGCCGAAGGCCGAGCGCGACGCGCGGCTGCGGGCGCTCGGCGGCCGGCCCGCCGAGGCCGCCTCGCCGTGGCGCGGACCGGGGGGGGCGACGTGAACGCGGCGCTCGCCATCGCCCCGCCGTCGCCGGCCGCGCGCCGCGCGCGCGACCTGCTCGGCCTGTGCGCCGTCGGCTGCGCGCTCTTCATTCCGATCGGCAAGGCGCCGTTCAACGCCTTCTTCGCGCTCGGCGTGCTGGCCTGCCTCGCCTGCGTCGTGCTCGAGCGTGACCTGCCGCGCCGGCTGCTGCGCGATCCGGTGGTCGCGGGCGGCATCGCGCTCTTCGTGCTCTACGCGGCGAGCATGCTGTGGTCGTCCGCGCCGCCGGGGCCGGCGGTCGCGCAGCTCTCCAGCTACCGCGTGCTGCTGATGCCGCTGCTCTTCGGTGCCGCGCTCGCCGAGCCGCGCTGGCGCGATCGCGTGCTCGCCGCGCTGCTCGCGTCGCTCGCGCTGGTGCTGGTCCTGGGCTGGATCCAGGCCGCGTGGCCGCTGCCCTTCGCGAAGGCCACCCACGAGACCAACCGCTTCTGGCCGGACGGCACCTGGATCGCCCCCGACGTCTACGTGTTCAGCGACCGGATCCGGCAGAGCGTGCACCTGTCGCTGCTGCTGCTGTGGGCCGCCGGCACCGCGCTGCTCGAGGCCGCGCCGTCGCCCCGGTTGCGGACCGCGCTCGCCCTGCTGGCCATCGCCACCGCGATCCAGATGCTGTGGCTGCTGCAGGGGCGCACCGGCTGGCTCGCGTCGGCCGGCGTGCTGCTCTACCTGATGCACGCGCGCGGCGGCTGGAGGCTGGTGGGCGGCGCCGCGCTGGCGGCCGCGCTGCTCGCCGCCGGGACGATCGGTGGCCTGGGCGGCAGCCAGCGCCTCGCCGACACCGCCGGCGAACTCCGCGCCTACCGCGATCGTGGCGCGTTCAACGCGACGGGCGAGCGGATCGAGATGTGGTCGAACGCCGCGCGGATGATCGCCGCGTCGCCGATACTCGGTCACGGCATCGAGTCGTATCCGACGATGTCGGCCGACATGTACCGCGCGAAGCGTCGCGAGTCGGCCCCGGTCTACCACGATCCGCACCAGGAGTTCCTCTACGTGGGCGCCGAACTCGGCGCGGTCGGTCTGGTGCTGCTGCTGGGCGGGCTCGTGGCGCTCTGGCGGCGCGCCGGGCGGTTCGACGACCGCTGGCGCTGGCTGGTCCGAGGCTGCGTGGTGGTCTACGTGGCCGCGGGGCTGGTGAACTGCCTCCTCAACGTCGGCTGGACCGGCTATCACTTCGGCCTGCTGCTCGCGCTGGCCGCGGGCCGCTCGCTCGATGCGCGCGGGCAGGGCGCGACGTGAAGCCGGCCGACGCCCGCTCGTTCGTGATCCTGCGCCACGACAACCTCGGCGACGTCGCGCTCGCGCTGCCGATGGCCGGGCTGCTCAAGCGCGCGGTGCCGGGCTGCACCGTGCGGTTCGCGGTCCGCCGCTATGCGCGCGACGTGGCGGCGGCGTCGCGTTTCGTCGACGACGTGATCGTCGTCACCGACGAGGCCGCGTTCGAGCGCGACCTGCGCGCGCTGCGGCCCGACGCGGTGATCTTCGCGTTCCCGTCGCGCGGGCTGGCGCGTGCGGCCGCGCGCGCCGGCGTGCCGCTGCGCGTGGGGACCGCGCGGCGCTGGTGGCACTGGGTCTGGTGCAACCTGCGGCCGGTCGTGCGTCGCCGCGGCTCGACGCTGCACGAGGCCCAGCTGAACCTCGGCCTGCTCGCGCCCTTCGTCGCGGACACGGCGATGCCGCGCGAGGCGCTGTGGGCCCTCGCGGGGCTCGCGCCGGATGGGGGCCCGGGGGCCGCCGCCGCGCCCGGCTGGCCGCTGCGCCCCGGCGTCGCGAACGTGCTGCTGCAGGTCCGCTCGAACGGCAATGGCAAGGAGTGGCCGCTGCGGCACTACCTGTCGCTGATCGAGGCGCTGCCGGCCGATCGCTTCAACTTCGTGATCAACGGCACGCCCGCCGAGGGCGACGCGCTGCGCGCCGCGGCGCCGCGGCTGTTCTCGCTGCCGCAGGTCACCGACGCGACCCGCGGCTTCACCATCCCCGACCTGCTGCGCACGCTGCCGTCGATGGACGCGGTGCTGTCGAACAGCACCGGCCCGATGCACCTCGCCGCGCTGCGCGGCGCACCGACGATCGGCCTGTTCGTCGACCTGCCCGGCATGGACACTGTGCGCTGGGGGCCGATCGGCCCGCGTGTGCAGGCGGTCCTCGCGCCGCGCGAGGCCTGCGTGCGCTGTCCGCGCGGCACCCCCGAGTGTCCGTGCATGGCCGCGATCGAGCCGGCCGCGATCGCGCGGCGACTCGAGGAGACGGTCGCTGCGCAGCGCTGAGTCCCGCCCGCGCGCCGCGCCGCGGTGCGCCCGCGCCGCGGCGGTGCGCCCCGTGGGGGAACCGCCCCGCGACGGTGCCCGCCGCCGCACCGTCGAGGTGGCACGACGATTGCGTCGCAGGGGGCCGGCCATCGCGGCCCGGCATCGTGCCGGCGTGCGGACGGCCCACCGGAGCCCTGCCTCGTGTCGATCCACGTCGCGCTGAACCACGTCAGCCACTACGTCTACGACCGCCCGGTCGCCCTGGGGCCGCAGGTCGTGCGCCTGCGCCCCGCGCCGCATTCCCGAACCCGCATCCTGTCGTATTCGATGCGGGTCGAGCCCGCGCAGCACTTCCTCAACTGGCAGCAGGACCCGCAGTCGAACTGGCTCGCGCGGCTGGTCGTGCCCGAGCGCACGACGACGTTCCGGATCGAGATCGACCTGATCGCCGAGATGGCGGTCTTCAACCCGTTCGACTTCTTCCTCGAGCCGCAGGCCGAGACCGTTCCCTTCGACTACACCGACGCGCAGCGCCGCGAGCTCGCGCCCTACCTGGAGCGCGTCGAGGCCACCCCCGCGTTCGCCGCCCGCCTCGCCGCGATCCCGCGCGTCGAGACCCCGACGGTGGACTTCCTCGTCGAGCTGAACCGGAGGCTGCAGCAGGAGGTCCGCTACCTGATCCGGCTCGAGCACGGCGTGCAGACGCCCGAGGAGACGCTCACGAAGGCCTCGGGCTCGTGCCGCGACTCGGCGTGGCTGCTGGTGCAGCTGCTGCGCCATCTGGGGCTGGCTGCGCGTTTCGTCTCGGGCTACCTGATCCAGCTCGTGCCCGACGTGAAGTCGCTCGACGGCCCGAGCGGCACCGACCGCGACTTCACCGACCTGCACGCCTGGTGCGAGGTCTACCTGCCGGGCGCGGGCTGGGTCGGCCTCGACCCCACGTCGGGCCTGCTCGCCGGAGAGGGCCACATCCCGCTGGCGTGCTCGCCCGAGCCCTCGTCGGCCGCGCCGGTCGAGGGGCTGGTCGAGCCGGCCGAGTGCACGTTCACGCATTCGATGAGCGTGCGTCGCGCCCACGAGGCGCCGCGGGTCACCCGGCCCTACGACGACGCGCAGTGGGCCGCGATCGACGCGCTCGGCCGCGCGGTCGACGCGCGCCTCGCCGCCGACGACGTGCGCCTCACGCAGGGCGGCGAGCCGACCTTCGTGTCGATCGACGACCGCGACGGCGCGCAGTGGAACACCGAGGCGCTCGGCCCGACCAAGCGCCGGCTCGCCGGCGAGCTGCTCGAGCGGATGGCCGCGACGCACGGCGCGAACGGGCTGCCGCACTTCGGCCAGGGCAAGTGGTATCCGGGCGAGCAGCTGCCGCGCTGGTCGCTGAACTGGTTCTGGCGCAAGGACGGCGAGCCGATCGTCGCCGATCCGTCGATCCTCGCATCCGAGGCCGGCGGCGGCGTCTTCGGCGCGCTGCCGCGTCCCGCGGCGCCGGCCGGCGTCGACGACGCGCACGCGCTGGTGACCGCGGTCGCCGCGCGGCTCGGCCTCGATCCGCGCCACGCGTTCGAGGCCTACGAGGACCCGTACCACTTCGCGCGCCGCGAGCTGCAGCTGCCGGTCAACGTCGATCCGCTCGACTCGAAGCTCGACGATCCGATGGAGCGCGAGCGCCTCGCACGCGTCTTCGAGCGCGGCCTGTCGAACGCGGTGGGCTGGGTGCTGCCGCTCGCGCCGAACCCGGTCGCGCGCCGCGGCCCGCGGATCGCGCAGCCGCAGCAGCTGTGGCAGACCACCGACTGGCCGCTGCGCACGCGCCGCTGCTACCTCGCGCCCGGCGACTCGGCGCTCGGCTACCGGCTGCCGCTGCAGTCGCTGCCCTGGGTCGCACCCACCGACTACCCGTGGCTCCACCCCGCCGACCCCACGCACGAGGAGGCGCCGCTGCCGCCGCACGCGGCGCTGCTGCCCACGCGGGGCGCGTGGACGATCCCCGGACGGCCCGGTCGCGAGCAGGGGATCGTCCCGACGATGGCGAGCCCCGAGCCCGGCGCCGACGCGCGCGTGCAGGCGCGCCGGCCGTCGCCGCGCGTCGCGCAGGACGTCGCGGACCCGGGGCCGGGCGCGGGCGCGGGCGGGGGGCTGCCGACCGGCGGCGCCGCGTTCGCCGGCGTCGTGCGCACCGCGCTCTGCATCGAGCCGCGCGACGGTCACCTCTACGTCTTCATGCCGCCCGCGGCGAACCTCGACGAGTACCTGCAGCTGGTGGCCGCGGTCGAGGCCGCCGCGCGCGACACCGGATCGAAGGTGGTGTTCGAGGGCTACGAGCCGCCCAAGGACCCGCGCCTCGCGGTGCTCCGCATCACGCCGGACCCGGGCGTCATCGAGGTCAACGTCGCGCCCGCCGCGTCGTGGGACGAGCTGGTCTCGCGCACGACTGCGCTCTACGATGCCGCGCAGCTCACGCGGCTGTCGACCGAGAAGTTCATGCTCGACGGCCGACACGTCGGCACCGGCGGCGGCAACCACGTGGTGATGGGCGGCGCGACGCCCGCCGACTCGCCGTTCCTGCGCCGCCCCGACGTGCTCGCGTCGATGATCGCCTGGTGGCTCGCGCACCCTTCGCTGTCGTACCTGTTCTCGGGCCTGTTCATCGGCCCGACCAGCCAGGCGCCGAGGATCGACGAGGCGCGGCACGACGCGGTCCGCGAGCTCGAGATCGCGTTCGCCGAGCTCGCTCGGCTGCAGGCGCAGGGGCCGAGTGCGTGTCCGCCCTGGCTCGTCGACCGGCTGCTGCGCAACCTGCTGGTCGACGTGACCGGCAACACGCACCGCGCCGAGTTCTGCATCGACAAGCTCTATTCGCCCGACTCGTCGAGCGGGCGGCTGGGCCTGCTCGAGCTGCGCGGCTTCGAGATGCCGCCGCACGCGCGGATGAGCCTCGTGCAGATGCTGCTGCTGCGCGCACTGATCGCGCGGTTCTGGGCCTCGCCCCTCGACGCGCGGACGCTGCCGCGCTGGGGCACCGCGCTGCACGACCGCTTCATGCTGCCCTCGTTCGTGCTCGAGGACCTGCGCGAGGTGGTCGAGGACCTGCGCGCGCACGGCTTCCCGTTCGAGCTCGACTGGTTCGCGCCGCACCGGGCCTTCCGCTTCCCGACGCTCGGCGACTTCGAGGCGGGCGGTGTGCAGGTCGAGCTGCGGATGGCGCTCGAGCCCTGGCCGGTGATGGGCGAGGAGGGCGCCGCGGGCGGCACCGTCCGCTACGTCGACTCCTCGCTCGAGCGGATCGAGATCTCGGCGCGAGGGCTGGTCGACGGCCGCCACGCGATCGCGGTCAACGGCCGCTGCGTGCCGCTCAGGGCCGTCGGTCCCGACGGCACGCGCGCCGGCGGCGTCCGCTATCGCGCCTGGTGGCCGGCCTCGTGCCTGCACCCGACGATCGGCGTGCACGCGCCGCTGACGGTGGATCTCGTGGACCTCTGGAACCGGCGTTCGATCGGCGGTTGCCAGTATCATGTCGCGCACCCCGGGGGCCGGAACCACACGACCTTCCCGGTCAACGCCTACGAGGCGGAGGCGCGGCGGCTCGCGCGCTTCTTCAGGATGGGACACACCCCTGGCGAGATGATCCCGACCCCGGCCCGGATCGATCCGGAATCGCCCTGCACGCTGGACCTGCGGCGTGCGTGAGCTGCTGGCGGCGTACCCGAGGGCCGAGCCCCGCTTCGACGAGATGCTCGGCGCGGACGGGGCCCCTCGGCCGCACTGGGCCGGCCTCGTCGAGATGCTCGCGCGGGCCGAGCCCGCGCGGATGCGCGACCGCATCGCGACCATCGAGCGCGAGATCCGGGACAGCGGCCTGACCTACAACATGTACGCCGACCCCAAGGGCGCCGAGCGTCCGTGGGCGCTCGACGCGCTGCCGATGATCATCGGCGCCGACGAGTGGGCGACGATCGAGACCGGCATCGCGCAGCGTGCGCGGCTGCTCGACGCGGTGCTGCGCGACGTCTACGGCGCGCAGACCCTGCTCGCCGAGGGACTGATCCCGCCGCGCCTGGTGATGGGCCACAGCGCGTTCCAGCGTCCGGCCTGCGGGATCGGCTCGCTCGGCGCGCCGCCGCTCATCGTCTACGCGGCCGATCTCGCGCGCTCGCCCGACGGCTCCTGGTGGGTCGTCGCCGACCGCACGCAGGCGCCTTCGGGCGCGGGCTACGCGATCGAGAACCGGCTGATCGTCTCGCGGATCTTCCCGAAGCTGTTCCGCGATCTCCACGCGCAGCGGCTCGCCGGCTTCTACGTCGCGCTGCGCGACGCGCTGCGCGACTTCGCGCCCGCCGGCGACGGCCCGCCACTGACCGTCCTGCTGACGCCGGGCCCGTACAACGAGACCTACTCCGAGCACTCGCTGCTCGCGCGCTACCTCGGCTTCACGCTGGTCGAGGGCGGCGACCTCGCCGTCCGCGGCGGCAAGGTCTGGCTGAAGACCGTCGAGGGCCTTCGCCGCGTCCACGCGATCCTGCGCCGCCAGGACGACGACTTCTGCGATCCGCTCGAACTGCGCTCCGATTCCGCGCTCGGCGTGCCGGGCCTGGTCGACTGCGCGCGCCGCGGCAGCGTGCTGGTCGCCAACGCGATCGGCTCGGGCCTGTTCGAGGGCGGTGCGCTGATGGGCTTCCTGCCGCGGCTCGCCGAGCGCCTGCTCGGCGAGCCGCTCGCGATGCCTTCGGTCGCGACCTGGTGGCTGGGCGAGCCGGCTGCGCTCGCCGACGCGCTGCCGCGCAGTGCGCAGCTGGTCTTCAAGCCGGCCGATCCGGTGCTGCGCGAGGAGCCGGTCTTCGGCATGGACCTCGACCCGGCGGGCAGCCGGGCGCTCGCCGCGCGGATCCGCCGCCACCCCGAGGCCTGGATCGCGCAGGAGCTGGTGCGGCTGTCGCAGGCGCCGGTCTACGACCGCGGGCGGCCCGGCCACCTCGGCGCGCGCGCGGTGGGGCTGCGCGTGTTCGCGGTCGCCTCGCGCGCCGGCTGGACGGTGATGCCCGGCGGCCTCACGCGGGTCGCCTCCACGCGCGACGCGCGCGTGGTGTCCATGCAGCGCGGCGGCGGCTCGAAGGACACCTGGGTGCTGTCGAGCGCGCCGCCCGACGGCGCGCTGACACTGCTGCGTTCCACGGTCGGGCCCGACGAGCTCGTGCGCAGCGGCGCGGCGAACCTGTCGTCGCGGGCCGCCGAGAACCTGTTCTGGCTCGGCCGCTACGCCGAGCGCGCCGAGGACGCCGCGCGGCTGCTGCGCGTCGCGTTGCCGCGCTTCTCGGTCGACGAGGACGTCGACCGTCCCGCGCAGGCGCCGCTGCTCGCGCTCGGCCGCGCGCTCGGCATGCTCGCCGACGCCGACTCGCCCGAGGCGATGCTGCTCGACGCGCTCTACGAATCCGACCGGATGGGCGGGCTGCGGACCACGCTGCACCAGGTGCAGCGGACCGCGTTCTCGCTGCGCGACCGGCTCTCGGTCGACCACTGGCGGACGATCAACCGGCTGCTGCAGGACCCGGGCTTCGACGCGTTCCGCGAGCTGCCGCTGGCGATGGCGCTGCTCGATCGCGTGGTCAACGGGCTGGTCACGCTGTCGGGCTTCGCGCTCGACGGCATGACCCGCGACACCGGCTGGCGCTTCCTGTCGCTGGGCCGCCGGATCGAGCGGCTGCGCGGCATCTGCGCGGCCGTCGCCTGCGCGGTCCGAGAGGGGCGGTCGGCGGGCCTCGACTGGCTGCTCGAGTTCTGCGATTCGTCGATCACCTATCGGTCGCGCTACGTCGGTCAGCCCGAGTGGCTGCCCGTGCTCGACCTCGTGCTGCGCGACGACACCAATCCGCGCTCGGTCGCGTTCCAGCTGCGCGGTCTCGCGCAGGTGCTCGAGCGGCTCGACCGCGTGCTCGGCGCGGGCAGTGCCGACCTCGCGCCGTCCGCGCTCGCGGACCTCGGTCCGCTCGCCGATGCCGCGGCGCTCGTGCCCGACGCGGCGCTGGCCGCGCAGCTGGACGCGCTCGCCGACGGCGCCGCGCTGCTGTCGGACCGGCTGTCGCTGCGCTTCTTCGCGCACGCCGACGACCGCAAGCACGCGACCTTCGCGGCCTGAGACCGGCGATGGCGTCCTCATCCTTGTCCTTGCCTTCGTCCTCGTCGCCGTCGCCGTGGTCGCCGACGTCCTCCCGCGTCGTCCACGTGCTCCACCACACCGAATACCGCTACGAGGCGCCGGTCGCCCAGTCGTGGCAGCTCGCCCACCTGCGCCCGCGCGCCACAGTGCGCCAGCGCGTGCAGTCGCACGACCTGGTCGTCGCGCCGACGCCCGCCTGGATCGACGCGCGGACCGATGCCTTCGGCAACGGCACCACCGCGTTCGCGATCCACGCCGCGCACGACCGGCTCGACGTCATCGCCGAGTCGCGCGTCGAGGTCGCGCCGCCGGTCCACGACACCGCGGCGGCGCTGCGGCCCTGGGACCCGCAGTCGGTGGCCCGCGCGACCGGCCGCGAGGCGCTCGAACTCGCGTCCTTCGTCGGGCCCAGCCCGCTGGTGCCGCGCTCGCGGCGCGCGGTCCACTACGGCGCGCGCAGCTTCCGGCCCGGCGTGCCCTTCGTCGTCGCGCTCGACGGGCTCGCGCACCGCATCCACCGCGACTTCGACTTCGACGCGTCGGCCACGACCGTGACCACGCCGCTCGAGGAGGTGTTCGCGCAGCGGCGCGGCGTCTGCCAGGACTTCGCGCAGCTGATGATCGCCTGCCTGCGTGGCGTGGGCGTGCCCGCGCGCTACGTGTCCGGCTACATCCTCACGCAGCCGCCGCCGGGCCGTCCGCGGCTGATCGGCGCAGACGCGTCGCACGCATGGGTGTCCGCCTGGTGCCCGGGCCAGGGCTGGATCGACATCGATCCGACGAACGACCGCCGCGTCGACCAGGACTTCGTGACGCTGGGCTGGGGCCGCGACTTCTCGGACGTGACGCCGCTGCGCGGCGTGATCCTCGGCGGCGGCGCGCAGGTGCTGGCCGCGCGGGTGACGGTCACGCCCGAGGACCTCGTCGCGCCGCACTGACCCCGGGCGTCGTGCCCGAGGGCCGCGGCAGCTAGCCCTGCTTCAGCCTGAACCGTTGCAGCTTGCCGGTCTCCGTCCGCGGCAGCGACTCGCGGAACTCGATCGCGCGCGGGTACTTGTAGGGCGCGATCGTCGCCTTCACGTGCGCCTGCAGCGCGCGCGCCATCGCGTCGTCGCCGACGTGACCCGTCTTCAGCACGACGAAGGCCTTCACGAGCATCCCGCGCTCGTCGTCCGGCACGCCGATCACGCCCGCCTCGGCCACCGCGTCGTGCGAGAGCAGCGCCGCCTCGACCTCGGGCCCCGCGATGTTGTAGCCCGCCGAGACGATCATGTCGTCCGATCGCGCGTGATAGAAGAAATAGCCGTCGGCGTCCATCGAGAAGGTGTCGCCGGTCAGGTTCCAGCCGTCCTTCACGTAGTTGAGCTGGCGATCGTCGGCGAGGTAGCGGCAGCCGGTCGGCCCGCGGACCGCGAGCCGGCCGGGCTCGCCGGGCGGCAGCGGC
This sequence comes from Pseudomonadota bacterium, assembly GCA_046046245.1. GTDB lineage: Bacteria > Pseudomonadota > Gammaproteobacteria > Burkholderiales > Burkholderiaceae_E > UBA4615. The sequence goes on along the minus strand of JBJOKE010000054.1, from coordinate 105,201 downwards.
CTCATCGCGTCGTCGACGATCCGTGCCTCGTAGCCCGGCAGCACCTGCCCGATCGCGCCGCGCCGCACCGTCCGCGGCGGCGACGAGATGAAGATGTGGATCATCTCGGTCGAGCCGATCCCGTCGATCATCTCGAGACCGGTCGCCTGTTTCCACAGCTGGCGGGTCGCGTCGGGCAGCGCCTCGCCGGCCGACACGCTGGCGCGCAGCGACGACAGGTCGTGGTCCTTCGCATGCGCGGCCATCTGCCGATAGAAGGTCGGCGCGGTGAACACCACCGTGGCGCGATGCCGCGCGATCGCCGCGAGCAGCGAGTCCGGCGTGGCCTTCTCCAGCAGCAGCGTCGATGCACCCGCGCGCATCGGGAAACACAGCATGCCGCCGAGCCCGAAGGTGAAGGCCAGCGGCGGCGTGCCGCAGAACACGTCGTCCGCGCGCACCTCGAGCACCGAGCGCGGGAACAGGTCGCACATCGCGAGCACGTCGCGGTGGAAGTGCATCGTGCCCTTCGGCTGGCCGGTCGTGCCCGAGGTGAAGGCGATCAGCGCGACGTCGTCCTGCGCGGTCTCGCAGCCGACGAAGTCAGCGGGCTTCGTCGCCGCGCGCGCCTCGACCGAGCCCGCCCGCCAGCCGCCGACCGTCCCGTCGCCGTCGTCGAAGTACAGCACCCGCTCGAGCACCGGGCACTGCGCCTGCGCGGCGACCAGCTCGTCCTTCAGCCGGGCATCGCACAGCGCAGCCGACACGCGGGCCTTCTCGATCACCGGCACCAGCTCGCGCGCCCGCAGCAGCGGCATCGTCGCGACCGCGACCCCGCCGCACTTGACCGTCGCGAGCCAGCAGGCGGCCATCATCGGGGAGTTCGGGCCGCGCAGCAGCACGCGGTTGCCCGGCACCAGCTCGAGGTCCTCGACCAGCACGCGGCAGATCCGGTCGACCATCGCCTTCAGCTGCGCGTAGGTGCACGTGGCCGCGTCGGTGCGGAGCGCGACGCGATCGCCGCGTCCTGCGGCGACGTGCGCGTCGAGCAGCTCGACCGCGGCGTTCAGTCTCGCCGGGTAGCCGACCTCGGGCCGGTCGAGCAGGAAGGTCGGCCACTGCGCGGGCGGCGGCAGGTGGTCGCGGGCGAAGGTGTCGACGTGGGCGCTCGGGAACATCGTCGGGTCTCCGGTCGGCGGCGGGGCGGCGGGTGGGTCGGGCGTCACGCCCCGGTCTTCAGCAGATCCCGCCCGATGATCAGCTTCTGCACCTCGGTCGCGCCCTCGTAGATCCGCAGCGCGCGGATCTCGCGGTAGAGGCTCTCGACGACCGAGCCCTTCTTCACGCCGAGCCCGCCGAAGAGCTGCACCGCGCGGTCGATCACCTGCTGCGCCGACTCGGTCGCGACCATCTTCGCCATCGCGGCCTCGCGCGTCTGCCGCTCCCCCGAGCCCTTCGCGACCGCGGTGTCGCGCAGCCAGGCGGCCCGGTAGACCAGCAGCATCGACGCGTCGATCGCGGTCGCCATGTCGGCGAGGCCGGCCTGGGTCAACTGGAAGTCGGCGAGCGTGCCGCCGAACATCTTCCGGCCCTGCGCGTGCGCGAGCCCCTCGTCGAGCGCGCGCCGCGCGAATCCGAGGGCGGCCGCGGCCACCGAGGACCGGAAGATGTCAAGGTTCGACATCGCGAGCTTGAAGCCGGCACCCGGCTCGCCCAGCATCGCCGATGCGGGCACGCGGCAGCCGTCGAAGGCGAGGGTGGCGAGCGGGTGCGGTGCGATCACGTCGATCCGCTCGGCGATCGACAGCCCCGGCGCGTCGGCGGGCACGACGAAGGCCGAGATCCCTCGCGCACCCGGCTGGTCCTCGGTACGGACGAAGGTCACGTAGAAGTCGGCGATGCCGCCGTTCGAGATCCAGGTCTTGCGGCCGTCGATCACCCAGTGGTCGCCGTCGCGCCGAGCACGCGTCGACATCGCGGCGACGTCCGAGCCCGCGTCCGGCTCCGACAGCGCGAACGCGGCGATCGCCTCGCCGCGTGCGACCCGCGGCAGCCACCGTGCGCGCAGCGCCTCGCTGCCGGCGAGCGTGATCGGCCCGCTGCCCAGGCCCTGCATCGCGAACGCGAAGTCGGCGAGTCCGTCGTGCCGCGCGAGCGTCTCGCGCACCAGGCACAGCGTGCGCGACTCGAGCCCCGGCAGCGCGCCGCCGTGCGACGCGGGCACCGCGTAGCGCAGCCAGCCGGCCTCGCCCAGCGCGCGGACCCAGGCCCGGCAGGCGGCGTCGGTGTCGTGATGGTCGATGCCGGCCGCGGTCCGCGCGGCCCAGTCGTCGAGCTCGGCGGCGAAGGCCGCGTGGCGCGGCTCGAAGAACGGCAGGTCCAGGTAGCGGCGGTCGCTCATGCGGGGTGTCTCCTCGTCGGCGCTGGGCAGGGGCTCAGTCGCCCTCGAACACCGGCCGCTGCTTCGCGACGAACGCGCGGTAGGCGCGCTCGAAGTCGTTCGTCTGCATGCAGATCGCCTGTGCCTGCGCCTCCGCCTCGATCGCCTGCTCGACGGTCATCGACCACTCCTGGTGGAGCATGGTCTTGGTGACGCCATGGGCGAAGGTCGGCCCGTCGGCGAGCTCGGCGGCGAGCCGGCGCGCCTCCGCCAGCACCGCGTCCGACGCGACGATGCGGTTGTGGAAGCCCCAGGCGAGGCCTTCGTCGGCGGTCATCGCGCGGCCCGTGTAGAGCAGTTCGGAGGTCCGGCCCTGGCCGATGATCCTCGGCAGGATCGAGCAGGCGCCCATGTCGCAGCCGGCCAGGCCCACGCGGGTGAAGAGGAACGCGGTCTTCGTGGACGGCGTGGCCAGCCGGAGGTCGCTCGCCATCGCGAGGATCGCGCCGGCGCCGGCGCAGACCCCGTCGAGCGCGGCGACGATCGGCTGCGGGCAGCGTCGCATCGCGAGCACCAGGTCACCGGTCATCCGGGTGAACTCCAGCAGCTCCGGCATGTCCATCGCCACCAGCGGCCCGATGATCTCGTGCACGTCCCCGCCCGAGCAGAAGTTGCCGCCGGCGCCGGTCAGCACGACGGCCTTCACGTCGCGCGCGTACTGCAGGCCGCGGAACAGGTCGCGCAGCTCCGCGTAGGAGTCGAAGGTCAGCGGGTTCTTCCGGTCGGGCCGGTTCAGCGTGACGGTCGCGACCTTCCCGTCGGTCTCGAAGCCGAAGTGGCGGGGCGTGTAGTCGGCGTAGGTCCGGCGGGTCTCTCGGTTCAGGCTCATGGACGGTCCTTGCCTCGCGAGCGGGCGATGGGGGTGACGGTGCCGCGGCTCGGACCGCGGGCGGCGGCGGCCGCGGCGCGGCGCGGCCGAGGTGGAGGGGCGGCGCGCGGCCGCGCAGGCCGGCGCGACGGGGGGCCCGACGGTGCGGCGCCGGCCGGTGCGCCGGGGGGTCGGAGCCCGAGCTTGAGCGTGCCGAGCAGCGCGTGCAGCTGCCGCTGCTCGTCGCGCGACAGGGCCGCCAGCAACTCGACGACCCAGGCCTCGTGGGTGCGTGCCATCGTGGCGAAGCGCTCGCGGCCCGCCTCCGTGAGCCTCAGTCGCGTCGCGCGCCGGTCGTTCTCGACCGGTTCGCGGACCAGCCAGCCCTCGTCCTGCAGCTGGTCGGCCAGGCCGGTCACGTTGCCGCCGGTGACCATCAGCCGCTGCGACAGTTCGCTCATCTTGAGCGCGTCGGAGCGGTCGAGCTGCGCGAGCAGGTCGAAGCGCGGCAGGGTGCAGTCGAAGTCGCGGCGCAGCGCGTGCCGGATCCTGGATTCGATCAGGTTCGAGCAGGTGAGGATCCGCAGCCAGAGCTTCAGCGCGAAGTGGTCGTCGGCTTCGAGCCGCGTCTCGTGGTCGACCGCCTGCGGTTCCATCGTCGCTCCCCGGTGCCGATGCTTGAAGCCTGAATAAATCAGACCTCAATCATATCGGGTTCGGCGACGGATGCGATGCGCTGCGGGACGAAAAAAAAGCGCCGGGTTGCCCCGGCGCTTTCAGGTTCGGCACGAAGCCGGCTCTAGGCCGGCGTTCGATCAGAACAGGTGACGGACACCGACCGACACGCGCTGCTGGCTGTCGACCAGCAGGGTGCCCGCAGCCGACGACTGCGCACCCGAGTAGTCGTTCGTGCCGAGCGCCACGTACCAGTTGGTCCGCTTCGACAGCGGCACCGAGTACGCCAGGCCCAGTTGCAGACCCGAGTCGTTCCGGGCGCCGATGACGCCGTCGAAGCTCTGGTTGATCGCGTTCAGGAACAGCGTGCCCGGGCCGATGTTCGCGAAGGCGCCGAGCATCATGTTCGTGATCTTCGGCGTGGCGAACGCGGTGGCGCTGCGCTGCTCGAGGTCGATCGTCGTGTAGCCCAGCGACAGACCGAAGTTGGTCCACTTGTACGACGCGGTCGCAGCCATCACGCTGGTCGGGACGACGGCCGAGACGCCGGCGACGGCCTTCAGGTCGGCCGAGTGGTAACCGGCGCCGAGGTACAGGCCGCCGAGCTGCCAGCCCGCCGCGATACCCCAGATGTCGCCCGTGCCCGCACGGTCATCGCCCGGAACCGACGAGCCGGCCGGGTTCTTGGTCAGGTTCTCGCCGAACGCGTAGACGGCGTAGACGGTCAGGCCACCGAAGGTCGGCGACTTGTACGAGACCGAGTTGTCCAGGCGGAACGGGCCCTGGACGGTGGTGGTGCCCGCGGGGCCGGTGTTCGAACCGGTGGCGGCTGCCCAGTTGTTGTAGAAGCCGTAGACGGTGAAGTCAGCCGGGATCAGCGCCCAGAAGATCGGCGAGTACTGGCGGCCCATCGTCAGGGCACCGAAGCGGCCCTCGAGGCCGACCCACGCCTGGCCGTTCCAGAACTTGTTGTTGGTCGTCGTGTTGGTCTGGCCAGCCAGCAGGAACGGGCTGCCGCCGCCGGTGTCACCAGTCGCCACGTCGAGGCGGTGCTCGATCGTGAAGATGGCCTTCAGGCCGCCGCCGAGGTCTTCCGACCCGCGGACGCCGAAGCGCGAACCGCTCTGCGTGCCCGAATTCAGACGCAGGCCGGCCTTGCCTTCCTGGAAGGGCAGGGCGGTCGCGCCGGCGGCCACCGGCGGGGTGCTGGCGTTGGCGTTGGCGTTCGAGTACTCGACCGACGCGTCCAGGATACCGAACAGCGTCACCGACGATTGCGCCTGGGCGAACGTCGGCAGGGCGGCCGCGACAGCCACTGCGAGAAGCGATTTCTTCATTGATCAATCTCCTAGGTTTCTGGATTCCACAGGCGCCTGGACGAACCCGACACCCCAACTCCCCGAGAAAACTCTTCGGCCGGAAGTTGCCGGCTATTCTCGCCAAAAAGTTCCGGGGGGCAAAGGAAAAGCGGGGTCGGGTGCGGACGGCGCGCGGGAGTTTGTGGCTTTGTCGCAACAGGGTTCGGCGCGGGTCGGGGCCCCGCGCCGGCCGTCCGTCGGATACCGGATGCGCCGAGTCGCCGCATCTAGAATACGGCCGATGGACACCCTCCCGACCCTTCGTCGTCTGTCCCCGCTCGACAGGCTGCTCGCCGGCGCGGGCCGCGCGCTCGGCGCGATCGCCGCCGCGCCCGGGGCCAGCCGCCCCACGCCTCGTCCGCAGCACGAGGTGGTCGGCGACGGCCTGTCCGACGCCGACCGGCGCCTCGCCGGCGCGCTGATGCGGGTCAACCATGTCGGCGAGGTCTGTGCCCAGGCGCTCTACGAGGGTCAGGCGGCCAGCACCGGCGATCCCCGGCTCGAGCGTTTCTTCCGCGACGCGGCGGCGGAGGAGGGCGACCACCTCGCCTGGACCCGCGAGCGCCTCGGCGAGCTCGGCGCCCGCCCGTCCCTGCTGAACCCGGTCTGGTACACGGGTGCCTTCGCGATCGGCGTGCTCGCCGGTCGCGCGGGCGACCGGTACTCGCTCGGCTTCATGGTCGAGACGGAGCGCCAGGTCGAGCGGCACCTGGCCGGGCACCTCGAGCGGCTGCCCGCCGGCGACGCGGCCTCGCGTGCCATCGTCGACCAGATGAAGCGTGACGAGGCCGGGCATGCCGACCACGCGCAGGGGCTCGGGGCGGCGCCGCTGCCCGAGCCGGTGCGCGCGGCGATGCGGCTCGCCGCACGGGTGATGACCGGGACGGCCCACCGCATCTGATCGATCCGGGCGGGCGAGAGCGCCCGGCGAAGCCCCGCGTCAGTCTTCCACGATCTCCCAGGACAGGCGCAGGTCGGCGGTCTTCGCCAGCATGGCCGATGCCGAGCAGTACTTGTCGTGGGACAGCTTGATCGCGCGTTCCACGAGGTTGGGCTTGAGCCCGCGGCCCCGGACGACGAAGCGGAACTCGATCGCGGTGAAGACCTTCGGGTCGGCCTCGGCGCGCTCGGCGTGCAGGGCCACCTCGCAACCCCGGACATCCTGGCCGCTCTTGCGCAGGATCAGCACCACGTCGTAGGCGGTGCAGCCGCCGGTGCCGAGCAGCACCATCTCCATCGGCCTCGGGCCGAGGTTTCGTCCGCCGCCTTCCGGCGCACCGTCCATGACCACGGCGTGCCCGCTGCCGGTCTCGGCGACGAAGCTCATCGTCCCCGGCCCGGTCCATCTCACCAGCGTGTCCATCCCGTCTGCTGCCCCTGTCTGCTGCCCGATTGCGTGTTGCGTTGCGGAATATCGTGATGTGGAGGTGTCGCCACCGAGGGTGGGGTTTGCCCGAAAAACCCATGAAATCCTGGGTTAGAGGCCGTGCTCTAGATTCGGTCCCCCCTTATCTTGCACAGCACCATTCCGGGGTGTAGGATTTCCTCATCGATCGCGGATCGCTGCGATCTCCGGTGTCTCCTCCACCCTCCTCCAAAGGTGGATTCAACCCGGGCCTCGCGGCCCGGGTTTTTTTCTGCCCTGGTCTCTCCCGTTCTCTTGCCCCCGGCGGTCCGCCCGCGGCGGATCCGCACGCGGGCCCCAGGCCCAGGACGCATCCGGTACAGGCCGCTTTGACGCGCGCTCGGGAATCCGGTTATGATATCGGGCTTCGCAGAATTCGTCAGGCCATGAAGACTTTCTCCGCCAAACCCCATGAAGTGCGCCGCGACTGGTTCGTCGTCGACGGCACCGACAAAGTCCTCGGACGCCTGGCCGCGGAGATCGCCTCGCGCCTGCGCGGCAAGCACAAGCCCGAGTACACGCCCCACGTCGATACCGGCGACTTCATCGTCGTCGTCAACGCGGCGAAGATCCGCGTGACCGGCGCCAAGCCGACCGACAAGAAGTACTACCGCCACTCGGGCTACCCGGGCGGCATCAGCGAGACCAACTTCGAGAAGATGCAGGCCCGGTTCCCGGGGCGCGCGCTCGAGAAGGCGGTCAAGGGCATGCTCCCGAAGGGCCCGCTCGGCTACGCCATGCTGAAGAAGCTCAAGGTCTACGCCGAGTCGAGCCACCCGCACACCGCCCAGCAGCCGAAGGCGCTGGAAGTCTGAACCCCAGCGCAACGCGCACCAGGACTCACCCATGATCGGTGAATACAACTACGGCACCGGCCGCCGCAAGACGTCGGTGGCCCGCGTCTTCATCAAGAAGGGCAAGGGCGACATCGTCGTCAACGGCAAGCCGCTCGACGCCTACTTCGCCCGCGAGACCGGCCGCATGGTCGTTCGCCAACCCCTCGAAGTCGCCAACGTCGTCGGCGAGTTCGACATCAAGGTGAACGTCAACGGCGGCGGCGAGACCGGTCAGGCTGGCGCGGTCCGCCACGGCATCACCCGCGCGCTGATCGATTTCGACGCCACGCTCAAGCCGGCGCTGTCGAATGCCGGCCTCGTGACCCGCGATGCCCGCGAGGTCGAGCGCAAGAAGGTCGGTCTGCACAAGGCCCGCCGCCGGAAGCAGTTCTCGAAGCGGTGAGTGGAATTCGAGTTTCGGGCGGCAGCGCCGCGCGAAACTCGACAGGCCGGACCACGGGTCCGGCCATCCCACGAACGGGCGCCGCATGCTTGCGGCACACTGGTGCGTCGAGTTCGGGACTTCGCCGAGAGGCGACCGGACACTTTCCCGGCCACTCCCGGATCGATACAAGCCCGCCCCCCGGCGGGCTTCGCATTTCCCGGATCCCCTGACCCTCCGTGTCACAGGGTCATCCCCTGCTCGCTACAATTCCCGAGTCTGGAGGTCAACCATGAATGCTGTCGCCGAAATGCCCGCCCCGCTCGTCTTCACCGACAGCGCTGCCAACAAGGTGAGCGAGCTGATCGCGGAAGAGGGCAACCCCGACCTGAAGCTCCGCGTGTTCGTGCAGGGAGGCGGCTGCTCGGGCTTCCAGTACGGGTTCACGTTCGACGAGGAGACGAACGAGGACGACACCGTGATGGAGAAGAACGGGGTCATGCTGCTCATCGACGCGATGAGCTACCAGTACCTGGTCGGCGCCGAGATCGACTACAAGGACGGCCTCGAGGGCGCCCAGTTCGTGATCAAGAACCCGAACGCCACCACGACCTGCGGCTGCGGGTCGTCGTTCTCGGTCTGATCGGCCATCTGCGCGGTCCCGCAACGGGGCCGCGCCGTGATCGTGCCGCGCGCGCCGCGGCGCCTCAGCGCCGGAACGCTCGTCCGGCGTGCGGCGCGTAGAGCGCGCCCAGCACCCGCTCACCCCTTGCGCCCGTGACGGCGGGCAGGTTCGCCGGCCGGCCCGCGAGTCGCTCGCGCGCGAGCCATGCGAACGCCAGCGCCTCGACGGCCGACGGGTCGACGCCCAAGGCCTCGGTCGTCGTCACGTCCGCCGGTTCGAGCCGTGCGGCGAGTCGCGCCATCAGGTACCGGTTCCGGGCGCCGCCGCCGCAGACCCGGACCTCTTCCGAGCGGAATGCCGTGCAGGCGTCGGCGACGGTTCGGGCGGTCAGCTCGGCCAGGGTGGCCTGGACGTCGCGGGGGGCGGGCGGCGAGGGCAGGTGCGCGAGGTGTCCGTCGAGCCAGGCGGCCGTGAACAGGTCTCGCCCGGTGCTCTTCGGTGCGGTCAGCGCGAAGTAGGGCTCGCCGAGCAGACGGTCGAGCAGGGGCGCGTCGATCGTCCCCCCCGCGGCCCAGGCGCCATCGCGGTCGTAGGGCTCGCCCAGATGCCGTTCGCACCAGAGGTCCATCAGCAGGTTGCCCGGGCCGGTGTCGAAGCCGGTCACGGTGCCACCGCCGGCGGGCAGCAGGCTCACGTTCGCGATGCCGCCGACGTTCACCACGGCCCGGCGACGGTCCGGCGACGCGAAGGCCAGGGCGTGGAAGGCGGGCACGAGCGGGGCGCCCTGGCCGCCTGCGGCGACGTCGGCCGAGCGCAGGTCGACGACGGTGGGGCAGCCGGTGGCCTCGGCGAGTCGGGCGCCGTCGATCAGCTGCAGCGTGTAACCGAGCTCCGGACGGTGCCGCACCGTCTGGCCGTGCGCGCCGATCGCATCGACGCGACCGTCGCCGGCCCGCTCGAGCAGGTCGCGCGCCACCTCGGCGTACAGGTCGGTGAGTGCGACGGTCGCGAGCGCCGCGCGCGCGAGCTCGTCCGGGCCGGGCTGCTGCAGCGCGAGGAGTTCGGCGCGCAGTGCGGCGGGCATGGGTCGCGACGCGAACGCGACGCTGCGGCAGGCCGCGCCGGGCCCGTCTCCGTCGAAAGCCGCCAGCACGCCGTCGACGGCGTCGACGCTGGTGCCGGACATGAGCCCGATGAACATCGCGGGCGCGATGACGCCCTACTCGAACCGGGCGGCCAGCTGCGTGTCCAGCAGCCCGAAGCGGGCGCGGTACTGGCCGGCCAGCACGGCGAAGCGCGAACGCTCCTCGCCCTGCAGCGCGCGGACCGGCTCCTGCGCGACCACGGCCATCGGGTCGACATGCTGGCCGTCGATGTGGAACTCGAAGTGGAGGTGCGGCCCGGTCGCCCACCCTGTCTGGCCGACCGTGCCCAGCACCTCGCCCTGGCGCACCGCCGAGCCGGCCTGCAGGCCGTCGCTGAACTGGTGCAGGTGCGCGTACAGGGTCATGTGCCGGGCATCGTGCTTGACGACGACGACGTTGCCGTAGCCGCGCTGCTGGCCGATGTAGTCGACCGTGCCGTTGGCCACCGCCCGCACGTTCGTGCCGATCGGCGCGGGCATGTCGACCCCCTTGTGCGCTCGCCAGTCGCGCAGCACCGGGTGCAGGCGGCTCTCGGTGAAGCCCGAACTGACCCGCGTGAACTCCAGCGGCGACGCGAGGAAGGGGCGTGACAGGTTGCGACCGTCGAAGGTGTAGTAGGCGCCGCTGCCGTCGCCGCGATCGAACCAGACCGCCTCGAGCTTGCGCTGGCCGCCGCGGAACTGCACGGCGAGGATCTTCCCGACGATGGGCGGTTCCAGGCTGCCGGCCTCGCGCAGCGTCTCGTAGACCACGCGCAGGCGGTCGCCCCTGCGAACGTCCTTCTGCAGGTCCACGTCGGTGCCGAAGACGTCGGCCATCTTCGTCACGACGTTGTCGGGGATGTCGGCGGTGTCGAGTGCCTCGACCAGCGTGCGGCGGACCTCGGCGCTGCGGGTCTCCAGCGAGCGCTCGATGGGCACCGCCTCCTCGACGGCCGACAGACGCTCGCCGTCGCGGACGATGACCAGGCGGCGGCCGAGCGAATCCGGATCGTCGACGGCGAGCCGGTAGGTGAGGCGGGAGATCGATCGGTCATCGCCGACCACGGCCGAGACGGTCCTGCCCGGGCGCAGCTCGAGGAGCCGGCGGGCGATCGGGTCGCGACGGACGAACGCGGCGAACTCGGCGTCGTCGGCCCCGAGCCGGGCCAGCAGCGAGGCCAGGGTCTCGCCCCGGCGGATCTTCTCCTGCTGGACGTAGCCCGGCTCCGACTCGAGGACGGTGGGCACGAGCGCGATGGCCTCGACGGTGCTCTGCACCGGCGGCAGCTCGGCCGAGGTCAGCGGCGCGACACCGAAGGCCGTGACCGCCGCGAGGGAGGTGACGGCGCCGATGGCGAGCGCGAGGGTCTTGACCTGGGGAAGCCGCATCGTGGAGCGAGGACCGGTTCGGCGTGGACGTCGTTCGTGTTGGGCGCCGCGGTCCGCTGGGCTAGAATCCGTGGCCCCGCGGACGGACAGTCCCGCTGCCAGCGCAGCCTGCAGCACGTTCCTCCGATCGGAAGCCGAGCCCGGACCCGCGACGACAGCGCGCGATGATAGCCGAAACCCGTCCGGGATCCCCAACTTGAGCATAAGACCGCCAGTATCCCCGATGAGCGACTCGCCCGCCATGCAACTTTCCACCGAGTCGCCGGTCCCGGAATCCGCCCGTCGGGCCCTCGCCGTGGCCCGGCGCGGTTGCGACGAACTGCTGATCGAGGCCGACTTCCTTCGCAAGCTGGTCAGGTCGGACGCCACCGGGCAGCCGCTGCGGATCAAGCTCGGCCTCGATCCGACCGCGCCGGACCTGCACCTCGGGCACACGGTCGTGCTCAACAAGATGCGGCAACTTCAAGATCTGGGCCACACCGTCATCTTCCTGATCGGCGACTTCACGGCCATGATCGGCGACCCGTCGGGGCGCAACGCGACCCGTCCGCCGCTGACCCGCGAGCAGATCGAGGCCAACGCACGCACCTACTTCGAGCAGGCCAGCCTCGTGCTGGACCCGGCGCGCACCGAGATCCGCTACAACTCCGAGTGGAGCGACCCCTTGGGTGCCCGCGGGATGATCCAGCTGGCCGCGAAGTACACCCTCGCGCGGATGCTCGAGCGCGACGACTTCACCAAGCGCTACAAGGGCGGCATCCCGATCTCGGTCCACGAGCTGCTGTACCCGCTGATGCAGGGCTACGACTCGGTCGCGCTGAAGTCGGACCTCGAGCTCGGCGGCACCGACCAGAAGTTCAACCTGCTGGTGGGGCGCGAGCTGCAGAAGGAGTACGGCCAGGAGCCGCAGTGCATCCTCACCATGCCGCTGCTGGTCGGGCTCGACGGGGTCGACAAGATGTCGAAGTCGAAGGGCAACTACGTCGGCATCACCGACGCGCCCGACGACATGTTCGGCAAGCTGATGTCGATCTCCGACGACCTGATGTGGACGTACTTCGAGCTGCTGTCGGCGCTCACGATCGAGCAGCTGGCCGCCCTGAAGGCCGAATGCGCGTCGGGTCGCAACCCTCGCGACGCCAAGGTCCTGCTCGCCGGCGAGATGGTCGCGCGCTTCCACGGTCCGGCCGCGGCGGCGGCCGCGCGCGAGGCCTTCGAGTCGCGGTTCTCGCGCGGTGCGCTGCCCGAGGACCTGCCCGAGGTGAACGTCGCGGGCGCGCCGATCGGCATCGCGCAACTGCTGAAGCAGGCGGGGCTGGTGCCCTCGACCAGCGAGGCGCTGCGCAACGTCGAGCAGGGCGGCGTGCGGATCGATGGCGACAAGGTCGGCGACAAGGGGTTGAAGCTCGCTGCCGGGACCTACGTCGTCCAGGTCGGCAAGCGGCGCGCGGCGCGCGTGACGGTGGCCTGACGGTGGCGGTGCTGCCGCGCGGGGCAGGGCGGCGTCCGGAGCGCCGTCGGTGATCGCGCTGATCCAGCGGGTCCGGCGCGCCCATGTCGAGGTCGACGGCGAGGCCGTGGGATCGATCGATGCGGGCCTGCTCGCGCTGGTCTGCGCGGAGCGGCACGACGGCGAGGCCGAGGGCCGCGCGCTGCTCGCGAAGCTGCTGGCCTACCGCGTGTTCCCCGACGATCGCGGCCGGATGAACCGCTCGCTCGCCGACATCGGCGGCGGCCTGCTGATCGTCCCGCAGTTCACGCTCGCCGCGGACACGCGCAGCGGCCTGCGGCCGAGCTTCACCCCGGCGGCGCCGCCGGAGGCGGCGAGGCGCCTCTTCGACGCGTTCGTGGCGCAGGCGCGGCACGCCCATCCGACGGTGGAAACCGGGCGCTTCGGCGCGGACATGCAGGTGCACCTCGTCAACGACGGGCCGGTCACGTTCTGGCTGCGCGTCGATCCCGAGGTGCCGGCCCCGCCCGGCTCCCCCTGAACGCATCCCGATGCCCGTCACCGACCTGATCCTCCTGCGCCACGGCGAGACCGCCTGGAACCGCGAGCGCCGCATCCAGGGGCAGCTCGACACGCCGTTGGCGCCGGAAGGGCTTCGCCAGGCGCGCGGCGCCGCGCGGCGGCTCTCGGCCGAGCGTCCGCGCTGGGCGCTGGCGGCCACCGGCGACGATGCCAGCCCGCTGCTCTTCAGCAGCGATCTCACCCGCTGTCGACAGACGGCGGAGCCGATCGCCGAGGCGCTGGGACTGGCGGTGGCCTTCGAGCCGCGCCTGCGCGAGCGCCACTTCGGCGAGTTCCAGGGCATGACGGTGCCCGAGATCCGCCGCGAGCACGGCGAGCGCTTCGACCGCTGGCACCGGCTGGATCCGGACCTGGAACTGGGCGACGGCGAGTCGCTGCGCCGCTTCGCCGCGCGGGTCGCCGACGGCCTGCACGGGCTGGCCGACGCGCACCCGGGCCGCACGCTGATCCTGGTCACGCACGGCGGCGTCCTCGACATGGTCAACCGACTCTGCCGGGGCCGGCCGCTCGAGGCGCCGCGGGACGTCGAGATCCCCAACGCGGGGCTGAACCGGATCCGGCGCGACGGCGCGCGGCTCGAGCTGCTCGTCTGGGGCGACACCGCCCACTGGCACGATCCGCTCGACGAGCTCTGACGGGCGCCCGTGCGGCCGGGGGCGCCGCGGCAGGCCGACGCACGGCGGGCCGACGGCCCGCGTCGGCCTGGCCCGTACCGGGTCGGGCCGGCACGGGCGTCCCCGATCCCTTACACTCTCGGGTTCGTCCGCGTGACTGGCGAGTAAGGGTGAATCGACACCGTGGAACGCGGATCAGGTGTCTCCGGGCCGTCCCGGGACACGCCGTTCGCCTGGGCAGCGGCCGGCCGCACGCCGGAACATCCGACTGCAGATAGGACTCCTCACATGTACGACCGCAGCAACGGGATCGCCCAGGTCGATCCGGAACTCTGGCAGGCCCTCCAGGCCGAGAACGTCCGCCAGGAAGCGCACATCGAGCTGATCGCGTCCGAGAACTACGCGAGCCCGGCGGTGATGGCCGCGCAGGGCAGCCAGCTCACCAACAAGTATGCCGAGGGCTATCCGGGCAAGCGCTACTACGGCGGCTGCGAGCATGTCGACGTGGCCGAGGCGCTGGCGATCGAACGCGTGAAGCGGCTGTTCGGCGCCGAGGCCGCGAACGTGCAGCCGCATTCCGGCGCGCAGGCGAACCAGGCGGTGTTCCTGGCGTTCCTGAATCCCGGCGACACCATCATGGGCATGAGCCTGGCCGAGGGGGGCCACCTGACCCACGGCATGCCGCTGAACATGTCGGGCAAGTGGTTCAAGGTCGTCTCGTACGGCCTCGACGCGAAGGAGGCGATCGACTACGACGCGATGGAGGCGAAGGCGCGCGAGTCGAAGCCGAAGCTGATCATCGCCGGTGCGTCGGCCTACGCGCTGCGGATCGACTTCGAGCGCTTCGCGCGGATCGCGAAGGAGGTCGGCGCGATCTTCCTGGTCGACATGGCGCACTATGCGGGGCTGGTGGCCGCGGGCGTCTACCCGAACCCGGTGCCGCACGCGGACGTCGTCACCTCCACCACGCACAAGAGCCTGCGCGGCCCGCGCGGCGGCATCATCCTGATGAAGTCGCAGCACGAGAAGGCGATCAACTCCGCAGTGTTCCCCGGCCTGCAGGGCGGACCGCTGATGCACGTGATCGCGGCGAAGGCCGTGGCGTTCCAGGAGGCGCTGCAGCCCACGTTCAAGGCCTACCAGCAGCAGGTCGTCTCGAATGCCCGCGTGCTCGCCGAGACGCTGATCGGTCGGGGCCTGCGGATCGTGTCGGGCCGCACCGAGGCGCACGTGATGCTGGTCGACCTGCGCGCGAAGTCGATCACCGGCAAGGAGGCCGAGGCCGTGCTCGGGCAGGCGCACATCACGGTCAACAAGAACTCGATCCCGAACGATCCCGAGAAGCCCTTCGTCACCAGCGGGATCCGGCTGGGCACGCCGGCGATGACCACGCGCGGGTTCCGGGAGGCCGAGGCGCAGCACGTCGGCAACCTGATCGCCGACGTGCTCGAGGCGCCGCGCGACGAGGCGGCGATCGCCCGCGTGCGCGCGCAGGTCGAGGCGCTGACCGCCCGCTTCCCGGTCTATCGCTGACCGGGATGCGCTGCCCGTTCTGCGATCACCCCGACACCCAGGTCATCGAGACCCGCGAGGCCGACGACGGTGACGCGCTGCGTCGCCGGCGTCGCTGCGCGCACTGCGACAAGCGCTTCACCACCTACGAGCGGGTCGAGCTGTCGATGCCCGCGGTGGTCAAGAAGAACGGGCTGCGCGCGGACTACGACCGGCGCAAGCTGCGCTCGTCGCTCGCGCTGGCGCTGCGCAAGCGGCCGGTGACCTCCGAGGCGCTCGATGCGGCGATCACGCGCATCGAGGAGAAGCTGCTGTCGCTCGGCGTTCGCGAAGTGCAGAGCGAGCGGATCGGCGAGCTGGTGATGCGCGAGCTCAAGAAGATCGACAAGATCGCCTACGTGCGCTTCGCGTCGGTCTATCGCGAGTTCGAGGACGTCGACGAGTTCGCCGAGGCGATCGAGGAGGTGCAGCCCCGCACGCCGGCTGCCGCGGCGAAGGGGCGCCGCAAGACCTGAGCGTCGCGGCGGCCCGGAGCCGCCGCGGACGCGCCCGCACGCGGCCGACGGCCGCGGCGGGACGGCGGGCCGGTCAGCTCCAGACCACGCTGCCCTTCGCGCCGTACCAGCGGTCGAGGTCCGGCGCGACGGCCTTCTCGATCCGGGCACGCCGGATCTTCATCGTGGGCGTCAGCAGGCCGTTCTCGACCGAGAACGGCTCCTTCGCGATCACGATCATCTTCAGCTGCTCGTAATCGGCGACCTGCGCGTTGACCTTGGCGAGCAGCGCCCCCAGTTCGGCCTCGACCTGCGCGCGGACCGCCGGATCCCTGGCCTGCGGCCGAAGCTCCTCCGACAGCACCACCAGCGCGTAGGCGGCCGGCTGGCCGACGCCCGAGACCATCACCGTCTCGATCATCGTGCTCTCGCCGAGCAGGTTCTCGATCGGGGCGGGCGCGACGTACTTGCCCTTCGCGGTCTTGAACAGCTCCTTCGCGCGGCCGGTGAGCTTCAGCATGCCCTTGGCATTGCGCTCGCCGAGGTCGCCGGTGCGGAAGAACCCGTCGGGCGTCAGCGATTCGGCGGTCAGCTCGGGCTGCTTGTAGTAGCCCACCATCTGGCCGGGCGACTTGATCAGCACCTCGCCGTCCTCGCTGATCCTCACCTCGACGCCGGGATAGGGCACGCCGACCCAGCCCGGCGCGCTCGCGTCGGCCTTCGAGCTGTGCGAGTACGCGAAGTCCTCGGTCATCGCGTAGCCCTCCATCAGGTTCAGCCCGAGGCGGCGGTACCACGAGATGACCTCGGGCGGGATCGGCGCCGAGCCGCTGCCCGCGAGGCGGACCTGGTCGAGGCCGAGGCCGTCGAGGATCTTGCGCCGCACGATGCCCGACAGGATGGGGATCTTCAGCAGCGTGTCGAGCTTCTTCTGCGGCATCTTGTGCAGCACGCCCTGCTGGAACTTCACCCACAGGCGCGGCACGGAGATGAACAGCGTGGGCCGCGCGCGGCGCACGTCGGCGACGAAGGTGTCGAGCGACTCGCTGAAGAAGACGTGCGGCGACGCGACGAAGGACGCGGCCTCGACGAATGCGCGCTCGAAGACGTGCGCGAGCGGCAGGTAGGAGATCAGGCGGTCGGAGGACGAGTACTTCTCCGACTCGCAGATCCTCTCGGCGCAGACGCTGATCCGGCCGAACGCATGCATCACGCCCTTCGGTGTGCCGGTCGAGCCCGAGGTGTAGATGATCATCGCGAGGTCGTCCGGCCTGCGCTGCGTGCGGCCCTCGAGCGGCGGGGTCCGCTCGACGATGTCGGACCACGCGTCGTGGCGGGTCGGCGGTGCGAGCGGCAGCGCGATCCGGGGCATGCCCTCGGGCACGCCGGACTCCTGCTGCGGCCAGGTGTCGAGCTTGCCGACGAACAGCAGCTTCGAGTCGCTGTGCTCGAGCACGTAGCGGATGGTGTCCGGGCCCTCGGTGGGGAAGATCGCCACCGTGGTGCCGCCCGCCATCCAGATCGCCAGCTCGGCGATGAAGAAGTGCGCGCAGTTCTTCGACAGGATCGCGACGTGGGCGCCGTCGCCGATGCCGCGCGAGCGCAGGTGGGCCGCCATCCGGCGGGCCTCGTCGACGACCTGCTTCCAGGTGTAGTCGGTCGTCCGGCCACCGTCGTGCGGCTGCGTCAGGAAGACGCGGTCGGGGTGGTCCCGCTCGTGGTCGTAGACGTGGTCGAGGATCAGTCGGGTATCGGGCACGGTCTCCTCCGCTCCTAACGAGCGGCTAGCCTAGCCCCATCCGGCCGCGGAACCAAGCAAGGCGCCGCGTCGGGCGGGGCGATCGACCGCGGCGTGCGCCTCGGCCGTCGGGCGGACCCGGCAGCGGGGGACGCGGGGCAGCGTGGCAGCGGCGCCGCCGCTGCCCGGGCGTCCGGATAGAATCCCGGGATGTTCACCTCCGCCGACCACGGGTTCATGAGCCGCGCGCTCGAGCTGGCGCGGCTCGGGCTCCACACCACGACGCCGAATCCGCGCGTCGGCTGCGTGATCGTCAAGGACGGGCAGGTCGTCGGCGAGGGCTGGCATCGCCGTGCGGGCGAGCCCCATGCGGAGATCGTCGCGCTCGGCGAGGCGGGCGGGCGGGCGCGCGGCGCCACCGTGTACGTGACGCTCGAGCCGTGCAGCCACTTCGGGCGCACGCCACCCTGCGTCGACGCGCTGGTCGACGCGAAGGTGGCCCGGGTGATCGCGGCGATGGAGGATCCGAATCCCTCGGTCAACGGCCGCGGTCTCGCTCGGCTGCGCGACGCGGGCGTCGACGTCCGATGCGGACTGCTGCAGCACGAGGCGAGCGAGCTGAACATCGGCTTCGTCTCGCGGATGGCGCGCGGCCGACCCTGGGTGCGGCTCAAGCTCGCCGCCTCGCTCGACGGCCTGACCGCGCTCCCCGACGGCACCAGCCAGTGGATCACCGGCGAGGCGGCGCGTCGCGACGGGCACGCCTGGCGCGCGCGCGCCTGCGCGCTGCTCACCGGGATCGGCACGGTCCGGGACGACGATCCGCAGCTGTCGGTACGGCTCGTCGAGACGCCGCGCCAGCCGGTCAAGGTGGTCGTCGACTCGCGGCTGGAGATCGACCTGGAGGCGAAGGTGCTGAAGGGCGCACCGGCCTGGATCGCCTGCGCGGTCGACAACGACGCCAAGGCCGGCGAGCTGCGCGATCGCGGCTGCGAGGTGATCCGGCTGCCCGGCCCGCACGGCAAGGTCGACCTCGCCGCACTGATGGCCGAGCTCGGCGCGCGCGGGCTCAACGAGGTCCACGTCGAGGCCGGCCACAAGCTCGCCGGCTCGCTGGTGCGCGCCGGCGTCGTCGACGAACTGCTCGCCTACCTCGCACCCTCGCTGCTCGGCCGCGGCCTGCCGATGTTCGACCTCGAGCCGCCGTCCGACCTGGATCGCCGCCACGCGCTGCGCTTCACCGACGTCGAGCGCCTCGGCGACGACCTGCGCGTGATCGCGCGCTTCTGACCCGCTTCCTTCCGTCCACGGGATCCAACATGTTCACCGGCATCGTCGCGGCCGTCGGCCGCATCGAGGGCGTCGAGCCGCTGCCCGGCGAGGGCGCCGGCGTGCGCCTGACCGTCGAATCCGCGGGCCTGGGGCTCGACGACGTCGCGATCGGCGACTCGATCGCGATCCAGGGCGCCTGCATGACCGCCATCGCGATCGACGGCACGCGCTTCGTCGTCGAGGTCTCGCGCGAGAGCCTGTCGAAGACCGTCGGGCTCGACCTGCCCGGCGAGGTCAACCTCGAGAAGGCGCTGCGACTGTCGGACCGGATCGGCGGCCACCTGGTGAGCGGGCACGTCGACGGGCTCGGCGAGGTCGCGGTCTTCGAGCCGGTGGGCGAGTCGTGGCGGCTCGACGTCCGCGTGCCGGCGGACCTGTCGAAGTACCTCGCCTACAAGGGCTCGATCACCGTGAACGGCACGAGCCTCACGGTCAACCGCGTGGCCGACCTGCCGGACGGGCGCTGCGACGTCAGCATCAACCTGATCCCGCACACGATCCAGGCGACGACGCTGCGGCACCTCTCGGTCGGCGCGCGGGTGAACCTCGAGATCGACCTGATCGCACGGTACGTCGAGCGGATGATGCAGGGCGACGCGGCCGCCGCGGGTCGCCGCTAGCTGGCGGACGACGCCTCAGCGGCGCGGTCGCAGCGCGCGGTCCGAGGCGAAGGACTCGCCCGCGGTGGCCTGGAGCACGCGCTGCGCGAAGCCTCGGGCATCGCCGTCCTGCCAGTCGGCGGCGGCGGCGACACCGGCCTGCACCAGGCCCGCGACGGCCGGGTCGGGCTCGCCGGAGGCGAGCACGTCGGCCACCGCCTCGACGACACGGCAGGCCTCGCGGAACGGCAGCGTGACCGCGTCGCGGGCGAGGCGGGTCGCCAGCGCATCGACGCGGTCGGCGAGCGGCATCGGGTCGTCGTCGCGGCCCGCGAAGCCGAGCGCGAGACCGTAGAGGAACGCGCAGAACGCGTCGCGGCGCGCGTCGTCCCCGGCCGCGGCCTCGTCGCCCGCGATGGCGCGGGCCTCGCGCGCGGCTCGCAGTGCGGGTGGTTCGTCTGGAGTGGGGCGGCTGATCGGCACGGCCGGCGAGTGTACCGCTCGCGGGCGCAACGCCCCCGCCCGATGACGCACGCGGCGCGGCGGGCGGCCCCGGCGGCGAGTCCCGGCGGGTGGCGCGCCGGCTCAGCGTTGCTGGAGCAGCGAGCGGAAGTAGGTCTCGCGCGAGTTCGTGTACAGCGCGTGGCGCATCTCGACCCAGGAGACCACCTCGCTCGACTGCATCGGCTTGGCGAGGTAGTAGCCCTGGATCTCGTCGCAGCCCATCGACGCGAGCGCCCGCAGCTCGGCGACCGTCTCGACGCCCTCGGCGATGGTCCGCAGCCCGAGCTGCTTGGCGAGGTCGATCGTCGAGCGGACGATCGTCTGGTTGCCGCGGTTCGTGTTCATGCCGCTGACGAACGACCGGTCGACCTTGAGTTCGTGCACCGGCAGCTTCTGGAGCTGCTTCAGCGTCGCATAGCCGGTGCCGAAGTCGTCGACCGCGAGCCGTACGCCCTGCGCAGCGATCGCCTGCAGGTTCGACAGCGCGTTGTCGGTCTCGGAGAGCAGGCCGCTCTCGGTGATCTCCAGCGTCAGCCGCCCGGGCTCGACCCGGCTGTCCCGGATGATCGCGCCGACACGACCCGAGAAGCTCGGGTTCTCGATGTCCTGCGCCGACACGTTGACCGAGACGTTCAGCGCCAGCCCGCGATCGCCGAGCATCGTCGCGAAGCGCGCGCCCTCGCCGACGACCCAGGGCGTGATCTCGCGCATGAAACCGGTCTGCTCGGCGAACGGGATGAACTCGCCCGGCGGCACGCGGCCGCGGGTCGGGTGGTTCCAGCGCACCAGGCCCTCGAGTCCGACGATCAGGCCGCTGGTGAGATCCAGCTTGGGCTGGTAGTCGAGCACCAGCTGCCCGCCCTCGAGCGCCGAGCGCAGCTCGCCCAGCATCGACAGGTAGCTGCGACGGACCTCGTGCGATTCGCCGTCGAAGAACTCGACGCCGGCGCGTCGGCGCTTGGCCCGATACATCGCCGCGTCGGCGTGCCGCAGCAGCGTGACGTCGTCGGCGCCGTGCACCGGGTGGACCGCGACGCCGATCGAGACGCCGATGTCGATCAGCTGGTCGCGATGCGCGAGCGGTACGCGCATCGTCTCGACGATCCGCGTCGTGACCTCGCGGCACGCGTCCTCGTCGCCGTCGAGCAGCAGCACGAACTCGTCCCCGCCGAGCCGCGCGACGGTGTCGGTCTCGCGGACCGCGCTGCGCAGTCGGCGCGCCACCTCGCGCAGCACGGTGTCGCCCGCACCGTGCCCGAGCGTGTCGTTGATGAACTTGAACCGGTCGAGGTCGAGCACCGCGACGCAGAACGGCGCGCGGCTGCGGCGCGAGATCCCCAGCGAGTGCCGGATCCGCTCGGTCAGCAGCGTGCGGTTCGGCAGGCCGGTCAGCGGGTCGGACAGCGCGGACTCGAGGATCCGGCGCTCGCGGACGGCCGAGGTCTGGACCAGACGGTTCACGCGGCGCGCCAGCATGCCGACGTCGTCGTGCAGCCCCGCGTGGATCCGCTGACCGTAGTCGCCGGCCTGCGTCCGTTCGAGGACCTCGATGATCCGCAGGATCCGCCGGCCCAGCCAGCTGCCGACCGCGCGCAGCATCGTCGCCGATGCGATCAGGCCCGCGACGGCGCTCCAGCCGAGCAGTTCGAGCGGCTGGGGGTGGACGCCCAGCAGGTGGATCGCCACGGCGACCACGCCATGGCCGATCAGCACCGCCACCGCGGCGAAGGCCGGCAGGTGGGAGGGCAGGCCGATCAGCGGTCGCGTGCCGGGCAGCGGCAGCTGCTCGTCGCCGTCCTGGGTATCGGTTCCGGCCGCCGTCGACTGGCTCGGCCGGCCGATCCCCGGGGCCGCCGCGGCCGTCGCCGCCGGGCGTGCCGCGGCCGGCGCGGGCCCGTTCGGGGCGGCGGCCGGCTCGCGCGGAGGCGGAATCGGTACGTCTGTCGACATGCGGACGGTCGTGTCACGGGACCGATGCAGTCTAGGGTCGGATCCGTCTCCGATCGCGCCAGCCGGGACAGCCGGCAGATCGCGGGCGACGCATGCCGTCGCGGCGTCGCCACGGCGTCACGCCGGCCGGGGGCGGGCCGGCCTCCGAGGGGTCGGGCGCGCGATGCGCCCCGTCGGTCACTCGGCCTTCGCGCCCGAGGCCTTGACGATCGGCCCCCAGCGGGCGACCTCGACACGCAGCATGTCGGCCATCTGCTCGGGCGAGGAGCCCATGATCACGTAGCCGAGCTCGGACATCCGCTTGATGAAGTCGGGCGACCTCGTGCCCCTGACCGATTCTTCCGACAGCTTCGCGATCACCTCGCGCGGCGTGCCGGCCGGCACCGCGAGGCCGAACCACACGCCGGACTCGTAGCCGGCGACGCCGGCCTCGGCGACCGTCGGCAGGTCGGGCAGCGCGGGGTCGCGCTTCGAGCCGGTGGTGGCGAGCGCTCGCAGCTTGCCGCTCTTGATGTGCGGCAGCGCCGACGGGATGTTGTCGAACATCAGGTTGACCTGGCCGCCGAGCAGGTCGGTGAGCGCAGGCGCGCTGCCCTTGTACGGCACGTGGACCATGTCGACCTTCGCGAGCTGCTTGAACATCTCGCCCGACATGTGGATCGAGGTGCCGCTGCCGCTCGAGGCGAAGGTGAGGCCGCCCGGCTGCGCGCGCAGCAGCGCGATCAGCTCCTGCACGGTGTTCGCCCTCACCGACGGATGCACGACCAGCACGTTCGACAGCGACACCAGCGCCGACACCGGCGCGAGGTCCCTGTTCGGGTCGAACGGCATCTTCGCGTAGAGCGCGGGGTTGATGGCGTTGATGCCGCTGGTCGTCATGAACAGCGTATGGCCGTCCGGCGCCGAGCGCACCGCCTCGACGCCGCCGATGTTGCCGCCGGCTCCCGGCCTGTTGTCGACATTGACCGGCTGGCCGATCGTCTTCGCCAGTTCCGCGGCGATCGCGCGCGAGGCGATGTCCACCGCGCCGCCCGGGGGGAACGGGCAGATCAGCCGGATCGCCTTGTTCGGGAACGGCTGCGCCCGCAGCGCGGGCGAGGCCGCGGCGAGCGCGCCGGCGGCGAGCGCCAGCGTGGCGGTGCGACGGGAGGGGTTCGTGGGCATCGTCCTGGTCTCCTTCTGTCCTGCGGCGTTGTCCCGCCGCCGAGCGCGGCGCGCGGAGTGTAGCCGCGAAGCGCCCGGGTCGCGGCCAGCGTCACCGCGGCGAGGGGGAAAGGGGCTTTCCGGTAAAATCCCTGACCGCCGTCCGGCCGCCCGAGCCGGTGGAGTCCGCCATGTCGTCCGCCCCGTCCGTCGTCAAGCCCCTGCACACCGTCCCGCCCGCGCCGGCGGTCTCGTCCACCGACGAGATCATCGCCGAGCTGCGCGCCGGCCGGATGGTGATCCTCGTCGACGAGGAGGACCGCGAGAACGAGGGCGACCTCGTGCTCGCCGCCGATTTCGTCACGCCCGAGGCGGTCAACTTCATGGCCCGCTTCGGCCGCGGCCTGATCTGCCTGACGCTCGACCAGGAGCGCGCGCGGCGGCTGAACCTCCAGCCCATGGTGCAGGTCAACGGCACCGCGCACGGCACCAACTTCACCGTCTCGATCGAGGCGGCCGAGGGCGTGACCACCGGCATCTCGGCCGCCGACCGCGCGCGCACCGTGCAGGCCGCCGTCGCCCGCGACGCCCGGCCCGAGGACCTGGTCCAGCCGGGCCACATCTTCCCGCTCGTCGCCCAGCCCGGCGGCGTGCTGATGCGTGCCGGGCACACCGAGGCCGGCTGCGACCTCGCCCTGCTCGCCGGCCTCACGCCCGCGTCCGTGATCTGCGAGATCCTGAAGGACGACGGCACGATGGCGCGGCTGCCGGACCTGATCGAGTTCGGCCGCGAGCACGGGCTGAAGATCGGCACCATCGCCGACCTGATCCAGCACCGCAGCGCCACCGAGAGCCTGATCGAGCGCCTCGGCGAGCGCGAGGTGCACACGCCCTTCGGTCCGTTCCGGATGGTGATGTTCCGCGATGCCCCGAGCCGCTCGCCGCACGTCGCGATGGTGCGCGGCGAGTTCGGGCCCGACGACGAGGTGCTGGTGCGCGTGCACGAACCGCTGTCGGTGCTCGACCTGCTCGAGGTGGACCGCGGCGGCCACTCGTGGTCGGTGCACCGTGCGCTCGAGGCGATCGCCGTGCGCGGCGCCGGCGTGCTGGTGATGCTGAACTGCGCCCAGGACGCGGAGCGTACCGTGGCGCAGTTCGAGTCGCTGGTCGCCGGCCCCGACGCGCCGAAGCCGCGCCGCGCCGCGAAGATGGACCTGCGCACCTACGGCGTCGGCGCGCAGATCCTGCGCGAGCTCGGCGTCGGGAAGATGCGGCTGCTGTCCGCGCCGCGGCGCATGCCGAGCATGACCGGATACGACCTGCAGGTCGTCGGTTTCGAATCCCAGCCGTGAGGAACGACGTGGACATCGAGGTTTTCAACGCGGATCTGAACGGAGAGGGCCTGCGCATCGCCCTCGTGCAGTCGCGGTTCAACGAGCCGATCGTCGAGGCACTGCGCGACGCCTGCCTGCAGGAGCTCGCCCGCCTGGGCGTCGCCGACGACGACGTCTTCGCCTGCTCGGTGCCCGGCGCGCTCGAGATCCCGGTGGTCCTGCGCCAGCTCGCGCAGACCGAGGAGTTCGACGCCCTGATCGCGCTCGGTGCGGTCGTGCGCGGCGAGACCTATCACTTCGAGGTGGTGTCCGACCGCAGCGCGGCCGGCGTCATGCAGGTCTCGCTCGACTACGGCGTGCCCATCGCCAACGCGATCCTGACCGTCGACACCGACGAGCAGGCACATGCGCGGACGAAGGAGAAGGGCACGGACGCGGCGCGGGTCGCCGTCGAGATGGCCAACCTCGCCGCGTCGCTCGCCACGCTGTCGAACGACGACGACGACGAGTGACGCGCCGCGCATGACCGGACCCGAACGCCCCGCCCGCGCGCCGCGCGGGCCCGATGCGACCGACCCGCGCACGCCGCCCAAGAGCGCGCGTCGTCGTTCCCGCGAGCTCGCGATGCAGGGCCTCTACCAGTGGCTGCTCTCGCGCGAGGACGCGGGTGCGATCGAGGCCCACCTCGTGGCCTCGTCGCCGAACTTCGACAAGGCCGACCGCGAGCACTTCGAGGAGCTGCTGCACGGCTCGATCCGCGACATCGACGCGCTGCACGCCCAGATCGAGCCGCACCTCGATCGCCGCGTCGCGGAGCTGTCGCCGGTCGAGCACGCGACCCTGCTGGTCGGCACCTTCGAGCTGACCCGTCACCTCGAGATCCCGTACCGCGTGGTCATCAACGAGGCGGTCGAGCTCGCGAAGACCTTCGGCGGCACCGACGGCTACAAGTACATCAACGGCGTGCTCGACAAGGTGGCCATGCGCGCCCGGCCCACCGAGATCCGGCCACGGTGAGCGGCCCGGCGTCCCGCGCCGCCGCCCGGGCCTGAGCCCTCGCCGCCGATGTCCGCGCTCGGCGAGTTCGAGCTGATCCGCCGCTTCTTCGAGCGCGCGGGGGGGCCGCACCGTGCGCCGCTCGGCATCGGCGACGACTGCGCGCTGCTCGACGTCGGTACCGAGGGGCCGCTCGCGGTGTCCACCGACATGCTGGTCGCGGGTCGCCACTTCTTCGACGACGTCGACCCCGAGGCCCTCGGCCACAAGGCGCTGGCGGTCAACCTCTCGGACCTGGCCGCGATGGGGGCGCGGCCGCTCGCGTTCACGCTCGCGCTGGCGCTGCCCTCGGCCGACGAGGCCTGGCTCGGCGCCTTCGCGCGCGGGCTCTTCGCGCTCGCCGACGCGCACGGCTGCGAGCTGGTCGGCGGCGACACCACGCGCGGTCCGCTGAACCTGTGCATCACCGTGTTCGGCACCGTGCCCGCGGCGCTCGCGCTGCGGCGCGACCGTGCGCGCGCCGGCGACGACCTGTGGGTCTCCGGGATGCTCGGCGCCGCCTCGTGGGCCGTGGCCGAGCGGCTCGCGGCCGGCGCGTGGCCGGCGGGCGGCGCCGGGTCCGCAGCGGCCGCGCTCGACGCGGCGCGCCGGCGGCTCGAGCGGCCCGAGCCGCGGGTGGCGCTCGGGCTCGCGCTGCGCGGCGTCGCGCACGCGGCGATCGACCTGTCCGACGGCCTGTCCGGCGACCTCGGCCACCTGCTCGAGCGCTCGTCGGCCGCCTGCGGCACGCCGCTGGGCGCGACGCTCGAGGCCGCGGCGCTGCCCGTCGACGCGTCGCTCGGCGCGCTGCCCGACGCGCGCCGCCTCGACTTCGCGCTCGCCGGCGGCGACGACTACGAACTGCTGTTCGCGGCGCCGGCCACCGCGCGCGACGCGGTCGCTGCGCTCGGCGCCCGATGCGGGCTTACACTGGCGCGGGTCGGCCGGATCGACGCCGTCCCTGGCGTGCGCCTGGCCGGATCCGACGGCCGCGTCGCCCCCCTCCATGCCCGATCGTTCGACCATTTCCGCTGAGCCGGAGCGGCTGCACGCCGAGCCGGTGCCCGGGCGCATCCTCACGCGCCCCACCTTCGCATTCATGAGGCCGAGGCTGTCGCGCTGGATCGCGCTCGGCTTCGGCAGCGGGCTGTCGCCGGTCGCGCCGGGCACGGTCGGCACGCTGTGGGCGTGGGCCGCGTTCGTGCTGCTCGACCCGTTCCTCGGCGACGCCGCGTGGGCGACGCTGATCGCAACCTCGTTCGCGATCGGCGTCTGGGCCTGCGGGCGGACAGGGCGCGACCTCGGCGTGTCCGACCACGGCGGGATGGTCTGGGACGAGGTGGTCGCGTTCTGGGCGGTGCTGCTCGTGGTGCCCGACGGCTTCTCGGCGCAGCTCGCCGCGTTCTTCGTCTTCCGCGTGTTCGACGTCGTCAAGCCGCCGCCGATCCGCCAGGTCGACCGCCGTGTGAAGGGGGGCTTCGGCGTGATGCTCGACGACGCGATCGCCGCGTTCTACACCGTGCTCGTCTACGCGCTCTGGGTCAGGCTCACGTGATGAGCCACTGGCGGGCGAGGATCGCTCCCATGAACCGACACGACGAAGGCGCCGCGACATGAACCCGACCTCAGCCACGCAGCCGGGCCCGACCGAGGACGAAGTACTCGAGGCGGGCATCGCGCTCGGCCGCGTGCTCGAATCGATCGGGCTTGCCGTCGCCACCGCCGAGTCCTGCACCGGCGGGCTGGTGGCCCGCGCGCTGACCGAGACCGCGGGCTCGTCCGCATGGTTCGAACGCGGTTTCGTCACGTATTCGAACGAGGCCAAGCGCGAGTCGCTCGGCGTCGGCGAGGCGACGCTGCGCGCACACGGCGCGGTCAGCGAGCCGGTGGCGCGCGAGATGGCGCTCGGCGCGCTGTCGCGGTCGCGGGCCGCGCTCGGCATCGCGATCACCGGCATCGCCGGGCCGTCGGGCGCGGTGCCCGGCAAGCCTGTGGGTACCGTCTGCTTCGGCTGGGCACTGCGGTCGCCGGGCCTCGATGCGGACGCGGCGCCGGTGGTCCGCACGAGCACGCTGCAGCTGCCCGGCGATCGCGCCGCGGTGCGCCGGGGCGCCGCGCGCCACGCGCTCGCGGCCGCGCTCGGCCTCGTCGAGACCGATCTCGCCGACCGCCCGCCCGCGGGCTGAGCGCGTGGTGTCGCCTCCTTCGGTCTAGGCCGAAGGACTGATTGTTTGTACAGTAGTTCCGTGAGATAATTTTTCCATCACAACCCCGTCGGCGGCGGCCGACACGAGGCCCGAGCGCCCCGTGCCGAGCGACGTTGCCGACCCAGCCACAGGACACCCCATGGACGACAAATCCAAGGCCGAGAAGGCCAAGGCGCTTGCCGCCGCGCTGTCGCAGATCGAGAAGCAGTTCGGCAAGGGCTCGGTGATGAAGCTGTCCGACGCCGAGGTCGCGGAAGACATCCAGGTCGTGTCCACCGGCTCGCTCGGGCTGGACATCGCACTGGGCGTCGGCGGTCTGCCGCGCGGCCGCGTCGTCGAGATCTACGGTCCGGAGTCGTCGGGCAAGACCACCCTCACGCTGCAGGTCATCGCCGAGATGCAGAAGCTCGGCGGCACCTGCGCCTTCATCGACGCCGAGCACGCGCTCGACGTGCAGTACGCCTCCAAGCTCGGCGTCCACCTGGAGGACCTGCTGATCTCGCAGCCGGACACCGGCGAGCAGGCGCTCGAGATCGCCGATGCGCTGGTCCGCTCGGGCTCGGTCGACATGATCGTCATCGACTCGGTCGCCGCGCTGACGCCGAAGGCCGAGATCGAGGGCGAGATGGGCGACTCCCTGCCCGGCCTGCAGGCGCGGCTGATGTCGCAGGCGCTGCGCAAGCTGACCGCGACGATCAAGCGCACGAACTGCCTCGTCATCTTCATCAACCAGATCCGGATGAAGATCGGCGTGATGTTCGGCAATCCGGAGACCACCACCGGCGGCAACGCGCTGAAGTTCTACGCGTCGGTCCGTCTCGACATCCGCCGCACCGGCTCGATCAAGAAGGGCGAGGAAGTGATCGGCAACGAGACCAAGGTGAAGGTCGTGAAGAACAAGGTCGCGCCCCCGTTCCGGGCGGCCGAGTTCGACATCCTCTACGGCGAGGGCATCTCGCGCGAGGGCGAGATCATCGACCTCGGCGCCACCTGCAACGTCGTCGAGAAGAGCGGTGCCTGGTACAGCTACGGCGGCGAGCGCATCGGCCAGGGCAAGGACAACGCGCGCGAGTACCTGCGCGAGCATCCGGAGGTCGCGCTCGACATCGAGAACAAGGTCCGCGTGCACTTCGGCGTGGCCCCGCGCGGCCTGAAGGTGATCGAAGGCGGCAAGGGCGCCGCCGCGGCCGCCTGAAGTCCGTTCGGGTCGACGGCGGTCGGCGATGGGCTGGGGGGCGGCGAGGCGCCCGCTGCGTGGCGGTGACGACCGCCCGACGGGGGCGGGCGGCGAGGCGTCGCCTGCCGATTCGCACGCGCCCCGCAAGCGGGCGTACCCGGCCCTCTCGCTGAAGGGCAGGGCGCTCAAGCTGCTGTCGCAGCGCGAACACAGCCGGCTCGAGCTCTCCCGCAAGCTCGCGCCGCATGCCGAGTCCCTCGAGCAGCTCGACGTGCTGCTCGACGAACTCGAACGCGGTCGCTTCCTGTCCTCGCAGCGCTTCGCCGAGAGCCTCGCGCACCGTCGCGCTCCCCGCTTCGGCGTGCGTCGTATCGCGCAGGAACTCGGCGTCCACCGGCTCGACGGCGAGGTCTCCGGGCCGGTGCTCGCGTCGCTGCGCGAGACCGAGTTCGACCGCGCGCACGAGGCATGGCGCCGGCGCTTCGGCGAGCCCGCCGCCGACGCGGCCGAGCGTGCGAAGCAGCACCGGTTCCTCGCGCAGCGGGGCTTCTCCGGCGATGCGATCCGCTGGGTGCTGCGGCACGGCGCGAAGCCCGACGAGACCGCCCCCGAACCACCCGACGAATCGGACGAATAGGCGGTTTCGTCCGGGACAAACGGTGGACGAGCGCCGGTGCCACCGGTGATGGTGCAATGCGGCAGACCCTGGGGGCCGTGTGGTAACCTTCGGGGCTTTTTTTTGTTCGCCTCGTCGCCACCCCCCGTTCCATGGCCCTGCCGCCGTCCGTTGCGCGTCAGCCGCTCCATCGCCGCGCCATCCAGGTCGAGGCGTTCCAGCGGGAGGACGGGCTGTTGGAACTCGAGGCGCGCCTGACCGACACCAAGACGCGACCGGTCGAACTGATCGCCGGCACTCGGGCGGCGGGTGACCCGATTCACGACCTGATGCTTCGCGTGACGATCGATGCGGCCTACACCATCGTCGCGGCCGCGGCCGACTCGATGTCCGTGCCGGTGCCCGGCGCCTGCGACACCCTCGGATCGCGCTACGAGCGACTGGTCGGCCTCAACCTGCTGCGCGGCTTCAAGAAGGCGGTTCACGAGCGCCTCGGGCGCACCGAGGGCTGCACCCATCTCACCGAACTCACCGCGGTGCTGCCCACCGCGGCGCTGCAGGCGTTCGCGCACCTGACCGCGCAGGCCGCGCCCGCCGATCCCTCCCAACCGCCGTTCTTCATCGGCCACTGCCATGCGTACGACCGCAGCGGCGACGTGGTTCGGCGGCATTACCCCCAGTGGTTCGTCCAAGCCGAGTGAACGGGAAAGACCGCGATGAAAATCCATGAGTATCAGGGCAAGGAACTGTTGAAGAAGTACGGCGTCCGCGTGCCTCGCGGCATCCCGTGCTTCAGCGTCGACGACGCGGTCAAGGCCGCCGAGGCGCTCGGCGGACCGGTCTGGGTCGTCAAGGCCCAGATCCACGCGGGCGGGCGCGGCAAGGGCGGCGGCGTGAAGGTCGCCAAGTCGATGGCCGAGGTGAAGGAGCACGCGTCGAAGATCCTCGGCATGCAGCTGGTGACCCACCAGACCGGCGCCGCCGGCCAGAAGGTCCGCCGACTGCTGATCGAGGAAGGCGCGGACATCAGGAAGGAGCTCTACGTCGGCCTGGTCGTCGACCGCGTGACGCAGAAGGTCACCGTGATGGCCTCGAGCGAAGGCGGCATGGACATCGAGGAGGTCGCCGAGAAGACCCCCGAACTGATCCACAAGGTGAGCGTCGAGCCCGCCACCGGCCTGACCGACGCGCAGGCCGACGACCTCGCCGCGAAGATCGGCGTGCCGGCCGCGAGCATCCCGCAGGCCCGGGTGATCTTCCAGGCGCTCTGCAAGGCGTTCTGGGACACCGACGCATCGCTCGCCGAGATCAACCCGCTGATCCTCACCGGCAATGGTGACGTGATCGCGCTCGATGCGAAGCTGAACTTCGACTCGAACGCGCTGTTCCGCCATCCCGAGATCGTCGCGCTGCGCGACCTCGACGAGGAGGACCCGGCCGAGATCGAGGCCTCGAAGTTCGACCTCGCCTACATCCAGCTCGACGGCAACATCGGCTGCCTGGTGAACGGCGCGGGCCTCGCGATGGCGACGATGGACACCATCAAGCTGTTCGGCGGCGAGCCGGCGAACTTCCTGGACGTGGGCGGCGGCGCCACCGCCGAGAAGGTGACCGAGGCCTTCAAGATCATGCTGCGCAACCCGGAGCTGAAGGCCATCCTGGTCAACATCTTCGGCGGCATCATGAAGTGCGACACGATCGCCGAGGGCGTGATCACCGCCTCGCGCGCGGTCGGCCTCAAGGTGCCGCTCGTGGTCCGCATGAAGGGCACGAACGAGGACCTCGGCAAGAAGCTGCTCGCCGAGTCGGGCCTCCCGATCATCGCTGCCGACTCGATGGCCGAGGCCGCCGAGAAGGTCGTCGCGGCCGCCGCCAAGGCCTGAGCCCCCATCCTCCGGAGCGAATCACCATGTCGATCCTGGTCAACAAGAACACCAAGGTCATCACGCAGGGCATCACCGGCAAGACCGGTCAGTTCCACACGCGGATGTGCCGCGAGTACGCCAACGGCAAGCACTGCTTCGTCGCGGGCGTGAACCCGAAGAAGGCGGGCGAGGACTTCGAGGGCGTGCCGATCTTCGCGTCGGTGAGGGACGCGAAGGCCCAGACCGGCGCGAACGCGTCGGTGATCTACGTGCCGCCGGCCGGCGCCGCCGCCGCGATCTGGGAGGCCGTCGAGGCCGACCTCGACCTCGTCGTCTGCATCACCGAGGGCATCCCGGTGCGCGACATGATCGAGGTCCGCGACCGCATGCGCCGCGAGAACCGCAAGTCGATCCTGCTCGGGCCGAACTGCCCCGGCGTGATCACGCCCGACGAGATCAAGATCGGCATCATGCCGGGCCACATCCACCGCAAGGGCCGGATCGGCGTGGTCTCGCGCTCGGGCACGCTGACCTACGAGGCGGTCGGCCAGCTGACCGAGCTGGGCCTGGGTCAGTCGTCGGCGGTGGGCATCGGCGGCGACCCGGTGAACGGCCTGAAGCACATCGACGTGATGCGCATGTTCAACGACGATCCGGAGACGGACGCCGTGGTCATGATCGGCGAGATCGGCGGCTCCGACGAGGAGACGGCCGCGCTCTGGATCAAGGACAACATGAAGAAGCCGGTGGTCGGCTTCATCGCTGGCGTCACCGCGCCCCCCGGCAAGCGGATGGGCCACGCCGGCGCGATCATCTCGGGCGGCAAGGGCACGGCGCAGGAGAAGCTGGAAGTCATGGCAGCCTGCGGCATCACCGTGACCAAGAACCCGTCGGAGATGGGCCGGCTGCTGAAGAAGGCGATCGGCGCCTGACGCGCGGCGCACCGGGCCGCGCGAGCGGCTCGACGTCGCCCCTGTGCGGGCCGCTGTCCGGTAGACCGGGCAGGCGGTCTGCCTCGGGTCGGAGGCGGTGGCGCGGTCCCGAGCGCCGCACGCGCCCCGGCCTGCGATGCACGACAGGCATGGCCCGACGAGGCACTGCCCGGATTGACTGGAGAGACGGAGAGACATGGAGCAGTTCCTCACCACGGCCTTCCTGCTCGCGGTCGGGCAGATCATCCTGATCGACATCCTGCTGGGCGGCGACAACGCGGTCGTGATCGCACTGGCCTGTCGCAAGCTGCCGCCCGACCAGCGCAAGAAGGGCATCTTCTGGGGCACGGTCGGGGCGATCGGCCTGCGCGTGATCCTGATCTTCTTCGCGCTGACGCTGCTGCAGATCCCCTTCCTGAAGATCGTCGGCGCGCTGCTGCTGGTGTGGATCGGCGTGAAGCTGCTGGCTCCGGACGACGACGGCCACGGCGAGGTCGAGGGCAGCGACCGGCTGTGGGGCGCGGTGAAGACGGTGATCGTGGCCGACCTCGTGATGAGCGTCGACAACGTGATCGCGATCGCCGGCGCGGCGGAGAGCGCCGGCGGTGACCACAAGATGCCGCTGGTGATCTTCGGCCTGCTGGTGTCCATCCCGATCATCGTCGCCGGCAGCCAGCTGGTCCTGAAGCTGATGGACCGCTTCCCGGTCATCATCACGCTGGGCGGCATGCTGCTCGGCTGGATCGCCGGGACGATGGCGGTCACCGATCCCGCGGTCGTGTCCCACGTGCCCGCCGGAGACGTCGTCAAGTACGCCGCCGGAATCGCCGGTGCGCTGCTGGTGCTCGTCATCGGCAAGATGCGTCTGGCCCGCACGGCGACCGGTTCCGGCGCCTGACGGACCGCGAAGAGGCCGGCCGCGCGAGCGGCCGGCCCGCGTCCCGCGGCAGCGCGTCCGCCCGCGCTCCCTGGACGGGTCGGACGCACGGTCGACATCGTCCGACGGTTCCCCGCATCACCGCTCGCCGCCGGGCGGGCGCCGCCTCCCGTTCGTGATCCAGTTCCTTCGGGTGCACGGGGTCGCCCGCTAGATTGCCCGGCATGTCGGCAATCGGTCACGGACACGAGGGGATCGCCTCGCGCGCCTCGGGCACGCTCTCCGAGGGGCCGGAGGCGGCGGTGCCCTGGGCGGCGGCGACCGATCCCGGCCCGCTGCGCACCCACAACGAGGACCGATGGTCGGTCGACGCCGTCCACCGGATCTTCGCGCTCGCCGACGGCATGGGCGGCTACAGCGCCGGAGAGGTCGCGGCCGAGGTCGCGGTCCGCACGGTCGCCCAGCTCGCGGGCGCGCTGCGCGAGGCGGGTCTCGCCGGGACCGAGGTGCTGGTGCGTGCGGTCGCGGCCGCGCATGCCGGGATCGTCGAGTTCGCGCACACCCGCCCCGAATGCCTCGGCATGGCGACCACCGTCGTCGCCGCGGTCGTCGAGGACGGCCGGCTGTCGGTCGCCCACGTCGGTGACTCGCGCGCCTACCTGTTCCATGCCGGACGCCTGACGCGGCTCACCTCGGACCACTCGATCGGCCAGCAGATGCTCGCCGCCGGCCGGCTGTCCGAGGCGCAGGTCGCGCGGCTGCCGTCGCGCGGCATCCTGACCCGGGCGCTCGGCATCGAGACCGAGCCGCCGTCGGTCGACGTGACCACGGTCGACTGGCACGAGGGCGACCTGCTGATGCTCTGCTCGGACGGCCTGTCGGACACGGTCGACGACGCGACGCTCGCGTCGCTGCTCGCCGCGCCCGCTGCATCGCTCGGCGCGCGCGCGCGCGCGCTGGTGGCGGCGGCGCTCGCCCGGGGCTGCACCGACGACGCGACCGTGCTGCTCGCGGGCGGCACCGGTGGCGCGGCGCTCGCGCACTGAGCCCGCCCCCCGTCCCCGTTCCCGTTCCCGTTCCCGCCCCGCCGCCGCCCGTCATGCAGCAGCGCGAGACCGCCGCGATCCCGAAGCTGGTGCTGAGCACCGGCACGCAGCTGCTGCGCCGGATCACGATCGACCGGCCGCGGCTGACCATCGGCCGCCGACCCTTCAACGACGTGATGCTCGACGACCTGACGGTCTCGGGCGAGCACGCGATGGTCCACTGCGAGAGCGGTCGCTGCACCGTGCACGACCTGCGCAGCCGCAACGGCACGCTGGTCAACGGCGTGCCGGTCACGCAGCGCACGCTCGCCGAGGGCGACCGGATCGACATCGGCATCTACAGCCTGCACTACGTCGTCGACCGGGTCGCGCTCGAGCCCGCACCCGCTTCGCACGACACCGCCGAGGCGCACCTCTCGGCGCTCTCGGGTCCGCAGGCCGGCGGCGCGATCGCGCTCGACCGGCCGATCGTCAGCCTGTCGAACGGCACCGGTCAGGTCGCCGTGCTCGCGCGCCGGCGCACCGGCTGGGTCATCACGCACCTCGAGGGACCGAGCGTGCCGCTGGTGAACGGCGAACCGATCGGCCTGACCTCGCACGCGCTGAAGCCGGACGACCTCGTCGAGCTGGCCGGCGCGATCTTCCAGTTCGTGTCCGGTCCTCCTCCCCCCTGAGCGGACGGCGGCGGTGCGGCGCGAACTCTTCCCGATGCGGACCCGACGGATGGCCATGGGGCTCGTCATGGTCGGGCTCGCGGTCGCCTGCGAGCTCGGTGCCATCGGCCTGCCGCTGGTCGACACGCTCGACCGCTATCTCTACGACACGCGGCTGCGGCTGCAGCCGGCCAAGCCCAACAACCGGGTGCTGATCGTCGACATCGACGAGCGCAGCCTGAAGGAGCAGGGTCGCTGGCCGTGGTCGCGCGAGACGCTCGGGCGGCTGACGACGATCGTCGCGAAGGAGGGCGGGGCGCGCGCGGTCGGCTTCGACATGGTGTTCGCCGAGCCGCACGCGCAGCAGGACCCGCCGCTGATGCGTGCGCTGACCGGCGCGCCGGCGGTGCTCGGCTACTACTTCTCGAGCGAGCTCGGCGCGGTCTCCACCGGCCTGCTGCCGCCCCCGGTCTGGCCGGCGATCGCGCTGCAGGAGCGGCGGCTGTCGGTGACCAGCTGGAACGGCTACGGCGCCAACGTCGTGCCGCTGCAGCGGGCCGCGCGAAGCGGAGGCTTCTTCAACCCGATGATCGACCGCGACGGCGTCGTGCGCTCGCTGCCCCTGCTGGCCGAATACAAGGGACAGCTCTACGAGTCGCTCGCGGTCGCGATGCTGCGCACCTATTTCGGCGGTGCGCCGCTCACGCTGCGCGCCGACGGCCTGCACGCCGACAGCCTCGGCTTCGGCCCCGGCGGCGAGCACGCCCGCGTGCCGATCTCGGAGGGCACGACCGCGCTGGTGCCCTTCCAGGGCCGCGGCGGGCCCGCGGCCTCGCGGTTCCGCTACGTGTCGGCGACCGACGTGCTGCAGGGGCGGATCGAGCCCAGGCTGTTCCGTGACCGGCTCGTGCTGATCGGCACCTCGGCGCCCGGGCTCACCGACCTGCGCGCCACGCCGGTGAGCGAGGTCTATCCGGGCGTCGAGATCCACGCGTCGCTGATCGCGGGCGCGCTCGAGGGCACGATCCGCACCAAGCCCGCCGAGGCACCGGCGATCGCGGCGATCGCGATCGCGATCGTAGGCGGCGTGGCCGCGCTCGCGATGGCGAGCGCGGGCGTCGTCGGCATCGCCGCGATCACGCTCGTCGGCCTGTCGACGATGTTCGCGTGGAACGCGATCGCCTATGCGAACTTCGGCTGGGTGGTGCCGCTGGCCGCGGGCGTGCTCGCGATCGCCGCGGCCGCGACCGCGAACCTGGTGGCCGGCTACGTGACCGAGGGTCGGTCGCGGCGCGCGGTGATCGGACTGTTCGGCCAGTACGTCGCGCCCCAGCTGGTCGAGCGGATGACGCACGACCCCGACAACGTGCCGCTCGAGAGCCGGAACAAGGAGCTGACGATCCTGTTCGCCGACATCCGCGGGTTCACGCGGATGGCGGAGAACATGGACCCGCAGCAGCTGCGCGACTACCTCAACCGCTTCCTCACCTCGATGACCGAGGTGATCCACGCCTACAACGGCACGGTCGACAAGTACATCGGCGACGCGGTGATGGCCTTCTGGGGCGCGCCGGTCGACGACCCGCAGCACGCCGACCACGCGGTCGCCGCCGCGATCGCGATGCAGCGCGAGGTGCAGCGGCTGAACGCGGAGTTCGAGTCGCTCGGCTGGCCGCCGCTGGTCGTGGGCATCGGCATCAACACCGGGGTGGTCCGCGTCGGCGACATGGGTTCGCGGCTGCGGCGCGCGTACACGGTGATCGGCGACGCGGTGAACCTCGCCGCGCGGCTCGAGGGTCTGTCGAAGAAGTACGACCTGCCGATCGTGATCGGCGACGCGACGCGACGCGCGGTCCGCGCGATCGCGCTGCAGTATGTCGCGCATTCCGAGGTCCACGGCCGCACCGAGCCGGTCAAGGTCTGGCAGCCGGTGCCCCCCGACCCGATGGCCTACGAGGCGGCCGCGAGCCTCGAGGCGCGCGTCGCGGATCCGGCCCCCGGCACGGTGTCCTCGACACGCGGGGAGCCGGTGGCATGAGGCTGCGCGTGCTCGGCTGCAGCGGCGGGATCGGCGCGCGCGCGCGCACGACCTCGTTCCTCGTCGACGAGGACATCCTCGTCGACGCGGGCACCGGCGTCGAGGACCTGTCGGTCGACGAGCTCGCACGCATCGACCACGTGTTCCTCACGCATTCGCACCTCGACCACGTGCTGGCGCTGCCGCTGATCGTCGACTCGGTCGGCGCGCGCCGCGCGAAGCCGCTGGTCGTGCACGCGCTGCCCGAGACGATCGCGGCGCTGCGCCAGCACATCTTCAACTGGGTGATCTGGCCGGACTTCACCGAGATCCCCCACTACGACCGGCCGTGGATGGTGTTCGAGCCGATGCCGCTCGGCGCCACCGTCGAGGTCGCGGGGCGCTCGATCCGCAGCATCCCGGCCAACCACACGGTGCCGGCGGTGGGCTTCCACCTGTCGAGTCCGTCCGGCTCGCTGGTGTTCTCCGGCGACAGCTGGCCGACCGACGAGTTCTGGCGCGTGGTCAACGGCATCCGCAACCTGCGTCACCTGATCATCGAGACCGCCTTCTCCAACAAGGAGCGCGATCTCGCGATCACCGCGAAGCATCTCTACCCGATCGAGCTCGGCGACCAGCTGCAGAAGCTGCGCACCGGGCCGCAGGTGCTGGTCACGCACCTGAAGCCCTCCGACGCCGACACGATCGCACGCGAGATCGACGCGTGGGCAGGCCGCTCGCAGCCCAGGCTGCTCGAGCGCGGGCAGGTCCTCGAATTCTGAATCCCCTGCGGGGGCTGCGGCACGGCTCGTGCTGTGCGCGTCGCGGACCCGTCGCGCCGCGCGATGCTCGCCGAGAGGTCGCCGGCCGGCCGGCCGTTCGCGCCGCTCGTTCCCGGACGTGACGAATTGCGGCCTGCGGGTGCCGCTATTGGTGACGTGACGCGTCACCCGCCCGTCGCGGCACGTGACGCGTTGCGTCACTCCGGTGACCGGGACGGCGACGCGGGCATGCCGCTCGTGACCCGCCCGCGTCCGTCCGTCTCCCGGACCCTGCGGCGCGCGTGACGGAAGTCACGCTGGCATGGAAGTGGCTCTATGCCCTCCGTCCCCGCGGCGGTCGCGGACCGGACCTACCCACATCGGAGCGAACCGGAATGATCAAGCAAGCGCAGAAGGGCTTCACCCTCATCGAACTGAT
Source organism: Pseudomonadota bacterium (assembly GCA_046046245.1). Taxonomy (GTDB): domain Bacteria; phylum Pseudomonadota; class Gammaproteobacteria; order Burkholderiales; family Burkholderiaceae_E; genus UBA4615. Next base: position 67,301 of record JBJOKE010000054.1, on the reverse strand, counting down.
GATCGTCGTGGCGATCATCGGCATCCTGGCGGCGGTGGCGATCCCGTCGTACCAGGACTACACGACCCGGGCGAAGGTGTCCGAGGGCTTCGCCGGCGCCTCGGCCGCCAAGACCGCGGTCGCGGAGTACCACGCGTCGAACGCGGAGTTCCCGTCCAACAATACCTCGGTGGGCTTCGGCGCGTCGACCGGCATGACGGGCAACAGCTACAAGTCGATCAACATCTCCAACAACGGCGTGATCACCGTCTCGTACAAGAAGATCGGCGACGCGGTGGCCGACAACGCGACCGTCGTCCTCACGCCGACCGCCAACGAAGGCACGATCACCTGGGCGTGCACGGGTACCGTTACCGCGAAGTTCCGCCCGCAATCCTGCCGCTGACACATCGCCGAACCGACACCTGACAGCAGCGCGCCCCGGCGCGCCGCCGAGGACGGTGCGGCAACGCAGGCCTTCGCGGCGATGCGTCGGAATCGGAGCGGCCAAGAAGCGTTTCATTCACCTGAGGAAACATCATGAAAATGTCGGTTCAAAGAGGCTTCACCCTGATCGAGCTGATGATCGTCGTGGCGATCATCGGCATCCTGGCGGCGGTGGCGATCCCGTCGTACCAGGACTACACGACCCGGGCGAAGGTGTCCGAGGGATTCGCCGGCGCCTCGGCCGCCAAGACCGCGGTCGCGGAGTACCACGCATCGAACGCGGAGTTTCCGTCCGTCAATGCCTCGGTGGGCTTCGGCGCGTCGACCGGCATGACGGGCAACAGCTACAAGTCGATCAACATCTCCACTGGCGGCGTGATCACCGTCTCGTACAAGAAGATCGGCAACGCGGTGGCCGACAACGCGACCGTCGTCCTCACGCCGACCGCCAACGAAGGCACGATCACCTGGGCGTGCACGGGTACCGTTACCGCGAAGTACCGCCCGCAATCCTGCCGCTGACGCCTCGCGGCACGGCGGGGCGCGCCGGTCGCGGCGAGTCACGACATCGGCGGCGGGCCCTGCCTGGACGGGGCCCGCCGAACGTCTGTCCCGGACCCTGCAACGCGGGTCGGAGCGTCGCTTGAGCCCCTCGACACAACACGGCTTCACCCTGGTCGAGCTGATGATCGCGATGGCGATCATCGGCATCCTGGCGGCCTCGGCGGTCGTCTCCTACCAGATCTACTCGACGCGGGCGCAGGTGTCCGAAGGCTTCGCGGCGGCCGTGGCGATCAAGGCGGGGGTGGCGGAGTACCACGCCGGATTCGCCGAGCTGCCCAGCGACATTGCCTCCCTGGGCTACTCCCCGGAGCTCGCCCTGGCGGGCAGGAGCTACCGGGCCATCGACGTCGGCAGCAACGGCGTGATCACGGTCACCTACAGGAGGATCGGGGATCGGGTGGCCGACGGGTCGACGGTCGTCTTCTCGCCCGACGCCACCGGCCCGGTGATGACCTGGACCTGCAACGGCGGCAGCGTCGCGCCGGTCTACCGGCCGAGCGCATGCCGATGAGCGCCCTGCCCGAGCGTTCCGGATCGCTCGGCGCGATGCTCGCATCGAACAGCGGATCGGGGTGGAAGGTCGTGCCCTCCGCGAGGATCGGGCACGGCGTCGAGGCCCTGGCCGTCGTGCTGTGCGCGCTGGCGGCGAGCGTCGTGCTCGCCCTGGTGCAGGGGCCGTCCTGGAGCTGGGATCGGGCGCACTATCACGTCTACGCGGCTCACCAGTGGATCGAGGGGCTTCTCGGTCGGGGCTTCCTGCCCGGGGGGCCGCAGTCCTTCCTCAACCCCCTCGCGTACGTGCCCGCCGCCCTGCTCGAGCGAGCCGGCTGGTCGCCACGATCGATCGCCGTCCTGGTCGCCGCCTTCCAGTCCGCATGCGTCTGGGTGGTCTATGCGATCGCCCGCGACCGGACCCGTTCCGCGCCAGCGGCCTGGGCGGCGGCGGCCCTCGCGCTCTTCACCCCGCTGTATGTCACGCAGCTGGGCTCCAGCTACATCGACGCGACGACGACCGTGTTCGTGCTGGTCGGTGTCTGGGCGTGCCGGCGGGCCGGTGACCGCGACCGGTCGACGCTGCGCTGGGCAGCGGCGGGCGGTCTCGCGATGGGCCTCGCCGTGGGCCTGAAACTCAGCCACGTCTTCCCGGCGCTGCTCGCCCCGATCCTGTTCGCGGCGAGCGGCGGCACGCCGGTCATCGACGCGCTGCGTCGCGCGCTGCGCGCGCTGGCGGTCTACGGGATCGCGGCTGCGGTGGGCCTGACGATCGCGCACGGCAGTTGGGGTGCTGACCTCCGCCGCCTGACGGGCAATCCGTTCCATCCCCTGATGGGAAGCCTCTTCGCACGACCAGCCGCCGATGCGCCGTCCGCGCCGACCGCGGTCCCCGACGGGCCGGTCGCCGAGTCACCCCTCGCCGCGGCATCCCCGCCCGATGTCGTGGCGCCGCTCGTGCGGTTGTCCCACGTGCTGCGTGCGTCGGGCGGTCGCTTCGTGCCCGAATCGATGGGCGACGTGCTGCTGTTGCCGCTGAGGCTCGCGGATCCGCGCACCGACGCGCCCCTCGTCTACGTCGAGTGGCGCGCCCCCGATCCGCGCCTGCTGTGGCTCGGGGTGCTCCTGCTCGCCGGCGGACTGGCTGCCACGGTCCGCAGGCTGCGGTCTCGCGCCGAGGCGACAGGCGAGGGGGAGCGGGCCGCGCCGCCGCCGGACGGACCGCTGCTCGCGTTCCTCGCGGTCTGGTACGTCGTCTGGGTCTTCACGTCGGCGAACGGTCGATACGGTATCGGACTGCTGATGCTCTGCTCGGTCCCGCTCGTGCAGGCGGCGGTCTGGTGGCTCAGGTCCGCGCGTCCGGTCGCGTGGCTGCTCGGTACGGCGATCACCATCCAGGGTCTGTGCGCCGTGGTCGCGCAGGATCCCGCGGACCGGTACGTCGAGATCGGCTGGGACGAGGCGACGCTCGCCGCGGACATGCCCGACGTCCTGCGGGAGCGGCCGACCCTGCATCTGCTGACCTCGACGTTCTCGTGGTCGTATCTGCTGCCGCGGATGCACCCGGACAGCACCTTCGCCAACGTGCACGTGGGCTGCGACGCGGATCGGTGCGATCCGGCCGTCACCGCGCTGGTCGACGCCCGGCGCGCAAGCCTCCGGACCTTCGTCCAGGCCGATACGATCCGCGACGGGCGCCCGTCGCTCAGCGCAGCGTGGGTGTCGCTGCACGATGCGCGCCTCGCGCCGATCGAAGGGCGCGTCGACCCGTCCGGTTGCGAGTACTTCCAGGTCCGACCGATCGTGATGGACGTGAAGCTCTTCGAGACGACCGCAGCGGGGACCGAGATCCGCCGCTCGACGTGGGTCGCGAGCTGTCCCGTCGTGCCGGCACCGGGCGCCGCGGCGGCTTACCGTGCTGCGGCGAGCCGGTACGACGACCTGTTCGACCGCATCCACAGCGCCTGCGTGCACGTCCTGGGGCCCGACCGGTCCCGCTCGGAATGGTCCGGCAAGGACCGGTGGATCCGGCGTTATCCGTACCGCGACCTCGACATCATGGTGAGCCCCGTACGGGTCGTCGCCCGCAACCCGTTCCGTGGGGCACGCGTCGTCGGCGCGACCGACGCGCTGCGCGCGGGCGACGCGCCGATCGACTGCGAGGCCGTGGCGGTCAAGGCGGGCCCGCCCGTGGACGAGCCGCTGTTGCCCGGCCAGTGACGGGGAGGGCGCCCGGCCGGCGCCCCTCGACGAGTCGTGCCGTCGCGTCGATGGCCTCCGTCGGTCCGCGCGCGGCGCGCTTCCGTCGGGCAGGGACGGATGAGGGTCGGGCGGCCCCTCTATCTTCGGCACAGAGGTCGCTTCGCCCGATCTCGAGAACCCGACCGACCTTCCCCATGCCCCTCGACCCCGAGACGACCGACCGAAGTGTGCCGACCGAGGCCGCCCCGCGGTCCCCGCGCCGTGTCGCGGTCGTCCACGAATGGCTGCTGGATCTCGCGGGCTCCGAGCAGGTGACCCGCGCGATCCTGGAGCGCTATCCCGACGCCACGCTGTTCACCCTCGTCGACCGCATGGCGCCGGCGGACCGGGGTTGGCTCGCCGGCCGGACCATCCGGACCAGTTCCCTGCAGCGGCTGCCCGGCCTGCCCGGTACCCTGAAATACGCGGTGCCGTGGATGCCGCTCGCGATCGAGCAGTTCGACCTCACCGGATTCGACCTGGTGATCTCGAGCAGCCACGCGGTCGCCAAGGGCGTGATCGTGCCGCCCGACGCGCTGCACCTGTGCTATTGCCATTCCCCGATGCGCTACGCCTGGGACCTGCAGGCGACCTACCTCGAGACCGAGGGGCTGTCGCGCGGACCGAAGGGGTGGGCGGCGCGGCTGATGCTCCACCGGATGCGGCTGTGGGATCACCGGAGCGCGGCGGGTGTCGATGCGTTCGCGGCGAACTCGGCGTTCGTCGCGCGGCGGATCCTGAAGGCGTACCGGCGCGAGGCGGTCGTGATCCCCCCGCCGGTGGACCTGCCTGTGGCCCGGCCGGTCGCGCGGGACCCCGACCTGTACGTGACGGTGGGGCGGCTGGTCGGGTACAAGCGCGTCGACCTGCTGGTCGAGGCCTTCAGGTCGCTGTCGGGGCGCCGGCTGCTGGTCGTGGGCGACGGTCCGGATGCGGCCCGGCTGCGCCGCGCCGCGCCGTCGAACGTGACCATCGCGGGCTTCCTGCCGACCGATGCGATGCGGGATGCGGTCGCGCGAGCGCGGGCCTTCCTGTTCGCCGCGACCGAGGACTTCGGGATCGCGCCGGTCGAGGCACTCGCGCTCGGAACCCCGGTCATCGCGCTGCGCCGAGGCGGGGCGGTGGAGACCGTCGCAGGGCTGGAGGAGGCGGCGCCCACCGGCGTGTTCTTCGACGAGCCCACGCCAGCGGCGATCGCGGACGCGATCCGGCGCTTCGAAGCGGAGTCCGGCCGGATCGTCGCGCAGGCCTGCGTCCAGCGCGCGGCCCGGTTCGGACGCAGGGCCTTCGACCAGCGCTTCGGCGACTGGGTCGACGCGCACTGGGCATCGTGGTGCCGGTCGCTGCAGGCTCCCGTGGGCCGCGCGGCGTCGCCCGAGAGTCGGCGTCGGGCGGCCGAGGCGACCGTGACCGAGGATGCCCCTTGATCGGCGTGTCCGTGCCCGGCGCAGTGCGCGTGGCGGGACCGGTTCGGACGCAGGGCGAGCCCGAGCCCGTGGCGGCCCCCGTCGTCCCGATGCTGTTCGACGACCGCTGGATCGCCGACCACGGCATCGGCCGCACGGCCCGCGAATGGCTGCGCCGCGGACGCGCGTGGCGGGCGATCGGGCGCGGGCCGAGCCCGGCGTCGCCGCTGGATCCGCTGTGGCTCGCAGGTCGGCTCGCGGGCGAGCCGATTCCGTTCTTCAGCCCGGCGTACAACGCGCCGCTCCTCTCGCGGCGGCCGTTCGTCGTGACCGTGCACGACCTCTGCTATCTCGACCTCGCGCGGACGACCGGCAGGCTGAGGCAGGTCTACACCGCGACCGTCGTCCGGGATCGGTGCCACGCCGCGCGGGGGGTCGTCACCGTCTCGGCGTTCTCGCGCGCGCGGCTGCTCGATCGCTTCGGCCTCGATGCCGATTCGGTCGAGGTGGTGTCCCCGGGCGTCTCCGACGCGTTCTTCGAGGACGGACCGGTCGCCTCGTTCGCACGGCCCTACGTCCTCGGTGTCGGCAACCGCAGCCCGCACAAGAACGAGGCGCGCACGATCGAGGCATTCGCGGCCTCGGGCCTGGCCGCGACCCACGACTTCGTGCTGTCCGGCCAGCCCAGGCCCCTGGGGCCCGCGGCCGAGTCGGTCAGGCCCCGGTTCCTGGGCCGGCTCGACGACCGCGAGCTCGCGGCGATGTACCGCGGTGCGGACGCGCTGATCTTCGTGTCGCTCTACGAGGGTTTCGGATCGCCCGCCGCGGAGGCGATGGCCTGCGGCACGCCGGTCCTGTGTTCACGCGGCGGCGCCCTCGAGGAGACCACCGGCGATGCGGCGCTGCACGTCGATCCCGAATCCGTCGCCGACATCGCCGCCGGCATGGAGCGGATCGTGCACGACGCGCCGCTGCGCGCCCGGCTGCGCGCGGCCGGTCCGCCGCGGGCTCGACGGTTCGACTGGAACCTCAGCGTCGCCGCGCTGCAGGCATACCTCGGACGGCGCCTCGAGGGGGCGTGACGACGCGCCGATCCGCGGCCCGCGCGACAGCCGTGACGCGCCCTCGGGCCGCTCCATCCTGTCCGCAGGCCGCCCGTCGGCTGTGCCCGACCCCGGCGGACGCCGCCCCGACCCGCTCGCTTAGACTCCAGCGAGCCAGAGGGCTGCCCAGGGCGCGACCTCGCCGAGCCGCGGACTTCCGCGGTCCGGCCGCGGGCAGCGGCCGCCTACCCGTCCGAAAGACCGACATGCTGATTTCCGTCGCGCTCGCCACCTGCAACGGCGAGAAGTTCCTGGCCGAGCAGCTGGCTTCGATCGCCACCCAGGACCGCCTTCCCGACGAGGTGGTGATCCGGGACGACGCGTCGGGCGACGGGACCCGTCGGATCATCGAGGCGTTCGCCAGGGACTTCCCCGGGCGCGTGGACTTCGCGGTCAATCCGACCCGGCTCGGCGTGTCCGGCAACTTCGAGGCGGCGCTGGCGGCGACGACGGGCGATCTGGTGCTGCTGTCCGACCAGGACGACGTCTGGTACCCGCACCGCGTCGCGCACGCGCTGCACGCCTTCGAGTCGGATCCGGACCTGCAGCTGCTCTTCACGGACGCGCGGCTCGTCGACGCGTCCGGCCGGCCGCTGGGCACGACCCAGATGCGATCGCTCGGCATGCGCGACGACGAGCGCGCCGCGATCCGGGCCGGGCGCGCCTTCGAGGTGTTCGCGGCCAGGAACCTGCCGCTCGGTGCCACGGTCTGCATCCGCCGCGGCGTGCTCGATGCCGCGCTGCCGATCCCCGCCTCGTGGCTGCACGACGAGTGGATCGCGCTGATCGCGGCGGCGATGGGGCGCGTCGTCTACGTGGACGATCCGATCATCGACTACCGGCAGCACGGCGGCAACGTGCTCGGGGCGGCGCCGCGGACGGTCCGCGAGAAGGTCGTCGCGGTCTTCGCGCCGAAGCGCGACGTGCGAACGGAGCTGGTCGCGCGCGAGACCGCGCTGCGCGAGCGCCTGCTCGCGATGCAGGCCCCGGCGCGGTACCGCGCCGTGTGTGCGGAGAAGCTCGCCCACGCCCGGGTGCGCGGTGGCCTGTCCTCGAACCGGGCGGGGCGCATCGTGCCGATCCTGCGCGAGGCCGCTTCGGGGCGGTATCGCCGGTGCTCGAACGGATGGCGGGCGGTGGTCGTGGACCTCCTGCGCCCGATGGCGGACGGCGGCGCGCCGGGCGCGCACGAGCACGCGCGGCGGGTCTGAGCGCGTCCCCGCGCCCGCGGCGTCGACCTGGCGCGGCTCCACCGGGTCGGTCGCGGCGATACCGATCCGTCGTCGCCGACCCGACGATCGACATGTGGCGTCGGCACGTCGCGCGTCCGGAACCGTATCGCGAGACAGGGCCGTTCGGTCCGCATCGCACGCCGGCCGTCGTGCCTGCGGCGTCGGTGTCCCGGGCCCGATGCTAGTGTCCTTCGGATCCACGGTGACTCATGGCCGATACGCCCCCTGTCCCCACGGCCGACGCCGGCCGCGAAATCACTGCCGCGCTGCGACGCCTCTGGGCGCACCTCGAGCCGCGTCGCAGGGCGCGGTGCGCGCCGCTCCTGATGCTGACCGTCGTGGCGGCGCTCGCCGAGCTGTGCTCGATCGCGACGGCGATGGTCCTGCTCGGGGCCCTGGCCGCGCCCGAGCAGCTGCTGGCGCATCCGGCGCTCGGCGTCTGGATGCAGCACGCGGGCGTGACCGAGGCGTCGGACGTCCGGCTGGCCGCGAGCGGTACGTTCGCGTTCGCCGCGCTCGTGTCGGGTCTGCTGCGGATCGTGCTCAGCCGATGCGCGACGGCGTGGTCGTTCGCCGTCGGCGCGGATCTCGATGCCGCGATATTCCGGCGTACGCTGCACCAGCCCTACGCGGTCCACCTCGCCCGTCACAGCAGTGAAGTGATCGCGGCGGCGACCCGCCAGTCGGAAGCGCTGACCCACCAGATCCTCGTGCCGGGTCTGTCGTTCGTGAACACCTCGCTGATGATGGTCATGGTGCTCACGGCGCTGGTCGCGTGGCGACCCGTCGCCGCGATCGGTGCGTTCCTCGGCTTCCTGGCGATCTACGGCGTCGTCGTGTTCTTCAGCAGGCGGCTGCTCGCGGCGAGCGGCGATGTCGCCGCGCATGCGTCGGCCCGCGTGGTCCAGCTGGTGCAGGAAGGGCTCGGCGGCATCCGGGACGTCCTGATCGACGGCACGCAGGCCCATTATTCACGCCGGTTCGCCGACGAATCGCGCCGCCTGCGGACCGCACAGGGCACGATCCAGTTCCTGGTCACCTTCCCCCGATTCGCCGTCGAGGCACTCGGCATGGCGCTGATCGCCTGCGGTGCCTGGCTGTCGAGCCGCCACGGCGCCGGTTTCGAGGGCGCGCTGACCACGATCGGGGCGCTCGCGTTCTCGGCCCAGCGCCTGCTCCCCATGCTGCAGGAGGCGTACTACTCGTTCTCGCTCCTCAAGGGGGCCCAGGCGACCCTGCTCGAGGTCCTGAAGCTGCTCGACCAGCCCGAACCGGATCCTTCGCGGATCGGGGCGGGGGAGACGCTGGCCTTTCACGACGCCCTGCGCCTCGAGCAGGTGGGGTTCCGGTACGGGCCCGCATCGCACTGGGTCCTTCGCGGCATCGCATTGACCATTTCGCGCGGCGAACGGATCGGCATCGTCGGACGGTCCGGAGAGGGCAAGAGCACGCTGCTCGACCTGATCGTCGGCCTGCTGGAGCCCGGAGAGGGCCGCCTGTGCGTCGATGGCGTCGCGGTCACCGACGAGAACCGTGCCCGCTGGCGCGCGCGGATCGCCCAGGTGCCGCAATCGATCCACCTGGCCGACTGCAGCGTCGAGGAGAACATCGCCCTCGGCGTGCCCGTCGAATCCATCGACCGCGACCGGATCCGGCAGGCCGCCCGCAAGGCCCGCATCGCCGAGGCCGTCGAGGCGCTGCCGCAGGGCTACCGGACCCGGATCGGGGAGAACGGGTCGCGCCTGTCGGGCGGTCAGCGGCAGCGGATCGGGATCGCGCGGGCGCTGTACAAGAACGCGGACGTGCTGATCCTCGACGAGGCCACCAGCGCGCTCGATGCCGCCACGGAGCGGGAGGTGATCGACACGATCGAGTCGCTCGGGCGGGAGGTCACGGTGATCATGGTCGCCCATCGCCTGTCGACCCTGGAGCGCTGCGACCGGATCCTCCGGATCGACGGCGGGCGGCTCGTGCCCTTCGGGGGACAGGTCCCGGAGGACGAGGAGTCCGCGGCGTGCGCGCTGACCGCCTGATCGCGCAGCACGACGCCCCGATGCGTTCGCGCCCGGACCTGCGCGCACTCGCCGCCGACATCGTCCGCAGCGCTTCGGACTACGTCCGCCAGCGCGAGCACTGGTCTCCGCGGATCAACGAAGCCCTTCGCGCACAGGCCCTCGGGCTGCGACCGATGCTGGGCTGGATCCTCGGCCTGCTCGGGGGGCCCCGTCCCGGTCGCGCCGACGTCCTCCACGTGTTCAGGGAGGCGAAGCACGCCGCCTACATGAAGTCGTTCGATCGACGGAACGTGCTGCTGACGGGTTGGGTCGGGGAGTGGCGGCTGGCCCGGCGCGAGGGATACCGCTTCGCGTGGTCGTTCGGCGTGACCGCCGCTGTCGATCTGGCGATGTTCCGGGGCTGGATGCTGCCGCTGCGGATCGTGCTGGCGCAGTGGCGCCGGGCGCTCGGTCGCCCGCGACGCGTCACCGTGTACCTGTCCGAGGACACGCAGGAGTTCGGCACGTTCATGGCACACCTCGTCCGCAGGCTGCCGAACGATGCGCGGACCGTCTGCATCGCGCACGGCTACTACAGCAGGCTCGACGTGCCCTTGCGCTACGAGGGTGCGCAGTGCGACTACAACTTCGTCTGGGACGAGCACCAGACCGCGCTGATGTCGGCGACGCACGCCGGTCTCCAGGTGATCGGTCCGCCCCATGACGCGCGGGCGCGGCCCGCTGCGCTGGAGACGGTCGTGCTCGTCGGTGTCGGCCATCCCAGCGCCGACGAAGCGGTCTTCGCGCGGTCGATGGCGTGCTACGCCGAGATCGCCGAGACCGCCGCGCGGCGGCACGGCCTGCGGGTGGTCTATCGGCCCCATCCGTCGGAGCGCGCGGATACGGAACTCATGGGGCTGCTGCGCGCACGCTTCGGCGAGCCGGACGATCTGCCGCCCGCCGAACGGCTGGGTGGTCCGCGATCGGTCTTCGTCGGCTTCGTGTCGTCGCTGCTCTACGAGGCGTCGGTCGCCGGACACCCGATCGTCTACGTGGCCGGTCACCCCGGCATCCATCCGGTGTTCGAACGGGACCTCGACCTCGACCCGGACGACCTGTCCGCGTTCGACGGTTGGCTCGCGCGCACGCGTGCCTCGACGCCGTGCGGACCGGCCGATCGACCGGCGCCCGCTCCGGCCGCGCCGGAGCGGTTCCGGCGTGCGGTCGTCGCGATCGGCCGCGCCGATGCGTTCGCCGCGCCGCGATAGCCTTCCGACCGGTGCCGGTCAGCGCGGGTCGCGGGCGCCGTAGTCGCTCGTCGGCCGGCGGAAGGTCAGGCCTGCGCGCCGCAGCAGCGGCTCCGCCTCGTCGGGGTGCCGCGCGTGGAGGAAGTACGGGCGGTATTCGTCGCTGCAGCGCTCGAGGTAGTCCATGTAGCGCTCCAGGTGCGTCCCGGGGGCGCCGAAGGTGCAGAAGGCGGCAATGCGCCTCGCCGGCTCCGGCAGGACGGCCCACCGCGGCAGCACCTTCTCGATGCGTGGGTGCAGCGGCGACGACGGCCGCAGCCGCGATCGTCGGGCGTTGCCGCTGTGCGTGAGGCGCAGGTTCCAGATCACGAGGTCGCCGAAGCGACTGTCGACGTCGACGATGCGTCCGGACCGGTGATCGGGATGCCGGTGCGAGCCGAGGCGCACCTTCAGGCCGCCGGACAGGCGGTCGTGATCCTGCATGTACAGGCCGCAGCGCAGCAGACCGTAGCGCGCGTCGCGCCAGTCGTCGTGCGACCCGTCGATCCGACCCGCGTTGTCCTTGTGGAAGCCCCGCATGCCGCTTCCGACGTGGAACTGCGAGTCGCCCCAGTAGACCGGACTGTCGACGCCGAGCAGCCGGCGCACCACGCGCTGGACCTCGTCGCTGAAGAACAGGTAGTCCCAGGGTTCGAGTTCGCGCATCGCGAGCAGGTCGCCGAGCGGGAAATCGACATCGGGCCAATCGGGCCGATTCATGACCGCGCCGCGCGCGCGCGCGGCGTCGAGCCCGGCCGCCGCGGCCGCCCGCAGCGGCGCGCGCCGGGCCTCGGGCACCAGGCCGCGCAGCACGACGAGGCCGTGCTCGTCGAACAGGGCCGCCACCTCGTCCAGCGGGAAGCGGCCGTCTCGCGCCCACACGGACGGAGCGATGGATTCGGGGTTCAACGAGGGATCTCCATGGTGTTGGCCGGACCCGCCGGCGGTGCGCCGGGATCGATGCGGCGAACGACCCGCGTCGGCTCGCCGCGGTAGCCGGCACGCTCGAACAGCCGCACCGATGCGGCGTTGCCCGGCACGATGCGCGCGACCGCGTCGAACGGCACGCCGAGCCAGTCGGCCGCGGCGGCCTCCCCGGCCGCGAGCAGGCGTTCGCCCAGGCCCAGGCCGACGAGCGCGGGATCGAGGTAGAGCGAGACCTCGAGCGCATCGCCGCCGATGCGGTCGAAACGGATGCTGCCGACGTCGACGTGTCCGAGCCGGCCGATCCAGAGGCGTCGATCGGGATCTGCCAGCGCGCGCTCGAACCAGCGCAGATGGGTCGCGACCGGAATCGGTGCGGGGTCGCCGCTGACCGCTCGGACCGTCGGGTCGTCGCGCCACGCGTGCAGGCGCATCGAATCGTCCGGGGTGGCCGGACGCAGGTCGAGCGTGTCCCGACACAGGCTGGCCGCGACCCGCTGCGCACCGCGCCCGTCGACCAGCGCGACCGCGCAGTCGCCGAGCGCGCGCCGACGGTCGGGCGCGTCGATCAGCGACCGCAGGGCCTCGGGAAGCGTCGGTCGGCCAGAGGGCCGGCCGTCGGCAAGGGAGGCGGCGAGCGCGGCGCCGGCTTGCTCGAGCCGGTCGATCACCGCCCGCTGGTTTCCGGCCAGCTCGAGCACGATCGTCGGGGCGCCGACGCGGCAGCGCTCCCAGGCGGCGCCACCGCCGGCGCCGACCTGCAGGTCGTGTCGAGCGAAGAACGCCGCGAGGTCCGGCGAGTCGATGGTCAGCGTCGCGTCGGCGTCGCGGCAGGTGGAACGGAGCGTCTCGAGTCGCGGATTGGCCCGGGTGGTCGCGACCTCGATCGGACCGTCGAAGCCGGCCGCATCGCGGCAGGCCTCGAGGATGCGGGTGCTCGCCTCGCACGGATCCGTGCCGCCCGTGAAGATGCCGATGCTGCGGGCGCGGCCGTCGCCCGGATCGCAGCGGCGCGGCGTCCGGTAGGCCGGCGCGAGGAGCGCGTGGCGAGGGCCGAGCAGCCGGCGCGGTTCGCGCTTCAGCCAGGCACGGTACGCATCGCTCCCCCGCTCGTCGCGATTCGCGTCGAGCAGCAGGTCCGCCGCGAGCGGCCGGTCCGCGAGGTCGTCGATCACCAGGATCCGCGCGCCGGTCGCGTCGCGGACCGCGTCGTGCCAGGCCGCGTCCAGGTCGTAATGGTCGACGACGACCCAGTCGATGCGCGCGCCGCCGAACGCCGTCACCGTCAGGCGGGCGTCCTCGGCCGCATCCCGCGCCGCATCGATCCAGCGTACGGGCGTCGCCGCGTCCCGCAGAAAGTGGGCCGTGGTCCCGTCGATGCGCGTCGTCACCAGCAGCGTCCGCGCGCCCAGCTCGTGCAGCGCGCTCTCGAGCGCCCTGCAGCGTGCGAGGTGGCCGACGCCGATCACGGCCGACGCGTCGGCCCGCAGCGCCACGCGCAGGCTCACCGTCCGCCTCCGGACCGACCGCCGCGATCCGGCGTCGTGGCGCGCCGTGTCACCGGGCGGGGAGGGCTCAGCACGGGTGACCTTTCCCGACGACGACGTAGCGATCCTCCTCGTCGTTGTCGAGCGCCGCGTGCGCGTGGAATCCCGTGTCGGGAAGCCCGTCGCCGTGGTGCCCCGCTCGCATGGCGTCCGCTCCCGGGCGGGTCCAGGTTCCGTCCTCGGCACGCATCCAGTGCCGCGGGCTGCGGTGATGGTCGAGGATCAGCGCCAGGCTGCGCGCGTCGACGCCCAGCCATTCGCAGAACTTGTCGAGGTGCCGCAGGGGCTGCGCCTCGTGATGCGCGACCAGCCGGAGCGCCGATTCGCGATCGAGGCGGCCGTGGCGGATCTCCCGGCATGCGTGGTCGGTGACCTTCGAGTAGCCGTGCTTGATCGACTTCACGTGATCGTGCAGATCCATGAAGTTGTAGCAGTCCACGTGATCGTAGGTGTCGAACGTCCGGGCGAAGCGCGCGCCCTTGTAGCCGTAGGCCTCGACCATGCGTTCGTGCTGGGCCTTGGGGTCCCAGCGCACATAGTTGCCCAGGTAGATGCCGCGTACCCCCACGGAGGCGAGCGAGGCGTCGTCCGGATACCGGTACTGCCAGATGTCGGACTCGCGCAGCGTATCGAACAGGCCGAGCAGCTCGTCCGCCTCGCGGCCCATCAGGTCGTGGTCCTTGCGGTAGCGGCGGGTCATCTCGACCTCGTGCTCGTGCGAGAACATCCCGACCTGCTCCAGACCCTGGTGCGCGCCCCAGATGACCAGCGGGATGCGGTAGCGAACCGCGGTCTGAACGGGAAACGTCGTCTGGCCGGCCAGGCATGGCCAGTAGAGGCTACCGAGCTCGCGCAGCGTGGTCCGGGTCAGCCGCCGTACCGACTGGGGATTGACGTTCTGGACGAGGATGTCGCAGTCGAAGCGGATCCTCAGGTTGGCCAGATTCCGGATGCCGAGCGGTGTGTTGAAGTACTTGTTGTACGTGACGAGGAGCGGATTGAGACCGAGCATCCGCTTCACCAGGTGCACGACGTAGTAGCTGTCACCGGCGCCTGTGACCGGCACGATGCAATCGTAGGTCCGGCCGCTGCGGACGCGGTACGGGTCGACGAGGCGCTCGAGGGCCGCCCAGCGGGCCGTCCAGTCGAGCCGGTCCTTCTCCTCGTGGATCCTGCAGCCGGAGCAGATCCCCTCGTCGTCGATCACCAGCCCCAGCGGGTGCGCCGTGGTGTACAGGCAGCGCCGGCACGCCGCGGGCGGGCCGAGCGGATGACGCGCCGCGCCGGTCACGGTCGTGCTCCTTCCGGGAAACGCGCCGCGCGCAGGCAGGGCAACGCGATCCTCTGTCGCAGATGCTGGATCGCGTGCTCCCTGTAGCTGAGGGTGTTGCCGACCCCGACCGCGACCACCCGCTCGAGCGACAGCATCCGGCGGATCGCGAGCGGATCCGACAGCCCGCCCAACAGGATCAGCGGGTGCGTCGCCGACCGGCACAGCGCGGGGATCGACTCGTCGAAGCCGCCCGTCCGTCCTTCGTTGGTCCAGTCCGTCAGCATCAGTTCCGAGACGCTGTCCAGGCTCGCGCGGGCGCGCAGGGCGTCGTCCAGCGGGGTCTCCCGTCCGGACCGGTAATCGAGCGCGAGCAGCCCGTCGTGATGCACCCTGACGGGGACATGGCCGATCAACGCCTGGACGCCGAGCGCGCGCGATGCCGATTCCAGCTCGTCAGGTCGGTCGAGCAGCAGTGCGTCCGCCATGACCCGATCGGCGCCGAGGCGCGCGGCCCGGACCGCGTCCTCGGCATGTCGGACGCCGCCGGCATAGATGAGGGGCGTCGACAGGCCCATGCCGGCGACGCGGCCGATCAGGTCGAAGTCGGGCCCGAGTCCGGCGCGGGTCCGGTCGATGCACGAGATCAGGATCTCGTCCGCACCCCAGCGATCGAGATTCTCCGCGACCACCTCCGGCCGACCCATCGGCAGGTGACGGCGATAGCCGAACGACTGGACCGCGATGCCGCCACGGACGGTGACGACGCCGATGAGCCGCTTCCTAAGCACCGACGACTCCCTCGATGACGTGACGCAGCAGTGCGCGTCCGGCCTCCTGGCTCTTCTCCGGGTGGAACTGCAGGCCGACCACGTTCCCGCGCCGGACGCCGGCGGTGAACGGCTGCCCGAGCGTCGCCGTGCAGGTGCGGTACTCGCTGTCCGTCACGAAGACGTAGGAATGGTTGAAGTAGACCACTGCGCCGTCACTGGGTGCGAGCAGCTCGTCCGCGCCGACGACGTCGATCGAATTCCAGCCGATGTGACGCGCGCCCTGGGGCAGCGGCACGACCTCGCCGGGGATCAGGCCGAGTCCCGGGGTCCTCCCGAACTCGAGCGAGGCGTCCGCGAGCAGCTGCATGCCCAGGCACAGGCCGACGATCGGCGTACCCGCCCGAACGGCGTCCCGCAGGAAGCCGGTCAGGCCGCGTGCCTCGAGGCTGCACATCGCTGCGCCGAACGCGCCGACACCGGGCAGCAGCAGGACGTCCGCACGCGCGAGGACCGCGGCGTCGCTCCCGATCCGGCAGTGGAAGTCGAGGCGCTCCAGCATCCGGGCGACCGAGGCGAGGTTGCCGACGTCGTAGTCGACCAGTCCGACGGACACCCGGCTCAAAGCCCCACTCCCACCGTGAATCGCGGCACCGGCAGACCCTCCTCTCCGACGGTGAAGAGGCGGCGATCGGCCGCCGCGCGCACCCGCGCCTGGAAGTCCGCCACGGAGATCCCCAGGTAGTCGCAATAGCGTGCGACGTAGACCTCGCCGCAGCAATGGTCGTAACGTCGAACGAGGTCGATGCCCTCGTCGCGCGAGATCCGTCCGATCCGGATCTCCTCGTTGACGTAGTCCGTGGTCCGCCCGAATCCGTACTTGTAGTACTTGATCATCTGGTTGACCGGCGTGAAGTCTTCGTCGAGCGCGGTGACGCCGAACAGGTCGCCGGTGTCGGACACGCCGTCCTCGCGGATCCGCAGGCCCTCGGTGCAGGCATAGAGCGCGTTGTTGAGCAGCGACCAGTCGCCCAGGAACCAGCCGAGGTAGATGATGTTGAGGTTCGCCTGCTCGAATTCGTCCACGCCCGGGTACCGGTACGGGATCAGGTCCTGCTCCCGGTGGCCCCTCGCGAGCATCCAGTCCCGGCCGCTGGTCAGCGTGTTCAGGTGACGCAGGTTGTTCCCGTCGTAACCGGTCCGACCGAGCGCCTTCATGTCGCCGAGCTGCAGGGCCGGATTCTCGCCCCAGAAGACGATCTCGATGCCGTACCGGAGGGCGATCTGCGGGACGCAGGAGAAGAGGGCGAGCTCCGTCGAGCGGAAGGAGTTGGTGAACTCGTCGAACCCGTCGCGCTTCAGCCTGCGCCAGGTCTGCGGCGCCGGCGCGGACATCACGACGTCGAAACCGAGCTCGATGAGGTTGGAGAGGTTGTCGACGCCGCGTTGCGTGACCTGTTCGGGCGGATAGCTCAGGCAGACGAGCAGCGGATTGAGGCCGAGGGCATCGCGCACCCACAAGGCCTGCCGCGTGCTGTCCTTGCCGCCGCTCACGCCGATGATGCAGTCGTGGAACTGGCCGGGCTTGCGCGGGTGTGCGGCGACGATCTCGCGGATCGTGTCGATCCGCGATCGCCAGTCGACGTGCTGCAGCTCGCCGAAGTAGATGCAGGCCGGGCAGATGCCCCGCTCGTCGAACACGATGTTCGGCCGCGTGTCGGGCTGGAGGCAGAGCCTGCAGTACCTCATGCGGTCGGTCGCTCCGAGGCCCGGGCGGTGATCCTCATGCTGCCCGACAGGCCGTTCTCGCCGAGGAAGCGCTGGAACGCAGGCCCGAGCGTGTCGAACCGGTCGCGCAGCACGGCCCGCCAGAACGGATCCGCTCCAAGGTCGACCTCGTCCGCGAGCACGGCGCGACGCACGATCTCGACGTCGAGCCGGCCCGGCGTCTCGGTCTCGACGTCGGTGAATCCGCAGCGCTCCAGCAGCACCTGCACGGAATGGGGGTTGAACAGGTTCACGTGCTCGGTGTCGACCGCAGGCGAGGCGGCGCCGAGCATCGCGGTGTCGAAGCCCTGGCCGTTCGGGCAGGTGAGTACCAGCACCGCGCCGGGCCGCAGCAGCCTGCGCAGCGACGTGAGGAACTCGTCCGGCCGGAACACGTGCTCGATCACCTCGAAGCAGACCGCCGCGTCGGCGATGCCCTCGCGCGCGGCACCGAGTTCCTCGAGGGAGGCTTCGAAGACGGCCACCCCCTTGGCCCGGCAGGCGTCGGCCATCGACGGTGTGCGCTCGACGACCGAGACCTGGCCGAAGAACCCGCTGTGCGAAGCCAGCTCGGCGAACGTCCCGAATCCCGGGCCGATCTCGACGAGCGACGGGCGCTCGAGGCCTGCGCGCCGGCAGCGCCCGATCAGGTGCTCGAGGTTGGGCCGGCAGATGCGTTCCCGGCGCGCCGCCTCGGACCGCGGGAAGATGTGGTCGCGCCAGATCGCGTAGTTCTCCGAGTGACGGTAGTAGTCGTCCATGACCGCGGGGGTCGGCCGCGGGGACATGTACAGCGTCGCGCACCGTCGGCATTCGACGAAGCGGCACCGGTACTTCTCGAATCTCGCCTCGGCGGCGTCCCCGCCGCACGCCGGGCAGTCGGTCGGGACGAATTCCGGGAGTCGCGCATGCAGGCGGCGCAGGTCGCTGGCATACGCCGCGCGCTGCAGGTCAGCGAACGCATCCGAGCGGATCTGGTCGACGGTGAGGGCGGCGGGAAGGGTCATCTCGGGTCGGCGGTGTCGGGCGTGAAGGCGTCGGGTCGACGCATCAGCGTCGTTCCAGCAGGAACCAGGTGATGTCGTCCTGCGGGGCGACCGGATCGCGACGCCAGACGAAGCCGTAGTCCACCAGCGACATCTGCGGATGGCGATCCATCAGCTCGCCGGCGAAATCGCGCTTGTAGAGACGGTCGGTGTGCCCGCGGTAGTTCAGCGCGACGGGTGTCGGGTTGTAGTACTCCGCGATCAGCAGGTAACGGCCGCAGGCACGGACCAGTCGATCGTAGAGGTCAGGCAGGCAGGACGGTGCGATGTGGATGAGCACGCCCTTCGCCATGACGAGGTCCCACCGGCGGCTCGGCTCGAACTCGAGCATGGAGCCCCGATGAACCCGTTCGGGCGTCAGCACCTGCTCGAGACGGTCGGCCGCCGCGGGGTTGATCTCGATCCCGTCGAGCGCGATGCCCGGGCGCAGCTGACGCAGTGCCCGGAGGTTCATCCCGACGTTCGCCCCGAACTCGATCGCATCGTCGATGGCGCCCGCTCGGGCGAGCGCCTTCGAGAAGAAGGCGAGGTTGGCCGCCAGCAGCGAGTCGTCCTGGTTGCGCTCGATGTACTCGGTGCCGAACGAGCCCGCCCAGAAGGACTCCTGCTCGGTGCGGTAAGCGGTTGGGTGCGTCATGGTCGCCTTGGTGTCGAATCCGATGAGGAGCTCCGCTCGAACCGGCGTCCCGACCGCGACGTCCGCGGCGAGCACCCGGCCGATCACGGCGTCGAGATGCTTCGGAGCCAGTCCGTGGCCGGGCCGGATGCTGCGGACCGCGTCCGGCGTCACGAGCTCTCCGGCGCTCAGCGCGCGCACGAAGTACAGCGAGCGGCGGAACGCGACATTGGCCTGCTCGCTGGGTTTGCGCCCGTAGTCGATGCGACCCAGGCTGTCCCAGGCGGTGCGCACCGCCCTGCACAGCCGCCCGAACTCGGCCGGCTCGAGCGAGAAGCCCGCATCGGGGCCGCCGTCGCGACGATCGAGCGTGAAGTGCTTCTCGACGAGGGCCGCGCCGAGCGCCACGCTCGCGACGGCGGTCGCGTCGTCGAGCGTGTGGTCCGACAGGCCGGTGACCGTGCCGAAGCGCTCGATCATGTCCGGGATCGTCCGGAGATGGTAGTCGGCCGCCGCTGCGGGATAGCCGCTCACGCAGCGCAGCAGGGCGACCTCGCGAGCGCCCGCGCCGTACGCGGCGTCGAGCGCCTCCCCGATCTCGCGCTCGTCGGCCATGCCGGTCGAGATGATCAGGGGCTTGCCGGTGGCCGCGACCCGTCGGATCAGCGGGATGTCGACGGCTTCGAACGAGGCGATCTTGTACGCGGGCGCGCCGAGCCGCTCGAGCAGGTCGACGGCGGTCGCGTCGAAGGGCGAACTGAAGATCGTGATCCCGATGCGCCGGGCATGCTCGAACAGCGCCGGGTGCCAGTCCCAGGGCGTGTGCGCCTCGCGGTAGAGGTCGTGCAGCCGCCTCCCGTCCCAGGGACCGCCGCGGATCATGAAGTCATCGGTGTCGAGGTCGAGCGTGATCGTGTCGGGCGTGTAGGTCTGCAACTTGATCGCGTCGGCGCCTGCGGCGTGCGCCGCGTCGATGAGCGCGATCGCATGGTCCAGCGATCCGTTGTGGTTGGCCGACAGCTCGGCGATCACGTATGGCGGCTCGTCGGCGGCGATCCGGCGGCCTGCGATGTGTAGGCAGGGCATGTCGCTCATGGGTGCGTGGACCGGTCGTTCAGCGCGCGGTGCAGCAGCTCGGCTCGCGTCCAGTCGTCTGGGCCGTCGATATCGATCACCCGCCAGGCGGGTACCGGAAGTCCGATGCCTCCGCCGTGCACGCGCCGGCCTTCGAGCCACGCGCCGGTGCGGCCCCAGTAGAACTGCCCCGCGTCGTGGTACGCGGGCTCGAGGTCCTGGGTCCGGACGAACTCGTGCTCCGGGTACATCGGTGCCATGCGCCCGTCCGCGCCGCGCCGCAGGGCCCGCTGCACGGCGGACGGGAAGGCCGCCACCGGGAAACTGAAGTCCGCCTCGGAGCCGTCGAGCAGCGCAAGCGCGTCCGCCAGGTCCGTCGGATCGAGGAACGGCACGCACGGGTACAGGCAGCACACCCGTTCGGCGGTCCAGCCGAGCGCCGCGCAGGCTTGGATCGCGTGCGCCACCACCGGCGCGGTCGTCGCTCGGTCGTCGGCGAGCTCGGCCGGACGCCGGAAGGGCACCTCGGCGCCGAAGTCGCGTGCCACGCCGGCGATCTCGTCGTCGTCCGTCGAGACGACGATCCGATCGAACAGACCGCTGGCGCGGGCGAGGCCGATCGCATGGCCGATCATCGGAACGCCGGCGAAAGGCCGGATGTTCTTGCGCGGGATCCGCTTGCTGCCGCCGCGCGCCGGAATCACGGCGACCCTCATCGCGTGATCGCTCTTCGGAGCGCGTCGGCGGCCGCATCGACCTGCGCGTCGGTGAGCGACGGGTGAAGCGGCATCGTGAGCGCACCGGCCGCGTAGCGTTCGGCCTGCGGGAAGTCGCCCGGCGCGAAGCCGAGTGCGCGCCAGTAGGCGTGCAGGTGGACCGGCGCATAGTGGACCTGCACCCCGAAGCCCGCGGCACGCATCGCATCGTAGGCCGCGCGGCGGTCGGTGCCGCAGCGGGCCGGATCGATGCCCACGACATACAGGTGCCAGGACGACGCGTCGCCGGGTCGCACCCGGGGTCGCTGGATCGGCAGGTCGGCGAGCCGCTCGTCGTAGCGCGCCGCGAGCGCGCGCCGTCGTGCGATGAATCCGTCGAGCCTGTGCAGCTGGCTGGTGCCGAGGGCCGCCTGCAGGTCGGTCATCCGGTAGTTCCAGCCGAGGGCCTGCTGCTCGTAGACCCAGGGGCCTTCGGGCGGGTCGATCATCTCCGCCGGATCCCGGACGATGCCGTGGGACCTCAGCATCGCCATCCGACGCGCCAGCGCCGCGTCGTCGGTCAATGCCATCCCGCCCTCGCCCGTGGTGATGATCTTCACCGGATGGAAGCTGAAGACCACGACGTCCGCATGCGTGCATGCGCCCACCGGCAGGCCGCGGTGGCTCGCGCCGATCGCATGCGACGCGTCCTCGATGACGCGCACGCCGTGCCGACGCGCGAGCGCGGCGATCGCGGCCATGTCGGCCGGCTGGCCGCACAGGTGAACCGGCACGATGACCTTGGGCAGCCGGCCCCGAGCCGCTGCCTCGTCGAGCTTGCGCTCGAGCGCCCTCGGACACATCGTCCAGGTCTGCGGATCGATGTCGACGAAGTCCACGTCCGCGCCGCAGTAGCGGCCGCAGTTCGCCGACGCGACGAAGGTGATCGGCGACGTCCACAGCAGATCGCCCGGCCCGAGGTCCAGCGCCGCGCAGGCGAGATGCAGCGCGGCGGTCGCATTGCTGCAGGCCACGGCATGCGCCGCGCCGACCCGCTCCGAGACGGCCTGCTCGAAAGCCGGGACGACCGGACCCTGGGTGAGGAAGTCCGAGCGCAGCACGGCGACGACGGCGTCGATGTCGGCGTCGTCGATCGACTGGCGGCCGTAGGGAATCACCGCGCGGCCTCCATCAGGGCGTCTGCCCGCGCCATGATCCAGCTGCGCAGCGTCTCGACGCTCATCCACTGCGGGTTCGTGTCGCTCGAATAGTCGAAGCCTTCGGGCACGCGCTGCCCGGTCCCGATCCGCTCCCGGCATTCGCTCCAGTCGTGGATGGCGGGGAGGATCTTGTAGTAGTCGGGATACTCGTAGGTGTGGGGCGCGTCGTCCGCGCTGATCATCTGCTCGTGCAGCTTCTCGCCCGGTCGGATGCCGATGACGTCCAGGCGGGCATCGGGCGACACCGCCCGCGCGATGTCGGGAAGGCGGATCGAGGGGATCCTGCGGACGTAGGTCTCGCCGCCGTGCATGTCGTCGATCGCGTGCCAGACCGTCTCGACGGCCTGCTCGAGCGTGATCATGAATCGGGTCATCCTGGGATCGGTCAACGGCAGCACGCCCGAGTCGCGCAGGGTCAGGAAGTGAGGGATGACGGAACCGCGCGATCCCATGACGTTGCCGTAGCGGACGACCGAGAACCGCGTGTCGCGGGCGCCGGCGTACGAGTTGCCCGCGATGAAGATCTTGTCGGACGCGAGCTTGGAGGCGCCGTACAGGTTGGTCGGACTGCTCGCCTTGTCCGTCGACAGCGCGACGATCCGCCGCACGCCCTTGTCGATGCAGGCGTCGACGAGGTTCATCGCGCCGTTGACGTTCGTCTTGATGCACTCGAACGGGTTGTATTCGGCGATCGGCACGATCTTGGTCGCCGCCGCGTGAACCACCACGTCGACGCCGTCCAGCGCCCGGTAGAGCCGGTCCCGATCCCGGACGTCGCCGATGAAGAAGCGCACGCGCGGATCGCCCGTGAAGCGCTTCGCCATCTTCCACTGCTTCATCTCGTCGCGCGAGAAGACGATGATCCGCTTCGGATCGAAGCGTTCGAGCGTCATCGGCACGAACGCGTTTCCGAACGAGCCTGTCCCGCCGGTGACCAGAATCGTGCTGTTCCTGAGCATTCGTGCTGACTCCGTCCTGTCCCCGACCTCTGATTGGCGTGCCGATCCGTCAGGCATGGCCGGATTATGGGGTGGCGCCGGCGCCTCCGATGAGGGGTCGGCAGATGGACGCCTGCCGGGCGCCGAGGAGCGGTGGGCGTGGGGCCAACCGGCAACGAGGCGCGGCGTCGAGGCGAGGTCCCTTCGACCCGGTCTCGGGCAGGACGTCGGGAGGGGCCGACCCGAGCTCGGTCGACCCGGACCGGCACGCCTCGGTCGGGTGCGGTGCGTCGACGTCTTCCGCGGGTGGGTCGGCGCGTGCATGCCGTCTGGCGATCCCAGCGGTCCGATCGTCGCTGCCGAAGTGTGTTCGGGCTGCACGTGAAGACACACTCGGGCATCGCCTACGGATTGCCATGGCCGAAACAGCCCCGACCCTCGAACGCGTCCGCGGTTCAGACCTCCCTGGAGATGCGACTCTCGAGGTGACCGTGGTGATGCCCTGCCTGAACGAGGCCCGAACCGTCGCGACATGCGTCGCGAAGGCGATGCAGTGGTTCGAGCAGTCGGGCGTGTCGGGCGAGGTCATCGTGGCGGACAACGGGTCGACCGACGGTTCGCGCGAGATCGCCGCCGCGGCCGGTGCCCGAGTGGTGCGCGTCGAGACCCGCGGCTACGGCGCGGCGCTGATCGGCGGCATCTCCGCGGCCCGCGGCCGCTGGGTGGTGATGGGCGACGCCGACGACAGCTACGATTTCGGCTCGCTCGACGCCTTCGTCGGACGTCTGCGTGCCGGCGCGCAGCTGGTGATGGGCAACCGGTTCGCGGGAGGTATCGAGAAGGGTGCGATGCCGCCGCTGCACCGATGGTTCGGCAATCCCGTGCTGTCGTTCATCGGCCGCCTGCTCTTCCCGACGCGGATCGGCGATTTCCACTGCGGCCTGCGGGCCTTCGATCGCGACGCGATCCTCGGGCTGCGGCTCAGTTCACCCGGCATGGAGTTCGCGAGCGAGATGGTGATGCGCGCGAGCCTCGCCGGACTGCGCATCGAGGAGGTGCCGACCACGCTCGCGAAGGACGGCCGCGACCGGCCGCCGCACCTGCGCAGCTGGCGTGACGGCTGGCGCCACCTGCGGCTGCTGCTGATGTACAGCCCGCGCTGGCTGCTGCTGTATCCGGGCATGGCGCTGCTCGCGGCTGGCGGCCTGGCCTCGCTGCTGCTCGCGCTCGGGCCGGTGCGCATCGGAAACGTCGGCTTCGACGTCCACACGCTGCTGTACTCGGCGACCATGTCGGTCCTCGGGCTGCAGCTGTCGCTGCTCGCGGTGATCACGAAGGCGGCGGGCGTCGCCGCGGGACACCTGCCCAAGCGACGCGGATGGGACCTGCTGGTGCGCACCTTCACGCTCGAGCGCGGACTCCTCGTCGGGCTCGGACTCATCGCTCTCGGAATCGGCGCGGGCACGCTGTCCCTGATGGAGTGGGCGGACGTCGGCCTGTCGGCGCTCAACCCCTCCCGGACGATGCGCGCGGCGATCCCCGCCGCGACGCTCCTGCTCGCGGGCTTCGAGTTCCTCGCCGCGTCGTTCGTGCTGAGCTTCGTGATGCAGCCGCGCGGCGAGTCGGTCGCCGCCGCGCCGCGGCCCGTCGCGACCCGGAGGCTCGCCCGCTGAGGCCGCGTCGTCGGCGGCCGTGATTCGCGCGGTGCCGACGGCCCCCCCGGGGAAGTCCGCCCATCGGCCGATCTCGAACCGATCCGGACCGCCCCGTAGCTTCCGCCGGACCGTCCCGACCCGTTCAAGCCATCACCACCCATGCTCCGACGCGCTGCCGCTGACCCACAGCCCGCCTCACCGCGGGATGCGTTCGACCGCCCGTTGATCACCGGCCTGCCCGCCCCGCGACCGACCACGGTCGTTCCTGCCGGCAGCAGCCTGCGCGAGCGCCTGCGTGCCGCTGGCATCCACCTGCTCGCCTGCACCGTGGTGGTCCTGGCGGTGTGTGCGGTCGTGTTCGGCGCCTGGTATCCGGGACCGCTGCCGCGCCTGCTCGGCGTCGGCGCGATCCTCGTCATCGTCTTCGGCGTCGATCTGGTGGTCGGTCCGCTGCTCACGCTGCTGGTCTACGACCGCAGCAAGCCGCGACTGAAGTGGGACCTCGCGACCATCTGCGCGCTGCAGCTCGCCGCGCTCGCCTACGGCGTGCACACGCTGTACCAGGGCCGTCCGGCCTTCGTCGTGCTGGTCAAGGATCGCTTCGAGGTGACCTCGCCGGCCGACCTGCGGCCACAGGACCGCGAGGCCGCGCGCGACAATCCGAACGCGCGGATCGACCCGATGCGGCCGCGCTGGGTGGCCGCGCGCCCACCGGCCTTGCCGGACGAGCGGATCGCGATCGTGATCGAGGCGCTGGTGCAGGGCCGCGACGTCCAGCACCATCCGCGGCTCTACGTGGACTACGCCAGCGAGCGCGACACCGCGCTCGAGCGGTCGCTGCCGCTGTCGCGGCTGCGCGCGCTGAATCCTGGCCGCGGCGCCGAGATCGACGCGCTGGTCGCACGGTCCGGGCGCGCCGAGGGCTCGCTGCGGTACCTGCCGCTGCGCGGTCCGGCCAGCGACGGCACGGTGGTGATCGATGCGAAGGACGCGTCGGTGGTCGAGGTCGCCGGGTTCGTGCCCTGGTGAGGCGCGTCAGTGGCGCGCGTCGTCGCGCCGCGCGAGCGCCTCGTGCACCACGCGTCGCAGGACGCGGGCCGAGTCGGCCGGGTCGCCGTTGGCGAACAGGTCGGTGATCACCGCGACCGCATCGGCCCCGGCCTCGATGGCGCGCGCGGCGTTGGTCCGGTCGATCCCGCCGATCGCCACCGCCGGCAGGCCCGCGGCGCGGGCCCGTCCGAACAGCGACAGCGGCGCCCGCACCGCCTGCGGCTTGGTCGGCGACGCGAACACGCTGCCGAATCCGACGTGGTCGGCGATGCCGGTCACCGCCTGCGCCCGCGACCAGTCGTCGTAGCACGAGACACCCAGCAGTCGCCCGGGGCCGATCCGTGCGCGGATCGCGGCCGGGTCGCCGTCGTCGCGGCCCGCGTGCACGCCGGCCGCCTCGACGGCGATCGCGAGTCCGACGTCGTCGTTGACGATCATCGGGACGCCGGCCGCGTCGCACAGCGCCTTCACCCGCCGCGCGAGCGCCTCGCGGCGCGCGGGCTCGCCCCCCTTGACGCGGAACTGCAGCACGTCGACGCCGCCTTCGAGCGCGCGCGCGACGAGGTCGGCGAGGCGGTCGGCCTCGAGGATGTCGGGGGTGATCGCGTACAGGCCGCGCGGAGTGGGCGTCATCGTCGTGGGGGAGGGCCGCGGGGGCGGGGACAGCCGCGGCCGGCGGGCCTGCCCGCCCGTCGGCCGGGCGGCGGGTCCCGTCGGCGCGAGAAGGTAACATGCGTCGCTCCACTCTCTAATGACCTCACGGACACGGCATGAGCGAGCAAGCGACCCGGACCTTCATGTGCCTCATCTGCGGCTGGATCTACGACGAGGCCGCGGGGGTGCCCGACGAGGGCATCGCGCCGGGCACGCGTTGGGAGGACGTCCCGATGAACTGGACGTGCCCCGAGTGCGGTGCCCGCAAGGAGGACTTCGAGATGGTCGAGCTCTGACGTCCAAGTTGTTGTAAGGAAAGCGTTTTCTTTGACCCGGTCATGACGGTTTGGCTACACTTCGGGGCACCTCGCGGGCGCCCTGCCGTCGCGGGTCGCGAGGACTGACATGAGCGCGATGGACTCGATCGCCGGCCTGAAGGTCATGGTCATCGACGACAGCAACACGATCCGGCGCAGCGCCGAGATCTTCCTGTCCCAGGCCGGTTGCCGGGTGTTCGTCGCCGAGGACGGCTTCGACGCGCTCGCCAAGGTCTCGGACCATGCGCCCGACATCGTGTTCTGCGACGTGCTGATGCCACGCCTCGACGGTTACCAGACCTGCGCGCTCATCAAGAAGAGCCCGCGCTTCCACGCCACGCCGGTCGTCATGCTGTCGAGCAAGGACGGCCTGTTCGACCGCGCGCGCGGTCGGATGGTGGGCTGCGAGGAGTACCTGACCAAGCCGTTCACCAAGGACAGCCTGCTCAAGTGCGTCGCGCAGCACGCCCGCCGCGCGATCGGTGCCTGAGCGGGACGCCCCGATGGCCGCGCAGAAGATCCTCGTCGTCGACGACTCGCCGACCGAGCGCTTCTTCATCGCCGACCTGCTGACCCGGCGCGGCTACGCGGTGGTCACCGCGGAGAGCGGCGCCGAGGCGCTCGCCAAGATCCGGGCCGAGCGTCCGTCGCTGGTGGTGATGGACGTGGTGATGCCCGGCGCGAGCGGCTATCAGGTCGTGCGCACGCTGACGCGGGATCCCGAGACGCAGACGATCCCGGTGATCCTGTGCACCAGCAAGGCGGCCGAGACCGACCGCATCTGGGGTCTGCGGCAGGGCGCGCGCGCGTACCTGACCAAGCCGGTCGATGCCGAGGAACTGCTGGCCAAGATCGCCGGCCTCGTTCACTGAGCGGCGGCGCGCGATGACGCTTCCCCAGTCGACGCCGCAGCAGTCCTTCCAGGAGCGGTTCGACGCGCGCCTGCGCGACGCCGTGGACGCGCCGGACCATGCCGCGCGGCTCGGGCTGATGATCGGCGGACAGCGCTGGCTGGTCGACCTGTCCGAGGCCGGCGAGATCGTGCCGGTGCCCGAGGCCATCGCGCCGGTGCCCCTGACCCGCGACTGGCTGCTCGGCCTGGTGAACCTGCGCGGTGCGCTCTACACGGTGGTCGACCTGCAGCGCTACGCGCAGCTCGGCCGCACCGAGCTCACCAAGGAGTCCCGGCTGCTCGCGCTCGCTGCACGGCTCGAGTTCAACGCGGCGATCCTCGTCACGCGGATGCTCGGGCTGCGCAACGTCGCGTCGATGAAGGTCGATGCATCGCCGCAGGCGGACGACGCCTTCGGCGCGTCGGGTCGGCCGGAATGGATCGGCCGGACGCTGGTCGACGCCGACGGCCATCCCTGGCACGAGCTCGACCTGGGCCGGCTCGCCGCGGGCAGTGCGTTCCTGATGGTCGGCCGCTGAGCGGCGGCGCGCGGGCACACCGGGCATGGCCTTCAAGTTCCCCCGATTCCTGTTGCCGCTGGGCGGCGGCGCACGCACGAGCGATCCGGACACCGCGATCGTCGACGAGCTCGGGCCCGTGACCCGCTTCGGCGACACGGTCGCGGCGAGGCCGGGTGGCCCGGCGGCCGCGCGGCCACGCCCGCGCTTGCGCGTACCGGGGCTCGACGCGCTGCCGCTGCGCGGCCAGCTGACGGTCCTGTTCCCGCTGCTGGCGGCGTCGCTGCTGCTGGCCTTCGCCTGCATGACGCTTGAGGCGCGGCAGGCCGCGTCGGTCGCGGCCCAGACGCGGCTGGTCGGCGACTCGCTGATGCACTCGCAGCGGCTCGCGAAGGCCGCGCCGCTCGCGGTCCGCGGCGGGGGTGACGCGTTCCGGCAGCTCGCCGAGAGCCGCGGCAGGCTGGCCGAGGCGGTGGCCGCGCTGCAGTCGGGTGGCACGGTCCGCGAGCGCCACGTCGATCCGGTCGACGACGACCTGCAGCCGCTCGTCCAGCGTGCCGCCGAGCCGTGGCGGCGGACCGACCAGGCGGCCGGCACGCTGCAGACGCTGCAGCCCACGCTGTCGTCGATCGCGCAGGCCGCGCGTGCGGTGCTCGACGCGCAGCCGCGGCTGGCCGAGCTCGCCGAGCAGTCCGTGCAGCTGAAGACCGCGTCGGGCGGCTCGGCCGCCGAAGTCGCGGCTGCCTCGCAGCTGCTGGTCCTCGCGCACAAGCTCGCGCGAGACGTCGGCCAGCTGACCGGCTCGGAGGCGGTGAACCTCGAGCTGGCGGCGCTCCTCGGCCGCGACGCGGCCGCGTTCCGCGACGGTGTCGACGCGCTGCTCGCCGGCAGCGAGGCCCGCCGCCTGCCGGCCCCGCGCGAGGGCGAACAGCGGGCGCGACTCGTCGAGCTGAAGTCGGGCTTCGCGGAGCTCGCGCAGCCGATCGCGACGCTGGTGTCCGATCTGCCGCGGCTGCCCGGCGCGCGCGCCGCCGAGGCCCGGATCGCCGCCGACAGCGAGCCGCTGCGCGCCGCGCTGCTCGAACTGCAGGCGAAGCTCGCCGAACACGCGTCGGGCGGCGGCCTCTACCAGGGCGGCGTGGTCCTCTTCCTGCTGCTGTCGGTGCTGGCGGGCGTGGCGCTCGGGCGGGTCTACTACCGGGACCTCGACCGTCGCGCGGGCGAGGCGCTCGCGCAGCGCGCCGAGGCCGAGCGCCTCGAGCAGGAGGCCAAGCGCACGAACGACCAGAACCAGGCGGCGATCCTGCGGCTGATGAACGAGCTGCAGGAGGTGGCCGACGGCGACCTCACGATCCAGGCGACCGTGACCGAGGACATCACCGGGGCGATCGCCGACTCGGTCAACTACACCGTCGAGGAGCTGCGCAACCTGGTCGCGCGGATCAACACCACCGCCGAGCTGGTGGCCGACGCGTCGTCGAAGGCACAGACGATCTCGGCGGGCCTGTTCGCCGCCTCCGAGCAGCAGTCGCGCGAGATCCGCGAGACCGGCGAGGCGGTGCTGCGGATGGCCTCGCAGATCAACGAGGTGTCGGCGAGCGCGGGCGAGTCGGCGCAGGTCGCGCGTCAGTCGCTCGGCGCGGCCGAGCAGGGGCGCCGCGCGGTGCACAACGCGATCGCCGGCATGAACGGCATCCGCGACCAGATCCAGGAGACCGCCAAGCGCATCAAGCGGCTGGGCGAGTCCTCGCAGGAGATCGGCGAGATCGTCGAGCTGATCTCGGACATCACGGAGCAGACCAACGTGCTCGCGTTGAACGCCGCGATCCAGGCGGCTTCCGCCGGCGAGGCCGGCCGAGGCTTCACCGTCGTCGCCGAGGAGGTGCAGCGACTCGCCGAGCGCAGCGCCGAGGCGACGCGGCAGATCTCCGCGCTGATCCGCACGATCCAGTTCGACACGCAGGACGCGGTGGCGGCGATGGAGCGCAGCACGCAGGGCGTGGTGGCCGGCACGCGGCTGTCCGACGATGCCGGCAACGCGCTCGCCGAGATCGGCCGGGTGTCGACCCAGCTCGCCGAGCTGATCGAGGACATCTCGCGCACCACCTCCGACCAGGCCGCGTCGGCCGGCACGGTGGCGCACAGCATCCAGCGGATCCTGCTCGTGACCGAGCAGACCGGCGAGGGCACGCGGCAGACCGCGGGCTCGATCTTCCAACTGGCCGAGCTCGCGCGCGAGCTGAAGAACTCGGTCTCGCGCTTCAGGGTGCAGTGATGACGGGTGCGTCCCCCGACCCGACCGCGCTGTCGTGGTGCCTCGGCGAGATCCGCGAATCGCTCGCCCGCGCCGAGACCGCGCTCGAGCAGCAGCTGCGGGACGGCGAAGGCGACGACGGCCGGCTGCGTGCCGCGCGCGGCTGGGTCCACCAGGCGCAGGGTGCGCTGCAGATCGTCGACCTCGAGGGCGTCGCGGTCCTGGTGCAGGAGGCCGAGGGCCTGCTCGACCGCGCCGGGCGCGGCGAGCTGCGCTTCGGTGCCGAGCTGGTCCGGACGCTGTCGCGCGCCTTCGCCGCCACCGTCGACTACCTCGAGGGCGTGGTCGCCGGCTCGGGCGACTCGCCGGTGGCGCTCTTCCCGCACTATCGCGAGCTGCTCGAGCTGCGCGGTGCCGACCGGATCGAGCCGGCCGACCTGTTCGCGGTCGACCTCACCGTGCGGCCGCCGCGCGCGACGCCGGGCGCGCCGCTGTCCGATGACGAGACCGCGCGGCTTCGCGGCGCGTTCGAGACGGGCCTGCTGCGTTTCCTTCGCAATCCGCGAGACGGCGAGGCGCTCGAGGCGATGCACGGCGCAGTGGCGCGCTTCTCCGACGCGCACGCCGCGTCCGGTGCGCGCAGCTTCTGGTGGCTGGCCACCGCGTTCCTCGATGCGCTGCGCGTGCAGGCGCTGCCGGTCGACGTCTACGCGAAGCGGCTGGTGGGTCGCGTGAACCGGCAGGTCGCGCGCTCGCTGGTCGAGACCACGCCGATCGCCGACCGTCTGCTGCGCGACCTGCTGTTCATGCTCGCCCGCACCGGCGCCGGCTCCGCCCTCGCCGACGAGGCGCGCGAGCGGTGGCGGCTCACCGGCACCGTCCCCTCGGACTTCGAGACGCCGCGCTACGCGGTCGTCGACGCGCGCACGCTGCGTGCCGCGCGCGAGGCCACCGCCAGCGCGAAGGCGGCGTGGGAGAAGTACGTCCGTGGCAGCGCACAGGACCTGCCGGCGTTCGCGCAGGCCGCGCAGCAGCTCGACGCGGCGGTCGCGCGGCTGCCGTGGCCGGGCCTGCAGAAGCTGTCGTCGGTGCTGGTCGGGCTGCGGCGCGCGCTCGCCGCCGCGGGATCGAACCTCGCCGAGGTGCTGTCGCTCGAGGTCGCCACGGCGCTGCTGTTCGTCGAGCAGGCGCTCGAGCGTGGTGCGCGCGCGGTGGCGCAGCACGACCGGCGCGCGGTGGAGATGTCCGCGCGCCTCGATCGGCTGACGGAGCGCCAGGAACTGGATGCGAGTCCGCCGCCCGAGTGGCTCGCCGAGCTGTCTCGCGCCGCGCAGGAGCGCCTGACCACCGCGGCCTTCGTCGGCGAGATGCAGGCGAACCTGCGGGCCTGCGAGAAGGCCCTCGACGCGTATTTCCGCGATCCGGGCGCGCAGCGCGACGCGCTGCCGGCGCTCGCGTCGCCGCTGCGGCAGGTTGCGGGCGCGCTGCGCCTGCTCGGCCACGACGATGCCGCCGAGGGGGCCGCGACCGTGCTGCGGCAGGTCGATGCCTTCGCGGGCGACGAGGCGCCGCAGGCGGCCGATTGCGAGCGGGTCGCCGCGAGTCTGGGCGCGATCGGCTTCTTCGTCGAGTCGCTGCGCCAGGGCGACCGCGGCCACGGCGGCTTCGAATTCCGCCGCGACGCCGATGCGTTCGTCGCGCGGCTCGGCGATCACGGGCGCGCGGACGACGCGGAGACGGCGGGCAGCCTGCGCGACGCGGCGCCGGTCGACGGTCCGTCGCCCGAGTCGACGGCCCTCGTCGCGAGCGCGCTCGAGCCGCCGCCGACGTTCGACGGCGCCGCCGACGCCCGCGGCTCGGATGCGTCCGCGCTCGACGGCGAGACGATCGACATCGGGACGCTCGACGGCGAGACGCTCGACATCGGGACGCTCGACATCGGGACGCTCGACATCGGAACGCTCGACATCGGGACGCCCGACATCGGGACGCCCGACATCGGGACGCCCGGCGTCGGGGCTCCGGACATCGGGACGGTCGAGGTCCCGGCGCTCGGGACGGATCCGTCCGATGCGCAGCCGGAGCGGTCGCGTGCCGGCGGACCCGGCGCGGCATCGCCCGAGGGCATCGCGTCGGGCGGCGATGCGCTGGACATCGGCGAGCTGGACATCGGCGAGCTGGACATCGGCGCGCTCCGCGTCGCCCCGCTCGAGCCGCCGGGCGTCGCGGGCGCGCCGGTCGGCGACGGTTTCGTCGGACTCGGCCTCGACTTCGACGTCGAGCTGCCGACACCCGCCGGCGACGAGACGGCGGAGGCCTTCGAGCTGGACGCGGACCGGTCGCTCGAGCAGCTGCTCGACGAGCGCCGCGCTCGCCTGCCCGCGCTGCTCGACGCACTGCGTGACGCGCCCGCCGACGCGACCCGTCGCGCGGCGTTGCACGACGCGCTCGGGGCGATCCGGGACGAGGCGATGCTGCTCGACGACGGCGAGCTGCGGGGCCACGCGGCCGATGCGCTGGCCCGTCTCGACGGCGGTGCCGACCCGGCCTCCCCCCCGCTCGCCGACGCGGTCGCCCGCGTCGTCGGCGGCGTCGCCGCCGAGATCGTCGCGGTCGCGCTGCCCGACGACGACGCGCTGGACGCGGAACTGCTCGGCATCTTCCTCGACGAGGCCGACGAGGTGCTCGCCGCGATCGAGTCGGCGGCCGCCGAGTTGCGCGCGGCGCCCGCCGACGCGGCGCCGCTGACCACGATCCGGCGCGGCTTCCACACGCTGAAGGGGTCGAGCCGAATGGTCGGTCTCGGCGCGTTCGGCGAGGCCGCGTGGTCGGTCGAGCAGGTGCTCAACGGCTGGCTCGCC
Source organism: Pseudomonadota bacterium (assembly GCA_046046245.1). Classification (GTDB taxonomy): domain Bacteria; phylum Pseudomonadota; class Gammaproteobacteria; order Burkholderiales; family Burkholderiaceae_E; genus UBA4615. The sequence goes on along the minus strand of JBJOKE010000054.1, from coordinate 34,489 downwards.
GACCAGCGTCCCGGCACGCCGGCGCTTCATGCGCTGGTGGCCGACGCCCGGGCCGAGCTCTCCGACTGGGTCTTCGCGCTGCGAGGCGATCCGCGCGCGCGGATCGATCCCGAGCCGGTGATCGCGCGCGCCGTGGCGCTGCGCGACGCGCCCGCGGGCGGTGCCGCGGCGTCGCCGCCCGCGTCCGCCGCGGACACGAACCGCGACCCGAGCCCGACGATCGAGCCGTCCGCGTCGATCGACGACCCGTTCGCGATCGACCTCGATGCGGCGGACCTGCCGCCGCTCGGTGGCGACGCCGGCGCACCGCCGGACGACGTGCTGCTCGACGCCGACCCGCTGAGCCTGGACGTGCCCACGCTCGCGATGCCGCTCGAGCCCGAAGCGGCCGTGGTCGACCCGGCGCCCGCCGCGCGCGATGCGGCCGGCGATCCCGCCTCGCCGCCCGACGACGACCTGCTGGAGCTGACCGAGGTCTTCGATCCCGAGGCGCTCGAGGTCCCGACCCTGTCGGCGCTCGACGCCGTCGAGCCGGTCGGCGCGGCACCGGCCGCCGACGAGACGATCGAGATCGGCGGCCGAACGCTGAACGCCCAGCTGCACCGGATCTTCGTCGACGAGGCCGCGCAGATCCTCGCGGTGATCGACGCCGCGGTCGATGGCTGGCGGCGCGATGCCTCGCGGCTCGTACCCGAGCCGCTGCCGCGTGCGGTCCACTCGCTGGTCGGCACGTCGCGGCTCGTCGGTCTCGCGTCCGTGCAGCACGCGGCCGGAGCGCTCGAGGACGGCCTGCGCGACCTGGCGGCCGCAGGTCGCGGACCCGAGGCGGCCGAGCTCGACGACGTCGCCTGGGTCGCCGCGCGCCTGGACGACGCGCTGCGCGCCTTCGGCGCCGGTCGCGACCCCGGCGACGATGCGGTGCTGATCGACCGGGCCCGTGCGTTCGCGGCGAGCGCCGCGGCGGCCAGGCCGTCCGCGCCGTCTCCGCGCGACGATGATGCCTTCGACCTCGCCGACGTCGACGCCGCGCTCGGCCTCGACCTGATGCCGATCGAGCCGGTGGCGCGGGGCGAACCGCCGCCGCCGACCGAGCCCGCGCGCGCCGGCCCGCCGACCGCCCCGCCCCGGCCCGCGCCGCCTCGGCCCGCGCCCGTCGCGCAGCCCGCACCGGTCGCGTCCCGGACCGTGGCGCCGGCGGCCGCCGCCGCGACGCGCCCCGCATCCGGATCGCCGCTCGACTCGCTCGCGGCGCTGGTCGACGACATCGACGCCGAGCTGGTCGGCGACTTCGTCGAGGAGGCCGACGAACTGCTGCCGCGGATCGGCGACGCGCTGCGCGCCTGGTCCGCGCAGCCGGGCGACCCGGCGCACCCCGCGGCGCTGATGCGGCTGCTCCACACGGTCAAGGGCAGCGCGCGGATGGCCGGTGCGATGCGCCTGGGCCACGTGGTCCACGACATGGAGGCGCGGATCGAGTCGGCGAGCGCGTTGTCGAACGTGCCGCCGGCGCTCGTCGACGACCTGATCGCGCGACATGATCAGGTGCTCACGCTCTACGAGGCCGTCCGCGACCCCCGTTCGGAGGCCGCGCAGGCGGCCGCGCGCCGGGTCGTCGAGAGCCTGTCGGGCCCGTCCGCCGACGTGACCGCGGCCCCCGACGCCGCGCCGGTCCCCGCTGCGTCCGCGGCCGCGGACGCCGCCGGCGCGGCCCCGCAGGCCGCCGCGGTCGCACAGCCGCCGTCGCTGATCCGCGTCCGCGCGGATCTGCTCGACCGGCTCGTCAACGAGGCCGGCGAGGTGTCGATCGCCCGCGCACGGCTCGACAACGAGCTCGGCGGCCTGCGCCAGTCGCTCGGCGAGCTGACCGAGAACGTCAACCGGCTGCGCACCCAGCTGCGCGAGATCGAGCTCGCCGCCGACTCGCAGATCGACGCGCGCAGCACGCGCGACCGCGAGCGCGACGTGCAGTTCGATCCCCTCGAGTTCGACCGCTACACCCGCTTCCAGGAGCTCACGCGGATGCTGGCGGAGTCGGTCAACGACGTGGCCACGGTCCAGCAGAACGCGCTGCGCAGCCTCGACGAGGCGAACCGCGACCTCGCGCGCCAGACCCAGGTCACCCGCGACCTGCAGCAGGACCTGATGCGGATCCGGATGGTGCAGTTCGGCTCGATCGCCGACCGGCTCTACCGCGTGGTCCGCCAGTCCGCGAAGGAGCTCGACAAGCGCGTGAGCCTCGACCTGCGCGGCGCGACCGCGGAGCTCGACCGCGGCGTGCTCGAGCGGATGGCCGGCCCGATCGAGCACCTGCTGCGCAACGCCGTCGCGCACGGCATCGAGCCTCGTGCCGAGCGGCTCGCCGCCGGCAAGGCCGAGACCGGCGAGATCACGCTCGAGGTCCGGCAGGAAGGCAACGAGGTGATCCTGACCTTCGCCGACGACGGCGCGGGCCTCAACTACACGCGGATCCGCCAGCGCGCGATCGAGCGCCGGCTGATCGCGCCCGACGCGCACCCCGGCGAGCGCGAGCTCGGCGACCTGATCTTCATGCCGGGCTTCTCGACCGCCCCCGAGGTCACCGCGATCGCCGGCCGCGGCGTCGGCATGGACGTGGTCCGCGCCGAGGTGGCCGCCATGGGCGGCCGGATCGACCTCGAGTCGATCCCCGGCCGCGGCACCCGCTTCACCGTCCACCTGCCGGTCTCGCTCGCGGTCGCGCAGGTCGTCCTGCTGACGGTCGGCCCGATGCGCATCGCCGTCACCTCGGCGCTGATCGAGCAGGTGATGCAGCTCAAGCCCGAGGCGCTCGCCGGGGCCTACTCGAACCACGCGATCGACTGGCACGGGCAGGCGGTGCCGCTCTACTACCTCGGCAGCCTGCTCGACCTGGCCGACTGCACGCCGCTCGCCCAGCGCTACTCGCCGGTGGTGATCGTCCGCTCGGGCGCGCAGCGGATCGCCCTGCACGTCGACCACGTCGCGCCGAGCCAGGAGGTGGTGGTCAAGCACGTCGGCCCGCAGCTCGCACGCCTGACTGGCATGGCCGGCGCCACCGTGCTCGGCAACGGCGACATCGTGCTGATCCTGAACCCGGTCCAGATCGCGGCGACCGGCCGAGGTCCGCACGCCGGCGAGGGCGATACCGCGAGCTTCGCGCCGACCCGGATCGAGATCGCGCCGACCGTCATGGTGGTCGACGACTCGGTCACCGTCCGCAAGGTCACCCAGCGGCTGCTCGCGCGCGAGGGCTACCAGGTGATGCTCGCGAAGGACGGCCTCGATGCGCTGCGGCAGCTGCAGGACACCGTGCCCGACGTGCTGCTGCTCGACATCGAGATGCCGCGGATGGATGGTTTCGAGCTGACGAAGAACCTGCGCGGCGACGAGCGCTGGAAGCACCTGCCGATCGTGATGATCACGTCGCGGACCGCCGAGAAGCACCGCAGCCACGCGATGTCGCTCGGCGTCGACGCGTTCCTCGGCAAGCCCTACGACGAGGACGAGCTGCTGCGACTGCTGGCCGGGTTCGCGCAGCGCAGGCAGCAGCCCGGCTGACGCGGTGCGGGGCGGCGATTGCGCCCCGCGCACCCTTCAGGTCACCGGCGCACCGTCCGGCTCGCGGATCTCCGCGGCCTCCCAGATCCGTTCGGGGTCGGGTCGTGTGCCGAGCTCGGCGAGCGCGAGGCAGCGCTCGATCCGCAGTCGCGGCTCCGCGCTCGCGCGCCGCACGCCTTCCGGGTGGACGGCTCCCAGCGCCGAGCGGAACGCGAGCACCAGCGGGGTCCGCGGGTCGCGGCCGCGGCGGAAGACCATCGCGTGCTCGCCGCTGGCGAGCCGCACCGCGGTGCCGGGCGGCGTCGGTCCGACCACCTCGGCGAGCGCGCGGGCGAGCGACGCGTCGGCCTCGGTGTCGAGCTTGGCCGACAGCAGCCGCAGCGCCGCGTCCGGCGGCGCGCCGGGCCGGTATGCGCGCGGCGCGACCCACGCGCACCAGCGGTCGGCCACCATCAGCGCCTGCGCCTCGATCGACGGCGCGTCGGCCGCGCGGCGCGCCGGATAGCCGCTGCCGTCGGCATGCTCGTGGTGCCCTGCGACGGCGGCGAGCCAGATCGGATCGTCGACGCCCGCCGCCCGCAGGACAGCGACCCCGCGCTCCGGATGCTCGAGTACCGTCCGGCGCTGGTCGGCGTCGAGCGGGCCGGCCTGCACCCACAGCGTCTCCTGCAGCGCGAGCATCCCGAGGTTCATCGTCAGCGCACCGAGCACCGCGGCGCGCCGGCGCGCGGCCGGCGTGCCCAGCCGCGCGAGCAGCGCGTCGGCGACCACGGCCGTGGCGATCGCGTGGCGCGCGCCGTAGTCGCCGCCGTCGAGCAGCAGCGGCACCGCGAGCATCGCATCCGGGTCGAGCGCACCCAGCCGCTGCAGTTCGGCGGCGGCGTCGCGGACCGCGGCGAGCGCGGCGGGCGCACCCGGTCCGCCCGCGGCGAGCGCAGGCAGCGCCACGCCCAGCGCGTCGCGCAGCGCATGCACGCGGACCCAGGGGCGGACCTTCGCGACCCGGGGCAGCAGGATCGGCGGTGCGTCGGCCGACGGTGCGCGCAGCGCGTCGAAGCGCTCGCCGTCGACGTGGGCGCCACGCTCGAGCAGCCGGCCGAGCGTCAGTTCGTCGGAGATCGTCGCGCCCTGCTGCAGCATCCGGCGCCCGGAGGCGTCGTACAGGTCGACGGGCAGCGGTTCGCCCGCGCGCAGCTCGCCCGGCCGCAAGGGACGCAGCGGAGCGGGCTCGGGCATGGCGCGCGTCAGCGCAGCTCGGAATCCGGACAGGGCCATGGCTCGACCTCCGGGACGGGACGACGGCGGCGGCCCCGCCGCGCGTCTCGATGGATCATCGGCCGGACAGGGGGTCGCCTGCAGTCCCGGTCGCCGAAGGGCGGCCGGCGGCGTCCGGACGGCATGCGGCCGGGCGGGGGCGCAACGGGCGTCGGCGCGGACGGCGACCGCGGACGGACGGGCGGCGCGTCCGGCGCCGGCTCAGCCCCCGGCGCCCTTGACGACCGCGTAGCGCTCGAGCGTGCGCCGCCGCGCCGCCGCGTGGTCCACCACCGGCGCCGGATAGTCGCGGCCGATCACGCAGCCCAGTCGCGCCTGCTCGTCCGTCGGCACCAGCCAGGGCGCGTGGATCGACCGGTCGGGGTAGTTCGCGAGCTCCGGCAGGTAACGACGGATGAAGGCGCCGCGCGGGTCGAACTTCTCCGACTGCGTGACCGGGTTGAAGATCCGGAAGTACGGCTGCGCGTCGCAGCCGCTGGACGACGCCCACTGCCAGCCGCCGTTGTTGGCCGCGAGGTCGTAGTCGTTGAGCCGGTCGGCGAAGAAGCGCTCGCCGCGCCGCCAGTCGATGCCGAGGTCCTTGCAGAGGAAGGATGCGACCACCATCCGCAGCCGGTTGTGCATGTAGCCGCTCGCCAGCAGCTGGCGCATCGCCGCGTCGACCAGCGGGTAGCCGGTCCGGGCCTCGCACCAGGCGGCGAAGAGCGCGTCCCCGCGCGCGCCGTCCTCCCAGCGGATCGCGTCGTACTCCGGCCGGAACGACGCGTGCTCGACACGCGGGTGGTGGTGCAGCACCTGGTGGTAGAAGTCGCGCCAGACCAGCTCGGAGAGCCAGCCACGTGCGCCCTCGGCCTCGGCCGGCTCGCTGCCCATCACCCGCCACGCCTCGCGCGCCAGCGTGCGGATCGACACCGTGCCGAAGCGCAGGTGCGCCGACAGGTACGACGGGCCCTTGGTCGCCGGGAAGTCGCGCGTCTCCCGGTAGCGGCCGATGCGGCCGACGAAGTCCTCGAGCAGCCGGGCCGCGCCGCTCGATCCGGTGGGCAGCGCGAGCGAGCCGAGGTCGGTCGGCTCGAATCCGATCGATGCGAGCGAGGGCACGCCGTCGATCGGATCGGTACCGCAGGGGCCGGGCGTGCGCGCGTCGCGCAGGCCCGCCGGCGGCGGCGCGAGCCGGCCGGCCGCGATCGCGCGGACCGGCTGCGGTGCCAGCGGGCCGCGCTCGGCGCCCTCGGCCTCGAGCCGCTTCAGCCAGGCGGTGCGGTACGGCGTGAACACCGAGAACGGGCGGCCTGCTCCGGTCAGCACCTCGTCGGTCTCGTAGACGACCTGGTCCTTCATCCGCACGAGCCGCCGGCCGTCGGCGGCGAGCCGAGCGGCGACCGCATCGTCGCGCCGGACCGCGGCCGGCTCGTAGTCGCGCGCGGCGAAGACCTCGGCGACGCCCAGGCGCGCCGCCAGCGCCGGGATCGCGTCGACCGCGCGGTCGTGGACGACGAGCAGCCCGCCGCCCAGCTCGCGCAGCGTGCCGTCGAGCTCGCGCAGCGCGTCGCGGATGAACTCCACGCGCCGGTCCGAGCGCGACGGCAGCGGATCGAGGATGTCGCGGTCGAAGACGAACGCGCAGAACACGCGACCGTGGTTGGCGAGCGCGCGGGAGAGGGCGGCGTGGTCGTCGACGCGCAGGTCGCGACGGAACCAGACGAGGCCGGTGGAGGCGGGGATGTCGGGCATGGAAAGCTCGGCCGGGGGCGCGATTGTGCCCCCCTGAGACGGCGCCTTACAATGAATCCCATGGCAGCCGCTGATGTCGCGACCAATCTGACCAACCACTTCCTCCTCGCCATGCCCAACATGGCGGACCCGAACTTCGGCGGGGCGGTGGTCTTCATCGCCGAGCACAGCGCCAAGGGCGCGCTCGGGCTGGTCATCAACCGGCCGATGGAGCTCGACCTGCAGTCGCTGTTCGAGCGGATCGACCTGAAGCTCGAGATCGCCCCGCTCGCATCCAACCCGGTGTTCTTCGGCGGGCCGGTCCAGACCGATCGCGGCTTCGTGCTCCACCAGCCGCTGGGTACCTGGAACTCCACCGTGTCCATCGGCGACACGCTCGGCCTGACCTCGTCGAAGGACGTGCTCGAGGCGGTCGCGGTGGGCGAGGGCCCGCAGCGGCTGCTGGTCACGCTCGGCTACGCGGGCTGGGGCCCGGGCCAGCTCGAGGACGAGATCGCGCGCAACGCGTGGCTCACCGTCGAGGCCGACCCCCGGGTCATCTTCGACACCCCGGTGCCGCAGCGGCTGTCGCGCGCCTACGGGCTGCTGGGCATCGACCCGGCCTTCCTGTCGAGTTCGGCGGGGCACGCCTGATGGCCGACCCGGAGGGCCGTCCTCCGGAGACGCTGCTGGCCTTCGACTTCGGCGTGCGCCGGATCGGCGTGGCGATCGGCAACACGCTGACCGGCGACGCCCGCCCGCTGTGCACCCTCGATTCGGTACCGGTCGACCGCCGCTTCGAGCGGATCGGCACGCTGCTCCGCGAGTGGCGCCCCGACCGCCTGGTGGTGGGCCGCCCGCTCGACGAGGACGGCTCGGAGACCGAGACCACGCGCCGCACCGACCGGTTCTCGAACCAGCTGCACGGCCGGTTCGGCCTGCGCGTCGAGCGGGTGGACGAGCGTTTTTCCAGCCGCGAGGCTCAGGCTATCATCGCGTCCGCCGGCGGCCGCCCGGACGACGAGGACGGCGTGGCCGCGGCGGTGATCCTGTCGCAGTACCTGGACGGGCTGCGCCGCCTCCCCGGACCCGGCACCCCCACCGACCGCTGACCGTCCACGCGAACGGTACCGATCGCCCCGCGAAGGCCCGACCCGATGACCCCTACCGCCCCCGACGCGCGCGCGCTCGACGCCGAGGCGATCTACGCGACGCTGAAGGCCGCGGTCGCGGCGCGGCTCGCCGCGGCACCCGGCGCGGCGATCGTCGGTGTCCACAGCGGCGGCGCGTGGATCGCGCAGCGGCTGCACGCCGAGCTCTGCCCCGAGGCGCCGCTCGGCTTCCTGTCGAGCGCCTTCCACCGCGACGACTACTCGGCCCGCGGCCTGCGCGTGGCGGGCGGCGCGGCCGGCGCCACGAAGATCGACTTCGAGGTCGACGGCGCCGCCATCGTGCTCGTCGACGACATCCTCTACACCGGCCGCACCGTGCGCGCCGCGCTCAACGAGCTGTTCGACTACGGCCGGCCCGCCCGCGTCGCGCTCGCGGTCCTGCTCGACCGCGGCGGCCGCGAGCTGCCGGTGCAGGCCGACTGCACGGGCGCGGTGCTGCCGCTCGAGCGCGGCCAGGGCTTCGTGCTCGGCCGCGGCGACGACGGCCGCTTCACGCTCGCGGTGGAGCCCGCCTGATGCGCCATCCCCAGCTGAACGAGCACGGCGAGCTGCGCCACCTGCTCACCATCGAAGGCCTGCCCAGGCAGAACGTCCTGCAGATCCTGGACACCGCGTCGTCGTTCCTCGAGGTCAGCGACCGGCAGGTGAAGAAGGTGCCGCTGCTGCGCGGCAAGTCGGTCTTCAACCTCTTCTTCGAGAACAGCACCCGCACGCGGACCACCTTCGAGATCGCGGCCACGCGGCTGTCGGCCGACGTGGTCAACCTCGACGTCCGGACCTCGTCGACGAGCAAGGGCGAGTCGCTGCTCGACACCATCGACAACCTCGCCGCGATGCACGCCGACATGTTCGTCGTGCGGCATGCGCAGAGCGGGGCGCCCTACATGATCGCGAAGCACGTGCGCCCCGGGCTGCACGTGATCAACGCGGGCGACGGGCGGCATGCGCACCCCACGCAGGGGCTGCTCGACCTGTACACCATCCGCCACTTCAAGAAGGACTTCACGAACCTGACGGTGGCGATCGTCGGCGACGTGCTGCACTCGCGGGTGGCACGCAGCGACATCCACGCGCTGACCACCCTCGGCGTGCCCGAGGTCCGCGTGATCGCGCCGCTGACGCTGATGCCGCCCGGTCTCGAGCAGATGGGCGTGCGCACGTTCACGAACATGAAGGAAGGCCTGAAGGGCGTCGACGTCGTCATCATGCTCAGGCTGCAGAACGAGCGGATGCGCGGTGCGCTGCTGCCTTCGGCGCAGGAGTACTTCAAGCACTACGGCCTCACCGCCGAGAAGCTCGCGCTGGCCAAGCCCGACGCGATCGTCATGCACCCGGGCCCCATGAACCGCGGCGTCGAGATCGACTCCGCGGTCGCCGACGGCGCGCAGAGCGTGATCCTCGAGCAGGTGACCTTCGGCATCGCGGTCCGGATGGCCGTGATGAGCATCCTCGCGGGCAACCGCTGACCGGCCGGCGACGAGACCCACGATGAGACTGCACATCACCGGCGCCCGCGTCGTCGACCCCGCCAGCGGGCTCGACGCGATCACCGACCTGTACCTCGCCGACGGCCGCGTGGCCGCCGTCGGCACGCGCCCCGACGGCTTCGAGGCCGACCGCCGGATCGACGCCGGGGGCCTCGTCGCCTGCCCCGGCCTCGTCGACCTGTCGGCGCGGCTGCGCGAGCCGGGCTTCGAGTACAAGGCCACGCTCGAGTCCGAGATGCAGGCCGCGCTCGCCGGCGGCGTCGCGCGCCTCGTCTGCCCGCCCGATACCGACCCGACGCTCGACGAGCCAGGGCTGGTCGAGATGCTGAAGCACCGCGCGCGCAGCCTCGCGCGCACGCACCTCTATCCGCTGGGTGCGCTGACCGTCGGTCTCAAGGGCGAGGTGATCACCGAGATGGCCGAGCTCGCCGAGGCCGGCTGCGTGGGCTTCTCGCAGGCAACCGTGCCGCTCGTCGATACCCAGGTGCTCGCGCGTGCGATGCAGTACGCGAAGAGCTTCGGCTTCACGGTGTGGCTGCAGCCGCAGGACGCGTGGCTGTCGCGCGGCGGTGTCGCGCACAGCGGGCCGGTCTCCGGGCGGCTCGGGCTGCCCGGCGTGCCGACCACCTCGGAGACGGTCGCGCTCAACACGATCTTCGAGCTGGTGCGCGGCAACGGCTGCCGCGTGCACCTGTGCCGGCTGTCGTCGGCCGCGGGCGTCGAGCTGGTCCGCGCGGCGCGCCGCGAGGGGCTGCCGATCACCGCCGACGTCGCGGTCCACCACCTGCACGTGACCGACGTCGACATCGGCTTCTTCGACACCTCGTGCCGCGTCGACCCGCCGTTCCGCACGCAGCGCGACCGCGACGCGCTCGGCGCCGCGCTCGCCGACGGCACGATCGACGCGGTGTGCTCGGACCACACGCCGGTCGACGACGACGCGAAGCTGGTGCCCTTCGGCGAGGCCGAGCCGGGTGTCACCGGCCTCGAGCTGCTGCTGCCGCTGACGCTCGCCTGGGCGAAGCGGGCGAACGTCCCGATGCCGGTCGTGATCTCGCGGCTCACGCGCGATCCGGAGCGGATCGCCCGCTGCGGCGGCGGCTCGCTCGCACCCGGCGCGCCGGCCGACGTCGTGCTGTTCGATCCCGAGGAGCCCTGGGTGGTGTCGGCCGCGACGCTGCTCAGCCAGGGCCGCCACACGCCGTTCGCCGGTCGCGAGGTCCTCGGACGGGTGAAGGCGACGATCGTCGGCGGCCGCCCGGCGTTCGAGCGCTGACGGACGCGCGCGCGCTCAGCCCGCCTCGGCCAGGCGCCGCACGAACGCGTCCACGTCGAGCTCCCAGTCGGGGAACGCGATGCCGAAGGTCCGATCGAGCTTCGCGCCGTCGAGCAGCGAGTTCGACGGCCGCCGTGCCGGCGTCGGGTAGGCCGACGCGGGGATCGGCTCGACCTGCTCGGCCCGGACCCTGAGCCGCGACGCGAAGGCGGGCAGGGTGGCCGCCGTCGCGATCAGCCGGCGCGCGTAGTCGGCCCAGGTCGTCGCACCCGCCGCCGACGCGTGGTACACCCCGCGCCGCTCGCCGAGCCAGCCCGCCGCGTCGCCGGCGGCGAGCGCCTGCCGCGCGATCGTCTCGCTCGCCTCGGCCAGTCGCCCCGCCCAGGTCGGGGTGCCGTGCTGGTCGGCCACCACCCGCAGCGCATCGCGCTCGGTCGCGAGCCGCAGCATCGTCTTCGCGAAGTTCGCACCGTGGTCGCCGTAGACCCAGCTGGTGCGCAGGATCACCGCCGCGCACGGGGTCGCGAGCACCGCTTCCTCGCCGGCGAGCTTCGACGCACCGTAGACCGACAGCGGCCCGGTGGCGTCGGTCTCGACCCACCGGCCGGCCTTCGAGCCGTCGAACACGTAGTCGGTCGAGTAGTGGACGAGGATCGCCCCGTGCTTCGCGCAGGCCGCCGCGAGCACGCCGGGCGCGCGGGCGTTGACCGCGTAGGCGGCGTCGACCTCGGTCTCGGCGCGGTCGACCGCGGTGTAGGCCGCGGCGTTGAAGACGACCGTCGGTCGGGCGGCGTCGACCGCCGCGGCGAGGGCCGCCGGGTCGGCGGCGTCGAGCGCGTCGCGGCCGAGGGCCACCACGTCGGCACGGCCCTGCAGGCGGCGCTCGAGCGCCCATCCGAGCTGGCCGTTGCGGCCGAGGATCAGTGCTTTCATCGGGGATCGGCTGGGGATGCGCGCCACGGCGCGCGGCCACCGATTGTGCCGCAAGTGCCGTCCGGCGGCCGCCTCCGCGGAGGGCGCGAAACCCGGCGGGTACAATCGGTCGCATGGGAACGATCCTCGTCACCGGCGCCGCCGGCTTCATCGGCTCGAACTTCGTCCACCAGTGGATCGCCGAGGAAGGCGACGCGGTCGTCAGCCTCGACGCACTGACCTACGCGGGCAACCTGGCGAACCTCGCGCCGGTCCGCGACGACCCGCGTCATGCCTTCGTCCACGGCGACATCTGCGACGCCGACCTGGTCGGCAGGCTGTTCGCCGAGCACCGGCCGCGCGCGATCGTCCACTTCGCCGCCGAGTCGCACGTCGACCGCTCGATCCACGGGCCCGGCGCGTTCGTGAAGACGAACGTCGAGGGCACCTTCACGCTGCTGCAGGCGGCGCTCGCGCACTGGCGCGGGCTGGCCGGCGCCGAACGGGACGCCTTCCGCTTCCTGCACGTCTCCACCGACGAGGTCTACGGCTCGCTCGGACCCCAGGACCCGCCGTTCGCCGAGACCAAGGCCTACGAGCCGAACAGCCCGTATTCCGCGAGCAAGGCGGCCTCCGACCATCTCGTGCGCGCCTGGCACCACACCTACGGGATGCCGGTGCTGACGACGAACTGCTCGAACAACTACGGCCCCTACCAGTTCCCCGAGAAGCTGATCCCGCTGGTGATCCACAACGCGCTCGCCGGCAAGCCGCTGCCCATCTACGGTGACGGCTCGAACGTGCGCGACTGGCTGTACGTCGGCGACCACTGCAGCGCGATCCGCGCGGTGCTCGCGCGCGGCGAGGCGGGCCGGGTCTACAACGTCGGCGGCTGGAACGAGAAGACCAATCTGCAGGTGGTCCACACGATCTGCGACCTGCTCGACGAGATGAAGCCGGCCGCGGGCGGCCGCTCGTACCGCGACCAGATCACCTTCGTCACCGACCGCCCCGGCCACGACCGGCGCTACGCGATCGACGCGCGCCGGATCGCCGAGGAACTCGGCTGGCGGCCCGCGCAGACCTTCGAGACCGGCATCCGCGAGACGGTCCGCTGGTACCTCGACCATCAGGACTGGGTCGCCGACATCGTCAGCGGCGACTACCGGAACTGGGTCTCGCGCAACTACGCCGGCCGCTGAGCCGATCCGTCCCCCCGAACGGAGCTCCCCCATGGCACGCAAGGGCATCATCCTCGCCGGCGGGTCCGGCACGCGGCTGTATCCGGTCACCAAGGCCGTCTCGAAGCAGCTGCTGCCGGTCTACGACAAGCCGATGATCTACTACCCGCTGTCGGTGCTGATGCTGGCCGGCATCCGGGACATCCTCGTGATCTCGACCCCGTCGGACACCCCGCGTTTCGCCGAGCTGCTGGGCGACGGCAGCGCCTGGGGCCTGAACCTGTCGTACTGCGTGCAGCCCTCGCCGGACGGCCTCGCGCAGGCCTTCCTGCTCGGCCGCGACTTCGTGGGCGGCGACCCGTCCGCGCTGATCCTCGGCGACAACCTGTTCTACGGCCACGACCTCGCCGGCATGGTCCGCCGTGCGGCCGACCGGAGCTCGGGTGCCACGGTCTTCGCCTATCACGTCCACGATCCCGAGCGTTACGGCGTGGTGGAGTTCGACGAGAACCGCCACGCGATCAGCCTCGAGGAGAAGCCGGCGGCTCCGCGCTCGCGCTACGCGGTCACCGGCCTGTACTTCTACGACGAGCGCGTCTGCGACATCGCCGCGGCGGTGAAGCCGTCGGCGCGCGGCGAGCTCGAGATCACCGACGTGAACCGCCGCTACCTCGAGCTCGGCGAGCTCGAGGTCGAGGTCATGGGTCGCGGCTACGCGTGGCTCGACACCGGCACGCACGAGTCGCTGCTGCAGGCCTCGGCGTTCATCGAGACCATCGAGTCGCGTCAGGGCCTGAAGGTCGCCTGTCCCGAGGAGATCGCGTACCGTGCCGGCTGGATCGACGCGGCCCACCTCGAGGCGCTCGCGCGTCCCCTGTCGAAGAACGGTTACGGCCAGTACCTGATGCGGGTGCTGTCCGACAAGGCGCTCTGAGGATCCGACCGATGAAGGTGATCGAGACTCCGCTGCCCGGCGTGCTGGTCCTGGAGCCGAAGGTGTTCGGCGACGCGCGCGGCTTCTTCCTGGAGAGCTGGAACGAGCGCACGTTCCGCGAGACGACCGGCGTCGCGCTGCCCTTCGTGCAGGACAACCACTCGCGCTCGTCGCGCGGCGTGCTGCGCGGGCTGCACTACCAGATGGTGAAGCCGCAGGGCAAGCTGGTGCGCGTGACCTCGGGCGAGGTGTTCGACGTGGTCGTCGACCTGCGGCGCTCGTCGCCGCAGTTCGGCAAGTGGTTCGGCGCGCGGCTCGATGCGGTCTCTCACCGGCAGATGTGGATTCCGCCGGGCTTCGGTCACGGCTTCCTCGTGCTCAGCGAGTCGGCCGACTTCCTCTACAAGACGACCGACTACTGGTATCCCGAGCACGAGCGCAGCGTGCTGTGGAACGATCCCGCGATCGGCATCGACTGGCCGCTCGCCGGGCTGGCGCCGACGCTCGCGGCGAAGGACGCGGCCGCGCCGCGCCTCGAGTCCGCCGATCTCTACGACTGACCGTCGTGCCGTACCGCCTCTGGCGGATTCCCGCGCTGGTCGCGCTGCTGCTGGGCGGCCTCGCCACGGTCTTCGCCGTGTTCCCGCTGGTGGGCACCGCCGGCCGCGAGCGGCTGATCGCCACCTGGTCGCGCTGGCTGATGGCGGCCTGCGGCACACGGGTCGTCGAGCATGTCGCGCCCGGCGGCGAATCGCTCGACCGGCTGCGAGGCCGTGACGGACCCGGGCACGGTCGGCTGCTGCTGGTCAATCACGTCTCCTGGCTCGACATCTTCGCGATCGACGGGCTGGCGCCCGCCTCCTTCGCCGCGAAGGCCGAGATCGCGACCTGGCCGCTGGTGGGCACGCTGGTGGCGCGCACCGGCACGGTGTTCATCGAGCGCGGCCGTCGGCACGCGGTCCACGCCGTGATCCAGCGGATGGGCGCGAAGCTGTCGGCTGGGCTGCGCGCGGCGGTGTTCCCCGAGGGCACGACCAGCGACGGGCACCGGCTGCTGCCGTTCCACGGCAACCTGATCCAGTCGGCGCTGAACGTCGGCTGCCCGATCGTCCCGCTGGGGTTGCGCTACGTCGATCCCGACGGGCAGCCGAGCCATGCGGCGATGTTCGTCGGAGACACCACCTTCCTGCAGTCGCTGTGGCGCGTTACCGGGCATCCGCGGCTGATCGTCGAGCTGCACGTGCTGCCGGCGATCCCGCCGTCGCCCGGCCTCACCCGCCAGCAGGCGGCGCGCGAGGCGCGCGAGGCGATCGCCGCGCGGCTCGGGCTGCCGCTCGACGACAGCGTCCCCGAGGCGCTGCGCGCGGCGCGCGCAGGCGCCTAGAGGCCCGGCGCCCGGGCCTGCGCGCAGCGGACCTGGACCACCGCGCGGTCCTCGAGCCGGACCGCGGTCAGCGCGCCGCCCCACACACAGCCGGTGTCGAGCGCGACGAGGTCGGGCCGCAGCAGCAGCCCCAGGGTCGACCAGTGGCCGAAGACCACGGTGACGGAACCGGCGGTCCGCCGCCCCGGCGCGTCGAACCACGGCAGCAGACCCGGCGGCGCGGCCGCCGCGCCTTCCTTCACGTCGAAGTCCATCCGTCCGTCCGGATGGACGAAGCGGATCCGGGTGAGCCCGTTGACGATCGCCCGCAGCCGGTCGTCGCCCGACAGCGCGTCCTCCCAGCGGTCCGGCCGGTTGCCGTACATCGCATGCAGGAAGTCGCCCCAGTCCGGCCCGGACAGCACCCGCGAGACCTCGTCCGACAGCGCCACCGCCTGCTCGGCGGTCCACTGCGGGAACACGCCGGCGTGGACCATCAGGCGGTCGCCGTCGCGATGCGCGAGCGGGCGCCGGCGGAGCCAGTCGATCAGCGCGTCGCGATCGGGCGCCGCGAGGATCGGGCCGAGCGTGTCGTCGCGGCGCGGCGCGCGGGCGCCGGCGGCGGCCGCGAGCAGGTGCAGGTCATGGTTGCCGAGCACCACGGTCGCGCGTGCGCCGAGCGCACGGACGCGGCGCAGCGCGCGCAGCGAGTCGGGGCCGCGGTTGACCAGGTCGCCGGCGAACCACAACGGCTCGTCGGAGGCCTCGGCACCGCTGTCGGCCAGCAGCTGCCGCAGCGCGCCGTCGCAGCCCTGCAGGTCGCCGATCGCGAGCGTCACCGCGGCCTCCGGCGGCCGGGCGCGCGAGGACCCGGGCTCACTCCGCGGACGGGTCCGTGCCCGGGCGGCGCAGCGGCCGTAGCTCGGCTCGCGGCGCGCCGGCGCCCGACACCAGCCGCAGTCGCGACGCGGCCTCGTCGCCGTCGGCCGGCGCCGCGGACGCGGCGTGCAGCGCGGCTGCGGACGGCGCGACCACGTCCAGGCCCGGGGCGGGCGCGTATTCGGGCACGAAGTGCCGCAGCCAGCCGCGCACCTCCGCGTCGGACCAGCCGTGCTCCGAGTCGAGCCAGGTCTGCACCGAGCTCGCCCAGCCGGCGGCCGGTGCCTCCATCGAGCGCGAGATCCGCAGCTTCGGATGACGGGTGGGCAGCGTGGTCTCGTCGCTGCCCAGCAGCTCCTCGTAGAGCTTCTCGCCGGGCCGCAGCCCGCTGTAGACGATCGGGATCTCGTCCTCGGTGAAGCCCGAGAGCCGGATCATGTCGCGGGCGAGCTCGGCGATGCGCACCGGGTCGCCCATGTCGAGCAGGAAGGTCTCGCCGCCCGAGCCCATCAGGCCTGCCTGCAGCACCAGCTGCGTGGCCTCGGGGATCGACATGAAATAGCGGGTGATCTCGGGGTGGGTGACCGTGACCGGGCCGCCGCGTGCGATCTGCTGGCGGAACTTCGGGATCACGCTGCCGCTCGAGCCCAGCACGTTGCCGAAGCGGACGATCACCACCGGCAGGCCGTCGATCGCGTGCGCGTTCAGCAGCATCAGCTCGGCCAGCCGCTTCGAGGCGCCCATCGCGTTCGTGGGGTTCACCGCCTTGTCGGTCGAGACGAACACGAACTTGCGGACCTTCGCGCGCAGCGCCGCGCGTGCCACCACCCGGGTGCCGATCACGTTGTTGCGCACCGCCTCCCAGGCGTTCAGCTCCTCGAGCATCGGCACGTGCTTGTAGGCGGCGGCGTGCACGACGATGTCGGGCCGGAAGCGCTCGAACACCTCGGCCACGCGGCGCGGATCCTTGACGTCGCCGATCAGCGGCCAGACGGTGGTCTCGGGGAACAGCCGGCGCAGGTCCTCCAGCACGCGGTAGAGCGCGTATTCGCTCGACTCCACCAGCACCAGCGCCTGTGGCGTGAAGCGGGCGATCTGGCGGGTGAGCTCCGAGCCGATCGAGCCGCCGGCGCCGGTGACCAGCACGACGCGGCCGCCGAGCAGCTGCGCGAGGCCCGCGGTGTCGAGCTGCACCGGCGAGCGGCGCAGCAGGTCGTCGAGCTCGATCTGCCGGATCTCGCCGATGCGGCCGTTGCCCGGCGCCATCCGGTCGAGGTCGGGGGCGATCAGCATGTGCAGACCCGCCCGCTCGCACAGCTCGAACGCGCGACGGCGTGCATCGCCCTCGCCGTCCGGGCGGGCGAGGATCGCGTGCCGGGCACCGGTGCGCGCCGCGACGGGTGCGATCTCGTCCCAGGTGCCGAGGATCACCGCCCCGCCGAGCGTGCGCCCGACCTTCTGCGGGTTCTCGTCGAGCAGCCCGACGACCTGCCAGGCCGCGCTGCGCTCGAGCTCGGTCAGCAGCCGGCGCGCGTCGTCGCCGGCGCCCAGCACCAGCACCGGCCGGCCGAGCCGGCGCACGTCGTTGAACTGGCGGTGCTCCTTCCACCAGCGGTAGGCGATCCGGCCGCCGCCCATGAAGAGGATCAGCAGCAGCGGATTCAGGAAGTACAGCACCCGCGGCACGCCCAGGCCGTGCCGCCAGAGCAGCAGCACCACCGGGACGATCAGCGCCGAGACGCCGACCGCGGCCGCGATCGTCCGCATGTCGTGCATCGACGCGTAGCGCCAGATGCCGCGGTACAGGCCGAAGCGGACGAAGCAGGCGACCTGGATCGCGACGACGACCGGCAGCGTGGACAGCAGCACATCCCGCGGCTCGACGGCCATCGAGAAGTTGTAGCGCGCGATGAAGGTGATCGTCCAGGCGGCGCAGGCGACCGCGATGTCGTATCCGACCGCGATCAGCGTCCGTGGCTGCAGGGGCTTCTTCATCATGCGGGGGGTTCCCGGCGCATCGTCGTCACGGGGACCGGGGGTCGGCCGTCCCTGCGCCGCGCCAACGCAGGGCCATCCCGTAGAGCACGACGAGGATGATAGTCCACACGGCCGCGGTGCTTCCTCCTGCATCCTGACGTCCGGAGGTGAGGGCGACGGACGCGCTGACGGCCATCAGGGCCAGGTAGAGCGCTGCCGTCCGCCGGTGGCCGAACCCGCCCAGGTTCAGCCGCTGGTAGGCGTGCTCGCGATGGGCCTGCCAGACCCGCCGGCGGCGCCGCAGGCGGTCGAGCAGGGTCAGGCTCGCGTCGAGCACGAAGGGCAGGAAGGCCAGGACCGGGAAGGCCGGCCCCCAGGCGCCGCGCGCCACGCCCAGGGCCCCGAGGCCGCCGGCGAGCAGACCGAGCGAGGTCGAGCCCACGTCGCCCATGAAGATCCGGGCCGGCGGCAGGTTGAAGACCAGGAAGCCGGCCGCGCCGCCGACCGCGGCCGCGGCGACGATCGCCAGGTCGGGCTCGCCGGCCTGCAGCGCGGCGACGGCCATCGCGCCGAAGCCGAACACCGCCTGGCCGCCGGCGAGGCCGTCGGAGCCGTCCATGAAGTTGTAGAGGTTGACCATCCAGGCCAATCCGAGCACCGAAGCGGCCAGGATCGCGGCCGGGGCGTCGCCGAGGGTCGCCGCGGCGGCGAGCGTGGCGGCGCCCAGGTGCACGGGCAGCCGGACCGCCGCGGACAGGCCGCGCAGGTCGTCCACCAGCGAGACCGTGGCGATCACCGCGAGCGCGACCCAGAGGCCGACGGGCAGGTCGGGCCGCAGCGCCGTCGCCGCGACGGCGAGGCCGGCGAGCACGCCCAGTCCGCCCGCCCGCGGCGTCGGGCGAACGTGGAGCGAGCGGTCGTTGGGGCGGTCGAGCAGGCGCTGCGCGAGCGGGCTCGCCAGCAGCGCGCGGATCGACGCGGCGGACACGAGCGCGGCGAGCGCTGCGGCGGCGACGGCCGGCGCGGCGGCCGCGAGGGAGGAGGGCATCGTGGCGGGCGGGGCCTCGGGACGAACGGGCGCCAGTATGCGCCAAGGGCGCGGTGCCGATGCCGTATCCTCTCGCGCCATGCCCGCCCCCGCCCCCCGGTTCCTGGTCACCGGCGCCACCGGCTTCGTCGGTCGACCGCTGGTCGCGATGCTGCTGCGGCGAGGTCACGCGGTGCGGGCGGCGACCCGCGGACCGGGGCACGGCCTGCCGGCCGGCGTCGAGGCGTTCGAGGTGGGCGACCTCGACGGCCCGGTCGACTGGGCGCGGGCGGTCGACGGCGTCGACGCCGTCGTGCACCTGGCCGCGCGCGTGCACGTCATGGCGCCCGAGCGCGGCGACCCGCTGTCCGCGTACCGCCGCACCAACGTCGACGCCACGCTGCGGCTCGCCGAGGCTGCAGCGCGGGCCGGCGTGGGTCGCTTCGTGTTCGCCAGCTCGATCAAGGCACTCGGCGAGGCGACCCGGGTCGACGAGCGCTGGGACGACGCGACGCCGCCGCGGCCGGTCGATCCCTACGGCGTCTCGAAGCTCGAGGCCGAGCGGGCGCTGCTCGCGCTGGGCGCGGCCTCGCCGATGTCGGTGACGGCGCTGCGCCCGCCGCTGATGCACGGGCCGGGCGTCAAGGGGAACCTGCTGCGGCTGCTGCACTGGATCCGCTCCGGCTGGCCGCTGCCGTTCGGTGCGGTCGAGAACCGGCGCAGCCTGCTCGCGGTCGACAACTTCTGCGACGCGCTGGTCGTCGCCGCGCTGCACCCCGGCGCGGCCGGTCGGGCCTTCGTGCTCGCCGACGCGCCCGACCTGTCCACGCCCGACCTGGTGCGGGCCTTCGCCGCCGAACTCGGCCAGCCGGCCCGGCTGGTACCGGTGCCGGTCGCCTGGCTGCGCGCGGGCGCGCGCCTCCTCGGGCGCGGCGCGGCGCTCGACCGCCTGGCGGGCTCGCTGCGGATCGACGGCTCCGGGTTCTCGACCGCGACCGGCTGGTCGGCACCCGTCCCGGTGGCCGATGCGCTCGCGGCGACGGCGCGCGCGTTCGCGCAGGGCGCGGCCGGAGGGGCGCGGTGAGCACGTCGGCGGGGTTCGGAGCCGCGGGCGCGGCCGGCGAGCCGCTGCTGTCGGTCGGCATCGTCGTCTTCCGCTCCGATCCGGCGCTGCTGGTCCGCACGCTCGAATCGCTCGAACGCGCGATCCTCGCGCTCGGCGCGGCGCGCGCCGCCGGCTGCACGGTGACGGTGATCGACAACGGGCCGGCCGACGGCGTGCCCGCGCTCGACGCCCTTCTCGCCGGCTTCCCGCGCGATCCAGCGGGCCCTCGGCCGGTGCTCGCGGCCGGCCACGGCAACGTCGGCTACGGGCGCGGCAACAACCTCGCCATCGAACGCAGCCGCGCACGCTACCACCTGGTGCTGAACCCCGATGCCGAGCTCGAGCCGGATGCGCTCGTCGCGGGCATCGGCCACCTCGAGCGCGACCCCGGGGTCGGGATGGTCGCGGCCACCGCCTTCGGTCCCGACGGCCACGCGCTGCGGCTGTGCAAGCGGCGGCCGTCGATCCTGGTGCTCGCGCTGCGCGCGATGCCGCCGCGATGGGTGCCGCGCGTCGCGCGGCCGATGCTCGAGGGCTACGACGTCGTGCCCGCCGCCGACGGCTGTACCGACGTGACCGGCCTGCTGGTGAGCGGGTCGTTCATGCTGTGCCGATGCGCGGTGCTGCAGGCCGTCGGCGGCTTCGATCCGCGCTACTTCCTGTACTTCGAGGACTTCGACCTGTCGCTGCGGATCGGCGAGCGCGCGCGCCTGCACTGGCTCGCGGACGTGCGCCTGCTCCATCACGGCGGCAAGGCGGCGGCCAAGGGCTGGGCCCACCGCCGGATGTTCGCCGCGAGCGCGTTGCGCTTCTTCGCGACGCACGGCTGGCGGATCGCCTGACGAACTCGGCGCGCTGATCGACGTCGCGCCGGCGTTCACCGCGACCGATCGCGAGGGCTTCCTCGCCGGGCTGGATCGACCGGCCCGGGCCCGGATGCTCGCGCGTGCCGCCGCGCGCGCCGCGGACGCGCGCGGCGAGGCCTTCGGGGTCGACGGCTTCTGCCTGTGCTGCAACCGCCGACGGACCTTCGAGGCCGACTTCCTCCATTCGGGCGTCGACCCCGACGGCGTGCGGCGGCCGAACTGGCGCGAGCGGCTCGTCTGCCCGGGTTGCGGCATGAACAACCGGCAGCGGCTGGTGGCCAAGCGCATCCGCCAGGCGGTGCGCGAGATCGGCGTGCGGCGTCTGTACATCATGGAGCAGGTCACGCCGATCCATGCGTGGCTGCGGGCCGAGCTGCCCGAGGTCGAGATCGAGGGCAGCGAGTACCTCGGGCACGACCGCCGCGGCGGCGAGGTGTACGGCGGGCTGCGCCACGAGGACATCACCGCGCTGTCGTTCGCCGACGGGCACTTCGACCTGATCGTCGGCAACGACGTGTTCGAGCACGTGCCCGACGTGGACCGCGCGTTCGCCGAGTGCTGCCGCGTGCTCGCGCCGGGCGGCCGCATGCTGTCCACCATCCCCTTCCATCCGGGCGAGGCGGCCAGCCGCGTGCGCGCCCGGATCGTCGACGGCGCGGTGGTGAACGACCTCGAGCCGCAGTACCACGGCAATCCGGTGTCGGAGAAGGGCAGCCTCGTCTTCCACGACTTCGGCTGGGACCTGGTCGCGCGGCTGCAGCGCGCCGGCTTCGAGGGCGCGTGGTGCGAGGTCTGCTTCGACGAGCGATTCGGCCACATCGGCGACGGCCTGCAGCGCTTCTGGGCCGCCCGCGACTGAGGGCCCGCGCGGGGCGGCGGCCGCGGGCGCGCGGTCAGTCCGCCGCGTCGAGCAGCGGCGGCACCTCCCGCAGCGAGCGCGCGACGTGCGTCGCGTCGACGGCCGGTCCCTCGCCCGGCGCGACCGCGGGGCCGTCGTGGACCAGCAGCACCCGCGTCGGCAGGCCCGCGCGGCGCGCGGCCAGCATGTCCGATGCGGTATCGCCCACCATCGCGCTCCGGCCGAGGTCCAGGCCCAGCTCGTCGCGCGCGCGCAGCAGCATGCCGGGGTTCGGCTTGCGGTCGAACGAGTCCAGCCGGTAGGCGCCCAGCCCGTGCTCGGGGTGGTAAGGGCAATGGTAGACGGCATCGATCGGCGCGCCGGCGGCCTCGAAGCGACCGCGCATCCACGCGGTCAGGGTCCCGAAGGCCGCCTCGTCGTAGTAGCCGCGTCCGATCCCCGCCTGGTTGGTGACCACCACCAGCGCCCAGCCGCGCGCGACGCCGTCGCGCGCGAGCTCGAGGATTCCGTCGACGAACACGAAGTCCTCGATCCGGTGGACGTACCCGGTGTCGACGTTGACGACGCCGTCGCGGTCGAGGAACAGCGCCCGCCTCACGACGTGGCCGCGTAGCGCGCGAGCAGCGTCTGGGCGAGCGCGTAGTCGTCGGGCACGCCGATGTCGATGAACGTGCCCTCGGCGACGAAGACGCGGAGCCCGCCGTCGACCGCGAGCGGCACCAGCACGTCGGTCTCCAGCGAGAAGCGGGCGCCGACCGGGAACCGGGCGAGCAGGTCGCGACGCACGAGGTAGGTCCCCGCGTTGATCAGGCCGGGGCCCGACGCCCCCTTCTCGGTGAAGCCGGTGATCCGGTCGCCGTGCACGACCAGTCGGCCGTAGCGGCCCGCGTCGGGGACCTGCCGCGCGACCAGGACCGGCACCTCGTCGCCGGTCCAGGCCGAGCGCAGCGCATCGAGGTCGAGGTCCAGGAACGTGTCGCCGTTGGTGACCAGCACAGGGTCCGCGTCGCACAGCCCGAGCGCGAGCCGGGTCGCGCCGCCGGTGCCGAGGGGCTCGTGCTCCACCGCGTGCTCGATCCGCATGCCCTCGAACGCATGGCCGAAGTACGAGGTGATCGCCTCGGCCCGGTAGCCGACCGACAGCACCGCACGGGTCACGCCGCGGGCCGCGAGGCTGCGCAGCAGGATCTCGAGAAACGGCCGGCCGGCGACCGGCGCCATCGGCTTGGGCAGGTCGGGGACCGCGGCGCGCAGGCGCGTGCCGAGGCCGCCGGCGAGGATGACCGCCTGCAAGGCCGGCCTCAGGCTGCGAACATCTCGCGCTCCACCAGCAGGCAGAGCGTGTGCGCCAGCACGATGTGGCCTTCCTGGATCCGCGGCGTGTCGGGCGACGGGACCGACAGCAGGTGGTCGCACAGCTCGGTCATCGGGCCGCCGCGGTTGCCGGTCAGGCCGATCGTGACGAGGCCGATGCGACGGGCCTCCTCGAAGGCTCGCATCACGTTCGGCGACTTGCCGGAGGTCGAGATGCCGACGAACACGTCGCCGGCGACGCCGAGCGCCTGGACCTGCCGGGAGAAGAGCTTCTCGTAGCCGTAGTCGTTGCCGATCGCTGTCAGGATCGAGGTGTCGGTGGTCAGCGCGATCGCGGCGAGTCCCGGGCGATCGAACGCGAAGCGGCTGACGAATTCGCCGGCGATGTGCTGGGCGTCGGCGGCGCTGCCGCCGTTGCCGGCGAGCAGCACCTTGCGACCGGCGCGCAGCGCGCCCACCACCGCGTCGACCGACGCGCACAGCACGTCGGAGATCGTCGGGTCCTCGGACATCGTGCGGAGCATGTCCGCGGTGCCGCGCAGGGCGTCCTTCACCTGCTGTTGGGGGGTCATCGGGCTCTCCGTGGATCGGACCTCAAGGGCGCCGCAATGGTATCAGCCGGGGCGCACCGGGCCGGCCCGGGGGAAGGCGGATCCCGACTCTGCTAAAATGACGGGTTTGGGGCAGGTGCGTGTCCGGCCCGCCGAATGCCCGAGATGCCTCCCTTCCTGGACTCACTGCTGGACCATCGCAGGTTGGTCATCGAGCTCGCGCGGCGGGACGTCGTCGGCCGCTACAAGGGTTCGTTCCTCGGCAGCCTGTGGTCGCTGGCGAACCCGATCGTGATGCTCGCCCTCTATACCTTCGTGTTCGGGGTGGTGTTCCGCAGCCGTTGGACGGCCGGCAGCGCGAGCATCGTCGAGTTCGCGGTGGTGATGTTCTGCGGCCTGATCGTGCACGGCCTGGTGGCGGAGGTGGTGTCACGGTCGCCGTCGCTCGTGACCTCGCAGCCCAACTTCGTGAAGAAGGTGGTGTTCCCGCTCGATTGCCTGCCCTGGGTGACCCTGGTCGCCGCCCTCTACCACTTCGCGATGGCGAACCTGGTGCTGCTGGCCGGCGTGCTGCTGCTGCGCGGCGGCCTGCCTCCCACTGCGCTGCTGGCCCCGGTGGTGGTCGTGCCGCTCGCGGTGCTCCTGGTGGGGGTCTCGTGGCTGCTGGCGTCGCTGGGCGTCTACTTCCGCGACCTGTCGCAGCTGATCGGCCTGGTGCTGTCGGTGCTGCTGTTCCTCGCGCCGATCTTCTACCCGATGACCTCGGTCCCGGCGGACCTGCTGCCCCTCGTGTACCTGAATCCGCTCACGCTGATCGTCGAGCAATACCGCGATGTCCTGATCTGGGGCCGGATGCCCGACTGGAGCGCGCTCGCGCTCTACAGCGTCGTCGCGGTGGCGGTCGCCTGGGTCGGCCACCTGTGGTTCCAGAAGACGCGCGAGGGGTTCGCCGATGTCCTCTGAGCCGGTGATCGCAGCGACGGGCCTCGGCAAGCGCTACGAGATCTACGCGACGCCCCGCGACCGGCTCCGGCAGCTGGTGGTTCCGCGGCTGCGCCGCGGTCTGGGTCTCGCGCCGCGCGACTACTTCCGCGAGTTCTGGGCGCTGCGGGGGGTGAGCCTGTCGATCGGACGCGGCGAGACGGTGGGCATCATCGGGCAGAACGGTTCGGGCAAGTCGACGCTGCTCCAGCTGCTGTGCGGCACGCTCACGCCCACCGAGGGGACGCGCTCGGCGCGCGGTCGGATCTCCGCGCTGCTCGAGCTCGGCGCCGGCTTCAATCCCGAGTTCAGCGGGCGCGAGAACATCCGCCTGAGCGGCCTGGTCTACGGCATCTCGGACGAGCGGCTGTCCGAGCAGATGGAGGCGATCGTCGCGTTCGCCGACATCGGCGACTTCATCGACCAGCCGGTCAAGACCTATTCCAGCGGGATGGCGGTGCGCCTCGCGTTCGCGATCGCCGCGCACGTCGATGCCGAGACCATGGTCATCGACGAGGCGCTCGCCGTCGGAGACGTGCGCTTCACGCAGAAGTGCATGCGCTTCCTGCGCCGCTTCCAGGAGACCGGCACGCTGCTGTTCGTCAGCCACGACGCCGCGTCGGTGGTGAACCTCTGCGGGCGCGCCATCTGGCTGGATGCCGGACGGGTGTGTGCGGACGGCCCGGCTCGCGAGGTCGTCGAGCTCTACCTCGCCGAGCAGCACGCGCGCGATCGGGCCGAGGCCGGCGAGAAGGTCGCCGTCCGCCGCACTGCCGCGCCCGCTTCGGCGTGGCGGCCGCGCCCGGAGCAGACCGCCGACGTGCGCGGCGAGCGTCTGGCCGCGTCGTCGCGGACCGCCCGGGTCCAGGTCTTCGAGTTCGAGCGCCCCGACGAGTCGGTCGGTTTCGGCACCGGTGGCGCACGGATCGTCGACGTGCGGCTGACGACGCCGGCGGGCGAGCCCGTCGCGCTGCTGGAGGGTGGAGAGCTCGTGCGGCTGGAGATCGTCGCCGAGGCGCTCGCCGACCTCGACGGCGTGATCGTCGGCTGGTACCTGAAGGACCGCCTGGGCCAGCAGCTCTTCGGCGACAACACCTTCCTGAGCTACGCGGACGACCCGTTGCGCGCAGCCCCCGGCACCTCGGTGACCGCGACCTTCGACTTCCGCATGCCGCTGCTGTCGTCGGGCGAGTTCAGCGTCGACGTCGCGCTCGCCACCGGCACGCAGCTCGAGCACACGCAGCAGTGCTGGGTCCACGATGCGCTGGGCCTGCGCGTCTCCAACAACTCGATCCACGGACTGGTCGGTGTTCCCATGACGGACATCCGCCTGCGCGCGGAGGCACCCGAGACGACCCGATGAAGTTCGACGGCGAACGCTTCATGCCCGAGGTTCCGGGCGAACTGCGGCTCGAGCACCTGCACCGCTACGCATTCGCCGCACCGCTGTGCGACGGGCTCGACGTGCTCGACATCGCGAGCGGCGAGGGCTATGGCTCGGCGATGCTCGCCGCGCGCGCGCGCACGGTGCTCGGCGTCGACGTGGCGGTCGAGGCGGTCGAGCACGCCCGCTCGACCTACCCGGCGTCGCGGCATCCGAATCTGCGCTTCGAGGCGGGCAGCGTCCTCGCGATCCCTGCGCCCGACCGGTCCTTCGACCGGATCGTCTCGTTCGAGACGATCGAGCATCTGGCCGAGCACGACGGCATGCTGGCCGAGCTGCGCCGCGTGCTGCGCGACGACGGCGTGCTGGTCATCTCCACCCCGGACAAGCGCTACTACAGCGACGAGCGCGGCTACTCGAACGAATTCCACGTCCGCGAGCTCCATGCGGACGAGTTCGACGCGCTGCTGCGCCGGTACTTCGGTGCGATCGACTATTACGGCCAGCGCTTCGTCGTCGCCTCGACGGTGCTGCCAGCGCGTGGCGAGGTCCGGTCGCTCGAGGCGCTGAGCGACGACGGAAGCACCGCGGTCGCACGCTTCCCGCCGCTGCAGCGGGCGATCTATCTGGTCGCCGTCTGCGGTGTCCGGTCGCTGCCCGCGGGCGTGATCGGCCGCCCCTCGATCATGGGGTCCGACGTCGAGGACCTGTTCGCCCGCTACGAGGGCTACGCGCGCTGGGGCCAGTCGCTCGACGCCGAGCTCGGCCTGACGCGACGGCTGCACGAGGCGCTGCAGGCCGAGCATGCCGGCGTGAGCGAGTGGGCGCACGGGCTCCGGCGGGAGCGCGACGAGGCGCGCGAGGCCGTGGTCGCGGTGCAGCGCGAGCGCGAGGCCGTGGTGGCCGCGGCCGAGCGCCGGCGCGCCGAGGAGGTGGCCGCGCTCGAGGTGCAGGCCGCGTCGCTGCGCGGCGAGCTGACCCGAAGCGCCGACCGCGTGGCCGCGCTCGAGGCCGAGCGTGCGGTCATCCTGGGCTCGCGCTCATGGCGGATCACCCGGCCGATCCGGGCGGCCGGCCGGCTCGTGCGCGGGCAGGGCACGGGCATCGTCCAGGCGCTCCGACCCAAGGTCCGTTCGCTCGGTCGGCGCTTCTACCGCAGCGCGCCGCTGTCGCCGGCGGCCAAGCGGGCGCTGATCTCGCTCGCCTACCGGACCGCCGGTCCGCTGTTCGAGGGCATGGTCCACTACGAGACCTGGAAGCAGTCGCGCGCGGGAGCACCGTTGCCCGAGGTGAGTCCCGCGCCGTTCGAGGATCCGGCGACCTGGGTCGGGGCGGTCGCGGACCTCTCGTTCCCCGCGTGCGACGCGCCGCTGGTCTCGATCGTCATCCCCACCTACGGCAAGCTCGGCCACACGCTCGGCTGCCTGATGTCGATCATGTCGAACCCGCCGCGGCGGCCCTACGAGGTGATCGTCGTCGAGGACGCGTCGGGCGATCCGCACATCGGTCAGCTGAAGGCCGTCCCCGGGCTGCGCTACGTCGAGAACCCCACGAACCTCGGCTTCCTGCGTTCGTGCAACGCGTCGGTCGACCTTGCCCGCGGCCGGTTCTTCTACCTGCTGAACAACGACACCGAGGTCACCGAGGGTTGGCTCGACGCGATGATCGACGTCTTCGAGCGCCGCCCCGACTGCGGGATGGTCGGCTCGAAGCTCGTCTATCCCGACGGCCGGCTTCAGGAGGCCGGCGGCATCCTCTGGTCCGACGGCAGCGCGTGGAACTACGGTCGACTCGACCGGCCCGAGCGCAGCGTGTTCAACACGCTGAAGGAGGCCGACTACTGCTCGGGCGCGTCGATCCTGATCGAGCGTGAGCTCTTCGTGCGCCTCGGCCGCTTCGACGAGCGCTACCTGCCGGCCTACAACGAGGACTCCGACCTGGCGTTCGCGGTGCGCGCCGCCGGACTCAAGGTCTACTACCAGCCCGCGTCGGTGGTGATCCACCACGAGGGCATCTCGCACGGCACCGACACCGGCAGCGGCATCAAGGCCTACCAGGTCGCCAACCAGGCCAAGTTCCGCGAGAAGTGGCGGGCGGTGCTCGAGGCGGAGCACTTCCCGGGCGGCACCCACGTGCCGAAGGCGCAGGACCGCAGCCGCGACAGCCGCTGCGTGCTGATCATCGACCACTACGTGCCGCGGCCCGACCACGACGCCGGCTCGCGGACGATATGGCAGTTCATCCGGATGTTCCGGGCGCACGGCCTGTCGGTGAAGTTCTGGCCGCACAACCTCTGGTACGACCCGCAGTACACGCCGCGGCTCCAGCAGGAAGGCGTCGAGGTGATCTACGGGGCGGAGTACGCCGACGGCTTCGAGGCCTGGATCCGCGACAACGCCCGCTACGTCGACTACGTGCTGCTCAGTCGACCGTCGGTGACCGTCGACTTCATCGACGCGCTGGAGAAGCACTGCCGGGCGCCGCGCCTCTTCTACGGCCACGACATCCATCACCTGAGGCTCGCCGAGCAGATGCGTCTGGAGCCGGGCAACGCCGAGGCCCGCCGCGAATGGGCGCTCTTCGCCGACCTCGAGCCGAGGATCTGGCGGCGTGCGGCGGCGGTCTACTACCCGTCCGACTTCGAGACCGAGTACGTGAAGGACTGGGCACGTCGCGAAGGCGTGACCGTCGAGGCACGCACCGTGCCCGCGTATGCGTACGAGACCTTCCCGGACCCCGAGCCCGGGCGATTGCACGAGCGCCGCGACCTGCTCTTCGTCGCCGGCTTCGCGCATCCGCCCAACGCGAGCGCCGCGGTCTGGCTCGTCGAGGAGGTGCTGCCGAAGGTGCTCGAGCAGGCGCCGGACGTTGGTGTCTGGCTCGTGGGCTCGAACCCGAGCGAATCGGTCAAGCGGCTGGCGTCGCCGCGCGTGCGGGTCACCGGCTTCGTCAGCGACGAGGTCCTCGCCGACCACTACCGGCGCGCGCGCGCGGTCGTCGCGCCGCTGCGCTACGGCGGCGGCATGAAGGGCAAGGTGATCGAGGCGATGCGCTTCGGCGTGCCGACGGTGACCACCGCGGCGGGCGCGCAGGGCCTCGACGCAGCGCTCGGTTTCCTCTCGGTGACCGACGATCCGGCCGCCTTCGCCGAACGCATCGTCGAGTTGCTGCGCGACGACGCGGTCTGGCTCGAGCGTTCCGCCGCGGCCCAGCGGTTCGCGCGGGAGCGCTTCTCGCCCGAGGCGCCGTGGGTGGTCTTCGCCGCCGACATGCCTGGATGGGACCAGCCGTGGGTCGACGCCGCGGCGTGACCGAACCGTACCCCGCGGTACGCCGCGGACGACCCTGGAGGATGCGATGAGAAAAGTCCGTGCGCGCGCCCCGCTGAGGCTCGGCCTGGCCGGCGGCGGCAGCGACGTCTCGCCGTACTGCGACGAATACGGCGGCTCGGTGATGAACGCGACCATCGACCTGCATGCGAACTGCTCGATCGAGCAGCTCGACG
Source organism: Pseudomonadota bacterium (assembly GCA_046046245.1). GTDB lineage: Bacteria > Pseudomonadota > Gammaproteobacteria > Burkholderiales > Burkholderiaceae_E > UBA4615. The sequence continues at coordinate 5,173 of JBJOKE010000054.1, read as the reverse complement.
GCCGACGGATCGAATTCGTCTCGGCCGACCAGGGCAAGGTCGCCGCCTACGACGTCGCCGCGCAGCTGCCCCGCGACGGGCAGCTCGACCTGCTGAAGGCGGTCCACGATCGCGTGGTGCGCGACTTCAATCGCGGCGAGCCGCTGTCGGTGCGCATCACCACCCAGTCCGACGCGCCGGCCGGCTCGGGCCTCGGCTCGTCGAGCACGCTGGTGGTCTGCGTGCTGCAGGCGCTGGTCGAGTACATGAACCTGCCGCTCGGCGACTACGACGTCGCCCACCTCGCCTACGAGATCGAGCGGCGCGACATGGGCCTCAAGGGTGGCAAGCAGGACCAGTACGCGGCCACCTTCGGCGGCTTCAACTTCATGGAGTTCGGCGCCAACGACCGCGTGCTGGTCAACCCGCTGCGCATCAAGCGCTGGGTGGTGTCCGAACTCGAGGCGTCGATGGTGCTGTTCTACACCGGCGTCTCGCGCGATTCCGCGACCATCATCGACCAGCAGTCGAACAACGTCGCGCAGAAGCGGGCGACCTCGATCGACGCGATGCACCGGCTCAAGGCCGAGAGCGTGAGCGCGAAGGAATCGTTGCTGCGCGGCGACGTCGAGGGGTTCTTCGAGTCGCTGCGGGCCGGCTGGATCTCCAAGAAGGCCTCGGCCGAGCGCGTGTCGAACGACCTGATCGAGCGTGTCGAGACCTGTGCGATCGAGGCGGGTGCGCGTGCCGGCAAGGTGTCCGGTGCCGGAGGCGGCGGCTTCATGTTCTTCTTCGCCGACCCGGAGCACCGCCATCGGCTCGCCGCGAGCCTCGAGGCGCTCGGGGTGGGGCGCGTGGTCAACGCGCACTTCACCTTCAGCGGCGCCGAATCCTGGCGCATGAGCTGAGGCCGCGAGGTCCGACGGCCGCGCCCGCGTCCACCCAGTCCCCGCCGCATGTCCACCCCTCTCGTCGTCGACCTCGACGGCACGCTGCTGCGTACCGACTCGCTGCACGAGTCAGCGATCCGCGTGCTCCGGGACCGGCCGCTCGACGTCGCGCGACTGCCGCTGTGGCTCGCGCAGGGCAAGGCCGCGATGAAGCGCCGCATCGCCGAACGCGTGACGCTCGATCCGGCGGCGCTGCCCTACCGCGGCGAGCTGGTCGACTGGCTGCGCGCGCAGCGCGGTGCCGGCCGGCGGCTGGTGCTGTGCACCGCGTCCGACGTGGCGGTCGCGCGGTCGGTCGCCGATCACCTCGGCCTGTTCGACGACGTGATGGCCAGTGACGGCACACACAACCTCGCCGGCGAGCGCAAGGCCGAGGCGCTCGTCGCGCGCTTCGGTGCCGCGGGCTTCGACTATGCCGGCAATTCGGCCGCGGACCTCGCGGTCTGGGCGCGGGCCCGCCGCGCGATCGTCGTCGACGCGTCGGCCGAGGTCGCGCGCCGCGCCCGCGAGCGCGGGGAGGTGGAGCGCGAGTTCCCGCGGGAGCCCGCCGGCGCCGTCGACTGGCGGCGCGCGCTGCGGCTGCACCAGTGGCTGAAGAACCTGCTGCTCGTCGTGCCGGTGCTGGCCGCGCACGAGTTCGGGAACGCCGCGCACTGGGGCGTGCTCGCGCTGGCCTTCGTCTCGTTCAGCCTCTGCGCGTCGGCGGTCTACGTGGCCAACGACCTGTTCGACCTCGAGAGCGACCGGCTCCATCCCCGCAAGCGCGCGCGCCCGTTCGCCGCGGGCCGGCTGCCGGTCTGGCAGGGCGTGGTCGCGGTGCCGCTGCTGCTCGCCGCGAGCCTCGCCGTCGGCGCCTGGGTCGGCGCCGCCTTCCTGGCCTGGCTGGCGGTCTACTTCGTGCTGACCTGCGCGTACTCGCTGCGGCTCAAGCGCCTCGTGCTGGTCGACTGCATGACGCTCGCGGCGCTCTACACGCTGCGCATCGTCGCCGGTGCTGCCGCGACCGCCATCGCTCCCTCGTTCTGGCTGCTCGCGTTCTCGGGCTTCCTGTTCCTGTCGCTCGCGTTCGTCAAGCGCTATGCCGAGCTGCTCGTGCAGGTCGCCCAGGGCCGGGAGAAGGCGCTCGGGCGCGGCTACCTGACCGCCGACGCCCCCCTGCTGCTGGTCTTCGGCGTGGTCTCCGGGTATGCGGCCACGGTGGTGCTCGCGCTCTACCTGAACAGCGACGCGGTGGCCCGCCTCTACGAGCGACCGGCATTCGCCGGCGCCGTCGTGCCGATCCTGCTGATGTGGATCAGCTGGGTCTGGCTGCAGGCGCACCGGGGCAGGATGCACGACGACCCGCTGGTCTTCGCGATCCGGGACCCCGCCAGCCTGCTCAGCGGCGCGGCGATCGGCGCGGCGCTGCTGCTGGCCTCGGTCGGCGCGGCCTGACCGCGCCGGGCGGGTGTCGGAGCGTGCCGAACCGCACCGAGCGGCCGCGGCCGGCCGGCTAGAATCCCGGAGTCCATCCCCCGGGAGTCCACGCGTGTCCCAGCCGATCTCCTCGAGCATCTTCAAGGCCTACGACATCCGCGGGATCGTCGACGGCGATCCCTCCGTGGTCACGCTCACCGATGCCGCCGTCCGTGGCGTGGGCGCAGCCCTCGGCCTGCGGGCGCGCGAGGCCGGCATCCCCGCGATCGTCGTCGGCCGCGACGGGCGGCTGTCCGGCCCGCGGCTCGTCGCCGCGCTGATCGACGGCATCACCGCCACCGGCGTCGACGCGATCGACATCGGCATGGTCCCCACGCCGGTCGTCTACTTCGCCACGGTGCTGACCGGCTGCGGCTCGGGCGTCGCGGTCACCGGCAGCCACAACCCGCCCGAGTACAACGGGCTGAAGATGATGCTGGGCGGCGCGACGCTGTACGGCGACGGCATCCGGGCGCTGTACGACGCGATCGTCGCCCCGGGCTTCGAGGCGCGCTTCGCCGGCACGCCGCGCGGCAAGGTCGTGCAGCGCGACGTCACCGCCGAGTACATGGCGAAGATCGTCGGCGACGTGAAGCTCGCCCGCCCCATGAAGATCGTGATGGACTGCGGCAACGGCGTGGCCGGCGGGCTGGCGCCGCAGCTGTTCCGCGCGCTCGGCGTCGAGGTCGACGGCCTCTTCACCGAGGTCGACGGCACCTTCCCGAACCACCATCCGGACCCGGCGCATCCCGAGAACCTCGAGGACGTTGTCCGTCGCCTGCGCGAGACCGACGCCGAGATCGGCATCGCCTTCGACGGCGACGGCGACCGCCTCGGCGTGGTCACGAAGTCGGGGCAGATCATCTGGCCCGACCGCCAGCTGATGCTCTACGCGCAGGACGTGCTCGCCGCGCGGCCGGGCGGGCAGATCATCTACGACGTGAAGTGCACGCGGAACCTCGCACCCTGGGTGCGCGCGCACGGCGGCGAGCCGCTGATGTGGCGCACCGGGCACTCGCTGATCAAGGCGAAGCTCAAGGAGACCGGCGCGCCGCTCGCCGGCGAGATGAGCGGCCACGTGTTCTTCAACGACCGCTGGTACGGCTTCGACGACGGCCTCTACACCGGCGCGCGGCTGCTCGAGATCCTGTCGCGCAGCGCCGATCCGAGCGCGGTGCTCGAGGCGCTGCCCGACGCGACGGCCACCCCCGAGCTGCAGATCCGCACCGCCGAGGGCGAGAACTTCAGGCTGGTGGAGGCGCTGCAGAAGCAGGCGCGCTTCGAGGGCGCGACCGAGGTCATCACCATCGACGGCGTGCGCGCCGAGTACCCGGACGGCTTCGGCCTCGCCCGGCCGTCGAACACCACGCCGGTGGTGGTCACGCGGTTCGAGGCCGATTCGCCGGCCGCCCTCGCGCGGATCCAGAAGGCCTTCCGCGACGCGATCCTGCAGGTGGCGCCCGGGACGCGGATCCCGTTCTGACCGACGGACGCACGCGCCGCGGCCCGCACCGGCGCGCGGCGCGTCCGGGCCGCGCCGACCGCTCGCGTATGATCCGCGCGTGCGCGTCCTGTACTCCCTCGGCTGGCTGCTCGCGACGCCGCTGGTGCTGGCCTACCTGCTGTGGCGCGGCCGCCGGCAGCCCGCCTACCGTGCACACTGGGCCGAGCGATTCGGCCTGGCCGGGGGCCGCCGCGACGACGCGCCGCTGATCTGGGTCCATGCGGTCTCGGTCGGCGAGACCCGTGCCGCCCAGCCGCTGGTCCGGGCGCTCGCCGAGGCCCGGCCGGACGCGCGGATCCTGCTCACCTGCATGACGCCCACCGGTCGCGAGACCGCCCGCGAACTCTACGCACGCCCGCTCGGGGACCGCTTCGCCCAGGCCTACCTGCCGTACGACGGCTACGGCGCGCCGGGCCGCTTCCTGCGCGCCTGGCGGCCCTCGATCGGCCTGCTGATGGAGACCGAGCTGTGGCCGAACCTGGTCGCCGCCGCCGAGCGTGAACACGTGCCGGTGGCGCTGGTCAACGCGCGGCTGTCTCCCCGCTCGGCCGAGCGCGGACGCATGCAGCGGGCGCTGGTGGTGCCGGCCGCCCGGCGCCTCGCCGCGGTCTGCGCGCAGTCGCCCGCCGACGCGGACCGGATCGCGGTGCTCGCCGGCCGGGCGGTCGACGCGGTGACCGGCAACCTCAAGTTCGACAATGCGCCGAAGCCCGAGCTGCTCGCGCGCGGCCGTGCGTGGCGCGCGCGGATCGGGCGGCCGGTGGTGGTCGCGGCGAGCACGCGCGACGGCGAGGAGGCGCTGCTGCGCGCGGCCTGGGCGCGGCACGCGCCCACAGGGGCCGACGCGCCGCTGCTGGCGATCGTGCCGCGGCATCCGCAGCGCTTCGACGAGGTGGTGCGCGACGCGCGCACCGACGGGCTCGCGGTGGCGCGGCGCGCCGCGCTCGACGATGCGACGACCGACTGGCACGCGGCGGGCCTGCTGGTCGGCGACTCGATGGGCGAGATGGACGCCTGGTACGCGCTCGCGCGCGTCGCGATCATCGGCGGCTCGCTGCTGCCCTTCGGCTCGCAGAACCTGATCGAGGCCTGCGCCGCCGGCTGCCCGGTGCTGGTCGGTCCGAGCACCTTCAACTTCGCGGAGGCCGCCGACCAGGCGATCGAGGCGGGTGCCGCGTGCCGCGTGGCCGATGCCGATGCCGCGGTCCGCGAGGCGCTGCGGCTGCTGGCGGATGCGGACGGTGCGGCCGGGATGACCGCCGCCGGCGCGGCCTTCGCGAGCCGG
>JBJOKE010000025.1:0-2717 GCA_046046245.1 Pseudomonadota bacterium | reverse complement strand
TACCAGTGCGCGGGTTGTCGGCATCAGACCTCGTTGATCGCCGGGACGATGATGGAGAACACGAAGCTGCCCCTGACGAAGTGGTTCCTGGCGATCTACCTGATCAGCCAAGCCAAGACGGTAAGCGTTCACCCAGCGGCGTTCTTCTCCGAAGCTCCACGGTGCTGAAGACTGGCTCCCGTTGTCGCACACACGGGAGGACGGCAGATGGGCAGGGAAGCGATCGAGTTGGCGGCAGGCAGCGAGCGCAAGCGCTGGCGGCGCCACGGCGAGCGGGCATGGCGGGGGATCCTCGAGCAGCATCGGCGCAGCGGGATGAGCATCGAGGCGTTCTGCGCGCGTGAGGGGATCAGTCGTTCGAGTTTCGGGCGCTGGCGTGCGCGGCTGGCACGCGTCGCGCAGGGCACAGTAGCCGAGGGCGTTGAGGCGATTGGCCCCGGGGGCGAGCCGCGCGCCGTGGGGTTCGTCGATGTCGGGGAGTTGCGCACCGACGGTGTCGCGGCCGAGCCGGTGGAGATCCGGCTGGAACTGGGAGGCGGAATCGTGGTGACGATCCGTCGTGGCTGATGTTCTTTCCCGAGGGCACGGTCCGGGTGCACGTTTACGGCCGGCCGGTGGACATGCGCAAGTCCTTCGACGGCCTGTACGCGCTGACGCGTCACGCGCTCGGTCTCGATCCGCTGTCGGGGGCGCTGTTCGTGTTCATCAACCGGCGGGGTTCGCAGATCAAGGTGCTGTACTGGGATCGCACCGGATTTTGCATCTGGGGCAAGCGACTGGAGCGCGGGCGGTTCGTGTCGGACTGGTCGAAGCTCGAGACGCGCGAGATCGACTGGATGCAGCTGAAGCTGATGCTCGAGGGCTTCGTGGTGACGCGACGGCGGTTACGTCACCACGTTCCGACAACCATCGCTGCGAGGAGGTGAGGACCGGTTGGCGCGGCTATCATCGTCGCCATGTCGACACGGTCCGCCGCCACTGCTCCGAGCCTCGAAGAGGTACGACACTGGTCGCACGAGCAGGTGTGCGCGGCGTTCGTTCAAGCCGAGGATCGCAGCGCCCGGCTGGAGCGCAAGCTCGAATCGGTGACGGCACAGCTCGAGTGGTTGCAGCGCCAGGTGTTCGGCACCAAGAGCGAGAAGCGTGTCGTCGAAGCGCAAGGCGCACAGTTGCACCTGGGCGAGTCGTTGCCGATCCCCGAGCAGTTGCCGCCACCGTCCGTACGCGATGTGGCCGGGCACAAGCGTCGCGCGCCGCGCGGCGACTTCGCCGATGCCGGCAACGACGAGTCGAGCCTGTTCTTCGACGAGACCCGCGTGCCTGTGCAGGTCATCGAAGTGCCCAACCCCGAGGTGGAGGGCCTGGGCGCCGAGCAGTACGAGGTGATCGGACAGAAGGTGTCGCACCGGCTGGCGCAGCGCCCGGGCAGCTACGTCGTGCTGAAGTACGTCCGCCCGGTGATCAAGCGCCGCGACACGCAGGCGCTGTCGTGTCCGCCGGCACCGTTGGGGGTGCTCGAGGGCAGCCGCGCGGACGTCAGCCTGATCGTCGGGCTGCTGGTCGACAAGATGCAGTGGCACCTGCCGCTGCACCGCCAGCACCAGCGCATGGCGCAGGCGGGGATCCGGGTCAGCCGCGGGTGGCTGACGCAGATCACCTCGTCGGCGATCGATCTGCTCGAGCCGATCTACGACGCGCAGTTCGCCTCGATCCGAGAATCGCGGATCACGGCGATCGACGAGACGCCGATCAAGGCGGGTCGCGCCGGACCCGGCAAGATGAAGAGTTGTTATTTCTGGCCGATCTATGGCGAACGCGACGAGGTGTGTTTCGCGTTCTTCCCGTCGCGCGCCCATGCCAATGTCGAAGCGATTCTCGGCACACAACCGCGCCCCGGTTCGGTCCTGCTGAGCGATGGTTACGGCGCTTACGCGACCTACGCGAAGAAGACCGGCATCGAGCACGCGCAGTGCTGGGCGCATTGCCGGCGCGAGTTTTTCAAGGCGCAGTCGGTCGAACCCGAACTCGCGGGGCAGGCACTCGAGCGCATCGGCCGGATCTACGAGATCGAGAAGCAGATCCGGCAAGCCAACCTGTCGGTGGCCAACAAGCACCTGTACCGAGTGGAGCACTCGAAACCGCTCGTCGAGGACTTCTTCGGTTGGGTCCGCCAGCGGCTCGAGGACAAGGCGCTGCTACCCACCAACCGATTCGTGCAGGCGCTGGGCTACGCGCACGAGCGCGAGCACGCGCTGTCGCTATTTCTCGGCGATCCCGAATTGCCGGTGGACACGAACCACCTCGAACGAACCCTGCGCCCCATCCCGCTGGGCCGCAAGAACTGGATGTTCAGCTGGACCGAACTGGGCGCACGGCAGATCGGCATCGTGCAGAGCCTCATCGTCACCTGCCAACTCCACGCCATCAACCCCTACGACTACCTGGTCGATGTCTTGCAACGCATCGACCGTCATCCAGCCTCGCAGGTCGATCAGCTCACACCTCGGCTGTGGAAGCAGCACTTCGCTCACCAGCCCCTGCGCTCGGACCTCGACAGACTCCAGGCCTGACAAGAACGCCGCTGGGCGAGCGGTTACTCTGGCGGCACCCCCGGGGTCGCGGACACCGGCTGGGACTGATAGAAGGCGGCCGGGTGCGGGAGACGGAGCGACGCGCCCACGTGTGACGATCCGATGTCGCGAATCAACATGGGCCCG
>JBJOKE010000060.1:0-3686 GCA_046046245.1 Pseudomonadota bacterium | reverse complement strand
GCCTGCGTATTTCGGCCCATCGTGACCGGTCATTTCGGCATCGTGACCGCGCGTTTCGGGCGATCGTGACCGCGCATTTCGGCTGATCGTGACCGCCGTTTCGGGATCGTGACCGGCCGTTTCGGTCGATCGTGACCGCCGGGACGAGGCCAGGCGCCAGCGGGCAGGTGCTGCGTAGAGAACCCCAACCGGGGCCGTACCTTGCCGGACTTTGTCCGGAGGACAGCGGTGCCGACACCAAGGATGTCTCTACGCATGATCAAGGATGTGATCCGTTTGAAGTGGGAAGCAGGGCTGACCCACGAGAGAATCGCCGCCGCCCTCAGCCTGTCGAAGGGCGCGGTGCAAAAGTACGTGGCGCTCGCCAGTGCCGCCGGCCTGGACTGGGAGACGGTGCGCGACTGGGACGAGCGCAGGCTGGAGGCGACGCTGTTGCCGCGCTCGCCATCGCGCTCGATGTTTGTCGAGCCCGACTGGGCGCGGGTGCATCGCGAGCTCGACCGCAAGGGTGTCACGCTGATGCTGTTGTGGCAGGAGTACGCCGAAGCGCATCCCGAGCAGAGGACCTGGCGGTACACGCAGTTCTGCGAGCACTACAAGGCGTTCACCTCGCGGCTGAAGCGCTCGATGCGTCAGCATCGGCGTGCCGGGGAGAAGCTGTTCTGCGACTTCTCCGGCCCCAGCGTCGGACTGCGCAACGGAGCTCGTGCCCAGGTCTTCGTGTCCGCGATGGCGGCTTCGAGTTACACGTTCGCCTGCGCGACACCGACCCAGAAACTGGAGGACTGGATCGAGGGTCTCGTGCGGGCTCTGGCGTTCTACGGCGGCGTGCCGCAGCTGATCGTGCCGGACAACCCGCGCGCGCTGATCGCGGACCCGGATCGCTACGAGCCCCGGGCCGGGCAGTCGGTGCTGGACTTTGTGAGGCACTACGGCACCTCGGTGCTGCCCGCGCGACCGGCCTCGCCGCAGGACAAGGCGAGCGCCGAGAGCGCGGTGCAGGTGGTCGGGCGGTGGATCCTCGCGCGGCTACGTAATCGGCACTTCGACACCGTGACGCAGGTCGATGCCGCGATTCAGGCGCTGCTGCCATCGCTCAACGATCGGCCCTTCCAGAAGCTGCCCGGCAGCCGCTCGAGCGTCTTTGCCGAGCTCGATCGTCCGGTGCTGATGCCGCTGCCGCTCAGCCCGTACGAGCTGGCCCGTTTCAAAACCGTCAAGGTCCACATCGACTACCACGTCGAGATCGACGCTCACCGCTACAGCGTGCCGCACGAACTCGTGGCGCAGATGCTGGAGGCCCGGATCACCCGGCGCGGAGTCGAGATACTCCTGCGCGGCAACCGGGTCGCCAGCCACGTGCGAAGCGACCGGCGCGGCGGTTACACCACCCTCGACGAGCACATGCCGGCAGCGCACCGGGCCCACAAGGACTGGTCGCCACGGCGCCTGATCGAATGGGGGCAGCGCATCGGTGTCTCGACCGGGGAGATCGTCACGCGGTTGCTGGCCGAGCACCGCCATCCGGAACACGGTTATCGCGCCTGCCTGGGCCTGCTCAGTCTGGCCAAACGCTACGGCAATGGCCGGCTGGAGACCGCCTGCGAGCGCGCGTTGGCCATGGGGTCCTGCAAGTACCGCCATGTCGCCGCGATCCTGCGCAACAACCGTGACCGCGTCACGGACGCCCCCGGCGCCGACTGGGTCAGCCCGGAGCACGCGAATCTGCGCGGTCCGGCCCAGTACCAGTGATGCTCGACGACAGGAGAACGACCGTGCTGGACAATGTCACGATCACCCACCTGCGCGAGCTGAAGCTGCTCGCGTTTGCCGACGGGCTGCAACAGCAGCGCGGACAGCCCGAGGCTCTGGCCATGAGCTTCGAGGAGCGTCTGACGCTGCTCGTGGATCGAGAACTCCACGCCCGCAGCGACCGCAAGCGGGCGCGCCTGCTGCAGAAGGCCCACCTGAAGTATCCGGATGCTGCGATCGAGGATGCCGACTTCGGCGACGTGCGCGGCATCGACCGTCGGACGCTGACGAGCCTGGCACTGTCGGGTTGGATCGACAGCGGCGACACCGTCCTGCTGAGCGGGGCCACCGGCGTGGGCAAGACCTGGGTGGCCTGCGCGCTGGCGCAGTACGCCTGCCGACGCGGACACAGCGCGCTGTACCTGCGGGTGCCGCGGTTGCCCGAGGAACTCAAGGTCCTGCACGGCAGTGGCGGATTCGGCAAGTGGCTGCTGCAACTGGCTCGCATCGATGTGCTGATCCTCGACGACTGGGGCATCGGCGGTGTCGATGCCGGACTGCGATCCGATCTGCTGGAGATCATCGACGACCGCGCCGCCCGGCGCGCCACCATCGTGACCCACCAACTGCCAGTCGAGCACTGGCACGGCTGGATCGGAGACGCGACCATCGCCGACGCGATCCTCGACCGCCTGCTGCAGAAGGTCCATCGCTTCACCCTCGAAGGGCAGTCACGGCGCACCGGCACCGCAACGCGCGCGAGCGCGAAGACCGCGCGCAATCCGCGAACATCCTCGGCTGGGGAGGCAACACCGTGACGCAGTCACCATCTCTCACCGTGACACAGTCACAGACCCCGCCTCCCAGTGCCCGAACCCCTGCGCAGAGGCAGGCGGATCGTCATCGTCGACTTCAACGGGACTGCGAGTACAAACGCGTCAACGTCTGGCTCGACATCTCGGCGTACTTTGCCCTGAAACGACTGGCCAGACGTGACGCAGTCACGCAGGCCGAAGTGATCGCCTCACTCATCAAAATCGCCGACCAGAAGATCCTCGACACACTCGACGAGCGAGCCCCGGAATGGGACGAGTACTTCGGCTGTCGCCGACTGTCCGCCGGGACTCCCGAAGGAGGTGACACGCCCCCCTGAAATCCGACCCAGTTAGACTGATGACGCTACGCAGCACCGACCGCTCGCCTCGGTCACGATCGCCGAAATCGCCGGTCACGTCCGGCCGAAACACTCGGTCACGATCAACCGAAACGAGCGGTCACGATCACCGAAATACGCACACAAGCACAAGGTCGCCCCGAGCAAGCACTTCTACCTGCTGCGGGGTGTGCTGTTTTGCGGGCACTGCGGGTCCCCGATGGGTGGTCGGTCGCACAAGGCCGGGCACCAGCAGGTCTACTACTGCGTCCAGAATGAGCGGGCGTGGAAGACCCGGGGTGATGAGCATCCGAAGTGGAAGCGCGGCACCGGATGTTCGATGGTTCGCTCCGTCAACATCGCGAGGACTGACCGCTTGGTCTTGGAGATCGTCAAGGATGTCCTCGGGAAGATCCGGGACCGATCCCCGGATCCGAGTGATGTCGAGCTCTCCGAGCAACCCGTGGTCGATGCCCGCGATGGGATACCGTCAGACGGAATCACGTGGATGTCGCCGGAGCACATCGATATGCTTCCCGACGGTGAGAAACGGATCATCATCGAGCGGATGGTCAACCGCATCACAGTTCACTTCGACAGCACCTCGAACAAGCATCGTGTCGATGTCGAGTTCTCTGAGAGCGTCAGCCGGCTGTCCGGTACGGTGACGGACGAGAGGACCGGGGCTGAGACGGGGAGGGATCGCGACGGAGACTCCCCACAGGACAGTGGCGGCAACGCCGGGGACAGTGTGGGAGACTGTCGAGGAAAAAAGCTCGAG
>JBJOKE010000081.1:0-55284 GCA_046046245.1 Pseudomonadota bacterium | reverse complement strand
CAGCTGCGCACGCAGCGCAACCTGGTGGCGCGCTCCATCCCCTTCAACGCCGAGGCCGATTCGCTGAACTGCGCCATCCTGGCGCCCGACGTGAACCCGGACGACGAGGAGTTCGACCTCTTCGTCAAGGAGGTGGTGCGCGAGATGACGGTCAAGGCCGGGCAGAAGTGCACCGCCATCCGCCGCGCCATCGTGCCGCGCCGCCACCTGGATGCCGTGGCCAGCAAGTTGCGTGAGCGCCTGGCCGGCGTGGTGGTGGGCGACCCCGCCGTGGACGGCGTGCGCATGGGCGCACTGGCCTCAAACGCCCAGCTGGCCGATGTGGCCGAGCGCGTGGCGCGCCTGAGCGTGGGCAACGAGGTGGTCTTCGGTGCGCGCGATGGTTTTGCGCCCCGTGGCGAGGGCGTGGCCGATGGCGCCTTCCACGCGCCCACCTTGCTGCTGTGCCGTGACGCAATGGCCAACACCGCCGTGCACGACCTGGAAGCCTTTGGCCCGGTGAGCACGCTGATGCCCTATGAGGACCTGGACGAAGCCCTGGCCCTGGCCGCCCGGGGCCGCGGCAGCCGGGTGGGCACGCTGGTGACCCGGAGCGCCGAGACCGCCGCACGCGCCATTCCGGTGGCGGCCGCCCACCACGGCCGCCTGCTGGTGCTGGACCGCAGCTGCGCGGCCGAGTCCACCGGCCACGGGTCGCCGCTGCCGGGCCTGAAGCACGGCGGCCCGGGCCGCGCCGGCGGCGGCGAGGAACTCGGCGGCCTGCGCGCGGTGACCCACTACCTGCAGCGTGCCGCGGTCCAGGGCTCGCCCACGATGCTGACCGCGGTGACCGGCGAATACGTCCGCGGCGCCCGGGTCGTCGAGTCCGAGGTCCACCCGTTCCGCCGGCATTTCGAGGACATCGCGGTCGGCGACTCGCTGCTCACCCACCGTCGCACGGTCACCGAGGCGGACATCGTGATGTTCGGCGGTCTGTCGGGCGACTACTTCTACATGCACTTCGACGAGCCCGCGGCGAAGGCGAGTCCGTTCGGCAAGCGGATCGCCCACGGCTACTTCGTGCTGTCGGCCGCCGCGGGCCTGTTCGTCTGGCCCTCGCCCGGCCCGGTGCTCGCGAACTACGGGCTCGACACGCTGCGCTTCGTGAAGCCGGTCGGCATCGGCGACACCATCCAGGCGCGGCTCACCTGCAAGCGCAAGGCCGAGCGTCCGTCGAAGGGCGACGGGCCGGGTCAGGGCGTGGTCGCCTGGGACGTGCAGGTGACGAACCAGGACGGCCAGCTGGTGGCGTCCTACGACATCCTGACCCTGGTCCAGCGCCGGAGCTGAACGCCTTCCCGCGACGCCGGACGCGGGCCGCAGCGGGTCAGCGGACCGCGGCGACGATGCCGGCGACCGCAGCGGTCAGCCGCTTGCCCGCGTCGAGGTGCAGGAACTCGTTCGGGCCGTGCGCATTGGACTGCGGGCCGAGCACGCCGGTGATCAGGAACTGCGCGTCGGGGAACTTCTCGCCGAGCATGTTCATGAACGGGATCGTGCCGCCCTCGCCCATCCAGGCGGCGGGCCGCCCCCACGCCGCCATCGACGCCGCATCGGCGGCCTGCCTGAGCCAGGGCGCGGTCGGCGGGGCGTTCCAGCCCGTGGCGCCGTGGAAGTCCGAGAAGCTCACCTTCGCGTTGTACGGCGCATCGGCCTCGAGCACCTGCTTCATCAGCGCGGCGGCACGCTCGCCGTCGACGGTCGGCGGCAGCCGCAGCGACAGCTTCAGCGAGGTCTTCGGGCGCAGCACGTTGCCGGCCGCGGCGATGCCGGGCAGGTGCTCGGCGCCGGTGACCGACAGCGCGGGCCGCCAGGTGCGGTTCAGGATCGCCTCGACCGGATCGGTGGTGGTCGGCATCGCGTGCGCGTGGGCGTCGGGGCCATGGTTGCAGCCCACCCAGGGGAACTGCTTCCAGACCACGTCGCCGAGGATGTCGCCGGCCGCCTTCGCCTGCTCGATGCGCTCCTGCGGGATGACGGCGTGGAAGGCCTCGGGGACCAGCCGCCCGGTGTCGACGTCGTCGAGCCGGTTCAGCAGCTTGCGCGCGATCCGGAACGACGAGGGCACGAGGCCGCTCGCCGCGCCCGAATGCACGCCCTCCTGCAGCACCTCGACGGTCAGCACGCCGCCCACCAGCCCGCGCAGCGAGGTGGTGACCCAGAGCTGGTCGTAGTTGCCGCAGCCGGAGTCCAGACCCGCGACCAGCTGCACCTGCCCGAGACGCGGCGCGAGCCTCGCGAGGTAGGCCGGCAGGTCGGGGCTGCCGCTCTCCTCGCAGGTCTCGATCAGGCCGACGCAGCGCGGTCGTGCGACCTGCCTCGCATCCAGCGCCTGGATCACCGTCAGCGCCGCGTAGAGCGCGTAGCCGTCGTCGGCCGCGCCGCGGCCGTAGAGCTTGCCGTCCTCGATCACCGGCTTCCACGGGCCGAGGTCGTCGCGCCAGCCGGTCATCTCGGGCTGCTTGTCGAGGTGGCCGTAGAACAGCACGGTCCGGTCCTCGCCCAGGCCGTGGGTCGCGGGCACGTCGAAGAAGATGCAGGGCGTCATCCCGTCGATCGAGATGACCTCGACCCGCAGGCCGGCGATGGGCTGCGCGCGCGCCCAGGCGGCGGCGGCCTCGACGGCGGCCGCGATATGGCCGTGGGCGGCCCAGCTCGGGTCGAACGACGGCGACTTCGCCGGCAGCTTCACGTAGTCGACCAGGCGGGGCACCAGGTCGTCGTCCCACTTGGCGTCGATCAGCGGGCGCAGGTCGGAGAGGTTCATCTCGGCGGGCTCCGGAGGGGATCGGTCGATGATAGCGGCATTCCCGGACCGGGTCGGCGAGCGGCCGACGGACGCCGTCCCCGTCCGCCCCTATACTCGCCCGGGCCCTCCCCGCAACGATGAGCCCGCGCCGCCTCCGCTCCGCCCGCATCGCCCCCGGCCTCGCCCGGGCCGGCGCCGTGCTGCTCGGCGCGGCCGCGGTGGTGGCCGCCATCGCGGCGCTGGGCGGCTGGCCGCGCGGCGAGCGGTCGGCCGCGAGGTCGGCCGTCGACGCGACGAAGGCGCCCGCGGCCGAGGCCTCCGCGGCACCGGAGAACGCGATCGCCCCCGGCACCGAGCACCCGGCGCTGGCCCGGCTGCGTGCGCATGCGCGCGAGTTCCGGCCCGAGCTGATCCGAGTCACCGACGGCGTCCACGTCGCCGTCGGCGAGGGCCTGGCGAACTCGATCCTGATCGAGGGCAGCGACGGCGCGATCGTCGTCGACACGATGGAGAGCGCCGAGGCCGCGGCCCGGGTGCTCGCCCTCTTCCGCGGCGTGACCTCGAAGCCGGTCCGCGCGATCGTCTACACCCACTACCACCCCGACCACACCTTCGGCGCGGCGGTGTTCGCCGAGGGCCGGCCGGTCGAGGTCATCGCGCACGAGCGCACGAACGCGCTGCTCGACGAGGTGATGGACGTCGTCGCGCCGACGATCTACCCGCGCAGCATGCGACAGTTCGGCACCCACCTGCGCGCCGACCAGCTGCCCAATGCCGGCATCGGCCCGCGCCTGGATTTCGTCGACGGCAGGAACCGGATCGCGGTGCTGCGACCGACGCGCTCGTTCGCCGAGTCGCTCGAGCTCGAGGTGGCCGGCGTGAAGCTGTCGCTGCGTCACGCGCCCGGCGAGACCGAGGACCAGCTCTTCGTCTGGCTGCCGGACAAGCGCGTGCTGCTGCCGGCCGACAATCTCTACCGCTCGTTCCCGAACCTCTACGCGATCCGCGGCACGCCGTACCGCGACGTGCGCCGCTGGGTGGCGAGCCTGGACGCGATGCGCGCCCTCGGCGCCGAGCACCTGGTGCCGAGCCACACGCGGCCGGTCTCGGGGGCCGCGCAGGTTGCACGCCTGCTGACCGACTACCGCGACGCGATCCAGTTCGTCCACGACCAGACGATCCGCTGGATGAACGCGGGCCTCGCGCCCGACGAGATCGTCGCGCGCGTGAAGCTGCCACCGCACCTCGCCGCGAACCCGTGGCTCGCCGAGCACTACGGGCGCGTCGACTGGAGCGTGCGCTCGATCCACGCGGGTCAGGTGGGCTGGTTCGACGGCAACGCGGCGAACCTGTTCCCGCTGCCGCCGGCCGAGCGCGCGAAGCGGCTGCAGGCGCTCGCCGGCAGCGGCCGCACGCTCGCGCAGGAGGCCGAACGCGCGCTCGCCGCCGGCGACCTGCAGTGGGCGGCCGAGGCGGCGGACCTCGCGTCGCGGCTCGCGCCCGACGATGCCGGCCCGCGCGGCGTGCGGGCCCGCGCGCTCGCCGCGCTCGCCGACCGCCAGGAGAGCGCGAACGCGCGCAACTACCTGCTGACCGCCGCCGGCGAGGCCGCGGGCTCGATCCGCATCGAGCGCCGCGATCCCGCCAGGACGCCGGTCGACCTGCTGCACGCGTTCCCGATCGACGCGTTCATGCGGGGCATGCCGGTGCGGCTGCGCGCCGAGGAGGCGCTCGACGTGGAGCGTACCCTCGGATTCGAGTTCACCGACGTCGGCCGCCACTTCACGCTCGCGGTGCGCCGCGGCGTCGCCGAGGTCCGCGAGGGCCGCCCCGAGCGCGCCGATGCGCGGCTCGCGACGAGCGCCGACCGATGGAAGGAGATCGCCGCCGGCGTGCGCGGGCTGCCCGCGGCGCTCGCCACCGGCGACGCGAAGCTCGAGGGCTCGCTGATCGCGCTGGCGACCACGCTGCGACTGTTCCGCGAATGAGCGCGGCCGCCGCAGACCTCGCCGCGCCCGCACGGCCCCGCCTCGCGCTCGCGACCACGATGCTGGTCCAGGCGGCCTCGACGCTCGCGATGAACGTGCCGGCCGTGGTCGCGCCGGCGATCGCGCCGGCGCTCGGCGTGCCGCCGCAGCGGGTCGGCTGGTTCGTGGGTGTCGCCTACTTCGCCGCGATGCTGTCCGGGCTCGTGCTCGGCACGCGGATGCAGCGCGACGGCCCGATCCGGATGAGCCTGGTGGCGCTGCTGGCGGGCGCCGCGGGTCTGGGCGTCGCGGCCGTCGGCGTCTCGGGTGCCGACGCGCTGTGGGTCTGGCCGCTGGCCGCGGTGCTGCTGGGCGCGGGCTACGGCGTGCCGAACCCCGCGGCCTCGATGGTGCTCGCCGCACACGCGCCGCCGGACCGCCGCGGACTCTTCTTCTCGATCAAGCAGACCGGCGTGCCGATCGGCATCGGACTGGCCGGGATCATCGTGCCGCCGCTGATCGGCGCGATGCCGTGGACCTGGGCGATGGTCGCGCTCGCCGCCGGCTGCCTCGCGCTCGCGGTCGCGCTGCGGTCGACCACCGTGCTGGAGGCGCGCGTGCCGCGGAGCCGGGTCGAGACCGCTCCGGCCTCGGTGACGGCGCTGCTGCGCGCCACCGTCGCGCCGCTGCGCCGCGTCTGGGACGAGCCGGCGCTGCGGCGGCTCGGCGTGGCCTCGCTCGCGTTCTCGATGACGCAGCTGTGCTTCACCACCTTCCTCGTCAGCTACCTCAAGCTGGAGCTGGGCCGCAGCCTCGCGGCGGCGGCCGCCGTGCTGTCGATCTCCCAGCTCGTCGCCGTCGGCTGCCGGGTGCTCTGGGGCCAGGTCGCCGACCGCTGGCTGTCGCCGCTGCGGCTGCTGTCGCTGCTGGGGCTCGCGATGGCCGGGTCGGCGGCGCTGCTGGGCGCGCTGCCGGCCGGCGCGTCGCCTGCGCTCGCGATGGCCGCGGCGCTCGCCTGCGCGGCGACCTCGATGGCCTGGAACGGCGTCTACTTCGCCGAGCTCTCGCATCGGGTGCGGCCCGAGGAGCTCGGCGCGATCACCGGCGGCACGCAGTTCCTGACCTTCTGCGGCGCGATGGCCGGCCCGCCGGTGTTCGCGTCGCTGGTGGGCGTGCTGGGCGGGCATGGCCCGACCTACGTCGTGATGGCGGCCGCGCCGGCCGCGGTGGGCATCTGGCTGTGGCAGGCCTCGCGGGCACGATGACGGCCTAGCCGCCGAGCCTCAGCCGCTGCCAGCGCCGCGACTGCCAGCGCCACGCGAGCGTGCTGCCCAGCAGGCCGACGTAGACCACCGCCGCCGCCCAGCCGCCGACCGCGCCCCAGCCCGCGCCGGGCGCCGAGGCGATCCAGCCCTGTCCCGGCTCGAAGGCCAGCAGGTGGACCAGCGGCACGAACAGTCCCCAGGCGAGCCCGAGCAGCGCGAACGCCGGGAAGCGCGTGTCGCCCGCGCCGCGCAGGCAGAAGCCGCAGCCGATGTTCAGCCCGTCGAAGAACTGGTAGGCCGCTGCGAACCACAGCAGCGTGCCGCCGAGCGCGACCACCGCCGCCGCCTGCGGGTCGGCCGCCGACACGAACAGGGGCAGCAGCCACGGCCCGGCTGCGGCGAGCACGAAGCCCACGACGAACATGTAGCCCACCGACAGCGCGATCGTCCGGTCCCCGACGCGCTTGGCCCAGTCGCGGTCGCCGGCGCCGATCGACTGCCCGACGAGCGTGGTGCCGGCCATCCCTAGGCCGACCGCCGGCATGTAGGCGACCGAGGTCAGCATCAGCACGATCTGGCTGGCCGCGCCCTGCACCGCGCCCAGTCGGGTCACCATCGCCTGGAACGCGGCGAGGCCGAGCACGTCGAAGGCGATCGACAGTCCGATCGGCAGGCCGACCGCCAACGTCGCCGCGATCGCGCGCGGGCGCGGCCGCCAGACGAGCGTGGTGCCGTAGCGCACGCGGTAGCCCGGTCCGACGAAGAGCACCGCCGCGAGGCCGAGCCCGACCACGACCGAGACCGTCGTCGCCCACGCCGAGCCGGCGATGCCCCAGCCCAGTCCGAACATCAGGAGCTCGTTGAGCGCGGCGTTCAGCGTCACGACCACCGCGTTGATCGCGAGCGTCCGGCGGACGTGGCCCACGCCGTTGTAGAACGACAGCAGCGAGGACAGCGCGACCGATGCGCCGCCGCCGAGCATCCGGGGCCCCCAGTACTCGATCGCCTGCGGATGGAGCTCGGCCGGCAGCCCGAGCGAGGGCACGATCCAGGGGCCCGCCCAGGCGAGCGCGGCGAACACCGGCACCAGCGCCGCCGACGCCCACAGCCCCGACCAGGCGGCCAGCGCCGCGCGCCGCCGCCGCCCGCCGCCCCGGGCCTGCGCGGCGAAGGCCTGGACCGCCAGGCCGACACCGCCCAGCAGCAGCAGCGTGCCGAGCAGCACCCAGTAGACGCCGCCCACCGCGGCCACCGCCTGCGCGGACACGCGGCCGATGAACCAGGTGTCGGTCAGGTTCAGGACCGCCTGCAGGCTCGCGTTGACGAACAGCGGCAGGGCGAGCGCGACGATCGCGCGCGGATCGACGCCGGCACGTCCGTGGGCGTCGATCCTGCGCGCGGGCAGCCGCGACGGCGGGGCGGCCGCGGCGCCGGTCTCAGTCCGCACGCACGATGTCCGGTGCCCGCCATCGGCCGTCGAGCAGCTCGGGGCGGGGCTGGTACGCGCGCAGGCACAGGTAGAAGCGGCCCTCGGGCGCCGGCAGCCAGTTCGGCGCGAGCTCGGGGCCGGGCGAGGCGTGCGACAGCACGAGCGTGAGCCCGCCGTCGGCGTCGCGCACGAGGCCGCGGCTGCGGTCGCCGATCCGGTGTCGGTCGATGGGGTTGGGCACCAGCATGCAGTCCCGGTCGTCGTACATCGTGAGGGACCAGAAGCTGTCGACCGGCGGCTCGCCGCCGGCCGGGAAGCGGATCGTGTACCGGTGCCTGCCGTCGAGCGGCCGCCCCTGCGCGTCGGCGCGGGCCATCGGGTAGATCGCCTCGGCGCTCTCGAGCGCGCCGATGTAGCGGCGCGCGACGACGGCACGCCGGTGCCAGTCGCGGCCGAACGAGCCCGAGAGCACCATCGGCTCGCTCCATCCGCCGCGCGCGGCCGGATCCTCGCCGGGCTCGGGCGCGTCGAGCAGCGCGTCGGCCGCCGCCAGGCCGCGTCCGATCGCCGCGAGCGCGAGCGCGTCGGGCAGTCGCGGCACCTCGGGTGCGAGGCCGCCGTCGAGGCCCAGCCGCGCGAAGTCGGCGAGCAGCGCGCGTTCGTCGGCGGGCGGCGGGTTCTCGCGCAGCGCGCGGTTCGCCACGGCGCGGAAGTGCGCGGCGTCGCGCGGCGCCTTGGGGTCGAGGCCGGTGTCGAGCACCTCGGGCGCATGCCGCTCGCCGCGCAGCCAGGCCGCGAGCGGCGCCATCCGGAAGCCGTCCTGCAGCACGTTGACGGCCGGCACGTCCTCGGGCCCCTCGACCATGATGCGGCCGATGATCCAGACATGGTCCGTCGGCGCCGCCACCCGCCGCATGCCCGCGGGCACCCCGCCGTCCCAGTGCGGTCCGGTCACGAGGAAGGTGCCCGGGCCGGTGCCGGTGAGCCGGCGACCGACGTGCGCGAACGGGTTGGTCCACATGTCGAGGAAGCCGAGCACGTAGTAGCGGTCCGCGGTGTCCGGCACCTCGATCGCCACCGGCCCGCGCGACAGGTCCAGCCACGCGTTCGTGTAGAGCGTGTCGCTGTTCGGCGTGACCACGCGGCTGCCGCCGGCCCCCAGCAGCCGGCGGGCGTGGATGAAGCCGTTGACCCAGCGCTTCGTCGTCGCCGGATCGTCGTCGACGAAGCGACCCTGCGCGTCGCGCCGCGTCGCCGTGACCGCGCGCATCCGCGCCATCTCGCAGAGGGGGTAGAGGTAGACGCAGGCCTGCAGCGCGATCGCGTCGGCCCAGGCGCGGACCGGGTCGTCGCCGGCACCGGGATCGGTCACGTTCGTGACGTTCGTGACGGTCATGTCCGTCTCCCTTCAGCCCGCCGTCCGTCCGATCACCACCGCGTCCAGCGCGAGCGCGGAGGCCCCGCCCGGACCGGCCCCGGGCGCGAACGCCACGAACGGGTTCACGTCGATCGAGTCGAGCGAGTCGCGCGCGTCCATCGCGAGGTCCGAGAGCGCCAGCAGCGCATCGACGATCGCCTCGACGTCGCAGCGCGGCCGCCCGCGCGCGCCGTCGAGCAGCGGGAAGGCCCTCACCTCGCGGACCATCTCGCGCGCGTCGTCGCGGGTCAGCGGCGCGAGCCGGATCGACACGTCGCGCAGCACCTCGACGAAGGCACCGCCGAGCCCGAACATCACCACCGGCCCGAACACCGGGTCGATCCGCGCACCGAGGATGCACTCGACGCCGCCCGACACCATCGGCGCGAGCAGCGCGCCGTCGATCCGCGCGCCCGGCACCGCGGCCCGGGCCGAGCCGGTCACCGCATCGAAGGCCGCGGCGGCGCCGGCGGCGTCGACGCCGAGCCGCACGCCGCCGACGTCGGTCTTGTGCAGGATCTCGGCCGAGACCACCTTGACCGCGAAGCGCGCGCCCGGCCCCGCGGCCGCGGCGAACGACGCGGCCTCGCCGGCGCTGCGCGCCACGCGCGCGTCCACCGCCGGCACGCCGCGCGCGCGCAGCAGCGCGAGCGACGCGGGCTCGTCGAGCGCGCCGGGCCCGAGCCGCGTCGCCGCCGGCGGCGCATCGCCCGGCACCGGCGGCACCGGGCGGCCGAGCGCGCGGCCGATGCCGGCCAGCGCGCCGATCGTGCGGACCGCGTTCGCCGGCTCGACGAAGCTCAGCACGCCGAGCTCGGCGAGTCGGTCCTGCCGGGCACGCGACAGCAGCGTGCTCACCGCGAGCAGCACGCCCGGATGGTCGCGGCGCAGGCCGACGGCGAGGGCCTCGAGCACCGGCCAGAAGGTCTCGCCGGCGCCGGCCGCGGCCATGAAGCCCAGCCACGATCCGTAGGTGCCCTCGCGCAGGATCGCTCGAGTCGCCCGGTCGATCAGCGAGCGGTCCTGGCTGACCTGGCCGGTGATGTCGACCGGGTTGCGCGGCGCGGCGAACGGCACCCAGGACAGGATCTCGGCCTGCGCCGCGGCCGGCGTCTCGGCGACGTCGAGCCCGATCGAGGCGGCCTCGTCGGCCATGAACGCGCCCACGCCGCCCGAGAGCGTGAACAGCGCGATCCGGTGGTTCGGCGGCAGGCCGGCGACCGCCGCGCCGTGCGCGACGCTGAAGAACTCCTCCACGTCGCGCGCGCGGTAGACGCCGTACTGGCGGAACATCGCGTCGTAGACCGCATCGTCGCCGGCGAGCGACGCGGTGTGCGAGGCCGCGGCCTGCGCGCCGAGCGCGGTCCGGCCGACCTTGACCGCGACCACCGGCTTGCCCGCCGCGTGCGCGTCGGCGAGCGCGCGCCGCATCCGGTCGCCGTCGCGCACGCCCTCGATGTAGGCCATGATGACCTTGGTGTTCGGGTCGCGCGCCATCCACGCGATCACGTCTGCGACCTGCACGTCGGCCTCGTTGCCGGTCGAGGCCCAGACCGACAGCCCGATGCCGCGGTCGCGCGCGAGCGAGTACGCGTAGGCGCCGAACGCGCCGCTCTGGCTGACGAGACCGATCGAGCCCGCGCGCGCGATGCCGATGCCCGGCGCCGGGCTGAAGGTCGCGTACATCGACTCGCGGCAGTTCATCACGCCCAGGCAGTTCGGCCCGACGATCCGCAGGCCGGCCGCGCGCGCCTTCTCCGACAGCCGACGCTGCGCGTCGACACCGCCGCCGCCGACCTCGGCGAAACCCGCGGTGAAGACCACGGCCGACTTCACGCCGGCGGCGATCGCGTCGTCGAGCGCCGCGTCGGTGGCCGACTGCGGGATCGCGAAGACGGCGAGGTCGATCGGCTCGCCGACCTCGCGCAGCGTCGGGTAGGCCTTCAGCCCCTGGACCGTCGGCGACTTCGGGTTGATCGGCAGGATCCGGCCCTGCCAGCCCATCCGCAGCAGCAGGTCGACCGGCACGCCGCCGATCCGGGTCGGGGTGTCGGAGGCGCCGACGATCGCGATCGATCGGGGCGAGAACAGCGCGTCGAGATCGGAGGGGTCCATGGGCTGCGGCTCGGTCTGTGGGCTCGCGCGGGCGAGCGGTCGTCGGGATCGTTCGGGGCGGACCCGCGCGCCGCCGGCGAGGCGCTCGGCGCGGGCCCGGATCAGCGCGGTGCGTTGCGCTTCGCCGCCTCGACGAAGCGCGTCCAGCGGCCCTGTTCGTCGCGCAGGAACGCGAGGAACTCGGCGCCCGCCATCGGTCCGGCCTCGCCGCCGGCGGCGGCCAGCCGGTCGCGGACCTCGGGCTGCGCGGCGGCCGACACGGTGGCCTCCGCGATCCGCCGGATCGTCTCGGCCGGCGTGCCCGACGGCACGTGGAAGCCGTACCACGACAGCACCGTCGCCTCGGGAAAGCCGGCCTCGGCGATCGTCGGCACGTCGGGCAGCAGCGGCGAGCGCTTGTCGGCGGTGTTCGCGAGCGCGCGCAGCTTGCCGGCCTTCACCTGCGGGATCGCGACGGTCGAGGGCAGCACCGACATCGACACCGTGCCCGCGATCAGGTCGGGCACGATCGGCGGCGCGCCCTTGTAGGCGACCGGCTCGAGGCGCAGGCCCGCGACCGCCTTCAGCATCTCGATCGACATCGACTGCGGCGTGCCGGTCCCGCCGTCGCCGTACTGCATCCCCGGCGTGCGGCGGGCGAGCTCGATCCAGTCGCGTGCGGTCCTCGCCGGCGAGTCCGCGGGCACGCAGAGGAAGCTCGGGGACAGCGCGAAGCGCGCGACCGGCGCGAAGTCCGCGGGCTTCCAGCGCAGCCCGGTCTCGATCATCGGGTTGTTGATCAGGAACGAGGCGCTGACCAGCAGGGTGAGGCCGTCGGCGGTCGCGTTCGCGACCGCGTCGGCCGCGATGTTCGCGTTCGCCCCCGGCCTGGGCTCGACGACGAAGGGCTGGCCGAGGTCGGACGACATCCGCTGCGTGACCGCACGCGTCATCACGTCGACGACGCCGCCCGCCGCGTACGGCACGATCACCCGGACCGGCCTGGCGGGCCAGGCGGCGGACTGCGCGGGCGCACCGCGGGACAGGGTGCCGGCCGCGGTGGCGACGGTGGCCGCGACGGCCACCCCCAGCGCGCGGCGGCGTCCGGCGGCGACGGGACGGTCGGTGCTCATCGGATCGGACTCCCCCGCTGCGAGCGCCCGCATCAGTCGGGCTTCATGCCGGTCGCCTTCGCGACCTGCGTCCACTTGTCGACCTCGGCGGCGATGAACGCGCCGAAGGCCTCGGGCGTGCCGCCCGACACGAAGGTGCCGCCCGCCTCCAGCGGCGCGCGGACCTCCGGCTGCGCGAGCACCGCGTTCGCGTCGCGATTGACCTTCGCGATCACCTCCGCCGGCAGGCCCGCCGGGCCGAGCAGCCCGAACCACGCGAAGCCGTCGACCGCCGGGAAGCCGGCCTCGGCGAGCGTCGGCGCGTCGGGCACGGCCGGGAAACGGCGATCGGAGGAGACCGCGAGCAGCCGAAGCCGACCCGAGTCGAAGTGCGGCTTCATCACCGTCAGCCCGGTGAGGCCGACATCCACACGGCCCGCCACCGTCTCGACCGCGAGCGGCGCGTCGCCCTTCATCGGCAGATGCTCGAACCGCGCGCCGGTCTTCCAGTTCCAGAGCTCGATCACCATGTGCGGTCCGCTGCCGTTGCCGGGCGAGCCGGCGAAGAGCTTCCCGGGCTGCGCGCGCGCCGCGTCGGCCAGGTCCTTCAGCGTCCGGAACGGCGACGCGGCGGGCACCCAGAAGCCCACCGGCGACACGGTGGCCCGCACGATCGGCGAGAAGTCCTTCAGCGTGTCGTAGGGCAGCTTGTGGTCGTAGAGGCCCGGATTCGCGCCGTGCGGCGCGGCCGCGAGCATCAGGTGGTAGCCGTCGGGCGCGGCGCGCGCCAGCTCCTGCGTGGCGAGGCGGTTGTTCGCACCCGGCTTGTTCTCGACGAACACCCGCTGCCCCCAGAGCTCGGACAGCTTCGCCGCGAGCACGCGGGCCACCGCGTCGTTCGAGCCGCCGGCCGGATACGGCGAGACGATCTTCACCGGCTTCGCCGGCCAGGCCGTGCCCTGCGCGCGCCCCGCCCGCGGGACGAGCGTCGCGGCGGCGGCCCCGAGCAGCAGCGCGCGGCGCACGGCCGATTCACGCCGCGCGCTCATCGCGCACCTCCGGCCATCGCGGCGAGCGGCGCCAGCGCCGCCCGCGTGTCGTCGAGCAGGCGTGCGTAGACGTCGGCGACCCGCTCGCGGCCGTGGATCCAGGCCACGCCCTGCCCGACCGCGTAGTGCATCAGCGGCTCGATCTCGTGGTCGTCGATCGCGCCGAGCAGATCGCCCACCAGCACGTCCTGGAAGGGCATCGCCAGCGGCCGCGGCGCATCGGGCGCGGCCCATTCGTCGCTCCACGCGCTCTTCAGCTGCCGGAAGGTCTTCCCGCTCTCGGAGCGCGTGACGACGGTGTCCTCGCTGCCCGCCGCGATCAGCTTCTTCAGCAGGATCGGGTGGATCGCGTATTCGTCGGTCGCCAGCCACAGGCTGCCGGTCCACACGCCCTGGGCGCCCATCGCGAGCGCCGCGGCCACGTGACGGCCGGTCATCACGCCGCCGGCGGCCAGCACCGGGACCTCGCCCGCCAGCTCCACCACCTGCGGCACCAGCGAGAAGGTGCCGATCGGGCCGGTGTGCGCGGCCGAGTCGTGACCCTGCGCGACCAGCAGGTCCGCGCCGGCGTCGATCGCGCGGCGCGCGTGCTTCGGTGAACCCACGAGCGCGACGATCGTCTTGCCGGCGCGCCTGCATCGCTCGACGAAGTCGGCCGGCGCACCGATGCCGAGCGCCACCAGTTCGACGTCCGACTCGGCGACCGCGTCCATCTGCGCACGCGCGATCTCGTTCGAGCGCAGGAAGCGCGTGCGCATGCCGCGCCGCGTCGGCGGCGGCACCGCGTACTTGTCGTAGAGCCCCCGCACGAAGGCCTTGTGCCGCTCGGGGAGCTCGCGCTCCAGTGCCTCGGGATCGTTGTCCTCGGGCATGCCGGGCGGCAGCACGAGGTTCACGCCGATCGGCACGTCGCCGGCCAGGCGGCGCAGCGCGGCGAGCTCGTCGCGGATCTCCTGCGGCGTGCGCCGCGTGGCGCCGTAGGTGCCCAGGCCGCCGCAGCGCGAGACCGCGGCCGCCACCGGCACCGAATGGGAGAACGCGAACACCGGATGGCTCAGGCCCAGGCGGTCGCAGACCGGCGTGCGCAGCGGCGCGGGCACGGGGCCGTCGCGGCCCGGTTCGGCGTTGGGCGTCGTCTCCACTTGACCTCCTCCTGTCATGACCTATCATAATAGGTTAGATGAGCGACGCAAGCCTCCGTTTCGCGGACACCGCCACGCTGGGCGGACCCGCACCCCTGTTCGCGCAGGTGCGGGACACGCTGCGCTCGGACATCCTCGACGGACGGCTGGCCGCCGGCGAGCGCCTGCCCTCGGAGTCCGCGCTGATCGCCCGCTTCGGCGTGAGCCGCATCACGGTGCGGCAGGCGCTCGCCGAGCTCAACGCCTCGGGGCTGGTGGAGACCGTCAACGGCAAGGGTTCCTACGTGACCCGACCGGGCCGCGGCCAGGCGCAGGGCCCGTTGGTGGGCGTGCTCGAGGCGATGCGCAAGCGCGGCCACCGAGCACACGGCCGGCTGCTGTCCCACCGCACCGTGAAGGCGCCGCGCGAGATCGCCCGTGCCCTCGACATCGCCGAGGGCGCGC
This sequence comes from Pseudomonadota bacterium, assembly GCA_046046245.1. GTDB lineage: Bacteria > Pseudomonadota > Gammaproteobacteria > Burkholderiales > Burkholderiaceae_E > UBA4615. The sequence continues at coordinate 40,577 of JBJOKE010000081.1, read as the reverse complement.
CGGTGGGCGCGGTCACGGTGCTGCGCTTCCGCGACGACGTGCCCTTCGTGCTCGGCACCACCTGGTGCACGCCCGAGATCGCCGACCGCCTCGCCGCGCAGGACCTCGCCGAGACCGACGTCGCGACCGCGATCGAGGCGGGGCTCGGGCTGCGCAGCGCGGCGACCCGCGTGCGCGTGCTGGCCGCGCTCGCCGACGCGCGGCTCGCGAAGCGGCTGGACTACACCGAGGGCGCGCCTGTGCTGCGGATCGTCACCACGACGATCGGCTGGGACCAGCGCCCGATCGCGCACAGCGAGACCGACTGCCGCGCGGACATGATGGACTGGCGGGTCACGCTGCGCGCCTGACGCGGCGGCCCTGCACGAGGGAGGTGACGATGGACGGACGGAATCCGGCGGTGCTGCTCGCGCGGCACGACGGCTGGGCGGAGGTCGTGCTGAACCGGCCGGACCGCCGCAACGCGATCGACGGCACGCTCGCCGCCGACCTGCAGGCGGCGCTCGACGCGGTCCGCGCGGACGCGACGCTGCGCGCGGTGGTGCTGCGCGGCGCGGGCGGGTCGTTCTGCTCCGGGCTGGACCTGAAGGCCTTCGGCGCGACGCCGAAGCCCGACTGGCTGGCCGACTTCCCGGCGCGCTGGCGCCGCGTGCACGCCACCCTCGCCTCGCTCGACGCCGTGCTGCTGGTGGCGCTCGAGCGTCACGCGATCAACGGCGGCGCGGCGCTCGCGATCGCCGGCGACCTCGCGGTCTGCGGCGAGGATGCGTTCCTGCAGGTCGCCGAGGTGCGGCTGGGCATGGCCGCGCCGAACAACCTCGCGTGGCTGCGGCTGCGCCACTCGGCCGCGGTGGCCGCGCGCCTCGTTCTGACCGGCGACCGCGTGGGCGCGGCCGAGCTGCTGCGCCTGGGCGTGGTGACCGAGGTCGTGCCGCCGGAACGCGTGCTGCCGCGCTGCCTGGAGCGCGCGGCCGAGATCGCCACCTTCCCCGCCGAGGGCGTGTTCGCGATCAAGGCCGCGCTGCGCGCGGCCTACGCGGGCACGACGCCCGAAGCCTGGTTCGAGTCCTTCGTCCCCGCGCGCATCGGCCTCGACCGGCTGCGCACCTGATCCGGAGCCCCCGATGCCCGTCTCCGACACCGCCACCGGGCCCCGCGCGCGGCTGCCCGCGGCCGAGCTCGACGCCCTGTGCGCGCGCGTGCGTGCCTTCGTCGACGAGTGCGCGATCCCGCGCGAGGACTGGTCGCGCGGCCACGATATCGCCTGGCTCGACGCGGTCACCCGCGAACTGCGCGCCGAGGCCCGCCGCCGCGGCCTGCTCGCGCCGCAGCTGCCCGTCGAGGCCGGCGGTCTCGGCCTCGGCTGGCAGGACTGCGCGCGCGTCTTCGAGGAATGCGGCCGCAGCGTGCTCGGCGCGGGCGCGCTCGGCTGCCAGGCGCCCGACCAGCCGAACATCGACACGCTGATGAAGCTCGCCGCGCCGTCGCAGCGCGAGCGCTGGCTCGCGCCGCTGATGGCCGGCGAGATCCGCTCGGCCTTCGCGATGACCGAGCCCGCGCCCGGGGTCGGCTCCGACCCGCGGATGCTGTCGACCCGTGCGCGCCGCGACGGCGACGACTGGGTGCTCGACGGTCACAAGTGGTTCGCGTCGGGCGCGCTGGGCGCCGCGTTCGCGATCGTCGTCGCGCGCGCCGAGGAAGGCGCGAGCTGGTTCCTCGTCGACACGACGAACCCGGGCTGGCGGTTCGTCCGCGACATCCCGTCGATCGACAGCTTCGCGCCCGGCGGCCACGGCGAGGTTCGGCTCGTCGACTGCCGGCTGCCCGCCGACGCGCTGATCGGCGAGGCCGGCCGCGGCTTCGACTACGCGCAGCTGCGGCTCGAGGGCGCGCGCCTGTTCCACTGCATGCGCGGCATCGGGCTGGCTTCGCGCGCGATCGAGCTCGCCACCGACTACGCGGCCCGGCGCGACTCCTTCGGCGCCCGGCTCGCCGAGCACCAGCAGATCCAGGCGATGGTCGCCGACTCGCACATCGACCTGTACGCGTCGCGCCTGATGACCGCCGACGTCGCGCGCCGGCTGGACGAGGGCGAGTCGATCCGACACCACTCCTCGATGGCCAAGGTCTTCGTCTCCGAGGCGCTGAACCGCGTCGCCGATCGCGCCTGCCAGATGACCGGCGCGATGGGCATGTGCACCGACCAGCCGATCGCGATGATCGCGCAGCGGCTGCGGCCGTTCCGCATCTACGACGGCGCCTCCGAGGTCCACCGCGCGGCGATCGGCAAGCGCGTCTTCCAGCGCGGAGGCCGGGCATGAGCCGGGCACCCGCGTCGTTCGACGCGTTCCGCGCCGAGATCCGCGCATTCGTCCGCGACGCGCTGCCCGAGGCCGTCCGCGAGAAGGTGCGGCTCGGCATCGATCCGTCGAAGGCCGAGGTCCGCGTCTGGGAGGCGGCGCTGCGCGATCGCGGCTGGCTGGTGCCGCACTGGCCCGTCGAATGGGGCGGCACCGGCTGGAGTCCGGCGCAGCGCGCGGTGTTCCAGGAGGAGCTGGTGCTCGCACACGCGCCCGAGTACGGCGGCCTGACCTGGGAGATGATCGGCCCGGTGCTGATCCGCTTCGGCGACGACGCGCAGAAGCGGCACTTCCTGCCGAGGATGGTGTCGCTCGAGCACGCCTGGTGCCAGGGCTACTCCGAGCCCGAGGCGGGCTCCGACCTCGCGTCGCTGAAGACCCGCGCGGTCCGCGACGGCGACCACTACGTGGTCGACGGCTCGAAGATCTGGACCTCGTCGGCCCACCACGCGAACTGGATCTTCTGCCTGGTCCGCACCGACACCGACGCGCGCCCGCAGGAAGGCATCAGCTTCCTGCTGATCGACATGGCGACGCCGGGCGTGTCGCTGCGGCCGATCGTGGGCATCCACGGCTGGCACCTGTTCAACCAGGTCTTCCTCGACGGCGTGCGCGTGCCCGTCGTGAACCGCGTGGGCGCCGAGAACCAGGGCTGGACGATCGCGAAGTCGCTGCTCGAGTTCGAGCGGCTGAACCTCGCACGGGTCGCCGAGAACCGGCGGCGGCTCGCGAAGGTCCGCGCGATCGGCGAGAGCGTCCGCGAGGCCGGGGTGCCGCTCGTCGAGCGCCCCTGGTTCCGCACGCGGTTCGCGCAGCTCGAGGTGCGGCTCGAGGCGCTCGCGGCGACGGTGATGCGCTTCCGGCTGCAGGCCGAGGCCGGTCGCCGGCTCGGGCCCGAGACCGGCATGCTCAAGCTCACCGGCAGCCGGCTGATCCAGGAGATCGAGACCCTGGCGGTCGACGCGCTCGGTCCGCAGACCCTGCCCTTCGACGAGCGCGCGCTCCACGAGCTGCCCGACCCGGACGCGCCGCCGCTCGTCGAGCGCCACCCGTACGCGCCCGCCGCGTCGTCGCGCCGGCTGGTCACGCGCGGCTACACGATCGCCGGCGGCAGCAGCGAGATCCAGCACGAGCTGCTGGCCAAGCAGGTCCTGGGACTCTGAACGATGGACACGACGATCGCAGACGGCGCCGATGCGCGCGACACCGAGGAACGCGCGATGCTGCGCGAGGCCGCGGCCCGCTACGTCGAGCGCGACTGTCCGGCCGACGCGCGCCGCGCGTCGATGGCCACCGCCGACGGCTTCTCGCGCGAACGCTGGGCCGCATTCGCCGAGATGGGCTGGCTCGCGCTCGGGCTGCCCGAGGACTGCGGAGGCCTGGGCGACGCCGGCGACGCCGAGGTGGTCGCGCAGGCGCTCGGCCGCGTCGCCGCGGTGGAGCCCTGGCTCGCGAACGTCGGGCTCGCGGCGCCGGCGCTTGCGTGGCTGCACCGGCCCCACACCGGGACGGGCGACGCCGACCGGGGCCTCGAGCCCGGCAGCGGCGGGACCGTGGCGGCCTCGGCCGCCGCGCACCGCGCCGCGCTGCTGGCCGGCCTCGGCGAGGGCCGGACCCTGCTCGCGCTCGCCTGCTGGGAGCCGCAGGGCCGCCACGACGCGTTCGACGTCGCGACCCGTGCGGTCCGTGCCGGCGACGGCTGGGTCCTCGACGGCACGAAGACCCTCGTGCTCGGCGGCGGCGCGGCCGACGTGCTGATCGTGCTCGCCCGCGAGTCCGGCGACACGCGTTCGACCGAGGGCCTCGCGCTCTTCGCGGTGCCCTGCGACGCACCCGGTCTCGCACGGCGTTCGCTGCCCACCTACGACGGCCGCCAGGCCGCGGACCTGCGGCTCGACGGCGTGCGCGTGCCCGCCGACGCACGGCTCGACTCGCCCGGCGATGCATGGTCCGCGGTCGAGCATGCGCTCGACACCGCGACCGCGCTCGCATGCGCCGAGGCGGTCGGCACGATGGCCGCGGTGATCGATGCGACCCGCACGTACCTGCAGCAGCGTCGCCAGTTCGGTCGTCCGCTCGCCGCGAACCAGGTGCTGCGGCACCGGCTGGTGGACCTGTGGGCCGCGATGGAGCAGTCGCGCGCGATCGCCGGCGCGGCCGTCGAGCGGCTCGGCGACGCGCCGGCCGCGCGTCGCCGCGCGGTCTCGCTGGCGAAGGCCTTCGTGGGGCCCGCCGCTCGTGCCTGCGGGGAAGACGGCATCCAGCTGCACGGCGCGATCGGCATGACCGACGAGCTGCCGTTCGGGCAGCTCGCGAAGCGGCTGATCGGCTTCGCGAACCTGCTGGGCGACGAGGCCTGGCACCTGGAGCGGCTGTCTGGCGCGTAGACTCGGGCGCCTCGCCCCGCGCCTCGCGCCCCGGGAGACACCGATGGCCGTGACCGTCCTCGACCCCGCCCTGCGCGAGCTCTCGCCCGGCTTCGCCGTGAGGCGCGCGCTGCCGACGGCCCGCCTGCGTGCCGTCGGCCCCTTCGTCTTCTTCGACCATTTCGGCCCCGTCACGCTCGCGCGCGCCGAGGACGCCGACGTGCGCCCCCACCCGCACATCGGGCTGGCCACCGTGACCTGGCTGTTCGACGGAGAGATCCTGCATCGCGACAGCCTGGGCAGCGTGCAGCCGATCCGGCCGGGCGAGGTCGGCTGGATGGTCGCCGGCCGCGGCATCGTCCACTCGGAGCGGGCGCCCGGACCGAGGCGCGGCGCGCCGGCACGCTCGCACGGACTGCAGGTCTGGGTCGCGCTGCCGCGCGAGCGCGAGGAGGACGCGCCCTCGTTCGTCCACGTGCCGGCGTCCGAGGTCCCCGTCCTTGCCGCGGCCGGCGCGCGGCTCGCGATCGTGGCCGGCGACGCCTGGGGCCTGCGCTCGCGGGTGCCGGTCGCGAGCCCGACGCTCTACGCGGCGGGCACGCTCGATGCGGGTGCCTCGCTCGCGATGCCTGCCGACCACGCGGAGCGCGCGCTCTACGTCGTCGAGGGCTCGGTCGAACTCGACGGCACGCCGGTCGACGCCGGTCGCCTCGCCTGCGTCGAGGCGGGTGCGCCGGCGGTGATGCGCACCGGCACCGGTGCACGGATCGCGGTCTTCGGCGGTGCGCCGCTCGACGGCCCGCGCTTCGTCTGGTGGAATTTCGTGTCGAGCGAGCGCGAACGGATCGAGGCCGCGAAGGCGCGCTGGCGTGCCGACGCGTTCGGGCGGATCGACGGCGAGACCGAACGCATCCCGCTGCCCGACTGAGCACGGACCGCGACAGGGAGGAGACGATGACGATCGAGACGACGATGCGCGACTACCTTCGCGACGGCGAGCGCCGCGCGATGTCGCTCGGCAACCGCGGGCCGGTGCGCCGCGCCGCCGACGGCCGCATCCATCCCGACATCCTCGAGGCCTACTGGCGCGTGGGGTTCTACGTGCTCGAGGGCGTGCTCGGGACGGAGGAGCTCGCCGACATCGAGCGCGACATCCGCGAGAACGTGCTCGAGCGCCTGCCGGTCAGGCGCGACGCGACGGTGGACGCCCGCGGTCGCCCCGCGATCGGCGTCGACCGGGAGGCGCCGACGCTGTTCTGGTCGAAGCCGCTCGCCGATCCGTTCGGCGGCACGACGCTCGCCAACGGCCGGCATCCGGTGAAGATGCACGAGCCGCAGGCCGCCGCCGACGCGCCCGACGAGATCGTGTACCTGATCCTCGGGCCGCTGCAGTTCTCGGAGGCGCACCTGCGCGTCTACGGCCACCCCGACCTGCTGGCGGTCGCGGCCGCCGTCAACGGCGATGACTTCGTCCCGTTCAACGAGGCGCTGTTCATCAAGGCCCCCGGGCTCGGCGCGTCGGTCGCCTGGCACCGCGACGGCGTCACCCACTGGGACGCGCCCGACTGGGACGAGGGCACGCACGGCTTCAACTTCATGGCGCAGCTCTACGGCTGCACCCCCGCCAACGGCGTCTGGGTCGTGCCCGGCTCGCACAAGCTCCGCCGCGTGGACATCAAGGCGATGTGCGCGGCCGCCGGCTCCGACCGACTGCCCGACGCGGTACCGATCGTCTGCGCGCCGGGCGACGTCGCGATCACCAACCGCCAGGCGGTCCACGGATCGTTCGCGAACACCAGCCCCGACTGGCGGCTGACGCTGAACCTGGGCTTCCACCGGCGCCGCTCGGTGCTCGGCGTCCAGGGCGGAGGCCTGCACGCCGCGCCCGCCGTCTTCGACGAGGCCCGGATCCGCGAGCGCGCCCGCGTGATCGGCTACGGCATCGACGCACGACGGCAGCGGTATCCGCAGGAGACGCCCTTCGTCTATCGACCCCACGCGGACGCGGGGCTCGGCTACCGCTGGGACGACGCGGCGCGGGCGACGATGCGGGCCTACAACCGGCTCGATCTCAGCATCTGAGCGCCCGAGCAGGCTCGCCTGGGAAGGCGATCTCGACGCATCGGGTCGCGACTGCAACACGATCATCGCGACCCGTTGCACCCTCGACGGATTCACGCTGCTGCGCGCCGACCGCGACTTCGATCCGTTCGAGCGATAGCTGGGGCAGAGGGCCCTGCCTTGATCGAGGCCGCAGCGCCTCCGACGCACGCCCGGATGCACCGCAGCCGGCGCCGGCCGAACCGGCGCGCCGGTTCAGCGCTCGCGCCGACGATCCAGCGTGGTCTTCTCGAGCAGGGCGAAGATGCGTGCGAACTGACGGTCGAGGTAGGCGCGAAGGGCGGACATGGCGAGGGCCGGGACAGCGGAAAGGGTCCGATCATGCCCGATCACCGCATACCCTCGCCTCGCGCCGGGTCATGGGCCCGGCCGGCATCGTCGCGACCGGATCAGCGCGTCCAGGGCGCCTCGCCGCCGGCGAGCCGCGTCCTCGCCTTCGCGAGCGACGCGTCGTCGGCCCTGCCCTCGGCGTGCAGCGCGTGCACCGCCGCATGCACGACCGCTGCCGCGTCGACCTCGAAGAACGCGCGCAGCTCGGCGCGCGTGTCGCTGCGCCCGAAGCCGTCGGTGCCCAGCACCACGTAGCGCCGGGCGCGCGGCACGAACGCGCGGATCGACTCGGGCACCGCACGCACCCAGTCGCTGACCGCGACGACCGGCGCGTCCGAGCCGGCGAGCATCGTCGTCGCGTGCGGCACGCGCGGCGCCCCGTCGAGCCTTGCCGCGCGCTCGCAGGCGAGCCCGTCACGCGCGAGCTCGCTCCAGCTGGTGGCGCTCATGACCTCGGCGGCGACGCCGTGCTCGACGGCCAGCAGGTCGGCTGCGGCGAAGGCCTCGAAGAGCAGCGAGCCGCTGCCCACGAGCGTCACGCGCGGCGCGTCCGCCGGCAGCGACGCGGGCGCCGGACGCGCGCGGTAGAGCCCGCGCAGCAGGTCGGCCTCGACGCCCTCGGGCAGCGAGGGCTGCGGCAGGTTCTCGTTGCCCACCGTCACGTAGTGGAAGACGTCGCGCTGCTCGACGAGCATCTCCTGCATGCCCTGCCCGACGATCACCGCCAGCTCGCCCGCGGTCGCCGGATCCCACGCGCGGCAGTTCGGCACGGTGGCCGCGACCAGGTGCGAGCTGCCGTCCTGGTGCTGCAGGCCCTCGCCGCCCAGCGTCGTGCGGCCCGCGGTCGCGCCGATCAGGAAGCCGCGCGCGCGCTGGTCGGCGGCGGCCCAGATCTGGTCGCCCACCCGCTGGAAGCCGAACATCGAGTAGTAGATGTAGAACGGCATCATCGCGAGACCGTGCACCGAATACGAGGTCGCGGCGGCCGTCCACGACGCGAGCGCGCCGGCCTCGGTGATGCCCTCCTCGAGGATCTGGCCGTCGGTCGCCTCGCGGTAGTAGAGCATCGAGCCGATGTCCTCGGGCTCGTAGCGCTGACCCACCGACGACCAGATGCCGACCTGCCGGAAGAGGTTCGCCATCCCGAAGGTCCGCGCCTCGTCGGCGACGATCGGCACGATCCGCGGTCCGAGCGCGGGGTCCTTGAGCAGCGCGCCCAGCATCCGCACGAAGGCCATCGTGGTGGACATCTCCTTGCCGTCGGCGTGCAGCGCGAAGTCGCCCCAGCGCGCGAGATCGGGCACGGGCACGGACTCGCAGGCCGCGATGCGGCGCGGCAGCGCGCCGCCGAGCGCCTCCCGCCGCTCGCGCAGGTAGCGCATCGCGGGCGCGTCGTCGGCGGGCTTCACGAACTCGAGGGCCTCGGCCCGGTCGTCGGACAGCGGCAGGTGGAACCGGTCGCGGAACTCCAGCAGCGCGTCCCGGTCGAGCTTCTTCTGCTGGTGCGTCGTCATCCGGCCCTGGCCGGCGCGGCCCATGCCGAAGCCCTTCTTCGTGTGGGCGAGGATCACCGTGGGTTGCCCGAGGTGACGCGCGGCCGCGTGGTAGGCCGCGTGGAGCTTCACCGGGTCGTGGCCGCCCCGGGTGAGACGGTCGATCTGCTCGTCGGTCATGCCCTGCGACAGCGCGCGCAGCGCGTCGTTCTGTCCGAAGAAGCGCTCGCGGTTGAACTTGCCGTCGGTCGCCGCGTAGGTCTGGAACTGGCCGTCGACGGTACCGTCGAACGCGTCGATCAGCGCGCCGTGCACATCGCGTGCGAGGAGTCCGTCCCAGTCGCTGCCCCAGACGAGCTTGATCACGTTCCAGCCGGCGCCGGTGAACAGCGCCTCGAGCTCGTCGACGATGCGGCCGTTGCCGCGCACCGGGCCGTCGAGCCGCTGCAGGTTGCAGTTGACGACGAAGACCAGGTTGTCGAGCTTCTCGCGGGCAGCCAGCGTCAGCGCGCTCATCGACTCGGGCTCGTCCATCTCGCCGTCGCCGAAGATGCCCCAGACCTTGCGCTGCATCGCGTGCTCGCGCGAGCCGTCGAAGCCGCGCGGCGCGACCAGCCCGCGGTGCTCGAGGTAGCGGATGAAGCGCGCCTGGTAGATCGCGCTGATCGGACCGATGCCCATCGAGCCGGTGGGGAACTGCCAGAAGTCCGGCATCAGCCACGGGTGCGGGTAGCTGGAGAGTCCGCGCGCGCCGGCCGCGGGCGCGGCGAGCTCGCGGCGGTAGTGGGCGAGGTCCTCGGCGCGCAGGCGGCCCTCGAGGAACGCGCGCGCGTAGACGCCGGGGGCCGAATGAGGCTGGAAATACACCAGGTCGCCGAGGTAGCCGTCGGTGCGCGCTCGGAAGAAGTGGTTGAAGCCGGTCTCGAAGAGGTCCGCTGCCGACGCGTACGAGGCGATGTGGCCGCCCAGCTCGCCGAAGGCCTTGTTCGCGCGGACCACCATCGCGAGCGCGTTCCAGCGCATCAGCCCCGAGAGCTCGCGCTCGAGCTCGAGGTCGCCGGGGAACGGCGGCTGCTCGGCGACCGGGATGGTGTTCACGTACGGCGTGGCGAGCGCGGGCTGCCAGCGCAGGCCGGTCCGCGACGCATGCCGGCGCAGCGCGTCGAGCAGGTGGCGCGCGCGATCGGGGCCCGCGACCTCGATGACCGCGGCCAGCGACTCGATCCACTCGGCGGTCTCCTGCGGATCGGTGTCCGCACGGACGGCGACGGGCGGCGCCGGCTCGGCGGCGGGGGCGTGCAGCGCGCTCAGGGCGTCGGGGCGCAACGGGGCATTCATCGGGGGCGACTCCGCGGATACCCCGACAGCATATGCCGGGTCCGGCGGTCGAAGATGCCGAGCTTGGCGGATTCGACGCACCATGGCAGCATGACGTGCCATTGAAACGTCTTTTTACGGCACGTCATGCCGCTCGACCCCATCGACCTGGCGATCCTCTCCGAACTGCAGCGAGACGGCTCGCTGTCGAACGTGGAGCTCGCCCGCCGCGTCCACCTGTCCCCCTCGCCCTGCCTGGCCCGCGTGCGCGCGATGGAGCGCGCGGGCGTGATCCGGCGCTACGTCGCGCTGGTCGACCCCGACGCGCTCGGACTCGGCGTGTCGGTCTTCATCTCGATCTCGCTGCGCGAGCAGAACACCGCGACGCTCGCCGAGTTCGAGCGGCGCATCGCCGCGCACGACGAGGTGATGGAGGCCTACCTGATGACCGGGGATGCCGACTACCTGCTGCGGGTGGTGGTGCCGGACATCCGCTCGCTGGAGCGCTTCATCCTCGAGCGGCTGTCGCCGATCCCGGGGGTCGAGAAGATCCGCTCGAGCTTCACGCTGAAGCAGGTGCGGTACAAGACCGCGCTGCCGCTGCCGCGGCCGGCGACGGCAGGCCGGGCGGCGACCGCAGCGGCCGCGCCGCCCCCCGCCGCGCGCACGATCGCGGGGCCGGGGGGGCGCCCGTCCGTGCGACGCGGGCGCTGAAGAGTCCGCGCGCAGCGCCGCCACCGGGTCGAGCTCGACGGCCGCGTCCCGGGCAGCCGCGCGGGGTCCACGGGAGCGGCAGCTCGATGCCGGGCGCCCGCAGCCTGTCGTCGATGCGGCCCATGCCGTCCGGCGCCGTCGGGACGCGCTGACCGGTACGATACGCGACGCCTCCCAGCCCCGAGCCATGACGCCCACGCCCACCCCGACCTCGCCCGTGCCCCCCGAACGCCGCGACGACCGGGCCTTCCCCGTCGAGGACACCGTCGGCGCCTGGGTCCCGCACGGCCGGTTCGTCCGGGCGGGGAGCGCGCGCGGGCCCCTCGATGGCCTGCGTGTCGCGGTGAAGGATCTGTTCGACGTCGCGGGGCATCCCACCGGCGCCGGCAACCCGACGTGGCTCGAGACGCACGCCCCGGCGCGCGCCGACGCCCCGCTGGTGGCCGCGCTGTCGGCGGCGGGCGCGACGCTGCTCGGCAAGGTGCTGACCGACGAGCTGGCGTTCAGCCTGCACGGCGCCAACGCCCACTACGGCACGCCGATCAACACCCGCGCGCCGGAGCGCGTCTGCGGCGGCTCGTCCAGCGGGTCGGCGAGCGCGGTGGCCGCCCGTCTGGTCGACGTCGCGCTCGGCACCGACACCGGCGGCTCGACGCGCGTGCCGGCGAGCTACTGTGGCCTGTGGGGGCTCAGGCCGACCCACGGGCGACTGTCCGTCGACGGACTGGTGCCGCTGTGCCCGTCGTTCGACACGCCGACCTGGCTGGCGGACGACGCGTCGGTGTTCGGCCGCGTGGCCGACGTGCTGCTCGGCGGGGGCGACCGCGACCCGCACGCGTCCGGCTGGACGCCGCGCCGGGTGCTGCGGCTGGACGACGCCTGGTCGCTCGCCGAGCCCGCGTTCGCCGGGCCGCTCGCGCGTGCGCAGTCGGTCCTCGCCACCCTCCTCGGCGCGCCGGCCGCGGCGGTCCGCACCACGGCCGACGACGCAACGCTCGACGACTGGCGCCGCGCCTACGTCACCGTCAGCAGCCACGAGGCCTGGTCGGTGCACGGCCGCTGGATCGAGCGGCACGGGCCGCGATTCGGCGACGCGATCGCCGGCCGCTGGGACGCGGCACGCCGGATCCCCGAGGCCGACGCGTCGGCCGCGTGCGCGGTGCTCGCGACGGTCCGCGCCCGCGTGCGCGCGCTGCTCGGCGACGACGGCGTCGCCGTGCTGCCGTCGGCCGCCTCGGTGGCGCCCCGCCGCGACGACGATGCACCGACCGTCGACGCGATCCGCGCGCGCACGCAGGCGATCACCTGCATCGCCGGCATCGCCGGCCTGCCGCAGGTGAGCATGCCCTGGCCGGTCGCCGACGGGGGCGCGCCGATCGGCGTGTCGCTGCTCGGGCCGGCCGGCACGGACCGCGCGCTGGTCGCGCTGGCCGCGAGGCTGCACGCCGCGATCGGCTGACGCGGTTCCACGCGAGGGCGAGCGGACCGCCACGCGCCGCCCGCACCGGGCATCATCCGCGCGATGCCCGGACGTTTCCCCGCCCTCGCCCACCCCGAGTTCCGTCGCTATTTCACCGGCCAGGCGATCGCCCTGGTCGGCGGCTTCGCGCACAACGTCGCGGTGGCCTGGCTCGCGTTCCGGCTGACCGGCTCGGTGGCGGTGCTGGGCGTCGTGGGCTTCGCATCGCTCGCACCCGCGCTGCTGGTCTCGCCGGTGGCCGGCCTCTTCGCGGACCGGTATCCGCGGCGGCGGATGCTGATCGCGCTCCTGGGCACGGTCGCGGTGCTGGGCGTGGTGCTTGCGGCGCTGACCTGGGCCGGGTGGATCACGCCCTCGCTGCTGATCGCGATCGCGATGCTCCGCGGGCTGGCCTTCGCCTGCGAGATCCCGATCCGCAATGCCTTCCTCGCCGACCTCGTCACCGACCGCGCGGTGCTGCCGAACGCGGTCGCGCTGCACTCGTCGGCGCTCAACACCGCGCGTTTCGTCGGACCTGCGGTCGGCGGCCTGCTGATCGGCGCGATCGGCGAGGCCGCGTGTTTCCTGCTGCACTCGCTGACCCTGTCGGCCACGCTGTTCCAGCTGTCGCGGATCCGCACCGACGAGTCGCACGCGGGCGCGGCACGCGGCGGCTCGTTCCTGCGGCAGTACGCCGACGGCTGGCGCTTCGTGTTCGCCGACCCGACGATCGCGCGGCTCGTGGCCGGCGTATTCCTGCTCGGCTTCGGTGTCGGGCCGTACGTGCACCTGATGCCGGCCGCGGTGGCCGAGCTGCACGGTACGCACCCCGAGTATGTCGGCCTGTTCGTGTCCGCCGCGGGCTTCGGTGCGATGACGGCGGCGATCACGCTCGCCGCGCGGCGCGGCCGCGGCGGTTTCCAGTCGATCGCGGTGGCCGGCAACGCGGTCGCCGCGGCCGGGCTGGCCGCGTTCGCGACGACCGCGTGGATGCCGGTCGCCATCGCCGGCATGGTCGCGGTGGGCCTGGGCACGATCGCGCAGGCGGTCTCGACCAACGTGTCGATCCAGGTCCGCGTGCCCGACGACAAGCGCGGCCGCGTGCTCGCGATCTACACCGCGATGTTCATCGGCTCGACGCCGCTCGGCAGCCTCGCGCTCGGCGCGCTCGGGCAGGCGATCGGCGCGGCGCACGCGCTGCTGGCGGGTGCGGCGCTCGCGGGCGCCGGCGCGGCGGCGACGGCGTGGCGCGCGCGGCGCTGACCGGCCCTCGGATCGATCGGCCGTGCCGCGCAGGCCCGTCCCCTGGGACGCGCGGTATCCTGCGCGCCACGCGTCGCCCGACGACGCCCGAACCCGGAGAGAAGGAGACCCCCCACGATGGACCGCCGCTCGATCCTCGGCACCTCCACCGCCGCGCTCGCCGGCGCGGTGGCCGGCTGCGCGCTGCCCGGCGTCGCGCAGAACGCGCCGCGCACGCCGTTCCAGGTGCCCGATACGCTGATCCCGATCGTCGGCAGCGACCTGCAGTTCCCGGTGCGTCGCATCTACTGCATCGGCCGCAACTACGCGGCGCACGCGCGCGAGATGGGCAGCGACCCGACGCGCGAGCCGCCGTTCTTCTTCCAGAAGCCCACCGACGCGATCCAGTTCGTCGCGCCCGGCACGGTCGCGGACCATCCGTATCCGCCGCTCACGAAGAACTACCACTACGAGGTCGAGCTGGTCGCGGCGCTGTCCTCGGGCGGCCGCGACATCCCGCTCGAGCGCGCGCTCGACTGCGTCTACGCCTACGCGCTCGGCCTCGACATGACCCGCCGCGACCTGCAGCGCGCGATGGGCGACGAGAAGAAGCCCTGGGAGATCGGCAAGAGCTTCGACAGGTCGGCGCCGATCGGGCCGCTGCACCTCGCGACGAGGACCGGCCACTTCAAGGCAGGCGCCATCTGGCTGAAGGTCAACGGCCAGACGAAGCAGAACGCCGACCTGAAGCAGATGATCTGGAACGTGGCCGAGCAGATCTCGCGGCTGTCGCAGGCCTTCGAGCTGTTCCCCGGCGACATCGTCTATTCGGGCACGCCGGAGAACGTGGGTCCGGTGGTGCGCGGCGACACCATCGAATGCCACATCGACGGGCTGCCGAACCTGTCGGTGAAGATCGTCTGACGCGGACGCGTCGACGGTCCCGGCCCGGCCGCGGACGCGGCCCGGCGGTCGCGCCGGTCAGCGCGCTGCGGCCGACCCCGCGCGCGCCGCCGCACGCGCCGCGCGGATCGAGTGCCACTGCATGATCGCCACGCCGCAGAGCACCACCGCGCCGCCCAGCACCTGCGCGCCGGTGGGCACCACGCCGAAGAAGACCAGCGAGATCAGCACCGCGAACACGGGCACCGTGTTCTGCCAGAGCCCGCCCACCGCGATGCCCAGCCGCGAGACGCCGATGTTCCAGGCGACCGTCGACAGCGCGGTGCTCAGCATCGCGGTGGCGAGCAGGAAGACGATCGAGCGCGCGTCCGGCGACAGGTTCGGCTCGCCGGCCACGCCGGTGGCGCGTGCGACGAGCCAGAAGGCCAGCAGCCACGGGATCGCGGCGACCGAGCTCAGCCAGGTGCGCCGCAGCTGCGGCACCGGGGCCTCGAACCAGCGCTGTGCCAGGATCGAGTAGATCGTCCAGCTCGCGAGCGAGCCCACGATCAGCACCTCGCCGCCCTTCAGCGACAGCCCGGCATCCGAGCGACCCGCGATCGCGATGCCCGCGCCCAGGACCGTGAGCACCGTGGCCGGCACGAAGCCCTTCGCGAAGGGCGCGCGGGTCATGATCCGCGAGACCGCCGCGACATAGACCGGCGAGCCCGCGATCACCGCGGCCGCGGTCACCGGATGCGTCAGCATCAGCCCCACGGTGAAGCAGACGAGGAAGGCGCTGACGCACAGCCCCAGGACCATCACCCGCGGCAGCCCGATCGGCGAGCGCAGTGCGCGCGGCCCGAGCGACGCCGCGACCAGCGTGCCAAGCAGCGAGGCCGCGACGACGTAGCGGCACAGCGTCAGCCAGAACGGATCGAACCCCTTCAGCAGCTCGGCGGTCAGCGGGATGTTCAGCCCCCAGAACACCGAGGCGAACAGGTAGCACAGCGAGCCGACGAGCGCGGCCGACGAGCGGCTCGACGTCGCCCTTGGCGCCCGCGCGCGCTCAGCCGTAGGCACGCGCGGTCTCGATCCCCAGCACGTACAGCGCCGAGCCCATCTGCCGGTCGTGCAGCAGCGCACGGTTCTCCGGCCGCGGCGACCAGATCCGCGGCTGCAGCGGCGGCGTCCCGTCCTCGGGCAGGTACTCGAGGCAGAACGCCCAGGTCTTGCCGGGGATCGGCAGACAGCCGAACCCGAGCGACGCGGCGATGTGCGCCATGCCCTTCAGTCCGTAGCTGACGATGTGCCCGCGCCGCTTCGGATCCATGTAGCCGGGGTCTTCGTGCTTCACGTATGCCGGCAGCCCGGTGTTGAAGATGTAGATCGCCCCGGGCTCGGAGCGGCCGGCGAGCTGCTCCAGCATCCCGCGGAGCATGGTCGGCGTCAGGTGCTCGACGACCTCGATGCAGCATCCGGCATCGAAGCGGCCCTGCAGGTCCGCGATCGCACCCCGCACGAAGTTCGGGTGCGTCGTCGTCTCGCGCGGCGGAAACAGCTCGACGCCGTGGAACACCTGCCGGCTCCCCGGCAGGTAGGCCGACAGCGCGTCGAGCAGGTAGCCGGGTCCGGAGCCGATGTCGAGGAAGCGACGGACGGGGCGCCGGGCGTAGAGCAGCACTTCCGCCACCCGCGCGAGACTGCTGCCGAAACTGCGCTCCCGCGCCGCGGACAGCTCCCGATCCCAGTAGTCGCCCGAATAGTCGACGATCGAGGCGCCCGCGTCGATCTCGGCGAGCACGCCGGGATCGATGAAGATCGAATCGCAGCGGCGGCACTCGAAGTACGCGTAGGCGTCCACGACCCGCCAGGGCGTGGCGTCGGCTTCACCGCAGATCGGGCACTGGACCATCGTTCTCCCCCATTCCGAGGCGAGATAGTAGTCGACGAGGGCGTCACGGGGCATCGGGCGTCGAGCCGCATCCCGTGCGGGCGCGATGCGGACGACGGTGCCCCGGTCAGTCGGCGGGGGAGACCCGGTCCGCCCCGAGCGTCGCCTGCAGCCAGCGCAGCAGGGTCCGGTTGCGCGCGAGCGCCAGCCGCTCCGGCGTCGCGAACGCGACGATCCTCGTGCCGAACCGGGTCACCGGCACCCAGTCCGGCAGCACGCGCACCAGGCGGCCGTCGAGCAGGGCCCCGGCACACAGGTACCCGGGCAGCACCGCCACGCCCAGGCCGGCGATCGCCGCGTCGGCGACCGCCTCGGGATTGTTCACATGGTAACGGCTGTCGACCCGCACCTCCGCCCGCGCGCCGTCACCGGCGCGTTCGAGCTGCCAGCGGTCGTCGTCGCGCTCGCGCCAGTAGCACAGGCCCGGGTGCGACGCGAGGTCGACGGGCCGCTGCGGTCGCCCCGCCGCATCCAGGTAGGCGGGTGAGGCCGCGAGCACCCAGGAGACCTCGGCGACCGGCGAGGCCGACAGCCCGGGCGGCGTGGCCTGGGTCGTCCAGCGCAGCGCGAGGTCGATCCGCTCGCGCGCGAGGTCCATCACCCGGTCGGCGAGCTGCAGCTCGACGCGGATGCCGGGATGCACGCGCAGGAACTCCGGCAGCCGCCGCGCGAGCACCCGCTGCCCCCACGAGACTGGCGCGGTGATCCGGATCTCGCCCTCGAGACGCTCGCGCAGCCCGCGCACGCGCTCCCCGGCGCCGGCGACCTCGGCGAGCGCACGGCGCGCACCCTCGAGGTACGCCTCGCCCGCCGGCGTCAGCGACACCCGTCGCGAGCTGCGCGCGAACAGCGTCGCGCCGACCTGCGCCTCGAGCTGCGCGATCCGCTTGCTGACCAGGCCCTTGCCGGTGCCGAGCTCGGCCGCTGCGGCGCTGACCGACAGCGTCTCGGCCACCTTCACGAACGCCTCCAGCATGTCGGTGGTCAGGGCCATCGTTCTCGATTCGCGGACAGTCCGTTCGCATTCGACCGGCTTCCTCGAGCCCGGTCAAGTCCGCAGACTCCGCCCCAGGCGACCGCCGCCGCACACCACACGAGGAGACACGCGATGCAGATCTACGCCGACCCGATCACCGTGAACTGCCGCAAGGTGCTCGCGGGGCTGAAGCTGATGGACGCCCCCTACGAGCTGGTCCACGTCGACTACTTCAAGGGCGAGCAGAAGGCCGAGCCCTATGCGTCGCTGAACCCGAACCTGTCGATCCCGGCGCTGAAGGACGGCGACTTCGTGCTGTGGGAATCCAACGCCATCCTGCAGTACGCGGCCGACAAGCTGGGGCGCGAGGCCGCCTACCCGACGGACCTGAAGGTGCGCGCCGACGTCAACCGCTGGCTGCTGTGGGAGTCGTCGAGCTGGTTCCCGTCGTGCTACGTGTTCCTCGTCGAGAACTGCGTGAAGCCGCTGCTGGGCGGCGCCCCCGACCCGGCGGTGCTCGACGCGCAGCGGGCGACCTTCGACAAGCTCGCCGGCATCCTCGACGCGCGCCTCGCGAAGCACGACTGGCTCGCCGGCACGCCGGGCCCGACGATCGCGGACATCGCGATCGCCTCGCCGATGCACCTGCACGGCTGGCAGCAGCTGCCGCTGGCCGATCACCCGAACCTGAAGCGCTGGATGCTGGAGCGCGTCGAGCCGCTCGCCTGCTGGCGCGGCACCAACGTCGAGCAGGGCTTCGTCGCCAAGCCCCTGCAGTGAGCCCGCGCACCGAGGACCCCGAACGATGACGAGCGCCACCCGATCCGTCCGCGCGACGATGCACTACAGTGTGGACAACGGAATCCCGCCGGACTACTACTTCTACGAGCCCGATCCGGGGACCCCGCTCAATCCGCCGGGGACCGACCTGCGCGAGGTCGAGGTCGAGGACGGCTGGCCGCGCGCCGCGTCGTTCTCGGCCGACCGCGAGGGCTTCGAGATCCATCCGTTCGCCGCACGCTTCGACGCGTTCGACGACGAGGCCTCGGTGCACGCCGCCTTCTACCCGCAGGTGGTCGACTTCGTGAAGGCGCACACCGGCGCGAAGCGGGTCGTGGTCTTCGACCACACGATCCGCCGCCGGCTGCCGGCGGACCTGGCCGTGCAGACGACCGTCAAGCGGCCCGCGGTGCTGCTCGTGCACAGCGACTACACGGTCAAGAGCGGCCCGCAGCGGGTGCGCGACATCGTGCCCGAGGACGCCGAGGACCTGCTGTCCCGACGCGTCGCCTTCTACAACGTCTGGAAGCCGCTGTACAACCGCGTCGAGGAGCTGCCGCTCGCGATGTGCGACGCGAGCACGCACGACCCGGACGACATGCTGCGGATGGACCTGAAGTACCGCGAACGGACCGGCGAGATCTACGTGATGCGCTGGTCGCCCAGGCACCGCTGGGTCTACTTCCCGCTGATGGAACGCGACCAGGCGCTGCTGCTGAAGACCTACGACTCCGAGACCGACGGACGCGCCCGATTCATGGGCCACAGCGCCTTCGAGGACCCGAGCTCGCCGCCCGACGCGCGGCAGCGCGAGAGCATCGAGGTGAGGACGATGGCGTTCTTCTGACGCCTCGGGCACGCTGGCGTGCGGCCCCGGTCATCGCCGGGCCGACGCGTCAGAGCTGCGCGCGATGCCGGCGCAGGTGATCCTCGATGAAGGTCGCCACGAAGAAGTAGCCGTGGTCGTAGCCGTCCTGCCGTCGCAGCTCCAGCGGGACCCGCGCGTCGGCGCAGGCCTGCTCGAGCAGCTCGGGCCTGAGCTGCGACGCGAGGAACGGATCGGCCGTGCCCTGGTCGACGAGGATCGGCGGGCCGGCCCAGCCGCGCGTGCGCAGCAGCTCGGTCGTGTCGTAGGCGGTCCACGCGGCACGGTCGTCGCCGAGATAGCCCCCGAGCGCCTTCTCGCCCCAAGGGCAGCGCATCGGAGCGGCGATCGGTGCGAAGGCCGACACCGAGCGGATCCAGCCCGGGTTCGACAGCGCGATGGTGAGCGCGCCGTGCCCGCCCATCGAGTGGCCGGACATCGCGGTGCGGGTACCGTCCACCGGGAACTCGCCCTCGATCAGCGCGCGCAGCTCGTCGTCGACGTACGAGCGCATCCGGTAGTGGCGCACCCAGGGCTCTCGGGTGGCGTCGACGTAGAAGCCCGCGCCCTGGCCGAAGTCCCAGCTGTCCCGATCGCCGGGCAGCTCGACGCCTCGCGGACTGGTGTCGGGCGCGACCAGCGCCATCCCCAGCTCGGCCGCGACGCGCTGCGCGCCGGCCTTCACGACGAAGTTCTCCTCGGTGCAGGTCAGCCCCGACAGCCACCACAGCACCGGCACGCGGCCGTGCGCGGCCTGCGGCGGCAGGAAGAGGCCGAAGCGCATCGTGCAGGCGGTCTGCGCCGACTCGTGCGACCAGACCTGCTGGACGCCGCCGAAGCAGCGGGCTGAGGAAACGAGGGTCGTCTTCATGGCAGGCGCGAGGATCGTCCTCTTCGTGTCGCCGCGTCAAGGCGCCGCCCGCCCCCGGGCGGCCCCTCCGGAGGACAGCTCAGCCCCTCGCGACGCCTGCTCCGTGCGCCGGGCGTAGCGACGCAGCGCGTCGTCGCGATGGGCGGCGATCAGGCGATCGCGCTCGCGTTCGCCGTGCTGGCGCGCGGTATCGTCGGTGAAGACATAGAGCTGGCCGGTCGCCCGCCCCGATGACCCCGCGATGTCGACCCGCTGCACCGCGTAGTGACGGCCGGCGTATTCGAGGACGATCCCGTGCTGCCGGGCAACCATCCGCAGCGCGAGGTCGCCATCGGGCGCCAGCAGATCGGCGAACCGTCGCCCGAAGGCCTGCGACGCCGGGACCCCGCACATCCGTTCCATCGCCGGGTTCAGGTCCACGATGCGCCCCGACGCGTCCAGGGCGAGCACACCCGAGTCGAGCGCGTCGAACAGGGCGTGCCGCGAGATCGGACTGAGTGCGAGCGTGCGATGCCTGAAGATCGCGACCGTGCTGAGCAGCCCGGAGAGCGTCAGTCCCAGCGGAATCCAGTTGGTGGTTCCTTGGACGAGGCCGCTGGTCTTCGCGAGGTGGGCGCCGACACCGCAGATCACGGCGGCGGCGAGCAGCACTCCCTGGTTCGCCGCGAGCCGGCCGGAATTCGAGATCCAGTGGGCGAACACCAGGACCGACGCCAGGCCGAGGCCGTAGGTGTAGATGACGTAGGGCAGGTAGAGCGGTCCGTGGACGGACGAGACCTCGTAGGTCAGCCAGCCGATCCGTTCATACGAGAGCACGGCGAAGTGGTGGGCATGCGCGGACAGGGGCCAGATGAGCATGCACCGGGCGAGGAGCGGGATCGCGCTCGCCGCCTGCAGCAGGCGCCGCCGCGCGGGCCGATACCCCGCCAGGTCGACCGCCCCCCAGAACGCGAACCAAGGCGCGGCCGAACTGAAGATCCGCCTCACGTTCTCCCACACCGGCGCGACCTCCGTCGGCGACACGCTCATCATGAGCACGGCGGTCAGCCATCCGGACAGGCTGAGCGCGACGCTCATCCCGGCGATCGCACCGCGCTGGTCGCGCCGGCCGAAGGTCAAGATCGCCACGAACAGGTTGATCGCTATCGCGACCACCGTGAGGGCGAGATAGATGACCTGTCCGGCGTGCGTCGCGTCCATGGGGGAGGAACTAGAGCCCGCGGAGCCTGTCGGACGCCGCGGGGGACGGCGGGTCGGAGGCGTCACACGAACCGATGACAACGCGCCGTCGTCCCTTGAGTCGCCCCGGGAGCGCGGAAAAGAATCGCGTCGCGGTCCGACGATCCACAGGCCGCGCGGGCAGTCCGCCCGTCCCCTCGCTCATCGCGCGACACAGACCTTGCCCCCCATCCGACTCGAGATCGAAGGCAGACCGTTCCTGCTGGTCGACGCGCACGACGATCGTTCCCCACCGTCCGGCGCCTCCCCGCGACTCACCTGGCGCGGACGCTGCAGGCGGTGCGACGCGCCCTTCACGTACGTCTCCGAAGCGGCCCCGAACACCGCCGCGTTTCCTCGGAGGTGCCCGCTGCACATCGACGAGAGCGTCCGGATGCGGACTGCGCCGCCCCGCCCGCCACGGTCCGGTCCGGAGCCGCATCCGAGCTGCGCGCCGACGCTGGAGGCGTTCCGCTGGCCACCGCCACCGGTCGCCGTGCCGACGCCATGCGGCACGCCACACGATCACGTGACGATCGGACATCGCACGTCGATGCGTGTGCCGGGATGAACCGGGGAGATCAACAGCGTCGCCCCGATCGTGGCCGCCCGTTGCCGCATGTTCGAGAGCCCGCGGCCGGGTGACGGCGACTCCTCGAAGCCCGCACCATCGTCCTCGACGACCAGGTGGACAGCGCGGCCGTCGCTGCGCAGGTTCACGCGCACCGTCCGCGCGCAGGCATGCCGGATCACGTTCGTCAGCGACTCCTGCGCGATGCGCATGAGATTGAGCGTCAGGTGCGGCTCGATCATGGCTCCGTCGCGGTCGAGCTCGATCGCCCAGTGGGCCTCGAGGCCGCAGGCGACGAGCTGCCCCGCCCAGCGCGCGCGGAACGAGTACCACGCGTCGAGCGCATCGGCCGCATCGGACCCCGCCGCGTCGAGCACCAGGCGCATGTCGGAGATGCATTCGCGGATCGACTTCAGGACCGCGTCGTGGTCGGTCTCGTTGCGCTCGACGAGCCGCATCGTCGCGAACAGCTGGGATCCCAGTCCGTCGTGCAGGTCGCGGATGAGCCGGTTGCGTTCCGCATCGGCGATGACCTTGCGCTCCAGCTTCGCGAGTTCGACGAAGTTGCGCTCCAGCGCGTTGGACCGCTCCTCGACACGCCGTTCGAGCGCCGAATTGAGCGTCTCGAGGTCGCGACGCGAGGCCTCGATCTCGGAGAACAGCCTGGCGTTCGCGATCGAGGTCGCGGCCTGGGCACACAGGACCTCGACGAACCGGAGCCTGCCCGACTCGAACGCGCCTTCGCCGACGTCGCTCTCCAGGTAGGCGACACCCAGTCGTGCGCCGCCCGCGGAGACGAGCGGGGAACAGACGAGCGCGACACCGACGCGCCCGCCCCATCGCCCCGGTGCGCCCCGCTCGCCGTCCAGCCGATGGTCGGTGACCCGAAGCGTGCGCCGATCGGCGAAGGCTGTCTCGACGAGCTCGATCGGCAGCCCGCTGCGGTCCAGGTCGACGTCGGTCGGCGCGACCAGCAGCTCGGGCGACTGCGTCCGCTGGGAGACGATCCTGAGCCGGGTGCCGTCGGTGACGAGCAACGCGCCGTAATGGCTGCCGGTATGGGTCAGCAGCAGCGCCAGCAGCGTGCCGGCGACGCGGTCGGGATCGACCTCGCCGTTGATCGCCTGCAGCGAGTCGGTGAGCGTCGCCGCGTCGACGTCGAAGATCGCGCGCGGGGATTCGCCGCCCGCCGGCTCGATGCGGAGGTCGCCCTCCAGGTGCGCCGCCAGCCGGGGCGCGCCCCACTGCCCGACAAGCACCGTCGCGCTCGCCGCCAGGCGCCGCGCCGCGAGGTGCCGGCTCCGCTTCGCGAAGGTCGCGGCGCGGGCGGCGATCAGGGCGGCGTCGCCGAGCAGGCCCAGGCGACGTGCGACCTCCGTGGCTCGATCGTAGAGGCCGAGGGCCGTCGACGGATCGCCCCGCAGCGCCGCGAGCTCCGCGCGCGACGCCAGCACGCGATGCTCGAATTCGCCCCCGGCTTGCGCCGCCCAGCGCTCGATGCGGCGGAGGTCGCGCCGGACGCGCAGTGCGGCGCGAGCCCCGCCGGACGTCGAACGCGATGCCTCGACCGCGGCGATCAGGCAGTACCAGTGCAGGGCCGGCCGGACGAGCATCGCCATCGGGCCGAGGCACCCTTGCCGGAGTGCACGCGCCACAGCCAGGGTGGATGGCTCGACGCGACCGAACGCGACGGCCTGGATGACGTCCACGTAGGCATCCCGCCAACCCGACGGAGGCGCGGCCGGCGCAACGGGATCGGCCGAGCCGGCGGTGGCGTGCGACGCCGGATCGCCGACCAGCCCGCACATCAGCCGGCGGTACGCCGCATCGGCCGGCGAGTCCGTGGCGGCATGGCCCGACGGTCCGCCGGCCTGGCGTGGCGCCAGCAGCTCCGACAGCACGTCCAGGCGGCCGGAGGCATGCCAGACCGCATCGATTCCGGCGCCCCTCGAGTCCGACACGCCCCGGGCATACCGATCCGACGGGCCGTCCCGAGAACGAGGATCCTGTTCCCAGGCCTGCACCGCACGAGCGGCATCGGACGGTCGCGTCGGCAGCCCGAACGCCGATCCGCCAGGCTCGGCGAATCGGGCCGAGAGTGCATGGGCCCCACGTGCCAGCACGAACCCGAGCGCGACGTCACCCGGATATCCCGCGTAGAAGTCAGCCGCAGCCGCGACCAGCGAGGCGGCTTGCGGCCCCGCTCCGGCGCCGAGGGCGTGCCGGGTCCCGACGAGCCCGATCAGCCATGCCAGGCGACGATCTGCGGCCATGGCTTCCCGCAGCCCTTCGGCGAGGGCCGCCTCGCAGGCGAGCGCCCGAGGATCGACGGTCGATCGCACCCCCTCGACCGCGAGCCGAGGGCGCCTTCCGAGCCGCAGACGAAGGACGAGGCCGGCCCACAGGAGCGCCAGGTTCACGGCGTACCGGCTCCGCGGCAGCCGGATGCCCGCCGCCCGAAGGCGGCTCCGGCTCGCGGTCGAGAACTCGACAGCCTCGCCGGCCGATCGCCGCGTCCCCGCGCCGTGCGTGGACACCGGCTCGCCTTCGGTCCCCATCGGACGCTCCAGATCGGGCTAGAGCAACCCCAGGTGGCGGGCCTCGAACACCGCCTCGGATCGGGACCGGACCGCGAGCTTGCGATAGACGCGCTTCACGTAGGTCCTGACGGTGTTCACGCTGACTTCGAGCACGCCGGCGATCTCGTCGTAGGTGAGGCCCTTCGCCGAGAGGTCGAGGACCTCCTTCTCGCGATCTGACAGGACGCTCACGGCGGATTCCGGAGAGGGGGCGTCGGTTGGGCGGACCTGCCCGTCAATCGCTCCGTCCGGCGTCCGGCCCCCTCCGCCCAAGGGGATCAGCCGACGCAGGACCCGACGGGCGATCGACGGCGTGATCGGCGACCCGCCGGCATGGACGTCGAGCACGACTCTCGCGAGATCGGACCCGGAAGCATCCTTCGCGATGAATCCGCTCGCTCCGGCCGTCAGGCTCTCGAAGACCGCGTCGTCGTCGGTGTGGAACGTGACGACGACGGCATCGCAGCGGGCGCCCGCCCGCGCCGCGACGTGCCGGATCAGGTCGGTTCCGCGGCCGTCGGGCAGTCCCAGGTCCACCAGGATCACCTGAGGATCCTCGAGATCGAAGAGACGGCGGCCCGATTCCAGGGTTCGCGCGACGCCGACGACGTCGATCCTGGGGTGCGCCGAGAGCACGCTGGAGACGAAGTCGGACTGCACGGCATCGTCCTCGACGACCAGGACGCGGATCCGGCCAGCCTCCTCCTCGCGCGCACCGTCCGACGGGCGACGATCCCCCTCGCGGGCCCGCGGCGTGCCGGCGGTCTCATCTCCGGAGGGTCGGTGGCCGTCATCGGGCATCATGTCCTGACTTTTGGGAAATTCATCCTAAATTTCATCTGATGATACACGAGGCCACCGATCCCATGCACCTCGAGCGGCGATCCGGAGCGTCACGCCATCAGAACGTCGCCACCGAGCGGATCGACTCGCCCTCGTGCATCAGGTCGAACGCCTCGTTGATCCGCTCGACCGGCATCACGTGCGTGATCAGCGAATCGATGTCGATCTTGCCGTCCATGTACCAGTCGACGATCTTCGGCACGTCGGTGCGACCGCGCGCACCACCGAACGCGGTACCGCGCCAGTTGCGGCCGGTGACCAGCTGGAACGGCCGGGTCTTGATCTCCTGGCCGGCGCCGGCCACGCCGATGATGATGCTGGTGCCCCAGCCGCGGTGCGTGCACTCGAGCGCCTGGCGCATCACGTCGACGTTGCCGATGCATTCGAACGAATAGTCGGCGCCGCCGCCGGTGAGCTCGACGAGGTGCGCGACGAGATCGCCACCCACCTCCTTCGGGTTCACGAAGTGGGTCATGCCGAACTTCTCGGCGATGGCACGGCGCCCCGGGTTCAGATCAACACCCACGATCATGTTCGCGCCGACCATCCGCGCGCCCTGGATCACGTTCAGGCCGATGCCACCCAGGCCGAACACCACGACGTTCGCACCCGGCTCCACCTTGGCCGTGTTGATCACGGCGCCGATGCCGGTGGTCACGCCGCAGCCGATGTAGCAGACCTTGTCGAAGGGCGCGTCCTCGCGGATCTTCGCGAGCGCGATCTCGGGCAGCACGGTGTAGTTCGCGAACGTGCTGCAGCCCATGTAGTGGTGGATCTTCTTGCCGCCGATCGAGAAGCGGCTGGTGCCGTCGGGCATCACGCCACGGCCCTGCGTCGCGCGGATCGCGGTGCATAGGTTCGTCTTGCGCGACAGGCACGACTTGCACTGCCGGCACTCGGGCGTGTAGAGCGGGATCACGTGGTCGCCCTTCTTCAGGGTGGTCACGCCCGGGCCCACGTCGACCACCACGCCCGCGCCCTCGTGGCCGAAGATCGCCGGGAACAGGCCCTCCGGGTCCGCCCCGCTGCGCGTGAACTCGTCGGTGTGGCACACGCCGCTGGCCTTGATCTCGACCAGCACCTCGAAGGCCTTCGGGCCCTCGAGCTGCACCGTCTCGATGACCAGCGGCTTGCCCGCTTCGTAGGACACGGCTGCCTTGACGTCCATCCGGGACTCCCTTCGCTGTCGATACGACCGATTCGTGAGACGGGGATGGTGGTCGATCGGTGATGTCGAGGTCAACCGCGGACGGGGCATTCCGGTCACGCCGGGGACACGCGACCGGGCGCCGCCGCGAGCGCTCCGGACACTCCCACATGGACAAGAAATGCCCACCGAAAAGGACAGCTCATTATGGCTTCAAGTAGTTGTTTTCATTGTATAATTTCTCACTGGAACGGCACCTTCACAGGGCCGTCCCCATCCTAAGCCCAACCCCTCCAATCCCGACGAGAAAGGACGCCTCCCATGACCGCTCAAGTCACCGACATCCTGCGGATCGACACGACCGAACTGGCGATGCGAGGCGAGGCGTTCAGCCTGTGGGAGCAGGTCCGCACGCGCCGGCACACCATCGGGTGGGGCGGCTACGACACGAGCTGCTACCGCGGCTACCGCGGCGAATGGTCCGTCCGCGACAGGCGCCTGTTCTTCGACGCGTACACCCATCCGACAGACGCAGCGCCGCCGCCGCGCCTCACCGTGCCGGGCAGTCCCGGGGGCGTCTTCGCGCACTGGGCCACCGGCCTGGTCGTCTGCGGCGAGGGCGAGGTCGTCGACTACGTCCACGCCGGCTACGCGTCGACCTGGGAGAAGGAGCACGCCCTGATGTTCGACCGGGGCGTGCTGACCGGCCGGATCGAGCTCGCACCGACCAGTCCGGACGAGGCGCCCTGGTGGTACAGGGTCGAAGAACTGCTTCGGATGTTCGGCGTGCCCGTCGTCGAGGTGGCGCCGGAGCCGCCGCTGGAGCTGCCGCCGGAGCCGGACCCCGCCGGCTGCGCCGCCTGCCACGCGAGATGGGTCGACGACCGGCGCTACGCCGAGAATGCCGCGTACGAGGCCCGTGATGCGGCGGCGTCGACGCGATGGCTGACGCAGCGCCCCGGCGCGATCGTGGAGCCGATCGGCCTCGAGGACGCACGCCGCCTCGGCATGGCGCACGCCGTCGGGCCTGGCGTGCCGGCGCTGCCGTTCGGTCACCTCGCGCCCGGCTGGGAGCGCCTGTGCGACGAGATCGGACCCTGCGACTCGCTGGTGCACGTGCGGATCCCGATCGGCACGAAGCCGGGCGACGACCACGTCCGCCAGAGCGAGCTGCGCGCGCTCTGCGTGCAGGGTCGGAGCAGAGGCGCTTCCTGGGCGGCTCCCGGCTTCGACCAGTTCGTCTACACGGGCATGAGCGAAGGCTGACCGCGGGCGCCCCGGCACGGCCCTTGCCTGTCGAGGCGGATCCGCCTCGACAGGAAGCGCCCCCCATGAGCCGACCGCCGCCCTCGTCCGCCACACGCCCCGGCCAGCTGCCGGCCGCGCAGGGCCGATCCCCGCCGGGGGGCACCCCGCCCGGGGCCGGCCTGCCCCGCCGACTCTGGTAGGTCTTCGTCGCGGTGATGCTCGCCAACTGGCTGATCCCGCGGTTGCTCGTGCCCGGCACCGACGAGCCGCTGACGGTACCCCACACCACGTTCCGCGCGCAGGCCGAGCGCGGCAACGTCGCGTCGATCTACAGCCGCGGCACGAGCGTCGAGGGCCGGTTCCGGGAGGCGCTCACCTGGCCGCCGTCGGACTTCGCCGACGCGCTCGAGGAGATCGCGCTCGGCACCGAGCGCCCGCTGCTGCTCGACCGCGAGGAGCTGGGGCGCGGACCGGCCCTTCCGCGAATCGACCGCACGGCAGGTCGACGCGGAGGTACGGGGCATCGTCGAGACATCGCACGAGGACGCGAAGCGGCTCCTCGTCGCGCACCGGCGCGCGCTCGACGCGATGGTGGCCGCGCTGCGCGAACGCGACACGCTCGACGAGCGCGAGATCTTCGAGGTGACGGACTGCCGCCCGCGCCGGCCCGTGGCCCGCACCCAGATCCCCGACTGCTTGCCGGGGTCGGACCGCGTCGACTAGGCTCGATGCTTTCCACGGAAAGCATCGACGACCGATGAGCTGGCTCGACACCTCCATCATGAACACCCGCGGCGTCGCCGCGGGCCGCGTCGGCACCACGCACGAGCTGACCGAGGCGAAGCAGGGTACCTACCACTTCACCATGGGTCCGTACTCGCAGCCGGTCCTGCACGTGAAGCCCGGCGACCGGATCGTCGTCGAGACCCGCGACGCGTTCGGCGGCGCGGTGAAGACCGAGCAGGACCTGCCCTCGAAGGTGCTGAAGATGCCCTTCGTGAACCCGCAGAACGGCCCGATCATCATCGAGGGGGCCGAGCCCGGCGACGCCATCGCCGTGCACATCGAGTCGATGAAGCCGCGCGGCCCGAACCCGCGCGGCACCTGCGCGCTGATCCCGTTCTTCGGCGGGCTCTCCAACACCGCGCTCACCGCCACGCTGAACGAGCCGCTGCCCGAGATCGTCCGCAAGATCGACGTCGACGAGCAGGGCGTCTACTGGAGCAAGCGCGTCACCCTGCCCTACCGGCCGCACATCGGCACGCTGTCGACCTCGCCCGAGATCGACTCGATCAACTCGCTGACCCCCGACAACCACGGCGGCAACATGGACCTGCCGGACATGGGGCCGGGCAGCATCACCTACCTGCCGGTGCGCACGCAGGGCGCGCGCCTCTTCATCGGCGACGCGCACGCCTGCCAGGGCGACGGCGAGATCTGCGGCACGGCGGTCGAGTTCCAGAGCACCACGACGATCCGCGTCGACGTGATCAAGGGCTGGACGCTCGAGTGGCCGCGGCTGGAGAACGAGTTCCTGATCATGGCGATCGGCAGCACCCGCCCGCTCGAGGACGCGACCCGCGTCGCCTACGCCGAGCTGGTCAAGTGGATGGAGGCCGAGTACGGCTACGACCGCTGGGACGCCTACATGATGCTCAGCCAGTGCGGTCGCGTGCGGCTGGGCAACGTCGTCGATCCGAAGTACACCGTCGGCGCCGGCGTCGACAAGACCTACCTCAAGCGCTGAACGCGCACCCTCGTGGAGCTTCGACGAACATGGATCTGGGACTGAAGGGACTGAACGCCGTCGTCACCGGCGGCACCAAGGGCATCGGCCGCGCCATCGCCGAGACCTTCGCCGCCGAGGGCGCGAACGTGTCGATCTGCGCGCGCAACGCGGCCGAGGTCGAGGAGACGGTCGCCGCGCTGAAGGCAAAGGGCGTGAAGGCGCACGGCGCGGCGATCGACGTCGCCGACGGCGCGGCGCTCAAGGCCTGGGTCGAGGCGACGGCCGCCGCCTTCGGCGGCGTCGACATCGCGGTCGCCAACGTCAGCGCGCTCGCGATCGGCCAGGACGAGGCGAGCTGGCAGAAGGAGTTCGAGGTCGACATGATGGGCACGGTGCGGCTGGTCAACGCCGCGATGCCCTACCTCGAGAAGAGCGGAGCCGCGTCGATCTGCGCGATCTCGTCGGTCTCGGGCCGCGAGGTGGACTTCGCCGCCGGCCCCTACGGCACCTTCAAGGCCGCGCTGATCCACTACGTGCAGGGCCTGGCCTTCCAGCTCGCCTGCCGGGGCATCCGCGCGAACACCGTGTCGCCGGGCAACACCTACTTCCCGGGCGGCGTCTGGGAGCAGATCAAGAACGGCAACCCCGAGCTCTACAAGCAGGCGCTCGCGCTCAATCCCACCGGCCGGATGGGCACGCCGCAGGAGATGGCCAACGGCGTGGTCTTCCTGTCGAGCCGGGCCGCGAGCTTCATCACCGGGACCAACCTCGTCATCGACGGGGCGCTGACGCGCGGCGTGCAGTTCTGAGCGCTGCTCGCGGCTCGGCACGGGCGCGGCGGCGCCGCGCCCGCGGGCCGTGACGGGCGCGCCGGCAGGACTGCCGGCGCCCTGCGGCCTCAACCCGGGAACGTGTACGCCGTCTTCACCGTGGTGAAGAACTCCGCCGCGTAGCGACCCTGCTCGCGCGGGCCGTAGGACGAGCCCTTTCGACCGCCGAAGGGCACGTGGTAGTCGACGCCCGCGGTCGGCACGTTGACCATCACCATGCCCGCCTGCGCGTGCCGCTTGAAGTGCGATGCGTGCTTGAGCGAGGTCGTGCAGATCCCGGAGGACAGGCCGAACTCGGTGTCGTTCGCCACCGCCAGCGCCTCGTCGTAGTCCTTCACCCGGATCACGTTGCACACCGGCCCGAAGACTTCCTCGCGACTGATGCGCATCGCATTGGTCGTGTCGGTGAAGAGCGCCGGCGCGAGGTAGTGGCCCTTCTTCGGCCTCTCGAGCGGCGTGCCGCCATACGCGAGCGTCGCGCCTTCCTGCTGCGCGACGCCGATGTACTCCAGGTCCTGGTCGAGCTGGCCCTGGTCGACGACCGGGCCGATGTCGACGCCCTTCTCGCGCGCATCGCCGATGACGAGCTTCTTCATCGCCTCGACGGTCGCGGCCACGAAGCGGTCGTGGATGCCCTCGGTGACGATGATCCGCGAGGACGCCGTGCAGCGCTGGCCGGTCGAGAAGAAGCCGCCCTGGACCGCGCAGTTCACCGCGGTGGCCAGGTCGGCGTCGTCGAGCACCACCAGCGGGTTCTTGCCGCCCATCTCGAGCTGGAACTTCGCCATCCGCTCGATGCAGGCCTGCGCGACCTTGCGGCCGGTGGCGACCGAGCCGGTGAAGCTGATCGCGTCGACGCGGCGGTCGGCGAGCATCGCGGCGCCCACCGAGGAGCCGCGACCCATCGTCAGGTTGAACACGCCCGCGGGCAGGCCGCTGCGCGACAGGATCTCGGCCAGCGCCCACGCGCTGCCGGGCACCGCGTCGGCCGGCTTGAACACCACGCAGTTGCCGTAGGCGAGCGCCGGCGCGATCTTCCACGCGGGGATCGCGATCGGGAAGTTCCAGGGCGCGATGATGCCGACGACGCCGACGGGCTCGCGGGTGAGCTCGACGTCGAGGCCCGGGCGCACCGAGGCGAGCTTCTCGCCGGGGATCCGCAGCGCCTCGCCGGCGAAGAACTTGAAGATCTGCCCGGCGCGGCCCACCTCGCCGATCGCCTCGGGCAGGGTCTTGCCCTCCTCGCGGGCGAGCAGGTCGCCGAGCTCGGCGCGGCGCGCGAGGATCTCGGTGCCGACCGCATCGAGCGCGTCGAAGCGCTGCTGCGGCGTCGACAGCGCCCACTTCGGGAACGCGTCGCGCGCGGCGCCGATGGCCTGCCTCGTCTGCTCGGCGTCGGCCTGCGCGTAGTCGCCGACCAGGTCGGACAGGTCCGAGGGATTGATGTTGCGGGTCACGGTCGCGCCGTCGACCCAGGCGCCGCCGATCCAGTTCTGCTTCATCGTCGTCCTCCGTGGAGGGCGTGATCGTACCGGACCGGCAGCCGTCCCCCGCGCGATGCACCGCAGCCCGCTCCGCATCCTGGAACGGGCACGACGGCGGCGGCGACGCTAGGCCTTGAACAGGTTCGGCAACGCCGCGGCGTCGAAGCGGCCGAGATTCGGGAACAGCCGCGCGAGGTCGGACGGCGACGCACCGAACCAGCTGGCGAGCCGCGCCGCGTACTGGTCGACCGAGACCGTCGGGATCGTCGATCCGCGGGCGACCGTGCGCGGCGCGGTGAGCCCCATCTCGGGCATCGCGCCCAGCACCTTGCCGCCGTCGACGGCGCCGCCCATGACGAAGTGGTGGGCGCCCCAGCCATGGTCGGTGCCGTCGCCGTTGCTGCCGAAGGTGCGGCCGAACTCGGACGCGGTGAAGGTGGTGACCGCGTCGCGCGCGTTCACGTCGGGATCCGCGAGCAGCTGGTCGAAGTACTGCAGCGCCTGCGACAGCCGCCCCATCAGCGACGCATGGCCGGGCAACTGGCGGTCGTGCGTGTCGAAGCTGCCGATCTGGACCATGAAGACCTGACGACGGATGCCGCTGCCGGCCTTGCGCGCGCCGCCGATGATCCGCGCGACGATGCGCAGCTGATCGGCCAGCCTGTTCGCCGCGCTCGCGGGGGCCTGGGTGTTGACGCTGCTCCAGGTCGGCGCGGTGGCCAGCGCGCCGGTCGGCAGCAGCAGCCCGTTCAGGTCGGCGCCCAGCGCGATCGCGCGCGCGGTGACCGAGGCCTGCTCCTGCGCGATGAGGTGCACGTCGCCGCGTGCCGAGCCGTCGCGGCGCAGCCCGCTCGCGATCCTCGACAGCGTCGTGCCGCCGCCCGCCGCGCCGTACAGCGCGCCCGAGGTGCTCGGCACGGTCTGCGCACCGGAGGTCGTCACCTGGTACTGCATCGTGGTCTCGCCGGCCAGCCAGACGACGTTGCCGCTCGCCGAGATGCTGGTGAAGGTGGACCGGGTGCCGTTGCACGACGCGAACAGGTCGCCGAGCAACCCGCCCCAGCCGCGGGTCGCGCCCTCCGGGGCGAACGCCTGCCAGGTGGAGGTCTGGTCGTTGTGCGAGAACAGCCGCGGCGGCAGCTTGCGCTGCGCGGAGAACGTCCGGTACTCCTCGGCCGAGGCGATCGGGTACAGCAGCGGCCCGACGTTCGGCACGATCGCCAGCCGCCGTTCGAGGTCGAACAGCTGCTCGGCATGGGTCATCTCGGGGTGCAGCGCCACCGTGCGGCCGCCGGGCAGCGGCACCAGCGGCGACAGCGCGATCGCGTTCATCGGGGCCACCGCCGCCTCGGTGGTCGGGATGGCGATCGGATTCGCGCTGTCGCCGGTCAGCACGACCAGCGGCTTCGGGCCGACCTGGCTGCCGCGGGCACGCTCGTAGGCCTGCACGCTGCTCGCATCGGTGGGCACGACCATGTTGTACGAGTCGTTGCCGCCGGCGAGGTAGATGCAGACCAGCGCCTTGTAGTCGGACGGGCAGCTCTGCGCCGCGGCAGCGCCGATGCCTGCGAGGTTGAGCGCGAGCGGCGCCGCGACCGGGCCGGCGGCCGACAGCGCGCCCGCGGTCGACAGGAAGCGACGGCGGGAGGCGTCGAAGGTGCGTTTCATCGTAGTTGTCCTCGGAAGGCGCTCAGCGCTGGACCATGAACTCGGGCGACACCGCGAGCAGCATCGCGGCGAGCCGGACACGGTCCTGCCGGGCCGCCTCCTGGCCGGTCGGCGGGAGGGTCACGGTCGAGACCTCGTCGATGATGTCCTGGCGCAGGCTCGCGGGAACCTGTCCGGCGGGCGCGAGCAGCAGGATCAGCCGGTCGACCAGGACCGCCGGCCGGTCGGCGAGCGCGGCCAGCGGCGCGAGCGCCGGCTTCACGTCGTTGCCCGCGCAGAACCCGCCGTTCGCGTTCAGCAGCGCCTGGGCCGTCGCGATCCAGCCGGCGACCGAGACCTCGTTCGTCAGCTGGAGCTCGGGCGCGACCGGCACCCGGTCGCTGCCGTCCAGCCGGGCACGCGACAGGGCCGAGTTCGGCGGCACGTAGCCGGGCCGGAAGAAGTTGAAGACGCTCGGCGACCGCAGCGGCGACTGGCCGAGCGAGTTCGCCGGCGCATCGGTCGACGCGCAGCGATAGTCGCGGGTCGTCGAGCTGGCATCGAGCGCACGCAGCAGGGCGGTCATCCGCAGCACCGGCTCGCGCAGCTTGCCGTTGACGGCGCTCGACTCTCGAGGCGGATCGAAGGCCTCGCGGTCGAGCAGCACCGCGCGCACCACGGCAGCCAGGTCGCCGCGCACGCCACGACCGTTGTTGTCGAAGGCCGCCGCGACGCGGCCGACGTAGGCGGGCGAGGGGTTGCTGGTCACCAGACGCTGGATCAGCTGGCGGCCGATGAACGGCCCGACGTTCGGATGGCGGAAGAGCACGTCGAGCGCCTGCCGAAGGGTCTCCTGCGGACTCGCCGCGGCGATCGTCACGCCGAGGAAGGTCTTCGATCCCGGCTCGTGGTAGTCGGGGTAGCCCTGCATCGGGATCGTGTCGCGCGCCGAGTCCGCCGCGCGGCCGACGAAGCGCGCGGCGGAGGTGTCCGGGCCGCCCCACGAGAAGCCGGTGAAGACCTTCGCGAGGCCCTGGATGTCGGCGAAGTCGTAGGTCTCGATCGGTCGGCCGTCGGCGTCGGAGCGGACCGTGCCGTCCGGATTCAGCTCATGCAGCCCGATCGAGAAGAGCTGCATGATCTCGCGCGCGTAGTTCTCGTCGGGCAGCCGACCGGCCGCGAGGTCGGACTTGCGGTTCGCGAGGTGCGACAGGTAGGTGCCCATCGCCGGCGACAGGCTGACCTCCTCGAGCAGCGTCCGGTAGTTGCCGAAGGCGTTGCGCACGAGGATGTCGTAGTAGGACGCCATCATCGCGCCGCCGATGTTCGGGTCCTGCATCGAGACCACGAAGATCTGCGACAGCGCGAAGGCGACCCGCTGTCGCAGCACGTCGTCGGCCTCGACCGCGGCGCGCCAGAAGGACCACAGGACCCAATCGCGGGAGGGGTCGGCGGTCTCTCCGAGCTTCGCGGCCTGCGCGCGGTAGAACGGCAGGTGCAGCGTCGGCGCCTTCGCGATCTCGGCCGAGATCCAGCCGGAGTAGCCGAGCGACGACACCTTGTCGATGCCCGCCTGGGTGGTGCCGAATGTCGACTTGGTCAGGAAGCGCGATGCGTCGGCCGGCGAGGCCGGCAGGTCCGTCGGCGGGCCGGCCGGCGCGGCCGCCGGAACCGCCGCGGCGGCCGCGCCTGCCGTGGCGGTCGGTGCGCCCGGTCCGGGTGCGGCCGCCGACGCGGGCGCGCCCGGCGCAGGCGTGCCCGCGGTCGGAAGGTCGACCACCTCGGTGCCGCAGGCCGCCAGCACGATCGCGGTGGCGAGGGCCAGGCCACGGGCCGCGCACAGTGTGGAGGATCGTCGCGTCTTCATTTCGGGTCTCGTGGAGTCTCGAACCCCGGGCATCGGCGATGGCACGCGCCCGGACGGAACGCAGCCTCGCAGCACGACGCGGCGCAACCCGAGACAAACGTCACGCCTCGCCCCATTCGTCGGCCGACCGCCGGTCGCCGGCCGACGAACGGCGGTTCCAGGCGCGTGGACGGCGCGCCGCGCCACACACGGCGTCCGGAGCAGGACGAACGGTCGCCCGTCGGAGGACGGGTCCGGGCGCCGGCGGCGCCCGACGCGGCAGTCAGGCGGCGCGGCGCCGCCAGCTCAGCCGCGCCCAGCCCCGCGCCCGCGCGATCGCGTCGAGCCGAGGGTCCGCGTCGACGACGATCGGCTCGGTGGCGACCTCGAGCAGCGGCAGGTCGTTCGCCGAGTCGCTGTAGAAGCGCACGGTCGGGAACTCGTCCCAGCGGCGCCCCGCCGCGGCGAGCCAGTCGCGCACGCAGCCGGGCTTGGCGTCGGCGAAGCAGGGACGGCCCGCGAGCCGGCCGGTGAAGCGGCCGTCGACCACCTCGCAGCGCGTGGCCACCAGCGGCGGCGCGCCGAGCAGCGCGACGATGCCCTCGGCGAGGAAGTCGTGCGTGGCGGTGACGACCGCCACGGTGTCGCCGCGGGCGACGTGGCCGGCGACCGCGGATCGTGCCGCGTCGGTGATCCGCGGCGCGATCCGCTCGGCGACGAAGGCATCGCGCAGCGGGCGCCACGCGGCGACGCCGCGCTCGACCAGCAGCGACAGGTGGAAGGCGAGGTAGGCGTCGATGTCGAGCGTGCCCGCCTGGTAGCGCGCGTAGAAGTCGGCCTGCTGCGCGAGGCGCTCCGGTGCAGCCGCGCCGCGCTCGACGAGGAAGGCCAGCCACAGCTGGTTGCTGTCGCCGTCGAGCAGCGTGTGGTCGAGGTCGAACAGGGTCAGGTCGGAACGCATGCGGGCACCGCGTGGGGTCGACGGACGCCGCCGGACCGGCGCCGGCCGCGCGGAGTGCCGGGCGGCGCCGGTGATGCTAGCCGATCCGGGGTGCAGTCCGCGGTCGCTGCGGATCCCGGGGCTCAGGCCTGCCCCTCCGGGACCAGCCGGACGCGCGTGATCTCCGACGGCGCGCCGAAGCGCTTCGGCGGCCCCCAGTAGCCGGTGCCCCGGCTGACGTGGACGCGCAGCCGACCGAGCCGGTGCAGCCCGGCGGTGAACGGCTGCTGCAGGCGCACGAACCAGGGCCAGGGCAGGAACTGGCCGCCGTGGGTGTGGCCCGACAGCTGCAGGTCGAAGCCGGCGGCCTCGGCGGCCGGCGCGCTGCGCGGCTGATGGGCGAGCAGCACGCGCACCGCCGCGTCGCGCGG
Organism: Pseudomonadota bacterium; assembly: GCA_046046245.1. GTDB lineage: Bacteria > Pseudomonadota > Gammaproteobacteria > Burkholderiales > Burkholderiaceae_E > UBA4615. The sequence continues at coordinate 4,334 of JBJOKE010000081.1, read as the reverse complement.
CGCGCCGGCGATCGCCGCCGCCGGATCCGACCGATGCGCCGGATCGAAGCGGTCGGCCGACCAGTCGGTGACGCCTGCCAGCACCAGCGACGCACCGCCCCGCCGCAGCACGGCATGCTCGTTCATCAGCACGGTCAGGCCCATGCGGCGCAGCGCGTCGATCCACGCGTGCGCGCCAGAGTAGTACTCGTGGTTGCCGGTGACGAAGAAGGTGCCGTGCGCCGAGCGCAGCATGCGCAGCGGCTCGACGTGCGGCGCGAGCTCGCCCACGCCGCCGTCGACGAGGTCGCCGGTGATCGCGACCGCATCGGCGTCGAGCCGGTTCACCGCCTCGACCATCGCCCGCACGCGGTCGCGGCCGATCGTCGGTCCGACGTGCACGTCGGACAGCTGCGCGATCGTGAAGCCGTGGAACGCGGCGGGCAGACCCGCGATCGGGATCTCGACGTCGACGATGCGTGCGGTCCGCCGCGCCGCGACGAAACCCCAGGCGCTCGCGCCCGCACCGAGCAGCGGCACCGCGATCGCGGTGGTGCGGGACACCGCGTCGAGCGCGACCGTGCCCGGCCGAAGCGCGTCGAGCGCGTACGCGAGCGCGAGCCCCGCATCCCGCAGCAGCGTCAGGACGACGAGGCTGGAGAGCGCGCCCAGCGCGATCATGCCGGCCCAGTGGAGCGCGGCGTGCCGGCCGTCCGCACGGCGCCGCAGCGTGCGCAGGCCTGCGGGCAGCAGCAGCGCCTGTGCCAGCAGCAGCGCGCCGAGGGCCGCCGCCGCCGCGGGCCATGCGAGCCACTCGGGCAGCAGCCGAACCGCCACGTAGCCATGCAGCACGGCCGACAGGGTCCAGACGACGGGCATTCCGGTTCTTCCGATGGGGACGCCATGGGAGCGCGCACGGCGATCGCACCCGCTGCCGGCCTGGGGTCGGCCCGCCGCATGCTGCCTTACCATCCTGGGCTCGCCGCCCCGGGGCCGCGACGATCCGACGACGAGGAGACGCACCGATGACCGACGCACCGATCCCCGCCCCGACCGACGGATTGCGCCGCGAGACGCACTTCGGCGACCGCGTGGTCCGCTGCTACGCCGACCGCCCGCCGACCGTGCACGCGATGTTCGAGCGCTCGCTCGCGCGCGGGCCGGCGCGCGAGGCGATGGTCTGCGGCGCGCGGCGCTGGAGCTGGGCCGAGCTCGACGAGGCGGCCGGCCGGCTCGCCGCCTCGCTCGCGGCCGACGGCATCGGGCGCGGCGACCGCGTGGTGCTGCTGACCTCGAACCGGCCCGAGGGCGTGATCGTGCTGCTCGCGATCCTGCGGCTCGCGGCGATCGCGGTGCCGGTCTCGGTCCGCGAGCAGGGCCCGGGCCTCGCCTACGTGCTCGGCCAGTGCGGCGCGACGGCCATCGTCTTCGACGACGAGCTCGCCGACCGCCTGCCCGCTCCGGCCGACACGCCGGCGCTGCGGCTGCGCCTGCCCGCGAGCGCGGCCGGCGCGCGCGCGGCCGACACGTCCCGCACGCCGCTGCACGAGCCCGCGCCCGCCGCCGAGGAGGACACCGCGGTGATCCTCTACACCTCGGGCACGACCGGCCGGCCGAAGGGCGCGATGCTCTCGAACCTCGGCATCGTCCACTCGTCGATCCACTACGAGCGCCACATGCGGCTCGGCCCCGACGAACGCTCCGCGCTCGCGGTGCCTGCGAGCCACGTGACCGGCCTGGTCGCGATGATCACGACGATGTGGCGCACCGGCGGCACGCTGGTGGTGATCCCGCAGTTCAAGGCGCCCGAGTTCCTAGCGCTCGCCGCGCGCGAGCGGATCACGCACACGATCCTCGTGCCGGCGATGTACGCGCTGTGCCTGCTTCAGCCCGACTTCGGCACGCACGACCTGTCGGCCTGGCGGATCGGCTGCTACGGCGGCGCGCCGATGCCGCGCTCGACGATCGAGGCGCTCGCCGCGAAGCTGCCGGGCATGATTCCGATGAACGCCTACGGCTCGACCGAGACCACGTCGCCCGCGACGATCATGCCGATCGGCGAGCAGGCCGCGTACCTCGACAGCGTGGGCCGCCCGGTCGCCTGCTGCGACATCGTGGTCGTCGACGACGACGGTCGCGAGGTGCCGCCCGGCGAGACCGGCGAACTGCTGATCGGCGGGCCGATGATCGTGCGCGGCTACTGGGACAACCCGCAGGCCACGGCCGCCGGCTTCGTCGGCGGCTGCTGGCGCTCGGGCGACCTCGGTTCGGTCGACGCCGACGGCTTCGTGCGGATCTACGACCGCAAGAAGGACATGATCAACCGCGGCGGCTACAAGATCTGGTCGGTCGAGGTGGAGAACACGCTGGTGGGCTACGCGGGCGTGATCGAGGCGGCCGCCGTCGGCGTGCCCTGCCCGGTGCTCGGCGAGCGCGTCCATGCCTTCGTCCACATGGACGCCGCCGCGCGCCGCGCCTGCGGTCTCGAGGCGGCCGCGCTGGCCGAGTCGATGCGGCGCTTCTGCGCCGAGCGCCTCGCCGACTACAAGGTGCCCGAGACCATCGGCCTGCGCGACGCGCCGCTGCCGCGCAACGCGAACGGCAAGCTCCTCAAGCGCGAGATGCGCGGCTGGATCGCGCCGGCGGGTTGAGCGCGCGTCGGCTCAGGACCGCGACGAGAAGCGGCGATAGTCCTCCGGCCGGAACCAGTCGCGCCATCCGGCCCGGTAGGCCTTGCCGGGCGTGGGCTGCGGGACGGTCTCGGCGCGGTCGTCGCAGGTCAGCTCGAGCAGGATCCCCGAGGGATCGAACACGAACAGCTGGTACGGGCGGCCGGGCCGGCACTGCTCGCGCCAGTCGAGGCCGAGCGCGCGCACGCGCTCGCGCAGCGCTTCGAAACCGGTGACCGTCAGCGACACGTGGTCGACCGCGCCGCCGCCGCGGGGCACGGCGCCCTCGCTGCCGGTCGCGGCCTCGCCCGCGTAGACGTGCAGGATCGCGGGCGCCCCGGCCACCGGCGGGCGCAGCCAGGCGCCGGGGAAGGCCATCGGCGGCCGCTCGTCCTCGACGAGCCCGAGCACCTGCGCGTAGAACGCCCGCGTGGCCTCGAGGTCGGCGGTGCGGATCGCGACGTGGAACAGGCCGAGCGCGGTCATCGGGCTTCTCCGGCGGCGAAACGGTACGGCCCGCCGCGCTCGAGCGCGCGCCGGTAGGCCGGCCGCGCCTGGAACGCGCGGGTCCAGCGGTCGAGCTCGGGATACGCACCGCGCTTGCCGTAGGCACCGGCGACCTCGCCGACGAAGCTCATCTGCACGTCGGCACCGCTGAGCTCGTCGCCGACGAGGAATGCGCGATCGCGCAGCGCGCCGTCGACGTAGCCGAGGTGGTTCGCGATCTCGCCCTCGATCCGAGGGTGCAGCGGCGCGCCCGCCGGCCCGAGCCGAGACACGTAGAGATGCAGCATCAGCGGCAGCATCGCCGAGCCCTCGGCGTAGTGCAGCCAGTGCTGGTAGTCGTCGTAGGCGGGCGTGGCCGGGTCGGGCTGCAGCCGGCCGCCGCCGTGGCGGCGCACCAGGTAGTCGACGATCGCGCCGGACTCGGCGACCACGCGGCCGTCGTCCTCGACGACCGGCGACTTGCCGAGCGGGTGCACCGTGGCCAGTTCGGGCGGCGCGAGCCGAGTGGTCGCGTCGCGCGCGTAGTGGCGCAGTTCGTACGGCACGCCCAGTTCCTCGAGCAGCCAGAGCACGCGCTGCGAGCGCGAGTCGTTCAGGTGGTGGACCACGATCACGGCGCGTCTCCCCAGTGAAGCCGTCGAGCTCCGATCATAGCCCGCCCGCTCGCCCGCCTCGGCAGCCGACGCGAGACCCGGCCGCCGCTCTCCGCCCCCCGCCGTGCCGACCCCTCGCACGACGGCGATGGCCGGGCGGACGACGGGGTCGAGGCGGCGATCCTGCGCCGCCTCGACCCGCGCCCTGCGCACGAGGACGTGTCGTGCTTCCTCGACGGACGACATCGCGTGGTGGCACCGTCCGGCCCGGGTCCCTCGACCCGCCGCCCCGCCGCGCCGATCGCGGCGTCACATCTCGTCCGGTCCGACCATGACGCCCGAGCGCCGCAACCACTACCGCATCCTCCACGTCCAGCCCGAGGCGCCGGCGGAGGTCATCAAGGCCAGCTGGCGCGCGCTGATGCAGCGCGGCCGCGCGCACCCCGACCTCGGCGGCGACCCGCAGCGGGCGGCCCTGATCAACGAGGCCTACGCGGTCCTGAGCGACCCGGCCCGCCGGCTCGACTACGACCGTGCCCTGGCGCGCGCGCGGCCGGGCTGGCCCGGCGGCGGCGCCGCGGACGCC